>CAYTNL010000015.1:0-95478 GCA_964439145.1 uncultured Verrucomicrobiales bacterium
ACTCGTCCAACAACGGATAGCAGTGAGGCAAGCTCACCTGCTATCTTTGGGGTTCGTCGCCGAGTTGGTGGCGAAACTCGTCGCTTACGGCCGCCATTTCTGGCGCAGCGGCTGGAATGTCTTCGACTTCGCCGTAGTCGGAATCGCTCTGGTACCGGGTTCAGGACCACTCGCCGTCCTGCGTGCCTTGCGCGTGTTGCGGGTGCTGCGCCTCCTCACCGTGGTGCCCAGCCTGCGGCGTGTGGTGGCCGCATTCCTCCATGCCATCCCCGGGCTTGGCAGCGTCGTCGCGGTGATGGGAGTCTTTTTCTACACCGCTTCGGTGCTGGCCACATCGCTTTTCGGGGCGAGTCATCCCGACTGGTTCGGTACCATAGGCCGGAGCCTGTATTCCCTCTTTCAAATCATGACCCTCGAGAGCTGGTCCATGGGCATCGCGAGGCCGGTGATGGAGGTACATCCATGGGCCTGGGCGTTTTTCGTGCCCTTCATCATGATCGCCACTTTCACGATTCTGAATCTCTTCATCGGTATCATCGTCTCGACCATGCAGGAGCTGTCCATGCTGCCCGACCCCGACGAGCCCAACGCGGCGACCCTTAAGTTGCTCGGCCGAATAGAGCAGGATCTCGCCGAGATCCGGCGCCAGATCCGCAAGGAATCCCGCTGATCCTATGGGGTTAGGGCAAATGGAAATTAACCCAAGTTGAACACTTTGGCAGATTCTCCGGGCGATTTTCCGGCATTTCTCGCCCCGAAGCCTTGAGGCTGCGTTGCCCCGTGGTGGGCGGAGGCACGCAGTGGAGAATTGCCCGTTGCCGGAGCCCGCCGCTTTGCCCGACACAGCGACATGTTCCTGCGCCGCAACCGCCGCATCCGAAATGGCGAGACCTACGAGTATTGGTCGCTGATGCGCACGGTGCGCACCGCCAAGGGACCGCGCCATGAACTGGTCGCCAATCTCGACAAGGCCCCCGGCCTGGATGCAGACTCCCGCCACGACTGGGAGCAGGTCGCCGATCTGCTCGAAGGTCGGCCCGCCCGATCCATCCAGGGAGAACTCGGCCAGCCCCTCCCGTCCCGTCCACCCTCCGGTTGGACCGAAGTCGATCTCGCCAGTCTGCGCGTCGAGCGCGTGCGCGACTTCGGTCAGGCCTACATCGCCTTGGCCCTCTGGCGCCGGTTCGGGCTGCACCGCCTGCTTCGCGAGATCATCCCGCCGGGGCGCGAAACGCTCCCCTGGGAACTCATCGTCTGCATCCTCACCCTCGCCCGCTTCTGCGGCAACCGAAGCGAACTCGATGTGGCCGAGCGCTGGTAAGCCGACATCGCCCCGACCGCAAGCAGGTCAACATCGGCTTGGTCTGCACCCCCGAGGGAATGGTGCAAAAATGTAGTGCCACAAAACACCCCGTGAGCGCCGCAAACCATTGATATGGCTACATCGGCACTTCAAAAGTGTTCAACTTGGGGTAACTAGCAAGCTGTCATTATTTGATCAACAGCCCGTTGATTATTGACAATCAAGCCATTTGCTTGGCCACGCACAAAGCTTGTCGGTGACAACGAACTCCACCCAAGCCGTCCTGCGAACAACCGCTGTGGCACGCCCTGGTCTGATAAGGGAATGAGCCCTGGCGGCTACCACAAGACGCGTGAAGCGCCCGCTCTGCGTCTGATGATCCAGCGTAAATTATCGCTCTTTCCGTTGATCTAGAACAAGTTGTGTAGATTTACCAGCCAGTGCCGACGCGCCATTCTTCCATGAAGTCGGAGGGTATCTCCCCCAGAAAGCGGGAGGGGCGTTGCAGCACGTCCCCGTTCCGGGCCGCGGGCCAGACGAGCGGGTAGAGCAGGTAGAGTTCGTCTTTGGCGCGGGTCACGGAGACGTAGAAAAGACGGCGCTCTTCCTCCAAACCCCCGCCATCCTCGTCGTCCTCAATTACCCGGCTGTTGGGGAACATGCCCTCGGTCAGCCAGACCACGAACACTGCCCGCCACTCGAGTCCTTTCGCCTGATGGATGGAGCTGAGGGTAATGGACTCCTTGTCGGATTCCCGCCGCGCGGCGCCTACCGCGTCTTGCCCGGCCAGCAGGCTCAGTTGACTGAGAAACTCGTCGAGGTGATCGAATTTCTCGCTGTAGCGCTCCAGTTGGGCGAGGTCCTGCTTGCGGCTGTCATAATTCGAGAACTTGCTCCGCAGGTAGTCGTCGTAGGCACCCTCCACCACGGAGGGAATCATCTCGGCGGGCCGACGGGGCTTGCCCTCTGCGTCGACGAGTTCATCCAGGGTGTATGCGAACTGCTCCCAGGCGCTCTTGGATTTGGCCGGAACGCCAAAGGTCTTCATCACCTCGGAATAGTTGGGCACCGACTCCGCCTCCGCCAACGGGCAGCGCAGCCATTCCCGCCAGAGTTTGTCGGCGCTTTTCTGCCCCACGCCTGGCAGCATGCGGATGAGGCGTTTGAAGGCGATCTCGTCCCTGCGATTGCCGACGAATTTCATGAAGGCGGCCACATCCTTGACATGGGCCTGCTCGAAAAATCTCAGCCCGCTGGTGATGACGAAGGGGATGCCGCGGTGGGTCAGCTCCATCTGGATCTCCATGGAGTGAAAATGCGCCCGGTAGAGAATGGCCATCTCCTCCAGTTCGATCCCCTCCTCGCGGAGTTCGAGGATGCGCTGGGCGACAAAAGCCGCCTGGGTGTTGGGATCGTGCACCGGGATCAACGCCGGCAACATCTCGCGCTCGGGGCGATGGGGCTCCAACTCCTTGCGGAACTGCTTGCGGTTCGCGGCGATGGCCCGGTTGGCGAGGTCCAGGATCTCGGGCACGCTGCGGTAGTTGGTCTCGATCTTGTAAACCTGGGCGTCCTCGTAGCGCTCGGGAAACTGGAGGATGTTGCGGAAGTCCGCGCCGCGCCACGAGTAGATGGACTGGGCGTCGTCACCGACCACCATCACATTCCGATGCCGGGCCGCGAGCAGGTCGATGAGTTCCGCCTGTATGTGATTGGTGTCCTGATACTCGTCGACCAGCACGAACTCGAACTGCTTCTGGTAGCTCTCCCGCAAGGCGGTGTTGCCGCGGAGCAGCTCCAGGGTCTTGACCAGCAAATCGTCGAAGTCGAGGCAGTTGGTGGACTGTTTCTTGGCCTCATAGGCGTCGCGCACACGCTTGATCGGCTCGCGGAGATGATCGAAGTAGGGATAGCGCCACGCGACCAACTCGTCGAGGTCTTCGCCCGTGTTCTGGGCAAGGCTGATCATGTCGAGCAGAACTTCCGGCTTGGGAAAGCGATAGGCTTTCGGATCCACGTCGCACTCCGCCACCACCGTGCTCATGAGTTCTTTCTGATCCTCCCGATCCATGATGGTGAAGCCCCGATCCCGGCCGATGAGCTCGGCGTGACGGCGCAGGATGCGATTGCCCACTGAGTGGAAAGTGCCTCCCCAGAGATCGGAGGTGTTCCGCGGGACGAGTTGTTCCACCCGGTCGAGCATTTCCCGGGCAGCCTTGTTGGTAAAGGTCAACAGGAGGATGCTCCCCGGCTGGATGCCGTTGTCCAACAGGTAAGCGACCCGATAGGTCAGGGTACGTGTTTTGCCCGAGCCCGCTCCCGCGATCACCAGAGCGGGCCCGGGAGGCGCCGTCACCGCCGCGAACTGCTGCGGATTCAACTCCGCCGCGTAGTCGATCTGCGACTCGGTCTGACGGGGAACGCGCTGGAGGGTGTAATCTCGGGCCATCGAGTCGGGAGCCTAGACCGGCGAGTAGCAGGGGGCAAGGCGGAACGCGGAAGGCGCGTTTTCAGACCGCAAATCGCGTGTCTCAGACCGCGCAAGCTTGCCAGCGCTCATCCCCTGCGCTTTGCTGGCCGCGCCATGACCGTTCACACCATCGACCTGCAGTTCCAGGGCGTCCCCGAGATCATCGCCGCCTTTCTCGTCGAGGGACCGGAGGGCCTCGCCCTGGTGGAAACCGGACCCGGCTCGACTCTGCCACGGCTGCTGACGGGGATCGCGGAACTGGGCTTCGATCCCGCGGACGTCGCCGACGTATTCGTGACCCATGTCCATCTCGATCACGCCGGGGCCGCCGGCTGGTGGACACGCGAGCATGGCGCCACCCTCCACGCCCATCCCCGCGCCGCCCCGCATCTCATCCATCCCGACCGTCTCATGGACAGCGCCCGCCTCGTCTATGGCGACACCATGGAGACCCTCTGGGGCGACATGATGCCCGCCCCGGAGGACAGCGTCCGGGTGATGGAAGACGGCGAAAGCATCACTGTCGCCGGGCTCGAGTTCACCGCCTGGGATACTCCCGGCCACGCCCGGCATCACCACGTCTTCCTCGTCGGGGACGCCATCTTCACCGGCGATGTCGCCGGAGCCCGCCTGCCCGGCTGCGACTACCTGTCCGTCACCAGCGCCCCGCCACAGTTCGATCCCGAGGCCTACCTCGCCTCCATCGACCGGCTGCGGGCATCCGGGGCCGCGCGACTTTACCTGACCCATTTCGGCGAGATCACCGAGGTGACCACGCATCTCGACGACTACCGGGAGAACGTGGAAATGGCCTCCCAGTTCGTGCGAGACCGGCTCGCCGAGGGCATGGACGCCGACTCGCTCCAGATCGCCTATCAAGCCTTTCAGATGGAGATCGCTTTCCGCTCCGGACTCGATCCACAGGACTGGAATCGCTACCAGAGCGCCAATCCCACCGCGATGAGCGCCGACGGCATCCGCCTCTACTGGGAGAAACAGTCCGCGGATGCGAAATAAAAGCCGCTCGACTCAGGCCTCCGGAGACGGCATTAATGAAGGCGTGATAATTGCCATTTTGACAATGATGAAACGCGACCGCCTTTCCATCGTTCTCTGCTCCCTCATCCTCGCCCTCACCTCGGCGCGGGCCCAGGTCCAGACCGGTGTCGTCTCCGATCCCCCGCCGGTCGCCCCCACCCCGGCGCCCCTGCCCTCGCCCGCGCCGCTGACGCCCGCCGCGCCGGACACCAACGCCAACATCGATTTCGACAACATCGCCAAGATCCCCTACGAGGCGCTCATCAAGATCGCCCAGAGCGACGCCGCCCAACCCAAGGACGCCGACATCTACACCCTGCGCATCTCCAGCAAGATCGAGACGGTGAAGCCGGGACAGATCGAGTTGTTTCTGGATCGGACCAAAGCCCCCCATGTGCTCAAGGTCGATGCCAACGGATACTTCATGGTGCCGCACAACGCGGAGCTGCTCGCCGAAAATCCCGACCTGGTCTCCAATCAACCCAAAGGCTCGCTCAACCTCGAGGTCAAGCTCAGCCTGCCGAAACCGGAGCTGCCCAAGATCACTGATGGCCGGGTCAGGTATCAGGAGCTGTTCAAACCCATCATTGTGCTCAACGACGCCATGCGGCAGGTTGATCCCAACTTCGGCCAGCCCGAGCAACAGCAGTTCGCCATCGAGATCGCCACCGGCACCGAAGGCTGGGTGAAAATGCAGCGCGAATTCGGCGCCCGCACCCTGGCACCCGACAAAGCCGGCAGCGTCTGGATCACCTACGAGAAACTCCTCTTCGATGAGAACCCCGAGATCCAGATCATGCCTCTCGACTCCGAACTCTCCGTGCGTCCCATCACCGCCGCGCAGGCATCCGACATTCGCTCCCGCTGAGAGCGATCAGTCGCTCGGCTAACCTCACATCACCCCCACCGGGCCACGTATCGGCATGGGCTCGAAGTCCGCAGGCACCCCGGGGAAATTGTCCTCCACGAAGCGGTCCCACCCCTTGCGCGTCTCCTCGGACACGCACTCGCTCATGGCTTCCATGCAGCAGCCGCAGATGAGATTGCTCTCCGCCAGCCCGTCGCCGAGGCAGATGCCCACCAGTCCATACTCCAAAGTCGGCAGCGCCTCGCGCGTGTTCTCACACAGCGCGCACTCGTCGAAACCGCTCACAAAGCGGTATCGCGCCCTCTGAAACTCCATCAGCGCGCGCTTCGACTCCTCCGACGACTCCTCGAACATCGTTCGCAGACAATGCAGACAGAGGGCGTATTCGAAAATCACCTCTTCGCCCCGATACACCTTCGACACCCGGTAACCCTGCTCGAAATCCACCAGGCCCTCGCCACAACGCGTGCAGCTTTTGAAGGGGCGCTCTTCGTAGAAAGAATACAACTCCTCGGGGATGGGGCCCCGAACCCTGAGATACGAGCCATCCTCATCGGGGCTTCGCAGATCGTGATCGTCTCCAGATGAATCGGACATGGCGGGAATAACGCGGGAAATGCGTGGGTAACAGAAAGCCCGCGCGCCGACATCGTCAACCGGGAAGCCCCGCGCCACTGGCGCAAAAAACCATGTTTTGCGCGTGCGCGACACTTTGCCCCCCTGCTAGCCTCCATCATCATGAGTCCTTTCCCACTCCGGCGCGCGCTGTGCCTCTCCGTCATCGGCATCGGCATCCCCCCCCTCCTCCAGGCCCAGACCGATCCCCCCACTCCCGTGCCACGGGTCGAGGCCTACGAGAGTTGGAAAATGGCGAATCGCGACGATCCCAACGCCGTCACCCCGCCCACCACCATCCACGCTCCCGTCGGCTTCACCGTGGAGCTCATTCGCGCCGCCGCGCCGGACGAGGATTCCTGGGTCGGCATGTGCTTCGACGATCTCGGGCGCCTCTACCTCGGAATGGAAGACCGCGGCATCCTCCGACTCAGTTTTTCCGGCTCCGGGGAAGTGGTGAAACGCGAGGTGGTCGAGGAATCTCTGGAGGAATGCCGGGGCCTGCTCTGGGCGCACGGCGCGCTCTACGCCAACGCCAACGACTCCAAAGGCTTCTACCGGCTTCGCGATACCGACGGCGACGATCTCTTCGACGAGGTGAAACTGCTCCTCGCCACCGGCGGCGGAGTCGGCCACGGACGCAACCACCTCCGTCTCGGTCCCGACGGCATGATCTACCTCGTGCACGGCAACGACCCGCTCCTCGATCCAAAGCACGAGGCGCCGGACTCGCCTTTCAAGAACTGGGGCGAGGATCAGCTCATTCCCAACCCCTGGGATGACAGTTGGAATCGCCTCCCCGCCCCCGCCGGCCACATTCTCCGCACCGACAAGGACGGCACGAAATTCGAGCGCCTCTGCGGCGGACTCCGCAACGCGCTGGACATGGACTTCAACCGCGATGGAGAGATGTTCGTCTACGATGCCGACAGCGAATGGGACGCCGGACTCGCCTGGTACAAGCCGACCCGCGTGCTCCACATCGTCAGTGGCGGCGAATACGGTTGGCGCCGGGGTACCGGAAAATGGCCCGCCCACTATCCCGATTCCCTCGACGCCGCCTGCGACATCGGACTCGGCTCGCCCACCGGCGTGGGATTCGGCTACGCCTCAAATTTTCCGTCAAAATGGCGCGAGGCCTTCTTCATCGCCGACTGGTCCTACGGACGACTGCTCGCCGTGCATCTCACCCCGGACGGCGCCAGTTATCGCGGGGAAAAAGAGACCTTTCTCTCCGGTCGCCCGCTCAATCTCACCGACTTCGCCTTTCACGACGGCGCCCTCTGGTTCATCACCGGCGGCCGACGCACCCAGTCCGCCCTCTACCGGGTGAGCTGGACAGGCGAAGCCGGGGACGAGTCCGCTCCCCCGCGGGACGCGGACGCCGGCGCACTCCGCGAACTCCGGCACCGGCTGGAGACCTGGCATCGCCGCCAGGGTGGAGAGGGCACCACGCTGGCTCTGGAACACCTCGACCATCCCGACCGCTTCATCCGCTTCGCCGCGCGCATCGCCTTGGAAAACCAACCCGTCGGCGACTGGCGAGAGACCGTTCTGAAACGACGCTCCCCCACCGGACTCCTCGCCCTGGCGCGAGTCGCCAAGGAAAAACGCCAACCCGCCCTGCTCGCGGCCCTCCGCGCCGCGATGCAAGAGGGTCAGGTCGACGACTCAACCCTCTTGACTCTGCTCCGCGCCACTCAGCTGAGCTTCATTCGCCAGGGAGACCCCGACGAGGGCGAGCGTTCCCGGATGATCGCCGCGCTCGATCCTCTCTACCCGGCGAACTCCCAGGCGGTGAATCATGAACTCTGCGAGCTGCTCGTCCATCTTCGCGCGCCCGATGTGATCGACCGCACTCTCGCGCTGGTGGAAGCCTCCGAAGACACCCGCGACTGGTCGCATTACCTCGTGTTTCTCCGTTACGTGGAGGAGGGTTGGAGTACCGATCAGCGGAGGCGTTATCTCGAGGCCCTGCGCCGCTTCGAGCGCTGGCCGGGGGGCCGCTGGTGGCTGCGCACGGGGCAGGATCTGCGGAAGGAAGCCGTAGCCGCGCTGACCGATGCCGAGCGAACAACGCTATCGGCGCTGCTGGAACCCGCCGCGCCGGTGGTACCGCTACCCGAGATCGCCCCCGATCCGGCGAAATTCGTCGCCAACTGGACGATGGAGGATTTTTCCCAAGAACTCGGCCAACCCCTCGGCGAGCGCGACATGGAGTCCGGCCGACGCGCCTACCAGACCGCCGCCTGCACCGCCTGCCATCGCGTGGAGGGAAATGCCGCCACCAGCCAGGCCGTGCTCGGTCCCGACCTCACCGGCATCGGCGGACGCTTCGATCCCCGCGCCATGCTGGAGTCCATCATCCACCCCTCGCTCGTCATTGCCGATCTCTATCGCGATCCCGCCGGCCCCAATGTCTCACCCATGCCCCCGGGCCTGATCAACCTGCTCACCAAGGACCAGGTGCTCGATCTGCTCGCTTACCTCCAAAGTGAGAAAACGGAGAACTGATACTCAACGCAACGCCGCCACGCCTTTCTCCAGGCCATGCAGAGCCAGCACTTCGGCCTCGGTCAGCGCCCGGTCAAAGCACGCCAGCTCATCGAATCCACCCACATACTTCACCCCGAGCCGGATCTCCGATTTTTCCAGATCCCAGGTGTATTGCTGCGGCCAACTCATCAGATCGCCTCGCGGCCGACCATCGAGATAGAGCCGCGCCACCCCCGTGTCGTCGTCGCGGTTGAAACCGCGAAAGGTGAACACTACATGAGTCCAGCGCTCTCGGGAGAACGGCGGATCGGTGACCGTGATCAGCGGACGATGCGTCAACGGGATGTCGCGGCTCGCCTTGCCCTCGGGATTCCACCGAGCGGTGTCGGGATAGACGCCCAAACGACAGGGACGCGGATCCTCGATTCCGAACTCGAAGAAAAGACAGGCGTCGAGCGCGGTGCGGGGCGTGATCTGGATGGGATCGGTGTAGCCCGGCACCAGATCCTCGTCGGGCGTGGTTCGCAGCCAGAACGACACCGTGCCCTGCCAATCACGCTCGGCGTAGGGGAGATTGTCGAGCACGCGAAAAAACACCTTCGGCGCCTGTCCGGTGACAAAGTGGAGGCTGTCACCGAAGCGCCCCTTCCCTTTCTCAATCACCACATCCGGACTGTCCGGCGGCAAACCCGGCTCGTCGATCTGCTCTGGCTTCACCACTGACGCATGGTAGAGCTTCGGATCGCCCTTCGCGAAATCGGCGTCGATCTTCCCATCGAACGAAGCATGAAAGGTCAGCGACTCGCGGAGACTCGCCAAGACCCTGGCATCGTCGGCATGCGTCAAGCTCGTGATCAGGAGGCCGGAGAGCGCAACGGAAACGGTTTTCATGAAAATATTCTCCCCCGTGCCCCGGGGCGGGTCAATCACGCGAGCGCGCCCGCCACTCGCTTGCTTCTCGCGGGGACCGTGTTACAACCGCTGGCATGCTGACGACCGCGTCCCGCCTCGCCGATTTTCCATCCCTCACGGATCGGGCCTATTTCAACACCGCCGCCGAGGGCATTCCTCCCCGGGTCGTCGGCGAGTCCTTGGATCGCTACTTCGGGCACAAGTGCCTGGGCATGGAAGGGCGTGATCACCTATTCTCCCAACTGGATCGATGCCGCGAACAAGCCGGCCGCCTGCTCGGTCTTTCGGCCGAGGAAATCGCCTTCTGTTCCTCAAGTTCGGAAGCCTACAATCTGCTCTCCACGGCTATGGAACTGGGCGCGAGCGACGAAGTGGTGATCACCGATCTCGACTTTCCCTCCGGCGTTACCCCGTGGCTCTCCCGCTCCGGCGGCCCCGCCGTCCACCTCTGGCGCCACCGGCGCGGTGTGCTTGAACTCGACGACCTCTCCGCCCTGCTCGGCGAGCGCACCCGCCTGGTGCAGGTGTCGTTGGTCAGCTTTCTCACAGGCTACCGTGTGAACTGGGCGCCACTGCGGAATTTGGTCCGTGAACGGGCGCCCGGAGCCGTGCTGTCCGTGGATGTCACCCAGGCCGCCGGACGCGTGGCGCTCGATCGCCTCGACGCCGACTGCCTCATCGGCAGCACCTACAAATGGTTGCTCGGCCTTCATGGCGGGGCCGTGGTGGCCGTGCCCCGTATCTCCGCGGAAAAGGTCACCACCCGCGCCGGTGGCTGGTATCACCTCGTCAACGCCTTCGACGCGGATCGCTTCGAGCGCGCCGAGCGCACCAGGGGAGCCGCCAGTTTCGCCGTCGGCATGCCGAACTTTCCCGGCATCTACGCGCTCTCCGCCTCGTTCGAATACCTGGCGGATGTCGGGATCGCGGCCATCGCCGCCCATGCCGATCCTCTGGTCGCGCGGCTGCACGAGGGACTCGCCGAACTGGGCATCGCGACCATGTCACCGCCTCAACCCGACACGCCATCCGGCATTGTTGCCTTCCAGCACGAGCGCGACCGCGCGATCCACGCCGCGTTACTGGAGGATAACATCCACGTCATGCGCCAGGCCGGAAGGCTGAGGATCTCCGTCCACGGCTACAACAGCGCGGAGGATGTCGAGAGGTTGCTCACGACACTCGGGAAACGGTTCCGACCAACGGGATGAGGTGAGTTCCCAAGCCCCGCGAGCCCACCCGAACACCTCGCATGCTCAGCCGAAGAACACCCGCGCCGCCGTGTCGCGCAGTATCCACTGTTTCTCTTCCTCGCTGAGAAAGTCCAGCCGGTCCCGGATCAGCGCGATGGAGTCGCCATAAGTGTGCCCCTTCTGCACCTGATAGGGACAATCCGTGGCCCACATCAGCCGCTCGGCCCCGTAGGCGTCTCGCAATTGGCGGATCATGGGCGCGAGATCGGTGTAAGGCGCGGTCTTGGCGCCGAGGGCATAGAAGGCGGAAGTCTTCACCGTCACGGTCTCGAAATCCGCCAATCGACAGAGGTTTCCCACATCGGTGGCCTCGATGATTCCGCTGGTCCCGATGCGGCCACAGTGATCGATCACCACCGGCGTCTCGGGAAAGCGTTCACACATCTGCCCGATGCCTTGCAGAGCGTCGGCGTTCGCCAGGCAGCACATCGCCAGCCCTTCCTCGGCGCCAGTTTTCCAAAGGCGCTTCATTCCCTCCGATTCCGGCCAGATGGCCACGGATTCCGCGGTGGCGCGGACGCGAAAGCCGCGCACACCCGCCGCCTTCAGTTCGCGCATCGTCTCGGCGGCATCCGGAGCCTCCTCATCGATCACCGCCACGCCGCCGAAGACACCGGGATGTTGGCGCATCGCGTCGAGCATGTAGCCGTTGTCAAAACGGTAGAAGCTCATTTGGATCAACACGATTCGCGACACGCCGTGGGGGCGGCATTCGGCGAACAGCTCCTCCGGGGTGAAACTCGGGGGTTTCATGCGCTCCACAGTGAATCCCTTCCCCAGTGGCCAGCGCTCGAGATCCGGAGTCCAGATGTGGACATGGGCATCGATCCAGCCCCCGGTATCCACCACCGGCTCGGGCGCCTCGGGTTCCGCCTGTTTCGCGCACCCCGGTCCCAGGACCGCTATCGACGCGGCCGCGCCGCCCTGTTTTAGAAACTGTCTTCTCGTCGTGGTCATGTCAAAATCGACCGGTCATCGGCCTCCCGCGTATTTTCTCAAATCCTCACCGCTGATATCGCCCGCTGATACCAAACGATAGTGGCGCTCTTCCACAATTCTGAGATCGTCCCCCTCCATCGCCAACTCGAACAATGCGATGAGGTCATCACCGACAAACTGGGTGGACACTGGTCTGCAGACTAAATCCGGGAATTTCTCCTCACAGCATTTCAAGTCCTGCTGAGTTTGCACGGTGCCCAATTGATCCGCCCCGCTCTTGGCTTGAACAGGTATCACATACTGCGATCCTTTGCGGTCCAAGCCCACATAAATTTCATCGATTTCAATCTGCCCAATCGACTTGACTGTGGTGCGCAGATGATTTTGGAGTGAATAGCAAGTGAGGCCGAGGAAGACATCGATCAGCCGATTGTAGCGCACTATCGCAAGCAGAGCCTGTTCGTCCGTCAGGGAATGCGCGGCGATGATCTCGGGAGTCGCATCGGGAATCTTGACCGCGAGAAGGGCGGGATTTGGCGTGATGCGATTGATTTTCCTCAACCGAAAAGCATAGCGTGAGCGTCCCGCTCCCTCGATCACCCATTCCAAATCACCAGACTGTTTCGACAATATCGCGGGTGGAAGGGCGCCCCTGTAGCGGGCGGAATAGATGATGTCACCGAGATTCTTTGGGAGGATGACACCAAGCTTCGCCGCAGCTGATTCGATGTCCGCTCGCAGAAAGAAAATCTCAGTATCGCCCGCTGAATAACGATCCAGAAAGATCTTCTCGAGGATGGCGTGGTAACGATTCTCTTTCGTCTTTCTCATCTCATTCAGCGAGAAACGGTGGCGAGGCGCTCCGCCTCGATATCTTCCTGGCGTCGCTTGCGGGCGCCGCTACGGCGATCACGCTTCGACGATGGTCTCTCCACCTCCCAGAACCGCGATGCCTCCGAAAGATCCATGGTCAACAGCTTGGGGTCGCCCAAATCCAGGATCTCCCCGGGACGGACCGGCACCACTCCCATCGTCTTGATCAATTGCGCGGCCACCACGCGCGCCAGCGGCGGAGGCACCGCGTTGCCAACCTGCCGTGCTCCATGCCACTTGGTGGCATGCAGGCGGAACCAATCGGGAAAACCATGCAGCCGTGCCATCTCGCGCACCGTCACGCACCGGGAATGCCGGTAGTGAATCGGTCGGGGACTGGTGAAGGCTCCCCTGGCCCCATCTGTGCCCGCGCGCAGCGTGTTCGATAATCCTTCCGGCGGAAGCCGGAAAAAGCGGGAGATCGGCTCCACGCAACCGGGCTCGGTCTCCGCGAAACGGCGCTTGGAAATCTCGGAGTGTCGAGTTCTCATGCTTGAAGTCAGGATGCCCGGATTCCATCGCCTTTGGTAACCAAAATGCCAGGATTCCGTATCCAGACACCGCATTTCCCGCGCGAATCCCGTCGGCTCGCCCCACGTGTCGGTAAACACCTCGTCAGAATTTTCCAGTTCGGCAAAAATGTCCGCGTCCGGCAAATCATCCAAAGCCTCCAGACAAGTCGCTCCACTCAGCCCCGGAAATTCACCGCCCCCGGGACGAAGATGGGTCGGCTCGGGATACAGTGGTAGAGCCAGCCCCTTTCTGGCACCCAATAAAATCAACCGTTCCCGACTTTGTGGGACACCATAGTCAGCCGCGTTCAGCACCCGCCATGGGCTACGGATCTGATAACCGACACGATCAAAGGCCTCGAACAACTCGTCGAGAAACTGCCGATGCCGCCCCACGGTGAGTCCTTTGACATTCTCGAACACAAAATAATCCGCCCCCACCTCGTGAACCAGACGCACGAAGTCAAGAACCAGCGAATTACGGGGATCGTCGAGTACCCGCTTGCCAATCATGGAAAAGCCCTGGCAAGGCGCCCCCCCAAAGACCACATCCACTTTTTCCCCGGCCAACAGCGACCGCAATCCCTCCCCCTTTTGCTTCGACACCGATCCCGGAACCACCACTCCACCGGGAAAATTGAACGCGTGAACCGCGCAGTGCACCGGATCTATCTCCACCGCCAGCCTCACATCGAAACCCGCCTGCTCGAAGCCCAGACTCATTCCTCCGGCTCCGGCGAACAAATCGATCCCGACCGGACGCCTGATGGATTTCTCAGAATCGTGCATTTTTGAACAAACAAAGAATTCCACCAGGCGCAAGTCTCATCTTCCCCCAAACTCCATCAGAAAACGGCGGTAGAAGTCCAGCGCCTTCTCCACTTGGCTGGTCTCGACATATTCCACCGCGCCGTGGGCCTGGTCGATGGACCCGGGGCCGAAGATGATGCCGGGAATGCCCGCCCGGGAGAGCTTGGTGACGTCGCAGCCAAAGGGCACCCCCACCGGGTCGGCCATCTCCCCCATCCCGGCCAGCACGGCGGATGCCGTGGCCACCACGGAGGCCCCGGCGGGCGTCTCCATGGCTTCGTCCACGAGTTGCGCCGGGCGCTCCACCTCCGCTTCCAAGGGCGCCAACAGGGCGTCCAGCCCCGCCAGCACCTCCTCGCCCTTCTCACCCGGCAACAGTCGCCGATCCAGCGTGATGACACAGCGCTCGGGAACAAAGTTCACCTGCGCGCCGCCCTCGATGAGGCCGATGGACAGGGTCGCGGGCCCCAGCAATGGGTGAACGAATGCCCGCTCCAGCCGATCATTCTCGCGCGCCAGCGCCTCTATGACCGGCGCCATGGCCACGATGGCGTTGCTCCCGAGATGAGGCTTGGAACTGTGCGCCGAGCGGCCCCGCGTCCGCACACGAAAGCGGAGCACGCCTTTGTTCGCCCGCACCAGCCGCAGTTCCGTGGGCTCGGCCACGATCGCCGCCACCGGCAGCGGGTCGCCGGATCGACGCAGGGTCTCGATCAGCGCGGTCACCCCGCGATAGTGGTGCTCCTCATCGATGACCGCGGCGAAAATGACATCACATGGCGGTGCCTCGCCAGCGACCCATAGATCGCGCACCGCGTGCATCATGGCCGCCAGCCCCGCTTTCACATCGCAGGCGCCGCGCCCGTAGAGTCGTCCGTCGCGGCATTCCGGCTCAAAGGACGGTATCGTCATGTCGGCCACCGACACCGTGTCGAGATGGGCCTCCAAAAGCACGCTCCGGGAGCCGTCCCGACCCGGCAGCCTCGCGATGACATTAGGCCGCCCCGGCAGCACCTCCTCCCGCGCCACCGGCACCCCGGACTCCGCGAAAAAGGCCTCGACGTGGGCGGCGATGCGTCCCTCGCCCGGCCCGCCCCATTCCGGGTTGACGCTGTCGATCCGGACCAACGCGGAGAGTGATTCCATCACCGTGCACATGCGGTCGGATACTGCCGTGATTCCCCAGCGTCGGCAAGCCCCGCGCCTGCGGCGAGCATTTCACTTTCCCCAAGCCGATTTTCTGGCAATGTCTGACTCCGGTTCAGCGACTTCGCCGGTTCCCTTTGCCATGAATATCATCGCCATCGCCAACCAGAAAGGCGGCGTCGGAAAGACCACCACCTCCGTGAATCTCGGTGCCTGCCTCGCCGAACGCGGGGTGCGGGTCATCGTACTCGATCTCGACCCCCAGGCCAACGCCACCAGTGCTCTGGGCCTGGTGCCCGGCGAACAGGACAGCATCTACCAGGCGCTCATCAACGGCGGACGCGTGGCCGATCTGGTCACCCCCACCAAATATCCCAACCTCTCCCTCATCCCCTCCGACCTCGAGCTGGCCGGTTGCGAGATCGAGCTCGCCCGCGCCGACGATCACCTCGTCCGCCTGCGGCGCATCCTCCGGGAGTTCAAATCCACCGATGCCGCCGATTACCTCTTTCTCGATTGCCCGCCCTCGCTCGGGGTGCTCATGACTTCCGCGCTCGCCGCGGCCGACGAGCTCATCGTCCCGCTCCAGTGCGAATATTTCGGCCTGGAGGGACTCGCCAAGATCGTCGGCGTCCACGAACAGATCAAAAATTCCGGCGCCAATCCCGAAGTCGTCCTAGAAGGCATCGTCATGACGATGGCGGATTCCCGCACCAACCTTTCCTCGTTGGTGATCAACGATGTGCGCCGGGTTTTTCCGGAAGTCACCTACCGCACCATCATCCCGCGCAACATCCGCCTCGGCGAGGCGCCCAGCTACGGACAGAGCATCATCGAGTATGCCCCCACCAGTTCCGGAGCCGTGGCTTACCGGAATCTGGCCGAGGAGTTTCTCCAGCGTCACGCGCCCATCCCGGCTCAGGCTTGAAGCGGCTGCCGTGGGCGCTGTCACCACGGGAGGAGCGTAAATCTCACCCGAGGATACCCTTCACCACATGGGCGTGGGCTTCGACACCGGTGAGGCGCATGTCGGCTCCCTGGAATTTCACGGTGAAGCGCTCGTGGTCGATGCCTAGCTGGTGGAGGATGGTGGCGTTGAGGTCGCGAATGTGCACGGGGTCGCGGACGATGTTGTAACTGAAATCGTCGGTCTCGCCATAAACGGTGCCGCCTTTGATGCCGCCGCCCGCCATCCACATGGTGAAACAGCGCGGGTGATGATCGCGCCCGTAGTTGGTCTGGCTGAGACCACCCTGGCAATAGACGGTGCGGCCGAATTCCCCGCCCCAGACCACGAGGGTATCGTCCAGTAGGCCCCGCATCTTCAGATCCTGCACCAGGGCCCAGCTGGGACGGTCGACATCGCCGCACTGGAGCGGCAGATCGCCCGTGAGATTGCCGTGCTGATCCCAGCCACGATGGAATATCTGCGTCAGCCTCACCCCCCGCTCCGCCATCCGCCGGGCCAGCAGACAGTGGTAGGCAAAGGTGCCGGGTTTCCGCGCGTCAGGCCCATACATATCGAAAATGTAGTCGGGCTCGGTCGAGAGATCGGTCAGCTCAGGCACCGAGGTCTGCATGCGAAAGGCCATCTCATACTGGGTGATCCGGGCGTGGGTCTCGGGATCGCCGATCTCCTCGTAGTGTTTCCGGTTGAGCTGGTTCACCCCGTCGAGCATCGCCCGGCGGATGTCGGGGCTGACGCCGTCGGGATTCGACAGATACAGCACCGGATCTCCCTGGGATCGCAGCGCCACGCCCTGGTGTTTCGTCGGCAGGAAGCCGCTGCCCCAGAGCCGGGAAAACAGGGCCTGGGCGTCGCGTTTCGCCGACCAAGTCGAGTTCAGCACCACAAAGGCGGGCAAATTCTCATTCTCGCTGCCCAGCCCGTAGCTGAGCCAGGCTCCGAGGCTCGGCCGTCCGGGAATCTGGCTGCCGGTCTGGATGTAGGTAATGGCCGGGTCATGATTGATGGCCTCCGTCCACAGGGTTTTCACGATGGCGAGATCATCGACCATGCTCGCGGTGTGGGGCAGCAGTTCACTGACCCAGGCGCCGCTCTGGCCGTGCTGCTGGAACTCGTAGATCGACGGGGCGATAGGAAAGCGCTTCTGCCCCGATGTCATGGTGGTGAGACGCTGGCCCATGCGGATGGAGTCCGGCAGGTCTTTGTCATACCACTCCCGCATCGCCGGCTTGTAGTCGAACAAGTCCAACTGGGACGGGGCGCCCGACATGAACAGGTAGATGGCGCGCTTGGCTCCGGGGCGGAAATGTTGTGTGGCGCTCCCGGTCGGAGCGGCGGCGGCCAGCGTCTCGGGGCGCGCGTAGCCCATCAGCGATCCCAGGGCGGCCATGCCGAGTCCCCGCGCGGATCGGCCAAAAAATTGGCGGCGCGTTTCGAGGGTGATGTAGTCCTTGAGCGTGTCCATGACGGGAAAGCGGTCGATGTCAGGGTTTGGAAATGGATTCGTCGAGATTCAGGATCTGGCTGGCGACCATGGTCCACGCCGCCAGCTCCACAGGCTCCTCCGATTCGGCGAGGGAGAAGCGCTCGTTGACACTGTCGGCCAGAAAAGCCCGCGCTCCCGGCTCGTCGCTGCCCCAGGCGTTCTGGAATTTGATCAACGACGCCTTGAGCACCCGCTTCTCGTCCTCATCCATGGGCCTGCCGGTGAGCAGGGTGGCAAGGAAATCGATGCGCCCGTCGATATTCTCGTGGGCATTGAGCGCGCGCCAGGCCACATGCCGGGTGGCACGGAGAAACTGGGGATCGTTCATCAACACCAGCGCCTGGAGGGGCGTGTTGGTGCGCTCGCGGCGCACGGTGCAGCTCTCGCGATTCGGCGCGTCGAACACCGCCAGATTCGGCGGGGGCGCGGTCCGTTTCCAGAAAGTGTAAAGCGAGCGACGATGCTCCGCCGTCCTGCCGAAATCCTGGTAAAAGGTCTGGGTGTTGCTGTTGGTGTAACCCACCGCCTCCCAGATGCCGCCGGGCTGCCAGGGACGCACGCTCTCGCCGCCGATGCTCGGGTCCAGCAGACCGGCCGCCGCCAGCGCCTGATCGCGCAGGACTTCCGCGTCGAGGCGGAATCTCGGGCCGCGCGCCAGCAGGCGATTCTCCGGATCTCTTTGGCGCAGTTCGGGCGTCACCCTCGCCGATTGGCGGTAGGTCGCCGACAGCATGATCTCGCGATAAAGGGCTTTCAGATCCCAGCCGCCTTCCGAAAAACGGATCGCCAGCCAATCCAACAGCTCCGGATGACTCGGCGGCTCTCCCTGGGTGCCGAAGTCCTCCGAGGTCTTCACCAACCCGGTGCCGAAAAGCTCCTGCCAGGCCCGGTTCACGATCACCCGTGCCGTCAGCGGATTCTCCCGGCTCACCAGCCAGCGGGCCAGTCCGAGCCGGTTCTCCGGCGCGCCCTCCGGCAGCGGGGGGAGGAAATCCGGCACCCCCACTCCCACTTCGTCGCGGAGTTGGTCATACTCGCCGCGCTCCAGCACATGGGCCATGGGCTTGGCGTCGGCTTTCTCCTCCATCACCAGGGTCACTGGCGTGCGCGACTCGATCACGCTGATCGCCGTCTCGATCTCGCTCTTCGCCAACAGCGCGGCGCGGTATTCCCCGCTCGCCAGCGTCAGCCAGGCTTCGCGGAGTTCGCCGATCTCCTTCGCATCGCGCTTGTCGGCGGGCTTGGCCGCCAGGCCACGCAGTCGCGAGCGATCATTCAGTAGTTTGATCTCCGCTTCGGTCAATCGACGGTCGAAAAGCTGCACCTCCTCCACTTTCGGCGTCAATCCGCTCTCCGCTGTCATCCCGCCGACCAGCAGCGGCGCGTCGGTGAGGAAATCGTCCTCCAGGGTGTCGAACCACTCCTTGACGAAACGACTCGACTGCCGCTGGCCGTTCATGAACAGCGCGATCCCCTCCGACCCGCCGGAGCCATCGTAGGAAAAGGCGAAATGCCCCTGGCTTCCCGCTTTGACCCGCCGGGTGATGCCGATGCGCAGCGTGCGATTCGGCCAGCTCTCGATCAGCTCCAGATTGATCGCCTGATCCTCCAGCACCACGCGCCAGCCGCGGTATTCGCGCGCGTCGTCGGTTTTCCGCAGCAACACGCTGCGCCCCTCCTCGGCCGGCGCCTGATAGCGAAACACGATGGTGAAAGGCCTGTCTTTTTCAAAGCGACCCGCCGCCCCGAGATCCGCGGGCGCCGCCGCCTCCGCTCGACCCGGTTCCGCCAACTGGGCGCCAAACAGGCTCAGTCCCTCGAAATCCTTCGCCGCGTCCGGTCGCGCGAGCCATTGCTGGAAAGCTGCCTCCGCCGTTTTCCGGGCCGGTTTCACCCGCTCGTTCTCGATCTTGGCCAGCTCCGCGCGCAAGGTATCGAGCCGATCCCGATCCTCCTCGTTGGCGAAGACCCGGATCACCGGGGCGGAATCCTTGGCATTGCCATCCAACCCCGGCTGGGTGGTGTTGTTGAAATAGGCCAGCAACTCGTAGAACTCCCGCTGGCTGATGGGATCGTACTTGTGATTGTGACACTGCGCGCAACCCGCCGTCAGTCCCATCCAGACCGTGGCCGTGGTCGCCACCCGATCAATGGCGTAGCGCGACAGAAACTCCTCGGCGATGGCGCCGCCCTCGGCAGTCGTGACGTTGCAGCGGTTGAATCCCGTCGCCACCCGTTGCTCCTGTGTGGCGTCGGGCAACAGATCGCCCGCCAACTGATCGATGGTGAACTGATCGAAGGGCAGGTTCCGATTGTAGGCCCGGATCACCCAGTCCCGGTAGGGCCAGATCTCGCGGTAGTTGTCCAGATGGAGCCCGTGGGTATCCCCGTAGCGGGCGGCGTCCAGCCAATAGCGGGCCCGATGCTCACCGTAGGCTTCGGAGGCGAGCAGTCGGTCGAGCAGACGCGGGTAGGCCTCGGCGCTCTCGTCGTTCACAAAAGCCGCGATCTCCTCCGGCGTCGGCGGCAAGCCGGTCAGATCCAGCGTCGCGCGGCGTATGAGAGTGTGCCGATCCGCCTCAGCGCTCGGCGACAACCCCTCATCCCCGAGGCGCGCCAACACGAAACGGTCGATATCGTTGCGCACCCAGCCGTCCCCGACCGCGGGTGGCGCGGCTTTTTCGGGGGCCACGAAAGCCCAGTGTTCTTCCCATTCCGCGCCCTCGAGGATCCATTGGCGAAAAAGGCCTACCTGCGCCGGAGTCAGGCGCTTGTGGGAATCCGGCGGCGGCATCAGGTCGTCCGGATCGGAGGTGGAGATGCGGGCGAAGAACTCGCTCGCGTCCGGGGCGCCGGGCACGATGGGCGCCCCGGCATTCGTCTCACTGGCGATCGCGGTCTGGCGCAGATCCAGGCGCAGGTCCGCCTTGCGCCCCTCCTCATCGGGACCATGACAGTGAAAGCAGTTGTCGGAGAGAATCGGGCGGATGTCGCGATTGAAAGAAATCCTCGTCTTCACTCCGGCCGACACCAGCGTGGTGGGCGGACGGGACTGGGAGCCGCCGGAGACCTGGGCGAGCACGGCGCTGGTCTGATACTGCTCCTCGGGTGTCTGATCGTCCTCCACGGGAGTCTCCGCCGGCATCGCGACGGTCTCGACCAAAGAGGGTTGGGTCGCGGACTCAACCCTGTCAGATGCGTCACCGGCCGGTTTTCCGTTTTTCGCCACCGCCAGCAGCACCATCACCGCCGCCGCGATGCCCGCGCCCCAGGCCACGGGAACGAGCGGCGAGGTCCGGCGCGGAAAGGTCTCCGCAGTCACCACCGTCCGCGCGCCAGGCAGGGACACCACATTGCCGGGCCGCAGGGCGTCGGCCAGGATCTCGTGCAGCCCGCCCTCGCGATCCAGCGCGGCGTGAAGCTGACAATAGCCGGCGTAGAGTTCGCGCGCCGGCTCGGAGTCGCGGAGATGACCGGCCAGCTCGGCGGCCTCGGCGCGGGTGAGCGCTCCCTCCGCGCCCCGCTGGGCGAGCAAGTGGAGGCGGTCGTCGGCCTCCAAGACGGCCTGATCGATGGCTGACTTTTTCATGGGAATCGGAAATTTCAGGCGGAGACTTGGCTGAGGGTTTTCTCCACACAGCGGAGCAGATTCTGCCGCGCGCGAAACAGCAGTTGGGAAATGGCGTTGGCGTTTTCCCCGGTCTCGCGCGCGAGTTCCGCCACGGACCATTCCTCGAGATAGCGCCGACGGACCATGTCGCGCTGGCGCTCGGGCAGTTTCTGGAGACAGTCGCGGAGCGCCTCGACCCGGTTGAGATAGGTATCGTCCAGTTTTTCCGCCGTCTCGGCGATAGAGTCGACGAGTTCGTCGTCAAAGGTGAGTCGGCTGCGGCCGATCTTGCGCCGCCATGTCATGACCTCGAAGCGGGCGATGCGAAAGGCCCAGGCGGTGAAGTTTGTGCCCGCCTGAAAGTGGCGGGATTTGCGCAGCAGCACCACGTTGGTCTCCTGGAGAATGTCCCGCGCCGCGTCGGCATCGCCGGTGAGGGAGCGGATGAATCCTTCGAGACGCGCCTGGTGGGCGGCCATCTGTTCGGCGTAGTCCTCTGGGTCGGACACGATGTGGAGAGCTTCGTTTCCCATGGGTGGTCGCATGGTTCGGGGGGCAACGGCGCGCGGGTGGGAGAATCTTACGCCTGACGGGAAAACTTACGCGATTCCGCGGGGCTCAACGTGGTGCGCGATCACGGCTCTCGCCACTCGCGCCGCCCTCGCCTTGACAAGTCGCTGATCAGGTCTAAGCGAAATGGATCATGTCAGAAAACGCCTCTTCCCACCCCTTCCAAGCTGAAGTCCAGCAACTGCTGGACATCGTGATCCACTCGCTCTACACGGATAAGGAGATCTTCGTGCGCGAACTGGTGTCGAACGCCGCCGACGCGCTCGAGAAGCTGCGCCACACGCAACTAACGGAAAAGGAGATCTACGAGTCCGACACGCCGCTGGAGATTCACCTCACCACGGACGACACCGCCAACACGCTGACCATCGCCGACACGGGCATCGGCATGACGCGCGATGAGTTGATCGAAAACCTCGGCACCATCGCGCATTCCGGGTCGAAAAAATTCATGCAGGCCCTCTCGGAATCCGGAAGAAAGGAATCCTCGCTCATCGGTCAGTTCGGGGTGGGCTTCTACTCCGCGTTCATGGTGGCGGACGATGTGAAGGTCTACACCCACAGCTGGCGGCCGGACGCCGAGCATCTGGTCTGGAGCAGCGACGGCAAGACCGGCTACGACATCGACGAGGCCCCGGATCAGAAACGTGGCAGCCGCATCGTGATCCATCTGCGCGAGGATCAGAAGGAGTTCTCCGACAAGCACCGCATCCGGGGCATCCTCGAGAGTTACTCCAGCTTCGTCCCCTTCCCCATCCTGCTCAACGGCGAGCGGGTCAACAAGATCGAGGCGCTCTGGCGCAAGCCGAAGAGCGACATCACGGAGGAGGCCTACACCGAATTCTACAAGTTCATCGGCAAAGCCTGGGACGAGCCGCGCTACCGCATGCACTTCAGCGCTGACGCGCCGCTGGAGATCAACGCCCTGTTGTTCGTGCCCCAGGAAAACACGGAGTTGTTCGGCTTTGGCCAGATGGAGGCCGGGGTGTCTCTCTATTGCAAGAATGTCCTCATCGACGACAAACCCGAGGGCCTTTTGCCCGAGTGGCTGCGCTTCCTCCGGGGCGTGATCGACAGCGCCGACCTGCCGTTGAATATCAGCCGGGAATCCATGCAGGACAGCGCGCTGGTCAGAAAACTGAACCGGGTGGTGACGAAGCGCTTCCTCAAGTTCCTCGACGGCGAGGCCAAGAGCGATGGCGCGAAGTATGCGGAATTCTACCAGAAGTTCAGCCGCTTCCTGAAGGAGGGCATCGCCACCGACCACGAGAGCAAGGACAGCATCGCGAAACTGCTGCGCTTCGATTCCTCGATGGCGGACGATGGCGAACTCACCTCGCTGGATGACTATCTCACCCGCGCCAGGGAGGATCAGGACAGCATCTATTACCTGCACGGAGACAGCCGGGCGGCGATCGAGGCCGGCCCCTATCTTGAGGCATTCAAGGCGCGTGGGCTGGAGGTGCTCTATCTCACCGAACCGATCGACGACTACGTCATCCGCAGTCTCCAGACATACGGGGAAAAGAAACTGGTCGCGGCGGACCGCGCCGATCTGGATCTGGGCGAAGCCGCCACCCCCGAGGAGGGCGAGGCCCTGCCCGAAGACCGGATCGCCCCGCTGTGCGACTTTCTGCGAGAGGAGATCGGCGAGGATCGTCTCGACAAGGTGGAAACCGGCGCCCGTCTGGTCGGCAGCCCGGCGGTGGCGCTGAATCCCGACGAGTTCATGAGCGCGCAGATGCGCCGCCTGATGCAGGCGATGAATCCCGAGGAGGCGCCGCCCCCGGCCAAAGTGAGGCTGGAGATCAATCCGCGTCACGACCTGGTGAAGCAGCTCGACGCCGCACGGGAATCGGATCCGGAACTGGCGAAGCTCGTGGCGGCTCAGCTTTTCGACAACGCCCTGCTCGCGGCCGGACTGCTGGATGACAAGAAATCGCTCATCACCCGCGGCTACGAGATCATGAACCGGGCCCTGAGGGCAAAATAAGCCGACCGCCCCGACGATTTTTTTCTGTTCGCCGCGCAACCGCTGTTGTAAGCGGGGGTTTGCATAATGGCGGAGTGACCGAGACTCATTGGTCCCCTCCCCATCTCACACTCAAACCAAGACAACCCCATCCAGATGAAATCCACAGTTCTGACCCTCTCACTCGTCCTCGTGGCCGGCCTCGCCGTCGCCGCCGAAGGTGACAAACCCGGCAAAAAACCGGAAGCCGGTGGCGCCCCCGACCCGGCCAAACGCGCCGAGATGATGATGAAGAATCTCGACAAGGACAGCGACGGCAAGATCTCGAAAACCGAGTTCGCCGCCGGCCCCATGGCCAAGCGCGCCAACGGCGACCAGGCCGCCATCGACAAAGCCTTCGGCCGCATCGACAAGGATGGCGACGGCTCGATCACCAAGGAAGAACTCGCCGCGATGCCGGTCCGCAAGCCCGGTGAGGGAGGTGGCAAGCCCGGCGGAGCCAAGAAGCCCAAAGGTGATTCCTGAACGACCGCTTTTCGTTTCAGTAAACCGATCAGAAACCGCCGGGGCGACCCGGCGGTTTTTTCTTTGCCACCGTCACTCGGCTCCGGTCCGCAACTCCGCGGACTGAATTTCCAATCCTTCTAGGTAGGCCCGGAGCGAGGGATTCAGATCCGATCCGGCGGAAACCGGGGTGAACGCGGCCCCCGTCGACAGCGGGTCGCCAAAGACATTGAAACTGCTCCAGCCGGGAAGTCCGGAAGGCTGATATTCGATGGTGAAATCGGTATCCCCGCCATTTTCCCACGGATGCCGGGGATCCCGATGAATTACCAGAGTCTCGTGCTGGTCATCGAGCAGACGATCATCAAGGAGACTTTCCAACACGAAGCCCACCGGCACGAAGGGTGAGCCGGTCCCAAGTCGACCCGGGGCGAAACCGACCGTGCCATCCGGCAGCGTGATGAACATGGGCAGGGAACCGTCGGGATTCAACGTCAGTTCGATGACTTGTCGGGTGCCGTCCGGTCCGGTGACAATCACCACCTCCGGCGCCGACTCTTCCCCGCCTCCCGGTCCGGGCAATGCGCCACCTCCGGTATCGCCGCCGCCTCCCGCCGATCCACCACCCGCGCCACCGTCACCGGGGTCCACTGGAATCACCGGAGGCCCCGCTTCGACCACGGTGATGGTGTCGTAGTAAAGGCTGTAGTCTCCCAGCACATCGCTGTAGTTGGCGGTCTCCGGACTGACAATGCCGGCGATGAAATTCAGCTCCCCATTGATAAGATTGCGGTGTTCGTCGGGCGTCAGCACTTCGACGCCGTTTTCATCGATCTGATGAATGACCCATTCGTCGATCTGCTGGTTCATCGGGTCCACATTGGCGCCGGGATAGTCGGTGCCGTTGAGGTTCACCCCGGAGGCGAGTTGATTGTTGGCCCTGGTTGGCAGATACAGCCGGAGTTCGCCCCCAAGACCTGCCGCCAACACGGAGTCGGTGTCTCCGATCAGGTTTCCGGTGCCGGTCGCGGTGGGATCATTCCGGCTCACCGCGAGGAAGGTGTCTCCGGCCGCAGTCGCTGATCGATGTTCGAGCGTCGGATCGAGTCCGCCGATCATGCCCCCTTGCAGGGTGATGTCCCGTCTGGCCAGCACCTGGATATCCCCGCCCACGGATCCAGAGTCGCCGACCTGTCCCACCGGACTGTCGAGATAGTGGTCGCCATTCCCAATTTTTCCGTAGGCATGGAGACCCGTGCCCCGACTCACCGCGACATTCTCCGCCTGAACGAGGACATTGCCCCGAATGGTTCCCCCGGCACCCAATCCACCGTTCCCAATCTGGGCCATCGCGAAATTCGCCGCTCCTCCGGTGATGCCGACATCGCCGCCAGCCTCCACGAGTACCGCGCCTTGATTGCTCAAAGCTCCCGTGGAAACCCCGCCGTGTCCGATCATCGCGGAAGCGGCCTGGCCTGAGTCGGAGGCCCGCAGGGTCACGTCTCCCCCGGCCACGACCACGGTGGCGTCGTCCACGCCGCCCAATTCCGCGCCATCCGAATCGCTGCCGCCCAAACCAATCTGCGCGTAAGCCTCGCTACCGGCACCGGCCATGAGGCTCACATTATCGGAGGCGGCGACTTCCACTCGTCCCCGTTTGGGACCTCCCACACTCCGGCCACCATGGCCGATCTGGGCGAAGGCATCGTCGCCCCCACCCGTCAGCAGCACACTGCCGCCCTCCGCGGTCGCCGACACATCACCCTCCATCGCATATCCGATGATCGATTCGCCACCATGTCCCAGCAGGGCATAGCCTCCGACATCACCGCCCGCGAGGGAGATATCGCCAGTCGTGGCGGCCACGGTGATGCCTCCCACACCAAAGCCCCGATGCTCGCGCCCTCCATGCCCCAACTGCGCGTGGGCGCCCGACGCGGTACCACCCGTGAACGTCACCCCGTCTCCGGTGCTGACCGTCAAATCTCCCGAGAGTCCCCCACGGGTGCGGTCGCCGCCATGGCCAATATGGGAGAATGCTCCCTCGCCACCTCCCCCGAGCAGATCGAGATGGCCCCCGACCGCGAGGGTGATGTCGCCAACCGTGTTTCCGACAGTATCAACACCACCGTGACCGATCTGGACATAGGCGTGAACGGCATCGCCGCCGACAAGGTCGGCATCACCCGTGCCGGTGACCACCACGTCCCCGGCCTTTGTCCCGTCGACGGCATACCCGCCGTGACCAATCTGGGCGTAGGCTTCCAACCCGCCGCCGCTCAGCGAGATCGGCCCGCCTCCGATGTCAATGCCGTTGATCGGATCGAAATTCACGAAGACACCCGCCTGGAGATCTCCCGCCGCCTCGTGCCCCCCGTTCCCGATCTGTGTGTAGGCCCGGTCTCCCGCGCCCGCTTCCAGGATCACCCCGCTCTGAGCCGCGACCACGATGCCATCATTGTCGTCCCCCAGATCTCCCTGGTAACTCCGCCCCCCGTGCCCGATCTGCGCGTAGGCATCGGCTGAGGCTCCGCCAGTGAGGGATGCCCGCCCGCCGGCAAACGCCGCCACCAGACCGGTAATCTGTCCGGCGCCGGCGTATCCGCCATGACCGATCTGCGCGTAGGCGCGGGTCGCGCCCCCCTCCAGAGAGACATCCCCCGAAATTGTCGTGGGCAACAGCGTCGCGGGATCGATGTTCACGAAAATATCCCCCCCCAGAGTACTCGTGGTGCCATTTCCGCCATGCCCGATCTGCGCGTAGTTGTCCGTCGTGGCTCCACCCAGGAGCGAAACACCCCCGGTCCGGCCGGTGACGGCGATGTGCTCGTCCGCCGCCCCGTGAACAGCGTCGTTGCCATGCCCCCCGTGACCAATCTGCGCGTAGGCGTCCAGATTTCCGGCTCCACCGGCGAGCGACACGGCCCCACCGGCGATGAGGTCGATACTGCCTCTGGTGTTGGAGACGGCATTGTCACCTCCATGGCCGATCTGCGCGTAGGCATCCACCCCCGAACCTCCCGCGAGACTCACATCCCCGGAAGCGTTGAGGGATATCTTCCCGGAGAAATCCGCCAGTGTTCCCAGGCTGTTGCCACCCTCGCCCCCGTGGCCGATCTGGGTGTAATTGTCGGTCTCGGTGCCGCTCGCGAGGGTGATGTCGGCGGCTTGTCCCACGGTGATGTCACCGCTTTTCACGACAAAGTTGGCATTGCCATCGGTCCGGGAACCCCCATGGCCGATCTGGGCGTAGGCGTTCACTCCCGCGATGCCGAGCAGCGAGAGATCCCCCGCGCCAGTGTTCGCGGCGGTGTTGATGGAAATGTCGGCATCCGTGACTTCGAGGTTCATGGTGTTGAAACCTCCGTGACCGATCTGGGCATAGGCTTGGGTGCCGCCGGTCTGCAGACTGATGGCGTCAGAGGCATTCACCACGATGTCGGTGCCTACGACGGCGCCGCTGGCGGCATTCCCGGCATGACCGATCTGGGCATAGGTGTCGGTGGCATTTCCGGCGGTCAGGCTGACACTCCCCGTCGCGGCGTTCACTTCGATGCGTTCCCCGTTCGCGCCATGGGTGCCGCCGTTCCCGTGACCACCGTGCCCGATCTGGGCGTAGGCGTCCGAGCTGGCATTCCCGCCATTGAGCGCCACGGAACCGCCCGCGTTCACCACAATATCACCTCCGGTATCGCCCTGACTGGCGTCGCCACCGTGGCCGATCTGAGTGTAGGTGTCGGTGCTGCTGCCCCCGGTGAGGCTCACCGAGCCCGTGGCGTCGAGGAGGATGCCCCCCTCGCGCGTGCCACTGCTGTTGCGACCGCCATGGCCGATCTGGGCGTAGGCCTGGTTGGCGGAGCCTCCGCCGAGTTCGACGTCACCACCGAAGTCCAGAATGAGGTCGCCCGACATGTCGGTGAGCGTGTCGACCCCGCCGTGGCCCACCTGAGCCGAGGCGGCATTCCCTCCGGTCCCGGCCTGAACGAGCAGTCTGCCGGTGGCGGTAATGGTCACCGCGCCATCATGGGTGCCCACGGCGCCCTCGCCGCCATGACCGATCTGGGCGAAGGCGTTCGAGGTGCTCCCGGCATTCATGAGGATATTCGCGGCGTTGCCGATGGTGATATCGCCCGACGCGCTGATATCTCCCAAACCACGGTTCGCGTCGGTCCGGGAACCGCCATGTCCGATCATGGCCGCCGAGTTGCTCCCGGTGCCACCGGTGAGCGCGATGTCACCGCCGCCGCTGCCCGGCGCGGTATTGATGAACAGGGAGCTGTCCGCGACCGTGAAAGTGATCGCATCGTAACCACCGTGGCCAATCTGGGAATAGGCCTGGGTGCTGGCTCCGGTCAGAGTCATCCCTCCGGTGACGTCCACGTGAATGTCCGAGTCGGCCACGATCGAGTTTGAGTCGCTACCCCCGTGACCAATCTGCGCGTAGCGCCGGTCCGCGGCGCCACCGAGCAGGGCGAAATCGCCATCGGCGGTCACCCGGATCTCGCCTCCGAGAGAGTCCGCCACGACCCTGCGCCCGCCGTGGCCGATTTGCGCGTAATAGGCGTTGGTGGCATCAACCGTGAGAGATCCGACCGAAGTCACGTTGATATTCCCGCCAACCGAGTTGCCCGCGCCAATGTTCGCGTTGTTGTCATTGCCACCGCCCGAGCCGATCTGAGCGAAGTTGCGCGAACCGCCGCCAGTCCCCTCGAGGGTGATCCCTCCTCCGGTGGTGGTCACGTTCACATTCCCCTCGATATTCCCGAGCCCCACATTGTTGCCGCCGGATGCGCTGCCTCCGGCGCCAATTTGGACATAGGCGGCCGAGCCGGAGCCCGCTTTCATGAGCAAGGAGTCGGCGTTCACGCTGACATCCGCCCCGAGCTTGTCCCCATCGGCGCCGGCACCGCCCATTCCGATCTGAGCATAACGGTTTGATCCGCTGTCGCCGCCACGCATCACCAGGGCGCCCGCGGCTTCCACGGTCGTCGCCCCGCTCATGGTTCCATCTCCCTTGACCAGCCCCCCGTGGCCGATCTGCACATGGGAGTTGGAGCCGCCCCCGCCAGACAGGGCATCCAGATCAATGCTTCCGCCGGTGGAACGCAGGATGGTGTCGCCGCTGTAGGTGCCCGCTCCATTGGTGGCGATGTAGCCGCCCTGCCCCACCTGGGCGTAGCTTCCGGTGCCGCCACCAGAGATCACCCGCACGTCACCGACGGCATTCACTTCGATTCCCCCATCGATGACGAGACCCGCGGCGGCGTTGCGCCCGCCATGGCCAATGTGAGCGTAGGCATCGGTGCCGGCGCCGCCAATGATGTCCACGGTCCCGCCGACCTCGATCAGGGTGCCACCCGTACGCACGCCGGTGCCGGAATTGCCCGACTCCGCCCCGCCCGAGCCGATCTGACCATAGGCGCGCGTGCCCGCTCCTCCAGAGAGCTCCAGATTTCCGCCGACTCGCAGTTCGATCTCACCCTCAGTTCCCCCGCTGTTCCGGTAGCCACCGTGGCCGATCTGGCTGTAGGCGTCGTTCCCGTCGCCGCCCGAGATGGCCACATCGCCGCTGGCATCGATGAGGATCGATCCCACCACATCCCCGTTGGCGCCGGTGCTGCTGTCATTGCCCCCGTGCCCTATCTGAGCAAAGCTGATCGCCTGACCCCCGGTCATGGTGAGGTTGTCGGCCGCCCCGATGACGATGTCCCCGAACTTGGCTCCCGTCTGATTGCGGCCCCCGTGACCGATCATGGCCACCGTGCCGAAGTTGTTGTCAGCGGCGGTCTTGGCGCTGCCCAACAGGATAATATCTCCCCCACCCGCCGCGGTGTTGCTGAGGGGATCGAAGTTCAGAAAAATATCGCCTCGTAAGACCCCGTCCGCATCGTAGCCCCCGTTTCCAATCTGGGCATAGGCGCCGAACTGGGTTCCCGATGTGTCCCCACCAATCAGGGAAAATCCCTCATCCGCGATGATCACGATCTGGTCTCCCACCGCTCCATGCGAGCCGTTGTTGTCGTGCCCGCCATGACCGATCTGACTGTAGGCATCCTGGCCCGAGCCCCCGGTGATCTCCACCGCGGCGTTGGAATCGATTCGGATGCTGCCTCTGGTTGCCCCACTGCCACCGCTGGTGGCGAGTCCCCCGTGACCGATCTGGGCATAGCTGTGGGTGCCGGAGCCTCCGTTCAGGATCATGGCACCAGCCTGGCCTCCGCCGATTCCGGAGATCAGGATGTCACCCGCGCGCGTGCCGGTGACGCCCCGGCCACCGTGGCCGATCTGGGCGTAGGCATCGGTACCGGTGCCCGCGTTCAGGGTGACGTCTCCCGGTTCACAAAAGCTGATCGTCAATGGAGCGTCGATGGTGGCCCCGACCGATCCTCTTCCCCCGTGCCCGATCTGGGTATAGGCGTTGGTGGCGCCGGAATTCATCGTCAGACCGCCCGCTTTGCCCCGAATGAGGATCTCGCCGGTGATCGCGCCACTAGCGTCGCCGTAAAAACCAACCTGGGTGGCGGCCCCGGAAGTGGCGCTGCCCGCATTCAGGACGACCCCGTGGCCCGCCAACGCCGTCATTCCCTGCCGAGACGCGAACAGTACCGGAGCAGTCTGACTGGCGCTGCCCAATGTCACCATGCCGCCATTGTTGCCGAAAGAGTCGCAGTCATTGAAGTCGATGGTGCCCGGCTGGATGATCGGGGCGCAGAGATTGTCGAGATTGACCGAGCCCGGACTGCCGGTGACCCCGTCCCAACCCGCCACCAGAATGGCCCGTCCGTTCCCGGCGTTCTGGTAGCTGGACAACAGGTTGATGTTGCCCCCGGTCATGATGATGAAATCGAAATCGTGATCAAAAAACAGATCGGGACCGTCGTGGGTGTAATCGATCGGGTTGTTGGTCGCCACGACGATGTGGCCCATGCCGATGTTCCCGCCCACCATCGCATCGAATCCTTCCAAGGCGTTGCCGACCACACTGTTGGTTCCGTTGACCACATACTGATAGCCGTTGCCTCCGAGGTAGGTCGGTGTGGTCAGATTCAGCCCGCCATCGGTGTTGGTGCGATGATGCAGGTAGGCATTGCCGCCCGCGCCGTTGGCGACCGTGGCATTGCCATCGACAAAATACTGGATGCCTCCCTCGCGAGTTCCGCCGGAGGTGCCGCTATCCTCATCGCCGGCGACTCCCACTCCATCCCCGTGTCCGACCATGGCGTAGGCGCTCGTCCCGACACCGCCGTTCACATCAAAATTTCCGCCATTGTCGGCCACCACGAAAATGTCTCCAGACATCGGGGCGCTGGTATTGATCCCACCATGGCCGATCTGGGCGTAGGTGTTGGTGGCGCCGCCACCCGACAGGCTCACATCGCCGAGCGCGGTCACGGTGAGATTGCCCGCGAGCGATCCCACCGTGGCATTGCGTCCACCATGACCGATCTGGGTGAAGGAACTGCCCGAAGACTGAAGCATGAGACCGTCAGAGGAGTGAAAACAGATATCTCCCGTGAAACTCCCGGCGGCGTCGGCTCCACCATGACCGACGAGCGCGTAGCCGTCCGCATGATTTCCAGATATCAGCGAGGAGCCCCCAGCCGCCCTCAGTACGATGCCACCATCGATGTCTCCGCTGAAATTGATCCCCCCATGGCCGATCTGGGCAAAGCCGCGGGAGCCACCCCCGACGACTTCGAGATCCCCTCCCGTCGTGGTCACGCTGATCTCTCCGTCCACCGGCCCGACTGAGGCATTGTTGCCACTCGTGCGCCCGCCGCCGGACCCGATCTTCGCGAACGCCCCGCCGCCAGCGCCGCCGATCACCCGGACTGAATCACCGATCACGCTGACTCCCGCGTCGGTCTTCGCTCCGTTCGCGGTGCTGCTGCCCCGCCCGGCGCCACCGGCCCCGATCATGGCGGAGGCGTTGTTGCCGCCACCCGCGAGCACTTCCACGGCTCCGGTGGCCTCCACCGTCGTGGAGACACTGGAGTCGACATCGGTGATCCCGGTGATCGTGCCCACGCCCCCGAGTCCGCCGGCTCCTATCTGGGCATAGGCGTTGCCACCGCCATCGCGGGCATCGACGATCACGCTGCCATTCGTCGCCACCACCCGGGTTCCGGAGGTGATCGTCGCCGTGTTGTTGACTCCGCCGCCGGCCCCGATGCGGGCGGAAGCCGTGCCCCCGGCGCCCACTTGGACTTCGACGCTGTCACCATGGACGGCGGTGAAACCAATCTGCGTGGCACTGAGCGTGCCGCCCAGACCGATCTGAGCGTGGGCATTGCCACCCCCGCCGCCTCGCACCGTCACCGCGCCACCGCCGGTGGTCGCGCCCGAGACGGGGTCCGCATTCACAAAGACATCGCCCCGATATGTGCCGCCGCCGCCGACCCCGCCATGACCAATTTGGCCAAAAGATCGCGTCCCACCTCCGCCGAACACGCCAACCCCGTTCTGAGCATTCACCCTGATGACTTCGCCGGTCGCGCCGAGATTGCCCGATCGATTCACCCCGCCATGACCAATCAGCGCAAAGCTGTCGGTGGCGCCGCCACCTTGCAGGAGCACGGCGCCGCTGGTTTCGGCCGCGATGCCACCGCTGATGGTGCCGCCGCCACTCAGGCCACCGTGGCCCAACTGAGCGTAGTTACCGGAGCCTCCTCCGGCGAGGAACTGGATATCGCCGCTTCCATCCAGGCCGGCATCGAGCTGGATCGCTCCCCCGAAATTCCCTGCGGCATTTCCCCCGCCGTGGCCAAGCTGAACATAGGCATTCCCGGCCACGCCGGCGGTGGCATCAAACAGCGCATTCCCCGCCGCTTCCACCGTGATGGCTCCGGCATGGTTGCCAGTCGCGAGATTGCCCCCGTGGCCGATCTGGGCGTAGGCGTCGGTGGCCGATCCACCGAGGACGATGACTTCGCCCGCGCCGAGAATGCTCAGGTTGCCGCGGCCGTCACCCGTCTTGCCAAAGCCACCGTGACCGATCTGGCTGTAGCTGTGAGTTCCGGTGCCGGCCGTCATCGTGAGATCGCCCGGATCACAGAAGGAAATGGCAATCCCGGCATCGACATTGCCATTGACCGAATTCCGCCCCCCATGACCGATCTGGGTAAAGGCGCCACCGACTCCCGAGTTCATCGCCAGTCCCCCTCCCTGAAGATGCAGGCTGATCGCGCCGCTGGCCGGACCGCTCCCGTCTCCAAAAAAGCCCACCTGGGTGGAGGCGTCGACCGTCGTGGTGCTGGCGTCCATGGTCAGTCCTCTCCCGGCCAGAGTGGTCGCGCCGCCTCGGCTACCCAGTCGCACCGCCGCATTCTGGGCACTGTCACCGATGACCAGCAGGGCGCCGTTGTTTCCGAAGGCGTCGCAATTGTTGAAATCTATTCCCCCGTCGGGAGCAGAGATCGACGGATCACAGAAATCCCCCCCGTTGTAGCTGACTTCACCACCCGATAGCGAATCGATTCCGTCCCAGCCCGCCACCAAAGTGACCGCGCCGTCGCCCGCATTCTGAAAAGAACTGAGCATCGTGATGCTGCCGCCGGTGGCCATCAGGAAATTGTCCGAGGAGTTCACCAGCCAGTCCTGACCCGCACCGATGGCAATATCGATGTCATTGGCGAATGCGAAAGAAACCGGACCGTTGCCGAAATTCCCGTTCACCATGGTGTTCACCCCGTTCAGGGAACTATCGCTGAAGCTGTTGGCTCCGTTGGCCAGCAACTGAAACCCGTTGCCTCCAAGGTAATCGACAGCCGCCAATCCCCCATTCGTCTGATGAAACACACTGGTGTTGGCGGTTCCCCCATCGGACGCGCTGAGCCCGCCATCCGCGAACAATCTCACCCCGCCCTGGCGGGTGCCGGTGCTCGTCACCCCGCCGCCGTCACCATGCCCGGTCATGGCGTAGTTGTCGGCGCCCGCACCACCGGTGAGGGAGATCGCTCCGCCATTGTCGGCCACCACGCTGAGGTCGCCGCTCATGTCCCCGGAACTGTCGATCCCGCCATGCCCGATCTGGGCATAGGTGCCAGCCACGTTCCCTCCGGTGAGTGCGACCCCGCCGCTGCCGGTCGCGCCGGAGGTCACCGCGATCTTTCCGCTCTTGGAGCCGACCAGATCGATCCCGCCGTGACCGATCTGGGTGTATCCCCCGACTCCGTCGCCATTGGCGGCGTTCAGGATCACGCCCTCGCCCGACACCACGCAGATCTCGCCGTCGATCTCCATCAGGGTAAGGCTGTCCCGGATACCGCCATGGCCCAACTGAGCCGCTCCGCCCGTGAGGCCGCCGGTATGGGCGCTCCCTCCGAGGAGGGTGATCGAGTCCGCCGCCATCACCTTCACCGCGCCACTGAGGGTTGCCGGTCCTTCGGCGTCGTTGAGATTGAGCAGAGAGGCCCCGTCGCCTCCGTGGCCGATCCGGGCGCCACTCCCGTCGCTGGTGCCTCCGGTCAGGGTGAAATTACCCCCCTCGACCTCCACATCCCCATAGGCGTCGAAATCCGACTGACTCCCGTGATGCCCGATCGACGCGTAGCGACCCGTCGGCAGTCCGCTGTCGGCGACGTTGGCTCCGCCGGAAAGCAGAACGTCCCCACCGGTGGAGCGAACCGTGATATCAGCCGCGTCGGTGGCGCTCCCATAGCTCACCCGCCCGGCGAAATTATCGACCCGCGATCCCCCGTGCCCGATGGCGCCATGCGAACCCGAGTTGAGGCCCCCGTTGACCGAGATATTGCCCCCGGCGTTTACCGTCACCGCTCCGAGGGCGCCGGAACGCTGGGCATAGGTCGGCGCCGGTCCCAGCCCGGTAGGCGCGGCGGCGGCCTCCGGCAGCAGAGCGATCGCGTCGAGCCCGAACCCGTCCTCCCGTGCATTCACCCGGATGGTGTAGGTGCCCGGCGCGGGAATATCGATCAAAGCCGCCACCCGCGGGGTGGCCGTGGCGTTGTTAGCCTCAAATGCGCCCGTCGTTGACCAGGCGGGACTGTTGAAATTGCTGAACCCGCCTTCCTGAAACTCATACCAATCCGCCACCACGCCGCCATTGCCGTCTTTCAGTTCCACCACATCGATGAACATCGAATCACTACCACCATCATGTCCGGTCCAGCGGGGATACAAGCGATAGGTCCCGGCCGTGTCGATCTGAACCTCATATGTGACTTCCTTCCCGGAACCGGCAGCCCCCCCCGCACCCGACCCGTCGGGCAACTGCAGATAGACATCGCCCCGCGCGTTGAGAAATGGGTCGGGCCCCGGCGTCGGATCCGCGGACGTCGGCACCACCACCCACAGTCCACTGGGATTGGTGGTGTAGCCCTCCGCCTCGATCACCACTTGACCGTTTATCTCGACAAACTGTCCAAAACCGGCGGTGGCACCCTGAAGCGAATGCCCGATCTGCCCGAAGTTGTCGGTTCCCTCCACGCCATCGCCCGGAGTGCCTCCCCCGGCAATGGTGACCGCTCCATCGGTGTTCACCTCGATGTCGCCATCGTGAAGTCCGGTGGCATACAGACCGCCATGCCCCACCAGCGCGTAGGCCGACTGTCCCGCCCCCGCCAGCACATCGATATCACCGGTCGCGGTCAGGCTCACCGCCCCGGTCACGCTACCCGCCCCGTGATATCCTCCATGCCCGATCTGGCCCAAGGCGAGAGCGCCCGAACCCCCGGAAAGTTCAATGCCTCCCGCCAGGGCATCAATGGTGATGTCTCCCGTCTTTTCACCCGCCGCGTGAATTCCCCCGTGACCGATCTGAGCCAGGGTGTTGTCACCCGCTCCCGCGACCGCCGACACGCCACCGCCACCGGCGGTCAGGGTGATGGCTCCCTCCATTTCACCCGCTGAGTCGACCCCTCCGTGGCCTACTTTCGCAAACTGGCCCTCGTTGGCGCCCGAGATCAGAGCGATGCCTCCCCCGCTGCTCTCCAAATCGATGGTGCCCGAAAAATCACCCGCGGCATCGTAGCCGCCATGTCCCACCTGCGTGTAAGCCCGCACCCCGGGACCAAAACCCGAGTTCAACGAAACGTCCCCGGTCACCTGGATGGAAATATCACCACTGCGATTGAAATTGCCTCCCTGGGCTCCGCCATGCCCGATCTGCGCGTAGCTGTAACTGAATTCACCGGTGGTGAAGGTCGGAGAGGGATCGTTGTCGTCTCCCCCGCCATTGCGGAGCGTGAGCGATCCCGCTCCCGTCATCACATCGATTTCCCCACTGGCGGCACCGAGGGCGCGGAACCCGCCATGCCCGATCTGCGCACCGGAAAGCTCGTGATTCGCCGCCGCCGCGAGTAGGATATTGCCGGACGCGGTCGTCACTGAGATGTCCCCCGTCTTGGTTCCGTCGGAAAGATCGCCACCATTCCCGATCAACGCGTAATTGTGATCGCGGCTGCCTCCCCGAATCGTGATCCCATCCTGCGCCTGGACAGTGATCGCGGCACTGTGATCGCCGTCACTCTGGTGACCGCCCAGACCTATCTGCGCGTAGGCGAACCGACCGTCATTGCTGCTCGACCCCAGATTGCCACCAGTCAACTCGATCGCGCCCTGACTCGAAATCACCTCGATCACCGGGGCGCTCATACTTCCCGAACTGGCGTAACCACCATGTCCGATCTGGGCGAAATCAATGTCATTGCTTCCTCCCACCAGGCGAATATCGTTCACCGCGTTCACATGAATGCTTCCGCTGTGCGATCCGCTGGCACTGTGGCCGCCGTGACCGATCAACTTGTAGGCGCCGTCTCTGACCCCCTGCAACAGGGTCACCTGATTCGACGCATCCACCGTGATGTCCCCGCTGTGGGAACCCGTCGCGGAACCCCCGCCATGCCCCAACTGGGCGTAGGCGAACTCACCGCCGCCGCCGCCGTTGCCGCCAATCAGGTTCAGGCTACCCGAGGTGATATCGACATCGATCGCTCCGGAATTGCCTCCCACATTCTCATTCCGCCCGCCGTGCCCCACCTGGGCATAACTCTCCCGACTCAGTCCCGCGCGAATCTCCACATCCCCGCCACTCACATTCAGGCTGATGTCCCCGCTGTGGGCGCCATCCCCGTCCCATCCCCCGTGACCGACCTGGGCGTAGTTTTGCGCCCGGCTGGTGACGGCATCGATGAGACGCCCGCCCAGCACCGTGAGACCGCCCGCGAGGGAAAGATCGATGCCGCCAATGGCATCGCCCCTTGCCGATGCCCCGCCATGTCCGATCTGCCCATAGGCCCAACGTCCGTCGGCCAAAGCCCCCGCCGCCTGGGTTCCCCGCACCGTCAGATCGGCGCCGTTCACCGTGGCAAAAGAGATGTCGCCGCTGAAAACCCCCGTCCCGTCCGACGCGCTCCGCCCGCCATGGCCGATCTGCGCATAGGCCCCTCCGGAGGAACCGCCCGACACCAGCGACGCTCCCGCGCCGATGATGTCAATGTTGCCCCCGAGACCATTGGACGCGTAGGCGCGGCCTCCGTGCCCGATCTGGGCATAGGCGTCGAGGTCGGAACCACCGAGGACATTCACTGCTCCCGGCGTGGTGAAGGTGATCGTGATCGGCGCGTCGATCGTGGCCCCGTTGGTGGCGCCCATGCCGCCGTGACCGATCTGCGCGTAGGAGCCCGCGGTCCCCGCGTTCAACGAAAGTCCACCGTCTTTGAGATAAAGATCCACCCCCCCCGTAACTGGGCCGCCGCCATCGACAAAATAGCCCAACTGGGCGGCCGCCGAGGCCGTCGCGGCGCTCCCGTTGAGAGAAAGTCCGTCCGCCGCCACCGTCGTTGATCCTCCCCGGGATCCCACGCGGATCGCGTTCCCCTGGGAGCCGTCACCGATGACCACGCGTCCATCGGCGATTCCGTATTCCGCGGGGGTGAAGTCGGCGGCGGTGATCACCGATCCCGGCACACTCGCCCCCGACGATCCTGGCGCGTTGGCGGAACCATTCCATCCGGCGACCAGGTGGACTCCGCCCGTGCCCCCGTTTTGCACGCTGGCGTCGAGCAGAATGTCCCCGTGGGCCAGCACCGTCAAAGCGTTCGCATTGTTCCAGGTCACCTCCGCGCCCGACTCGACCGTCACATTGCCCTCCTCCACCCCGCCGGCATCCGTCGCGATGATCACATGGTTCGCTCCCAGCAGAGTCTCCAGGGTCACGTCCCCGATCCCATTCACCGTTCCGGGTGCCCCGCCCGCGGTGACGTTGAAATTCGACGGATCGAGCAGCAGGGTGCCGTTGCGACCGCCCCCCGCCGATAGGGTGGAGACCATCCCCCCAAAGACCAGTTCCTTCTTGCCGGAGACCTCCACGAACCCGCCGTCTCCCGTGCCTCTCGCCTCCGCGCTGATTCGACCCGCGAAATCCGTGCGTTCATCGGCCCAGATCACCACCTGTCCTCCTCCGCTCCCGTCGGCAAGACCATCGGCGCTGATCCGCGCCGCCTCACTCACACGGGTGTTGATCGCGTTGGCGATCTCCGCGTCGCCTCCCTGAAATCCGCCCCCGACATTCACCTCGCCACCCCCGGCCAATCCATTCGCCGAAATGTCGGCGTCGAGGATCGCGACTTCGGCTCCCTGGACGATGACACTTCCGCCACCATCCGAGTCGCCGTCGGCGCTCACCCGGGCTCCGTTTTCGATGCGGGCGCTGCCGGTGTCGCGGTCCCCGATCACCACCCGCCCCCCGGTGGCACCGTCCGCCGCCACTCGCCCGGTCACCGATATCTCCCCACCCAACAGGGTTATCTCACCGCCCTGACCCTGTTGGGTCGTGGCGCTGGCGTCGATCACGCCTCCGGCATTGACCACCGCCCCTTCGATCAAGATGCGACCGCCGTCTCCGTCAGGCAGCGTGGCTTCAATGTTCCCGCCGTTCTCGACCCGACCACCCGGAGCCCGCAGATACACGGCCCCGCCCGAACGATTCGCGCCAGTCGCGCGGAGGGAGCCCTGATTGTTGATGGCCAGAGCGTAGAGATTTCCGTGGGCTTTCAGTTCCACCGCCGCCCCCTCGATGCCGCCCGTGTTGCTGATTCCGGTGCCGGCGCCAACCCCGCCGGCGGGTTTCACAAACACCCGCTCGCCGTTGGCATCCGGATTGGCAGTGATCAATACTTCCTCCCCGGCGGCCAATCCCACGGTACCGCTCGCGGTGATGGTGCCCGTGTTCTCCACGGTATTCCCCATCAGGAAAACATCGCCACCGATCGCGTTGATCCTACCGAAATTCTTCACCCCCGCTCCACTGCTTCCCCGGAAGATCATGTCTCCCCCGGTCAGATAGTCGCCATCGCTGACATCCAGCGTCGAGAGCACCAGTCCCGCCACGTCAATGCTCCCGCCGGGGCCAACCATGATGCCATTGGGATTGATGACAAACAGCTTCCCGTTGGCTCTCAGCGCTCCCTGGATCGCGCTGGGATTCCCCGAAACCACCCGGTTGAGAGTCGAGGCGTCCCGGCCCGGTTGGAGGAATTCGGTGAGTTCTCCGGCACTGATCGAAAAATCCTCCCAATTGATGATCCCTTTTTGAGTCGATTGGAGAATTCGCAGGTGGCCGCCCAGGTTTTCTCCAATCTCAATCCCGCCATTCACCACCACGCCTCCCGAGGGGTTCGCACGGACAGTCGCCGGCCCCATCAGTGCCAGTCCCGGCATCAAGACGGCGGCGACCAAACTTTGAAACGCGGTGAACCGTCGAATCGCGAGAAAAGAATTCTGGTATGTCATTTTTCGGGATCACAAGCCCCGAGAGATTGACCCAGCCATATGCCTACGGCTGGCCAACGGGTTTTCGGGAAATCAGAGGAAGTTCACCATGCCCGACCAGATAGAGGCCGACACCGATCTGTCATCTGATATGCTTGCGTTTAGGGGATAAAGAGGATGCCTATTCCTTCACTGTTGCCGGAGTCGGGTCAAGTGTGACCCTGCTTTTTCTCGCGATTGTCCGTCATCGCGCCCCAGGGATACACGATCACAAAAAAGGCGGCGCCGAACCCCGTGTGGGATATCGACGCCGCCTGGAAAAAAGGCCTATTGTGGAAGTGATCGCGCGACCGATCACTCGGCACCCTGACCGACCGTGTTTTCGGGGTCGGGCTCGGTCGCGGCCTGGCCGGAGCCGATCTCGTCGCGCTCCAGTTGGAGGCGCTCCAGGTAACGGCGCAGATCCTCGTCATCATCCTCGGTCGGGATGATGAACCCGGTGATCTCGCCGGTGCCACCGAAGACGTTGAAGCTGCTGAAGCCAGGGCGAATCGCGCCGTTGTATTCGAATTCGAACACGGTCTGCAAGGGACCGCTGTTGTATTCGTTTTCAACGAACTGCTCGCGGTCGTCGTCGAGGAGACGGTCATCACGAATGAGTTCCACATAGGGGCCGACAGGCACCCAGGGCGTCTGCGGTCCCAGCACTCCGGGGGTGATTCCCACCACTCCGTTGCGCTCGAGGAAGAGTCCCTCGGGATCGACGAAGGTGCCAAAGACGATCAGGATCTCCCCGTTCGGGCCGGTGGCGGTGCCGATGGGATCCAGTCCGCCTGTATTGTCGAAGGGAACGGGATTCCCGTCGTCATCGAAGACGATCTCACCGTTCGGGCCCGTTTCGATGGGATCAACGATCTCTTCTCCGCCTCCGGCGGCACCACCCGCGGCGCCTCCGGCCGCGCCACCAGCAGCACCCCCGGCGGCTCCACCAGCCGCGCCTCCGGCGGCTCCGCCACCGCCAGAGGTGGGTTCAACCACGCTGACGGTGTCGTAGTAGAGGCTGTAGTTGCCCGCTCCACTGCTGTAGTTGGCGGTGTCGGCGGTGAGCGTCCGGTTGTTGAAGTTCTCCTCCCAACGCGGGAAGGTCGGCGCCGCGTCGGCCAGATTGGCGTGTTGCGGAGCGGCCCCGAGATCGTTGCCGTCGGGATCCAGCTGGATCAGAGCGAACTCGTCAAGCCCCAGGGTGGCAGGCTCGGTCGGCACACCCCAGAAAGGCGAGCCGTTCAGCTGGGTGCCCAGAGCCATCTGGTTGTTGGCCCGTCCCGGCAGGTAGAGCCTGAGCTCATCGGCGGGACCGGAGGACAGGACGCTATCGGCATCGGTGGTGATGATGCCGGTGCCCGTGGCGGTGGGATCGTTCCTGCTGATGGCGATGAAGGTGTCGCCCACGGCGCCCTGGGTCACGAAGATGGAGGGGTCGACATGTCCCACCATGCCGCCGGTGAGGGTGAGGTCTTCGCCAGTCGACAGTTGGAGATCACCGGTGGCCGAGCCGGTGCCACCGCCGGAGCCGGGGCCGAAACCGCTACCGTCGAAGAGGCGGTCTCCGTGGCCCACTTTCGCGTAGGCGTTGACCCCGGTGCCACGCGCGATGGTCGCATCGTTACCCACGTTGACAAAGATATCCCCACTCTTGGCGCCATCGCCGGAGGATCCACCGTGACCGATCTGGGCGGTGCCGTTTTCAGCGTCGCCGGCGGCGATCAGCAGGTCGGTTCCAGCCGAAACCACGATGTCGGCAGTCTGGGTGACAGTGCGGACCAGGCGGCCTCCGTGACCGATGGTCGCGTGGGCGTCGTTGCCCAGATCGGAACCCAGCAGAGTGATTTCGTTGGCGGAAAGCACCTGAACCGTTTCCCCGGCCGCCCCGAGATTGACTCCGAGGTAGCCGTTACCGCCATGGCCAATCTGAGAATAGCTGTCGTTGCCGTCCCCGGCCTCGACCACCACGCTGCCGCCGCCATTGGCAATGACGGAGATGCTGCCGCGGGTGTCGGTGGCGGTGCCGTCGAGTCCTCCGTTGCCGACCTGGACGTAGCTGCCGATGCCGGCGCCGCCGGTCAGGCTGACATCGCCATTGGTGCCGACGAGGTTGACCGCGCCGGTGGCGGAATCAAGGAATCCGCCCGAGCGGGTGCCGCCATTGCCAATCTGGCTGTAGGCGCCGTCACCCGCGCCCGCCATGGCGGCGAAGGACTCGCCGACCACGTTGGTGTCGCCATTCTTGTCGCCGATGCTGTCGGTGCCGCCCATGCCGATCTGGGTGTAGCTGTTGACGTTGACCCCGCTGGTCATGGTGATGGCGCCGCCGGTCAGGAGCGAAGTGCCGCCGGAGAGGTCGCCATCGACATCGTAGCCGCCCACGCCCACTTGAGCGTAGCTGTTGGTCGCGGCGGTCGACGCATCGATGGACACGGCGCCGCCCGCGTTGACGGTGGTGGCTCCGGTGTGGTTGCCGTCGGCGTCGTAGCCACCCGCGCCCACCTGGGCATAGGCTCCGGTGCCGGCGCCGGCGACGACGTTCAGCAATCCGGTACCGACGAGGGTGGTTCCACCGCTGGTGTCGCCATCGGCATCGTGTCCACCCGCTCCCACCTGGGTGTATGTGTTCAGGTTGGCTCCACCGATGAGGTTCATGTCAGTGGCGCCGGTAACGGTGGTGGCGCCGGTCTTCACGGCATCCACATTGCGGCCGCCCGCACCGATCTGGGTGTAGGCGTTGTCCCCGCCGGCGGAGGCATCAAGGGTCAGCACTCCATCCTGGCTGACGGTGGTGGCGGAGTTGATGGTGGAGGTGCCGTAGCCGTTGCCACCCGCGCCGATCTGGCTGAAAGCGCCGGAACCGGAGCCGCTGGCGAGTTCCACGCCGCCGCTGGTGGCGATGACGGTGACGTCGCCCTCGATGGTGCCGGTGGCGGTGTTACCCGCGCCAGAGGCTCCCCCGCCCGCGCCAATCTGGGTGTAGGCTCCCGCGCCGCTGCCGGAGGCCATCTGGACCGCGGAACCCTGCACCGTCACGCCCGCGTTGCTGCGGGTGCCGTCGGTGCCAGCTCCACCGGCGCCGATCTGCGCGTAGCTGTTGCTGTTGCTGGAGCCTTGCAGTGAAACGAGCCCGGTGGCGATGACGGAAGTGGTGCCGTCCAGCGTGCCGTTGGTGACCAGTCCGCCATTGCCGATCTGAGCATAGCTCTGGATGCCGCTGCCGGCGTTCACCGACACACCGCCGTTGTTGGCGCTGACCGAGACATTGCCGACCACATCGCCTCCGGCGAAGTCGCTGGTGCTGGTGAGTCCACCACCGGCTCCGATCTGCACGTGGCTGAAGCCGCCAGTACCGCCATTCATGACCACGCTGTCGCCCGAGACCGTGGTGTCACCGGTCTTGACGCCATCCGTGCCCGAACCGCCCGCGCCAATCTGGGAATAGGTGTTGTTGGCGTTGCCCGCCGTCATGGTAATCGCGCCTGCCGAGGTCATCACCGAGGTGCCGCCGGTCAGGGTGCCGTCAACTTCATAACCGCCCAGACCGATCTGGGTGTAGGCGTTGGTGTTGGCTCCGCTGGTCATGGTCACGGGACCGGCCAGATTCGCCATGACCGCGCCCGTGAGGTTGCCATCGGCATCGTCACCGCCGGTTCCCACCTGGGCGTAGGCGGAAATGCCACCGTTGGCGGCGTTCAGGGTCAAGCCGCCACCGGTGGAGGTCAGGGTCACCGCGCCGTCGTGATTGCCGTCGGCATTCTGGCCACCGTTACCGATCTGGACGTAGGAACGATCACCCAATCCCGAAACCATGTTGATATCGCGGGTGGCGTCAACGGTGATGGCGCCGGTGTGGGGGCCAGTGACTCCCGCGCCGCCATTACCGAACTGGGCATAGGTATCGGAACCGTTGCCTCCGCGGATGGTGATGCCGGTGGCGCTGGTGTCGGCGAATCCACTGATGGTGTCGGGCACCGTGTCTCCGTCGAAGTCGCCGATATCGGTGGCGTCGGTCGTCTGACCCGAAGCCGCCGTGATGGTGCCGGTCTGGCTGCCGATCACGCCAACCCCGCCGTTGCCGAGTTGGGCGAAGGCACCCACGCCGTTGCCGGCGGAAAATTCCAGGTCTCCCCCGGCACGGGCCACCACATTGCCGGTGTGCCCGCCGCTCGCGCCGTTGCCGCCATTACCCAACTGGGCGTAGCTGGCCGCGCCGGCTCCCGCGATGAAGCGAATGTCATCGGTGAGTGAAGCCACCCCGACATCGCCACTGTGGGTGCCGACGGCGTTGACGCCCCCGTTGCCAACCTGGGCGAAGGCGCGATCCGCCGCGCCGGCCGTGAAGCTGATGGGACCGGTGGCGCTCAGGCTGATATCTCCCGAATGATTACCGGGGCTGCTGACGCCGCCGTGACCGATCTGAACGTAGGAATCGGCGGTGGTCCCGGCCGTGCCAATGATGCCACCACTGATGGCGCGGACCAGGATGTCGGCGGCGTTGTTGCCGCTGGAGTCGCTGAACCCGCCGTTCCCGATCTGGGCATAGGCTTCACCCGCGCCGTCGCCACCGGTGAGGCTGACCGAGGCGGCATCGACGAGGATGCGATCCGTCGCGACACCGTGGGTGCCGTTGTTGTCATGACCGCCGTGACCGATCTGGACGTAGTTCGGGGTATTGGAACCGCCACCAGCCTGACCACCACCGGCCTGGAGATCAACCGCCCCGTTGACGGCGGAAACGGTGATGTCACCGCGGGTGGTGGAGGACTGCTGGGCACCACCATGACCGATCTGAGAGTAGCCATCGTCATCGTTCGCGCCATTCTCGGCGCCACCGGTCAGGCTGACGCCACCCGCGAGAGAGATGACCGAGATGTCGGCCTGGTGGGTGCCGTTGGTCGCGAGACCGCCGTTACCGATCTGGGTGTAGGCGTTGTTGATGCCCTGGCTGACGAGGTTGATGTCGTCGCGGGCGGTGATGCTGATGACATCATCGGCGTCGCCCTTGTTGCCACCGGAGCTTTGACCGCCATGGCCGACGACCGCGTAGGCTTCCTGGTTGGTGGAACCCGCCGCGATCTCAAACCCGCCGCCGGTGGCGGTGACGGTGATGGAACCGTTCTGAACGCCCGTGGCGGTGTGGCCGCCATGGCCGATCTGCGCCACCGATTGGAGGCCGGAGCCTCCCGTGACGTTGGCCGCCCCGGTGCCCGGGATGGTGATGTCTCCGGTGGCGTCGCCCGCGGCGTTGTCTCCACCGTGGCCAATCTGGACGATCGACTCACTACCGGCGCCGCCGTCGAGCGACACATCACCCGCGGCCCCGAAGAAGATGCGCCCGGCCTTGCTTCCGGTGGAGTCGTTGCCACCGTGCCCGATGCGAGCCGAGGCATCGGCACCGCTTCCCCCATCAAGGGTGATATCGCCACCACCAAGCACCGTGCCGGAAAGCGGCTCGAAGTTGATGAAGGTCTCGGCAATGAGGATGCCGTCGGCATTGTGACCGCCGTAGCCGATCTGGGCGTAGGTGCGATCCCCGGAACCGCCATTCAGGTCGATTCCACTGCCGATGACGGCGAGGATGTCGCCGGCCTCGCCAAGGTTGCCGAGGACATCATGGCCACCCATCCCGATCTGAGCGTAGGCATCGCTGCCCGCGCCACCGGAGAGGGACACCGGCCCCGTCGAGATCACCCCGATTGAGCCGGTGATGTCGCCGTCGTTGTCATCGCCACCGTGGCCGATCTGGGCGAAGGAGTCGGCACCCGCCTGCCCGGCGTTCATGGTCACCGAGGCCACCTGGCCGACGATGATGTCGCCGGACTTGGCATTCGCTTCACCGCCGGTGTTGGCACCGCCGTGTCCGATCTGCGTGTAGGCGTTGTCGCTGTTTCCGGCGTCCATGGTGAGGGCGCCGGTGCCGGCCACCGGCACGAAATTCGGCAACTGGGCGAGATCGAGGTTCACGAGGATGTCGGCGGTGAAGACGCCATCCGTGAGGTGCCCCCCGTGGCCGAGCTGGGCGTAACCGCCGCCGCTGCCGCCGGTGCCGCCGTTGAAGTCCAGCGAATCCGCCACCAGGCCGATGATGTTGCCGGCGGTGCCGAAATTGCCGTTGGAGACATGGCCCCCATGTCCGACCTGGGCGTAGGCGTCCGTGCTGGTGCCTCCGCTCAGTTCAAATGCTCCCGCAGTCTGCAGGATCACGTTGCCAGTGGCGTCACCGAGATTCTCGTTACCGCCATGACCGAACTGGGTGTAGGAATCGGAGCCTCCACCGGCCCGCATGGTGACCGAGTTGGACGCCAGCAATTGGACATCACCGGTTTTGGTGCCGGGAGTCGTTGAGCCGGCGGTGGCTCCGCCATGACCAATCTGGGTGTAGGCGCGGGTGCCGCCCGAGGTCAGGCTCACATCGGCGAAGCGACCCAGGGTGATGTTGCCGGAAGCATCGGCGGTCCTGCCGGTGCCGCCGTGACCGATCTGCGCGTAGCGGTCGTTTCCGGCGCCAGCCGTCAGGCTCAGGTTGCCGAGACCACCAACCACCGCTCCGCCCGCGAGAGGATCGATATTGATGAAAATATTCCCGGAAAGGGCGCCATCGGCGGTGTTGTCATCCTCGAAGCCGCCGTGACCGATCTGGGCGAAAGCTTCGTTCGAGACGCCCGCGCTCAGGTCGAGGGCATTGGCGAGCACGGTGATCATGCCGCTTTGGGTGGTGGAGACGCCGCCGATCTCGTGACCGCCATGGCCGATCTGGGCAAAGTTCGGCGTGGCGCTTCCCGCGGCCGGATTTCCGTTGCCTCCACCCGCTGCCACGGTCACGAGACCGTTGCGGGCATCGACCCGGATATCGCCACTGGAGTTGGCCACCATCTGGGCGCCGCCGTGACCGATCATGGCATAGGCGTCGTCCGTGGTGGTGCTGGAGCCGCCGCGGACGGTCACATCGCCCGTCGCCGCGGTCACGGTGATGTCCGCCTGGAAGGTCGGGCTACCGGTATTGTTGAGGCCGCCGTAGCCAATCATCGCGAAGGTGTTGTCCGTCGGACCGGCGAGGACGTTGACGTCCGTTCCTGCACTGACGCGGATGAAGTCGTCGGCGTCACCGGCATTTCCGGCGTAGGTGATCCCGCCCGAACCGATCATCGCGAAGGCGCCCGATGACGTTCCCCCCAGCACATCCACGGAGGTACCGGCGCTGACATCGATGAAGCCGTTCATGTTGCCGCTGGTGCCGATGCCACCGCCGGTCCCGATGAGGGCAAAGGCTTCGCCTCCCGCACCGGCGGTCGCAGTCACCGATCCGGTTGCGGCGCTCACGGTCACGTTCCCGCTGTGGTCTCCGTCCGCGTTGCTGCCACCCAGACCGATTTGGGTGTAGGCGCGCGCGCCGGCTCCGGAAGTCATGAGGACGGAACCTCCCGCGTTGACCGTCACATCGCCGGTGTTCGCCCCGATATCCTCGTTGCGTCCCCCCAGACCAATCTGGGCGAAATTGTCGGCGCCGGCCGATCCGGCGGTGAGGGTCACATCGCCCGCCGTGCCGGTGACATTGACGTTCCCGTTCATCGCGCCGTCGCTGCCTTCGCCACCGAGACCGATGAAGGTGAACGCGCGGTCGGCGGTGCCGCTGTTGAGAGCGACACCCTGAGCCGCGGTAACGGCGACGTTGCCGTTGACGGTTCCAGTCGATGCGTGGCCGCCGTTGCCGATCATGGCAAAGCCATCGTCGTTCCCGGCCTCGGTTCCCCCGGTGAGAGTGATGCCGCCCACGGTGGTCGTGACCTGGGTGTTGCCCGTCTTGGTTCCGTCGAGCCCGTTGCCACCCAGACCGATCATCGCGAAAGCGTTTTCCCCACCCCCGGCGTTGAGGGCAACGGGGCCCGCGGCGCCGACCGTGACGTTGCTGGTCAGACTGCCGTCCGAGTTCTGGTTACCACCCATGCCGATCATGGCGAAGCTGTCCTCGTTGGCGCCCGCGGTAATGGTCACCCCGCCAGCACCGCCGGAAGTCACATTGACATCGCCACTGACCGTCCCCGCCGAGCCAACGCCACCGGAGCCGATCATGCTGAAGCCGTAGCGGCCGCCACCCGAGGCGTTCAGGTCGAGGTCACCACCCGCGTTCACCGTGACACCGGTGCCGGTGCGGGTGCCGTCCCAGTCGATACCGCCCGCGCCGATCTGGGTGAAGGCATTGAGACCCGCGCCCGATGTCAGGGTCACATCGCCGCTCGCCGCCTGGAGATTCACCGCGGAATTGGTGAAGTGGTTGCTGCCGCCGACTCCACCGATACCACCGGCACCGATCTTGCCATAGGCGTTGTCGGCGCCGCCGGCGACCACCACATCGCCGCCGGAAGTGACATTCACCGCCGCGTTCGAGGCATTGCCCAGGGCGCGGACCCCGCCGGTGCCGATCTGGCTGAAGGCGTCAATGCCGCCGCCGGAAGCGTCGGCGGAAACATCACCACCGGCGTTCACCGTCACCGTGTTGCCGGCATGGCTGCTGCTCCAATCCACGCCGCCAGCGCCGATCTGAGTGAAGGCGGACTGCCCGGCTCCGCTGGTAAGCAACACCCGGCCCGAGGGGGCCTGGACGTTGACGGTATTCCCGGAGATGGCGCCGCGAGCTACGGTGGCGTCGGCGACCCCGCCGACCCCGATCTTCGCGAAAGCGCGGTCACCCGAGCCACCACTGATGAGGACGTCGCCGCTGCTCGCGGTGATCGCCTGGGCGAGATTGCCGGTGATGTCCCCGTTGGAAAGGCTGCCGCCCGAACCCACCTGGGCAAAGGCGTCCTGACCATTGGCGGTCAAGGTCACCGAGGTGGTATTGGTCACCGTGGTGCCGGCGTTGAGTTTGTTGCCGTTCCAATCAAGACCGCCGGAACCGATCTGGGTGAAGGCTCCCACTCCGGTCCCGCTGACGAGGGAAAGCGCGCCTCCGTTGGCGTTGACCGAAGTCGATCCATCGAGGATGCCGTCCACCAGGGTGCCGGTCTCTCCGACACCACCGATGCCGATCTTGGCGAAGTTGCGATCCGCCGCGCCACCCATCAGCGAGACACCGGATCCCGCGGCGCCACCGGCGGTGAGGCTGACGCCTCCGGTGATGTCCCCCGTGGAGAGGCTGCCGCCGGAACCGATCTGGCTGAAGGCGTCGGCGCCGCCGTTGCCCGCCGCGAGCGAGACCTGGCGGGTGTTGGAAATACTCACCGCCGAGTTGCTCTTCGTTCCGTTCCAGTCGAGACCACCCGAACCGATCTGGGTGAACGCGCCTGCTCCCGCGCCGCTGGTGAGCGCCACCCCGCCGCTGTTGGCGTTCAGCGTCACAGAACCGCTCAAATCTCCGTCCGTGGTCGCGCTACCGGCGGCTCCGATGCCGCCGTTGCCGATCATGGCGTAGGCGCGATCCGCGGTGCCGCCGTTCAGCACGATCCCGGCACCGGGAGCGCCCGCGGCGGTGATTCCGATGTTGCCGGTGACATTGCCCACCGAGCCACTGCCGCCGGAACCGATCTGGGAGAAGCCGTCAGTCGTGGCGAGCGAGGCGTCGAGAGTGATCGCCGAGACATTGCTGATGGCGACATTCGCCTGCTTGACACCTTCCCAGTTCAAGCCGCCAACGCCGATCATGGTAAAGGCACCGGTACCGGTTCCGTTGGTCAGAGCCAGGGTTCCATTGGCGGCGTTGTTGATGGTGACATCGCCCGCAAGGTTCCCCTCGGGAGTGCCCGCCGCGACGGTGCCAACGCCACCGTTACCGATCATGCCGTAGGCGTTACCGCCATTACCACTGCTCAGCCCGATGTTTCCGCCGGTCATCCCGATGGTCAAGGGGCCGGTCAGAGCGGCATTCACCCCCACACCGCCGTGGCCGATCTGGCCGTAGGCGTTCGTGCCCGAGTTCCCGGCGACGGTCAGGCCGTTCACTCCGGTGATCAGGATGTCGCCTCCCTTGGCGCCGGTGGAATTGAGGCCGCCGTGACCGACCTGGGCAAAGCTGCCGTTGCCGGTTCCGGCTTGGAAGCCGAGCGCGCCCGCCAGGTTCATGGTGATCGGCTGATCGACTGCCCCGTCAGATCCCACGCCCCCGTGACCGATCTGGGTCGAGGCATTGGTGCCGGAGCCACCGGTGGCGGTGATACCTCCGCCGGTGACGTCGATATTGATGCTACCGACCTTGGCGCCATCCACCGTGTTGCCACCGTGACCGATCTGGGTGAACTGATTGACATTATCCGTGGCGGCACCCCCTCCCGAGGTCATGGTGATGGCCCCGGCCACATCAAGATCGATGTTACCGGTCATGGTACCGTTCACGGTGGCGGAACCGCCGTGCCCCAGCATCGCGTAGGAGTTCTTTCCGGTTCCCCCCATGAGGGCGAAGTCGCCGGCGCTGTTGACGGTGATGTTGCCGGTCTGGTGATCCGCGCTGCCGGATGTGTTCAGCAGTCCGCCGTGACCGATCTGGGCGTAGTCGTCAAACAAACCGCCGGAGACTGAGATGCCCCCGACCGTGGTGACGACACTGATATCCGCAGTGGCCGTCCCCTGGCTGCGGTAGTCGCCGCCGTGACCGATCTGCACCGAGGCGTCGTTGGCATCCATGTCGATGGAGGTGGCGACCACGTCGATGACCTGTCCAACGCCCCCCTTGGTGCCGTAGATGTTGCGGCCTCCGTGACCGATCTTCGAGTAAGCGTTTCCGCCGCCACCATCCATGTCGAGGGCGCCACCGGATGAATCGACCTCGATATTGCCCGAGAGATTGAAGGTCTCCGCGGCCGAGAGGCGTCCGCCATGCCCAATTTGGGTATGCGCGTTGGAAGATCCACTGTCCATGGTCACCCCGTTCGCCCCGGCGATGAGGATATCGCCGGTCTTGTCGCCGCCACCGCTGTTGGTGCCGCCATGACCGATCTGGGCATAGGCGTCGCCGGCATTGCCTCCGAGCAGGGAAATGGCGCCGCTGCCGATGTCGGTCATGGTGACCGGGAAATGCTGCAGATAGAGATTGCCGGTGGCAGTGCCGTCGACATTGAAGCCGCCGTGACCGATCTGGGCAAAGGCACGCGCTCCGTTGCCAGCGTCGACAGTGATCGCGTTGGCGATTGCCACGATGTCACCGTTGTCGCCGACGCCGCCCATGTTGCCGACGATGTTGGCTCCACCGTGACCGAGTTGCGCGTAGGAATCCGCCCCGTTCCCCGCCGTCAGAGAAAGGTCGCCGATTGTCGCCCCGCGATCCGTCCGCACCCGGATGCGACCGCTGTGGTTGGCGTCGCCGGAGTTCAAACCGCCGTGGCCGATCTGCGCGTAAGCGCCCGCGGCGTTGCCGCCATCGACGGTGAGTCCGCCGTCCTTCAACTCGATGTTGATGAAACCGTCGGCGCTCTCGCCGGCGACGGAGGGACGATAGCCCACCTGGGTATAAGCCCCCGCGGTGGCGTCACTCGCCGCCATCGTCATGCCGTGGCCGAGAATGGTCACATCCCCGCGATGGCTGCCGATCACGATGGGTGCGGTCTGGTTTCCGAACGCGGTCGTCCGATTCGCCATGTTGTTGTCGCCACCGATGAAGATGGAGCCGTCGCGGTTTCCGTAGTTCGCCGAGTTGGAGATCACATCATTGAGATTGAAGCCTCCGGTGCCCGGGGGAATGAAGTTGTAGGTGAAGGTCTGGGACAGACCCGGGATGTCGTTGTCATTCGCCGCCGGGTTGGCGTTCCAGCCCGCGACGAGATTGATCGCTCCCGTCTGCTCCGGACCGGAGTAGGTGTTCCAGATGGAGGCGTTCACATGGATGTCGCCCTCGGCGATGAAGCTGAGGGGAGACTTTGAGGAATAGGTCCCCGAGCCGGGACTGGCCGGACCGTCGATGGGCTCGTTGATGTAGATGTTGCCACCCACCCCGGTTCCGGCGCGCGCGACATAGAAGGTCTCACCCGCCTCGACCTGAGCACCGACATTGGGACCGGTCTCTCCATTGGGAACCAGCGGCGTGTCGATCACGATGTCCCCGGTGGTGACCACGCGAGTGACGGTGTTGAGGAGCGTGCCTCCCAGCGTCCGGTGACCGGTGATACCGGCGTTGGTGGTGTCCACGTTTCCGTTGGCGGAACCAACGAAGACCTGATCCGAGCGGCTGCCTCCGCCGGCCACGAATCCGTCGCCGGAGCCGATCATGCCGTAGCGGGAATTCGCGGTGCCACCGCGATGGACCTCGACGTTGCCATTGTCGGTCCAGACAAACACACCGAAGCCTTCGTGGCTGAAGTTGCCGTCGTTCTGATAACCGCCGTGGCCGATCTGGGCGTAGCTCGCGGTGCCGGCGGAACCGCCCTGCACCACGATGTCGCCGTTGCGGGAGAAGACCTCGATCATGCCGTCCTTGTCCCCGTCGGCATCGCCGGTGGCGCCGTCCCAGCCGCCGTTACCGATCTGGGCGTAGGCCTGGGTGGCGACGCCCCCCTGCACGACGATTTCATTCTCCGCCGCCATCGTGATCTTGGTGCCGAGATTACCAACCACGTTTTTCCCGCCGGAGCCGATCTGGGCGTAGCTGTCGGTGGCGCTGCCGCCGTGAACGAGAATGCTGCCGGTAGATTCGAGCAGGATCTCCTGGTTCAGGGCGTCACTGATATCGCCATGATTGCCATCCGCGTCCTTACCACCGTGACCGACCTGGGCATAGGCCTCGGTACCCGCCGCGCCGCCCGGAGTGGTCGCGCCAATGCGGATACCGCTGGCAAGGGGACTGGCGCTACCGGCACCACCGCCGTTGTAAAGCGTGACGACGTCGGCGGCGTCGATGACGGTGTCCATGTTGAGATCAAAGACATCGTCGAAGACCCGCGTCGCCACGATGCCAGTGTCCTGAGCGCCGTTGACCTCACCCGGCTGGCCCTGGAAGATGGTCTCCGACAAGGTGCCCGCCGAGAAGGTGATCTTGCCCCGATGACCGGCGTCGGCGTCGGCGCCTTCACCGCCGTGGCCCATCTGGACATAGGCGGAATGCCCCAGCCCTGGATTGAGGATGGCGTCCTGGGCGAAGCGGGCGGTGATGTCACCGATGTTGTGCCCGGTGTTCGCCGCCCCACCGTGGCCGATCTGGGCATAGGCGCCATTGTTGGTCGAGGGGTTGTTCCCTCCGGCCAGGGTCAAGCCTCCCTTGGTGGAGGCGAGACTGATGTTGCCGCTGTTTCCGGCGGTGGTGGAGTTGCCTTCGTCGGCATCGTAGCCGCCATGCCCCACCTGCACGTAGGCGCGGTTGCCATTGCCGGCGTTGAGGCTGATGTCGTCGATCGCGAGCAGTTCCACCCGGCCACTGTGATCCCCGCGAGCCTGGTAGCCCCCGTGACCCGCCTGAGCGTAGGAATCCACATCATCGCCACCGGCCAGATTGATGCCCCCCGAGGGACCGAAGGCCAGCGGATTGGAGGCGTCATAGCCCGCGCGCAGGCTTACCAGTCCGGAATGTCCATTGGCGGTGGTGCTGCCGCCGTGACCGGCCAGGGCGTAGGACTGTCCGGCATCTCCGGCGAGCAGATTGATGTCCGTTCCCGCCAGCACCTTGATGTCACCGCTGTTACCGGCGGTGGTGTTGCCGCCATATCCGGACGAGCCGTAGCCGCCGTGACCGAGCTGTGAGTAGAGGCGCTGCACACTCAGATCGTGGCCAGTGGTACCGGCGCCGGGATCCGCGGTGGTGAGACTGCCGCCCTGGAAGGTGACGGCGGTTCCGGCCTGGACCGTGATGTTGCCGACATGATCCCCGTTGGCGCCGAGACCGCCGTGACCCAACTGGGTGTAATTGATGTACTGCCAGTTGTTGGTGCCGGCGATATCATCAATGGGCGCCTGGGCCAGATCCGAGGAGCGGAAGGTGATCGCGCCAGTGCGAGCGAGCACATTGATGTCGGCCCGGTGACCATCGCCATCCACGCCGCCGGTGTTGGCCGCGTCGGCGTCATATCCGCCATGACCCAACTGGGCGTAGGCCCGGCGACCTTCGCCGGCGGTCGTTCCGGCTCCGGCGTCGTTGCCCAGTCCGGAACCGTCTCCCGAGGTGAAGAGGATGTCTCCCTCGGCGCGGACGTCGATCACTTCGCCCGCCAATCCATTGGCCCCACGGGTCGCGTAGCCGCCATGACCGAGCTGGACATAGGCTTCCTGACCGTTGCCGGCGGTGAAGACCAGCGAGGCTCCCGCGTTCTGGGTGCCGGTGGCTCCCGGCCCCGTCACATTGGTGTTGACCCGGATGTTGCCCGAATTTCCGACCGCTGGCGTGAAGGTGCCGGCGGGGTTGGTGTCCGCTGCCGAGTTGGAATCCGAGTCCCAGCCTCCATGCCCAAGCTGGGCAAAGGTCCGGAAGGTGTTGCCGCCAGAGAAGGAGATGGTGTCGTAGGCGTCGACCGTGATGTCGCCACTGTGATCGCCACGGCTCCGACGCCCGCCATGACCGAGCATGGCGTAGTTGTCGGTCTGGTCACCGGCCGCGAAGACAATCCCCTGCCCCGCCTGCTCGCCCAGACCAGCCCTGACGTTGATGTCGCCACTGTTTCCGGTCACCGAGGGCGAAACAAATCCGCCATGGCCGAGTTGCACGAAGGACTCCGGTCGATCATCGGCGGCGATGAACTGAATCGCTCCGGTCGATTGCACGTTGATATGCCCGGCGTGATCACCCCCGGTAATGCTGCCGCCGTGCCCCAGCATGGCGTAGCCGTCGTCATCATTGCCTCCCATGAAGCTGATACCCGCGTTGGCGTTCAGAATCCCTCCCAGGGCATCGACCCCGGCGCGGACAGTGATGTCACCCATGTTGCCCAGGGCGTCGGTGGACGGAGTGGCGAGGTGGAATCCGCCACCCAAGGCGAGGCCTTCCGCCCGGATGGTGCGGTCGGACTGGAAGTCGGAATCGAAGCCGCCATGACCCAGTTGGGCAAAAGCGGTGTTGGCATTGCTGCCGGTGCTGGCGAAGAAATTCACCCCGTTGGCGCCCTGCACGGTGATCGCGTTTTCCAGGACCGTGTCCCCGTCGGCGTCGAAACGACCGTGGTTGCCGAACGCCTCGATCCCGCCGTGACCGAGCATGGCGTAGGTGCTGCTTGCCGTGCCGGCGGAGAAGTTCACCGCGCCACCGCTGATGGCGGTGATGCTGCCCTCGTGCCCCTCGTCGGCGATGGCCGCGTTGCGGTATCCGCCATGCCCCATCTGGGCATAGCTGGTGCCACCGCTGCCGCCGGTGAAGGCGATATCGCCGCCGGCATTGACCGAGATATTGCCCGCGTGGGTTCCTGGGAAGTAGCGGTCATTCTCGTTGTTGTTGGGCGAGGTACTGGAGATCCTGTGGGTGTTGCGCCCTCCGTGGCCGAGCTGGGCGAAGTTGTTGCCGGTGCTGCCACCCTCGAAACTCACCGCACCTGTGCCGCCGGCGGTCACCATGATGTCCCCGACGTTGCTGCCAGAGGCGAGATAGCCCCCGTGCCCCAGCAGGACATAGCGCTCGTTCGGATTGTCGGATGTCGTGGTGACGGTGTCCGGATCCACTCCGGCGAAGGCGTTGGCGTTGAAAATCACCGAGCCATCGACCGCCGTCACCGTGATGTTGCCGGTGTTGTCGCCGTCGGTCTGGTCACCACCATGACCGAGGTGCGCGTAGCTTTCATCCTGCTCGCCACTGGTGAAGGTGATGTTCCCGCTGTTCGCGGTCACGAAGATGTCCGCGGTGTTGCCAACCCGCTCAGCCGGGGTGGGCACAATACCGGGTGTCGCGTTGTCGCCATAACCGGGTGAACCGGGGTTGGGGTTGTCGGCGTCGCGCCCGCCATTGCCAATCATGGCATAGGCATAACGTCCGCTGATGCCGTCGTTCGGCTGTCCGGATGCGCCCGCCGCGAAAGTGATGGGACCGTCGGCGCTGACGGTGATGACGTCTCCGGCCACACCGTGATCCCCGCGGGCACCATAGCCTCCGTGACCGATCTGCACGTAGTCCGCGTTACGATTGCCGGCCTGCGCAAAGAGCGAGGCGCCGGAAATGGCGGAAATGCTTCCCAAAGTGTTACCCGTGCTGCTGAGGCCTCCGTGACCGATCTGGGCGAAGCGGTTGACGCCCGCGTTCGCCACCGTCGCCGGGGCTCCGGCGCTGTCGTCCACTGTCAGGCCACCAGTCAGGGTCATGGCACCACCGGAACTGACGGAAATCGCCCCGCTCTTTGTTCCGTCGCTTCCGACACCGCCATGGCCGATATGGGCGAAACCGTTGTCGCCACCGCCCGCCGTCAGGGCGAGTGTGCCGGAAGCGTTGACGGTGATATCGCCGTCGAGATCGCCGTCGGATGACGTTCCCCCATGGCCGATCTGGGCAAAGGAGTCATCGGTGCCGGTATTCTGGCCACCACCCTGAATCAGGATGTTGCCCCCGAGCACTTCGATTTCTCCGGAGTGATTCCCGGCGACGGCGCGACCGCCATGGCCGATCATGGCCCATTGTTGGTCGCGATCCAGCGGGTCGGCGGTGTCGATACCGGCCACCACCCGGATGTCGCCATCAGTGGCGCCAAAAGTGGAGTTCACCGAGATCATCCCGCTGTGGGACGGATCCTCGGGCAAGGTACTCGCGCCGGTGCTGTCGTCGCCACCATGACCGATCATGGCGATGGCGCGGGTCTGGTTGCCGGCCTCCACGATGATTCCACCCTCCTTCGCGTGGACCATGATGTCGCCGGTGGCGTTGCCACTGGTATCGGACGGCGCGCCGAGGTCGTCGGTGGCGTTGACGCTACGGAAGCCGATTTGGGCGTATTCGTTGGTGTTGTTGCCGCCGAACAGGTAGACGCCATAGCCCAACACGTTGGTCATGCCATCGCGGCTACCCACCGCGAAGGGGGTGTTCGTTCCGGGAGAGGAGTTGATCGAGACCTCGCCGTTGTCTGAGAAGAAGTCCGCCGAAGTGATGGCCACGGAAAGCCCGTCGAGACCGAGATTGCTGTTTCCAAACTGGGAACCATCCGGTTTCACGCCGAAGATATTCAGATGTCCCGTCGGCGGGCACCAGAGGTGATCGATCTGCTGATAGTCCGCCCCTCCGATGGAGGGACGGTCGATGATGCTGGTGGAAGCGAGGCTGGCGCCGGCAATCAGGTTGATGTCTCCGGTGCCAGGATTCTGGATGCTGTTGTTGACGTCGATATCGCCGCCCGCGATCAGGTTCAACCCGTTGGCGCGGCTGAGTGGATCGGCCCAGATGGTGGTGCCATCCAGCAGGGCGCTCACCGTGATGTTGCCGCCGGTGATGGTCACCGTGCCCGAGCCGATATTCGGGGTGATGAGCCGATCCCGAATCGAGTTGTTAATGGTGAAATCATTGTTGCTGACCAGCACCCCGTTATCGCCCAGAATCATGCCGCTGCGACCGATCACTTCGTATCCTCCACCGAGGTTGTCTCCTGGGTTCACGAGGTCGTTGCTGGTGTTGCTGAAGGGATTGTTCTGGTTGGCCACCATGTCGAAGGTGTGACCGATCCATGCCACCTCGGCGCCGCTGCGGTCGAGGGTGATCGTGTCGGCGATTACCTGAATGCCACCCTGGCGCGTGCCGCCGGAGTTGGTGGTATTATTACTCTGATCATCACCGTGACCGATCAGGGCGTAGGATTCGCCTCCCGATCCGGCCTTCACCACCAAGTCGCCCTGGTCGGAGATCACATGCACGTCGCCGCTGAGGTTGGAGACTTGGTTCTCGTCCCAACCGCCATGACCAATCTGCACGTAGGCTCTCGCCCCGGTGCCGCCAATCAGGTTGATATCTTGGCTGGAGGAAACACCAATGACTCCGGAATGATTCCCGGTGCTGCTGCGCCCGCCGTGGCAAATCAACGCCCAAGTGTCAGCCCAGGCGCCGCCTCCCAAATTGACCGGGCGCGTGCCGCCTGCCTGGAAGGTGATTTCGTCAGCGCCACCAAGGCCATCAAAGTCGCCGAGATCGTTGAACTTTCCGATGCCGAGGCTGGTGAAGAGATCGCCGGAGCCGGCACTGGCTTTAATGACTCCCGTATGAGTGCCATCCGCCTCATGTCCGCCGTGACCGATCTGCGCACTGGCCCGATTGCGGTTGTCTCCACCAAAGAGATTGATGTCCTGCGCCGCACGGATGTGGACCTCGCCCGAGTTGGCACCGCGGGTATTGGTGCCCCCATGGCCGATCTGGGTGAAGGTGTCGTCATCGGTCCCGCCCTGAAGGGTCACGCTGCCGGTGCGAGCGCTGACGAAGATGTTGCCGCTGTTGCCCACATCGACATTGCCGTCGGGATTGTCGGCGTTGTTGCCGCCGTGGCCGATCATCGCGTAGGCGCCGTCCTGGTCGCCATGCTCCAGAGTGATCCAGAGGTTCGCGGTGCCGGCGTCACCCGGCAGCGGGTTCTGCGCGTTCGGCGTCGGAGTCGCGCCGGGATTCACATCCTCGGTGAAGGTAACCACCGTGGTGCCCTCGGCACTGTAGACTATGTCCCCCACTTGGGTCCCGGCGACGATGGTGCGGGTCCCCAGACCGTCCTGGAAATCGGCGGTGATGTCGGCGTCCGCGGTCAGGCTGCCGTCGCCGTCCGAATCGGAGAGTGTGCCGATGACCGTGCCGTCATCCAAGCGGAGCGTGATGACCACACTGCCTGGCACGACCCGATTGTAGAGAAGGTTGAAGTTCGCCCCGTCTCCCAGATTGGCGGCGCGGTCCTGATTGATGGTCGCGTTGTTGCCATCCGTCCGGCTGCCGTGGGCGTAGGACACGACCTTGCCCGTTCCCAGAGCCGGGATATCCGTATACTCACTCCCCCCGGCCAGACGCACATCACGCTCGGCGAATACCTGGATGTTGCCCCGATGATCGCCACGCGTACCCCAGCCACCATTGCCCAGTTGGGAGTAGCTGGACGGCGCGGCCTCCTCGGCGGTGAAGATCACGTCGCGACCAGCCATCACCGTGGTGGTGTTGGTGGCCAGACCCGTATTGCCCACGCTGCCGCGACCGCCATGACCGAGCTGGGCGTAGTTGCCGATATCCGCCCACTCGTTGTCGGAGGAGCCGCCGGCGGCGAACATGATGTCTCCGTCCGCTTTCGGCCCGAGAGTGAAGTCCGAGGTGATTCCGGCCTGCACGGTGATGTCTCCGTAATGATTGCCGTTTGACCCGAGTCCCCCGTGACCCAACTGGGCATTGTGGGAATTGCCCCGGCCCAGACCCGCGCTGGGTTCGAAGGCGCGGTCGATATCACCCGCCAGGAAATAGATGCCACCATCCCGCGTCACCACCCGGATGTTGCCGCTGTGGCCAATGGGGGCGCCGCCCGCGTCGACCAGCCCGGTGCTGTTGGCTCCGTTGTAATCGACATCGGCATCGTGGCCGCCATGACCCAACTGGCTGTAGTTGCGGCCATCCTCGTTGGTGAAAATCGTGGTGTTCGAATAGGTGCCGGCGATGAAGGCGAGGTCGCCGTTCACCTCCACATCGATATCCCCATTGAAGCCCACCGCGTCCACTCCGAGCCCGTAGCTGCGGGTCGAATACCCCCCGTGGCCCAACTGGCTGTAGTCGTCGTCCCAGTCACCCGACTTGAAATACATCCCGTAACCCGCGAGGGCGTGACCGGCGGCGAACTCGCCACCGCGCACCGTGATGTGGCCGCTGTGGCTGCCATCGGAGTCGAGTCCACCGTGTCCCAACTGCGCGAATGCGTCATTGTTGCCACCGGGATTCAGACCCGCGACGGGATTGGTGTCGTCGATGGAGGCGATGAAGGCGATCCCCCCGCTGACATCCACGGTGATGTGGCCACTGTGGGAATCCCGGGTGCTGTAGCCGCCGTGGCCCAGTTGGACGAAGGTCGCGAAGTCGCGTCCGGCGTACATCTCCAGATTTCCGTTGGTGACCGTCACCGAGATGTTGCCCGTGTTGCCCTCGTCGTTGTCCACCACCTTGGAAGTGCCCGTGGCGTCGCGGGCCGCGTCGCGATACTCCGCCGTGTCATCATCGGCGTCGTAGCCGCCGTGACCGATCATGGCGAATCCGGCGTTGGCGCCGTCCACCGAGTCGCCGCCGCGGAAGACGATGGAATCGACCGAGGTGATGTCGATGTCTCCGCTGCTCTCGCCCCCGGTCGCGTAACCGCCATGACCGATCTGCGCCCACGACAGGTTGTGGTTGCTGGCGGCGGCGGAGTCACCCTGCACGGCCGAGAACTCGATGCCTCCGGCGCTTTCCACGGTGATGTCGCCCTCAAAATCCGCGTGGACACGGTAACCGCCGTGACCGAGCTGGGCATAGGATTCCTCCCCGCGGAAACCGATGTTGGTCTGGTCGGGTGCCCGGAAGATGATGTCGCCTCCCGCCACCGTGGTCCGTACCGTGATGTCACCCTGGAAGGTGCCCAGATCCGCCAAGCCATCCGGCCCGCCGATGAGGGTGCCCGTACCGGGTATGATGCCGAAGCCATCAGGGTTGTTGGTGTAGGGAGTCCACGGATGCTGACCGCCGTTGTCGGTGTTGGCGACCACCGTGTAACCGGTGTGCGGCTGGAGGATCGCATAGAAAGCGCCGTCCACATCGTTGATATCGCGGAAACTCGACTTCCATCCGCCGTGCCCGATCTGGGCGAAATTCCGCACCGTGCTGTTGGTGTCCTTGCGACCTGTGGCGATCATTTCCACCCCGGTCGCGCCCTCGACGAGGATATCGGAATCCAAGCGATTGCCGGTGATGCCGTCGCCGCCGTGGTTGCCGAAGGCCTGATAGCCGCCGTGACCGATCATCGCGTGCTGCAGCGAGCGTTCGCCTCCCTCCATCCGAATCTTGCCTGTCTGGCTGACCACGGAGATGGAGCCACTGTGTCCGTCGCCATTGGCGGAAAGCGGATCGGGATTCGCCGTCACATTGGTGCCCCCGTGGCCGATCTGCACGAAGGCGACATCGCCATCGAGATTGCCGCCCGTGAAGATGATATCCCCGTTGGCCTCGACCGAGATGTTCCCCGCCCGGCTGCCGGGACGATAGCCGTCGTCATTGGCGTTGCGATAGGTCACGGTGCCGCTGACATCGTTGCGGGTGCCGAAATCGCTGCGCCCGCCATGACCGATCATCGCGAATCCGTTGGTCTCGCCCGCGTCGAAGGTGATGCCGGATCCGGCCAGCACGCTGATGGCTCCGAAGGCGTCGCCGTCCGAATAGAATCCCCCGTGACCGATCTGGGTGAAGGCCTGGTCTCCAAAACCGTTCACTCCCAGATTCGTTCCGTGGATATCAACATCCGAGTTGAAGCGGACATTGCCAGCCAAGGCGTTCACGGAGATGTCACCGCTGTGATCACCCGATGTCTGGTAGCCACCATGCCCGACACGGGCGTAGGTGAGGTGGGCGTTGCCCGACGTGAAGACAATGTCGCCCGTGGTCGAGGTCACGTCGATCGCCCCCGAGAACCCGTCCGGGAGGAAGTTGCCCGCATTGTCGATGGGCCAGAACGGTGAACCCGTTCCCGTCAAGGGACCACCGCCGCCGTCGAAGAGGTTCCAATCATCCGCCGCGCCGGCACCCGTCGGGTTGATGTTGTTGCGGTAATGGCGGTAGGCGAAATACCCGCCGTGCCCAAGCTGGGCGAAGTTGGTGGTGGCGCCGTTGTCGTTCTCGCCATCAACCCGCGCCGTCAGGAGACCTCCGTTGAAATCGATCCCCGTGCCCGCGGTCACCGAAATATCGCCGGTCTTGTCGCCATAGACAAAGGATCCACCGTGTCCCAGCAGGGCGAAGCTCTCGTCGTTCCGCGCCCGGTTGCGGTGGTTCTCGTCCTGATTGCCGGTGCGATTGAGGACATAGACGTGCGCCGCGTAGGGCACGTCGCCGGCCAGGTTCTCTCCGTCGCCTCCGCTGAAGGAGATCGACCCGACAGCGTTGACGTCAATACCGCCCTCGAGATTGCCGGTCATCCCGTGGCCCCCGTGGCCGATCATCGCGTAGCTGCGCTTGTCGACATTGTTGGCGTCGAAGGCGCTGAAACCGCCCTGGAAATCGATCGAGGCGCCGGAATTCACCGATATCTCCCCGAAGTGGTTGCCGTGGGAGTTGTGCCCACCGTGGCCGATCTGGGCGTAGTGGCCGTAGCCGCGGCCTCCGCCCCCGGCGAAATCGATGTCGCCGGAGTTCGTGGTCACGGTGATGTTCCCATGATGACCGGTGGAGTCGGTGGTCGCCGCCAGGGGATCGTTCAGGTTGTTGTCCAGGCTGTTGTTGGCGTCGGAGTTGTAGCCACCGTGGCCGATCTGGGCGAATGCCCAGTGCATGTCGGTGAGACCGGCGCCACCCGCATTCCCGTTGAATCCGGGGACACCGGATACCGTGGCCGCCCCCGTGGCGGGGTTGTAGTTGAAGTTGACGTTGAAGTTGTCCTCTTTGCCGACACCGCCACGGAAGCGGATGGCTCCATCGGCCATCACGTTGATGTCGCCGGAGTAGGTGTGCCCCGCCGGCGCGATGGTGTCGTCGCCACCGTGCCCGATGAGAACGTAGGTGCGCTGGTCATTGCCCGCGCTGGCGAGTATCGATCCGCCCGTATTCGCGAAGGCGCCCGCCGCGTTCACCCCTGCGCGCACATCGATGTCGCCGGCGTGGCCCGTGTTGATGCCCTCGGCGTGCGCGTCGGTGCGGGAACGGGATTCATAGCCGCCATGGCCGATCATCGCGTAGGAGCGCAGGGCGTCATTGATGATCTGGGTGGTGGCCCGGTAGTTGACGAACAGGTCGGGATTGTCGTCGGCGTTGGCGATGATGGCCGTGTTCCAGGCGATCTCGCCGGTCTCGTAGTCGATGGTGCCGACCACGTTTCCGGGATTGCCGTTCTCGATGATGTTGCCGTTGCCGTCATCGACGTAATCCGGCGCGGCGTTGCCGTCATAGGCATGGGTGGCATCGGCGACGCGGAACTCCAGGGAACCGCGGGTGATGAGATCCTTGCCGACCGTCGGCTCAAGCGTGCTCACGGTCAGACGGGTCGTGGCTCCGCCACCCGCTCCGGCGGCCTCGTCCATCATCAGCAGGCCCATACCGTTGGCGCCATAGAGCATGTCGAACTCACTCAAGTCATTGGCATTCCCCCCATTGCTTCCGGCCATGTCCTGAAACTCGCCCACCCGCTGCACCTCGCGCTCCAGCGATATGCCGCCTTGCAGGACCACGTCGTTGCCTGCCCACACCTCGATGTCTCCCTTGAGAGTACCGTCGCTGTTGCGACCGCCGTTGCCGATCTGAGCCATGTTGTTGCGTCCGGAGCCGGCGGCCACCACCACGTTGCCGCTGGCGCCGAGGGCATGGACGGTGATCTTCTCATCGGAACGACCCAGGTGACCATTGTCGTCAGGCGTGCTGTGACCAATGATGGCCCAGTGATACAGATCCGCGTCATTGTCATCGGTGCGCATGCCGCCGAGCACGTTGACGCTGCCATTCTGCGAGATCACCGAGATGTTGCCATGATGATCGCCACTGGCCAGATAGCCCCCGTGGCCGACCTGTCCCCAGAGGAAACGTCCCTGGCCTCCGCCCTCACTGACGAAGAGCCCGTTGGGATCGGACGGCAGCGGCAAGGGATTGCCGTCAATATCGAGACGATCCGCGAGCGGAATGTTGTTGCCGCCGCTCACGAAGAAACTGCCATTGGTCGAAGTGATGGAAATGTCGCCAAAGTGGCCCCAGGTGCCGTCGCCCGCCCCGGCGGTGCCCGCGGGACCACCCGCCCCGACGGTGCCGTAGAAATTGCTGTTTCCGTTGGCGGCGTCGGCGTCCCAACCGCCATGGCCCACCATGGCGTAGACGCGAAAATCCTCGTTCACACTGCCATCACCCTCGGGATCGTCCGTACCGGTGCCCGCAATAAATCCGACATCACCGCCGGTCTGAATGATGATGTCCCCATTGAGCCCAAAGGCCCCCGCCGCGGTGTCCGCCGTGCCGGATCGCGCGCTGCGCCCCCCGTGACCCAAGTGGGCGTAGGAATCGATCCGGTCGCCCCCCTTGAACAAGACCCCGACATTCGAGCCGGCCGCGTCGCCGATGTGGCTCACGCCCGGCGCGGTGCTGCCCAGTCCGCTGCCGTTGCCGGTGATGGTGATGTTCCCAAAGTGGTTGCCATCCGACTCGTAGCCACCGTGACCCAACTGCGCGTAGGCGCGGGCGTCGGTCTCATCCGCGCCCAGACCCGCCAGGAATTCCACGGCGCCGCCGGTGGTGATATTGATGTTTCCGGAATGGGCGCCCTTGGCGTCATAGCCGCCATTACCCAACTGGGTGTAGGCCGAGTTGCCGTTGCCACCGTGGAACCGGATGTCGCCACCGGCGTTGACTATGATGTCGCCCACGTTGCTCTTGTCGTTGTTGGCCGCTCCACCGCCTATGTGCTCCGCGTTGTAGCCTCCGTTGCCGAGTTGGGCGTAGGAGAGGTCGGAACCGATGGGACGATCCACCTGATAGGTCGCCGAGACGCCGCGCAAACCGTCGGGATTGACCGATTCGGTCAGCTTGATGGTGCCATCCACGTAGTCGATGGCCCCCACGTTCTGCCCCACCGTCAGAGTGCTGCCGGGAGCGAGCGCGGAAACCACCAGATTGCCGGCACCATCATCGGTCACCTGGGTGCCGTCGGGCACGGTCAGGGTGAAAGTGCCCGACTCGATACCGATGCTGTCATTGTAAAGCGAGGCGGCGGCTTCGCTCACATTGGTGATGCCACCGCGCGTGTTGTTGAAGGTGGTCTGCAGGGTGGCCTCGTTGGCCGAGAAATTGCCCGAACCGCGCACCATCTGGGCCAGGATGGGATTGGTCGTCTGATCATCCGCCGCGTTGTTGGCGGTGGTGGCGGTCGATACCGCATACCTGGCCTGAACTGTGCCGGTTGCCAGCGGATCCAGGTCCTGATGAATCCGGATGCGACCGTTTCTGAGATCCACTTCACCCACGATGTCGCCGGTGATGACGTCCAGATTGGTATCACCATCGAGATCCACGTCCGCCGTGGCGATGATATTGGCGGTCGTGAAGGCGCCGTCGCCATCCGCCTCCTGGACCGTCGCGCCGGTCGCGATGTAGGTGTTGCCGGCCACGGTGAGGGTGAAGTTCACGGTCCCGACCCGGATGTCGCGATAGCGCAGGGTGCCCCAGCCACCGCCGACTCCGGTCGGATTCCAGGTCGCCTGATCCAGGATCACCGACTGCTCGCCCTCGATCCAGTCCTGCGTTCCCTCGCCGCCGATGAAATGGATGTCGCCTCCGGCGGAGACGTTGATGTTAGCCACATGATCGCCATCGTTGTTCAAACCGCCGTTGCCCAACTGAGCCCAGTTGCGACGTCCCTCGCCGGCGATGAAACGGATGTCTCCATTGGTCGCGGTGACGGAGATCGTGTCCAGCGGATCATCGTTGCCGTCGCGGGCTCCGGTGTAGCCATCGGCCCCTTCGTCGCCACCATGGCCCAGAATCACGTAGTTCCGCTTGTCGGTGGAATCGTCCATGGTTCGGGATCCCCCGAGGAACTGGATGTCGTCCGCCGCCGTCACCGTGATGTTGCCGTGGTGGTCTCCCTGGGCGTGGTAGCCCCCGTGACCGAGTTGGCTGGAGTGAAGAATGCCGTAGCCCTGGCCCAGAGTGGCGCCGCCGGGCGCCAGGGCGTTCTCGTCGCCCGCCTGGAAAGTGATGCTGCCGCCGGAAGTCACCGTGATGTCGCCCGCGTGCCCGATGCCGGTGCCACGCAGCTGAGTGCCTCCGTCGTGGCGAATGTCGGCGTCGTAGCCCCCGTGACCGAGTTGGGAATAGAGGCGACCGTCGTCAAAGTCCGACATGTTGGAGATGCTGGTGCCGGAGGTGAACAGCACACTCCCGGTCGACTCGACCTCGATGTTGCCGACCAGGGGCCGAGCCCCGGCGTCGTTGTTCGCCCGCGATGAGCGGGCGCCAAAACCCCCGTGTCCCAGTTGGGAATAGGCGTCGCGGGCCTGGCCCGCCGTGAAGACCACCCCGGCGATCTCGCCGGTGTCGCCGATCCGGCCCGGCTGGCTGCTGACATTCCCGGAGCCGGTCGTCACCCGGATGTTGCCCTGATGATTGCCGTCCGCGTTATAGCCGCCGTGGCCGAGCTGGGCGTATTGCTCGTTGTCGCCGAAGCTGATCCCCCGGCCCGCCAGCACCTCGAGGATGCCTCCGGCATTCACGGTGATGTTGCCGCTCCCATCCGCGTCGATGGCGGCGAAATCGGGATTGGCCAGGTCGGTCTGGTCCACCGCGTAGCCGTGCCAACCCTGGGAATCACGTCCCCCGTGGCCGATCTGCACGGAACTGTTGTCGAAGGAACCACCGTGCATGCGGATATCGCCCCCGGCGTTGATGGTGATCTCTCCCGAATGCCCGACCGTGTTGCGGCCGCCCACATTGGAGCTGTAGCCACCATTCCCGATCTGCACAAAGGCCAGGTCCGCGTTGCCCTTGGCGTATTGATAATTGGCCACCACTTCGTCGGGATTGAGCCGGTCGTTGATCGGCGGACGGTTGACCTGGGTAGTTCCCTGATCCCATTCCCCGTCTGTGCCGCTGTCGCCGGTGGCGACGTTGACCCCCTCGATGATGATGCGGCCGGTGTTGTAGTCGATGGAGCCCACCCGCACCGAGCTTTCATTGTAGAGCACACCATTGGCGAATAGATCCGCCACCACCCGTCGCCCGCCGCCGTTGTTGTCGCCGTCGAGCACCAGAGACACCGTCCCCGGCAGGATGCCACCATGCCCCAGATACGCCTGGTTGGCGCGGAGGGCGGAGTCGGATTCGATGGTCCGCTCATCCTGGATGTTGAGCGGATTCCCGTTGTAGACATAGGAGTAGTCCACATTGCGGTTGATGCTGTTGTCGTCCGTGCGGACCCGGTCATAGATGGTCACCACCCCGGTGGCGTAGTCCACTTCCCCGTACACCGTGCCCCCGGCGGCATTCTTCAGCAGGCCGTCGCTGTCGAAGTCGCCCAGATCCGGGTTGTCGGAATCGATCCTCACCGTCCCCGGCACGATGGCTCCCTGATAGGCCGCCGGCGCCGCTCCCGCTGTGCCGTGATAAAGCGTAAAGGAGCGCGCCTTCATCGTCGCCTCCTGCAAGGCGGTGTAGAGGTGGGCTTTTCCAGTCAGTGAACCCAGGTTTCCGGTCGACGCCGTCGGTCCTTCAACAGTGGGTCCGACATAGCCGTTCACGGTGAACACTTCGGTATCTCCCCTTTGGCCAATCATGTGGAGATTTCCCCCGGCCGTGATGCTGATGTCCCCGGTGAAGTCGCCGTCGACATCGTAGCCGCCGTTGCCAATCATCGAGAAGGTCCGAATGCCGCGCGAATTCTCGGTGATCTGGAAGTTGTTCCCATCGCCAATGGGAGCCCGGAAGGACTCCACTCCGGCTCCTTCGCTGGCGTCGAACCAGATATCCCCGGAGGCGGACACGGTGATGTCGGCGCCGGTGATGCTGCGCTGCTGGGCGAAATCAATCCCGCCAGTGCCGATCATGATGAAGTCGTTGTTGGCGTTGCTGGAGGTGAAGCGGACACTTCCATCCTGCGCCGTCACGTCGAGCGGGTTGTTCAATGAGAAAGGCGTCGCCGCGCTGTTGTTGACCAGGAAGTCATACCCACCGTGCCCGATGTGGGCGAATTTGATGTCCACATTGTAGGCGCCGGACCTCAGGTTCGCCTGAGGGCGGGTGTCCTCATCGACCACATTACCAGTCGCTTGTCCGACGAAACGGTCGTAGTCGTCGAAATTGGTGTCGTTCAGGTGAATATTCACCCAGTCCTGCGAAAGTTCGGTGGCGTTGGTTGGCCCCGAGAGGCGACCCGTGAATTCCAGCGCGTCGCGCGCCGTCACCGTGATCGGCGCCACGCCGTCGCGGACTCCGTCCACCACCAGATCCCCGTTGGAGCTGCGGCCTCCGTGACCGATCTGCGCCCAGCTTTCGCCCATGCGACCGGTTCGGAAGATGATGTCGCCGTCCACCGGGGTGATCACGTCGCCGTTGGCGTTGGTGCCCCCCTGACCGGCGATCACCTCGATGGCGCCGCCAAAGCCGTTCGTGGTGTTCATCGCGTCGGTGTCATAACCACCATGACCCACCTGCACAAAATTCCCGGCCAGGCCCCAGTCGCGCTGGGAACGCTTTTCCTCGCCGCCGACGAACATCACCGTACCGGCGGCGGAGTTCACCGTCACATCGCCCTGAATGGTGCCCAGATTGTTGCCGTTGCTGTTGATGTTGACCCCGCCGTGGCCAACCATGCCGTAGCCGAAGCCGCTGTTGCCCGCCCGCACCTCGATGCCGACGTCGCGGAGGATGGGGTTGTTGGGATCGTAGGGATCCACGCCGGGGCCGAGATCGGGATTCCAGTTCCCGGCCGCGTCGTAACCCATGTTGTCCCGCACCCGCACCGTGCCACCGGCAAAGACCTCGATATCGCCCGTCATCGACTGATCCGGCAACGAGGGGGTCACGGTGATGCCGGCCGTGGCCGCCGCTCCCGTGACATTGAAAAACCCGCCCGTGCCCACACGCGTCCGGTGCCAGCCGCCGTGACCGATCTGGACGGAACTGAACTCAACCTCGGCGTCGGCGCCGCTGTTGGCGGGGAGGATCTGATCCGGCGTCAAGATCTGGCCCGCGTTCAAGTCACCCGTCCGCGGCAGCTGATTGAAGCCAATGACCCGCACCGCGCCGGTTTCCGCCCGCACCGTGATGTCACCACTGGCGGTCTGGTCGTAAATCGTCTGCCGATTCCCTTCATGTTGACCCCCGTGACCGATCTGGGCGGTATTGAGGCTGCCCCGCCCCCCGCGCACTTGAATGCCCGCTCCCGCCTCGCCAAAGGCGGTGCCGGTGGTGGCGCCATGGGCGATCACGGAGATATCCCCGTGAAAGCTACCAAAGTTGTCCTGACCACCGTGTCCAACTCGCACGTAGCGGGTGCCGTTCCCGTCCTCATTGGTCAGGTCGGTGTATCCAGCCGTGGTTTCGAAGCCGGAGGGAGCCATGATGAGGATGTCCTCGCCCGCCTCGATGGCGATGTCGGCATCCACCCGTGCCGCGTCTCCCAGATAATTGGTCCGCCAGCTGCTGCCGAAGAACATCTGGGCGTCATTGCCGTTGTCCGCGACAAATCCATCGCGGGTGGTTTGGGTCGTGCCCGCCCCGTTCCGGTTGCGCGCGGCTTCGATGCCCTCGCCCGCGTGCCCACCGTGTCCGATCTGCGCATAGGCGTTGCCCGCATTCCCACCGCGCACATCGATGCGCCCGCTGGCCTGCACGGCGATATCGCCGGTGGCCCCGTGACCGGCGCCCAGGAAAGCCCCGCCCGTCACCTCGGTGCCCCCAAGCAAGGTGATGTAGTCCTTGCCCTGGATATTGCCCGCGCTGTTGCCCCACCATTCATTGCGCTCAGCATTGGGTGTCAGACCGATTTCATACTCCACCCCGGTATCGCGAAAGCCCAATTGCGCCCAACGCGCGTTTCCATTCGAACCACGCAGCATCACATCATGCGCCGCCACCTTGGTGTCGCCGAATCGACTGCCGACCTCGATGCCCTCGGTCACGGCGTTCGATTGCGCCCCGGCCAGGGTGTAACCGTTGATGTAAACCGAGCCGCCATTGAGTCCCGCCGCGTCGTTCCCGGCGTCGCCGTCATTCATGGTCGCCAGCACCGCGTCCATGTCGAAGTTGAAACTCAGGGTGTCGGCGTCGACGTCCAGAGGATTGCCCCCCAGCCCGGTGGTGCCGTTCCAGCCCGCCACGATGTTGATCCCGCCCGTGCCAGCGCTGCGGACATCGTTGGCGAAGAGAATGCTGCCGGTCGCCAGCAGGGTCAGGGTGCCGGGGTTGGTACCCGCGGTCTGCTGATACCACTCCACGCCGCCGCCCGTACCGGGACTCACGGTGATGTTCCCCGCCGCCGCGCCGGCGCCGAAGTTGGTGGAGATCACCACGTTGGTGCCGTTGTCCAGTGCGTTGGACAGGCTGACGTTGTTGATGTTGAAAGGATTGCCCGCCGGATTGTCGGCGCCGGTGCCGATGGTGCCGTCGGTCGGGTCCAACAAGAGGGTTCCGGCCGGTCCGTCGGTGGCGCCCAGGTCCACGCTGCCGCTGTAGCCCAGGCGCTCCTTGCCGGAAATTTCCGCGAAGCCACCGGCACTGACACCCGAGGCGGAAAGATCTCCCGCGAAGAGGGTGCTGTCGTCGCCCCAGATGATGACGTTGCCCCCGCGACCGGAGGCCAGGGCGTCCGCCGAAATCACCGAACCGGAAAGCACCGTGGTATTTTCCGCGTTACGCACGGTGCGATCCCGCCCCTGGAAACCGCCACCGATGAGGATGTCGCCCCCGCGCGTGGCGCCGTCGGCGCTCACCGAAGCCGTGCCACCGACCAGGACCTCATCATCACCGCTCACGATCACGGTACCGCCGCGACCGTCGGAACCGTCCGCGGAAATCGCGCCCGCCACCGTGGTGTCGCCCCGGCTCGCGTCCAGCGTCACCGATCCCCCGGAGGCGCCGTTGGCCGAAATGGCGGCGCCATCGCCGAGCGTCGTGGCGCTGCCGCTGCCGATCACCACCGAACCGCCCGCTCCGGCGGAGCCGTCGGCGTTGATGGTTCCATCGATCACTGTCGCACCGCGACCGGAATTCAAGATGGTGACATTCCCGCCGGTCTGACCGCCGGTGTTGATGACACCACTCTGGCCCACCGAAGTGGCACCGAAGGATTCCAGCGTCACGCTGCCGCCCTGGCCCGTGGTCGCCGTGGCGATGATGGCACCGTCGGAGGCGACATCGCCCCACCCACGCACCGCCACCGAACCGAGCTGACCTCCCGAGGCGTCGAGCAGGCTGCCCGTCTCCAGGGCGATGTTGCTGCCATTCACCAGAATACTGCCGCCATCAAATCCGTCGGCGCCGGTGGCGCTGACATTGCCGCCCACCGTCACCGAGCTGCCGATGCCGCCACCGGTGATGGCGACGCTGCCGCCGTCCCCGGCGCTGCCGTTGGCGCTCACACTGGCGCCGGAAGCGATATTGACGCTCTGGGCCGCGCCCACGCCGTCAGGTCCGCCGATGGTCACCAGACCGCCGGTGCCGCCATCGGCCATGATCCGGGCCCCGTTGGGCACCGTGATGGTCTCACCCAACAGGGTTACCTCTCCGCCTTGACCCTGTTGACTCGTGGCGCTGGCGTCGATGGTGCCGCCGGCGTTGACGATGGCGCCCTGAATCAGAATCCGCCCACCATCTCCGCCCGGCAGGGTGGCGGCGATGGAGCCGCTGTTGTCCACCCGGCCGCCGGGACCGCGCAGATAGACCCCACCGCCACCGACGGTGGCCCCCGTCGCGCGGATGGAGCCGCTGTTGTTGATGGCCAGCGCGTAGAGGTTGCCGTGGGCCTTCAGCTCGACGGCCGCGCCCTGAATGGTGCCGGCGTTGTTAACGCCAGTGTTGGCTCCTCCACTGCCGACCGGCCTGACGAACACCCTCTCCCCGTTGGCGTCCGGATTGGCGGTGATGAGCACCTCCTCGCCCGCCCCGAGGCCGACGGTGCCGGAGGCGGTGATGGTGCCGGCATTGTCGACCGTCTTGCCGAGCAGGAATACATCGCCACCGATGGCGTTGATGCGGCCGAAGTTCTGCACCCCGGCGCTGCTGGTGCCGCGGAAGATCATGTCCCCGCCGGCGAGATAGTCGGCGTCGCTCACATCAAGCGTGGACAGCACCAGACCCGCGACATCGATGGAACCCCCCGCTCCCACCATGATGCCATTGGGGTTGATGACGAAGATCTTTCCGTTGGCGCGCAAGGCTCCGTGAATCGCGCTCGGGTTCCCCGACACCACCCGGTTCAGAGTGGAGGCCGCCGTGCCCGGCTGCAGGAATTCGGTGATCTCTCCGGCTCCAATGGAGAAATCCTCCCAGTTGATGATCCCCTTGTTGGACAACTGATTGATCTGAAGGTGCCCTCCCAAGCCCTCCCCGATCTGAATGTTGCCATTGACGACGATGCCTCCTGACGGGTTGGCCCGCATGGATACCGGCAGGAACACCAGGCCGGGGAACATCATGGTTAGCACTGCGATCTGCAGCCATTGGAGTCGGCGCAGATTTCGGATGAACGCGTTCATTGGGATTTTGGGAGTATGGGAGGGAGGTAAAACCCACCAAAGGCCCAATGACACGGGACGCCGACCGAGAGGAAACGTCCTGAGCCAGATGGCTATGGGGGGAGCCTGATTTTGAGTGGGCGCGATTCTCGGCGATTAGACGCAGTATGGTCAAGACCATTTTTTCTGCGGAAATCACTGGGCGACACCGACCTTTGCGGGAACTCAAATTTTTTATTCCCCCCTCCGGCGCGTCTCATTATTCGGAAACCTGAAATATCAGGCTTTCCAAGTCATAGGCCCCGCAGCCGCCCCCCTCTCTTCATTCGGTCGGCGCCTCCAAAGGGGCGTTTCCCGGTAATGAACAAAAAATTTTATCCGAAGGGCGGAAGCGGGATCATGTCCTCCCGCGAGGAGGCGGACGCTCAATCTCCTGGCGCTCGTCGGCGAAATCGCCGGGCGGCAGGTAACCCGTGAATGTATTGCTCATGTGACTGCTGGTTCCTCTGGTTCGGAGTTGCCGTCACTCGACCACCACGGGCCCGGTTTGATTGACATCGATCTCGGGATCGAACTCGTAGAAGATCTCATTGCTGCTCCAGCCTTCCCGATCACCTGTGTAACGATACTGGGGACGCTGCGCGATCTTGCCGCGGCTTTTCTTTCGCCGATTCGACGGCTCATCGTCTTGGGCGGAGTCATCGAGCATGGCGCCCACTTCGCCTTCGACCGATAGGCTGGGGTCGAGATCACTGAACCTGCTGAAGAGCAGTCCATAGACGAGATCGTTGATCGAGACCGGTACGGGCACCACGGGCGTCCCCCCTCCATCGCCCGGCAACTCGGGAACGACCCCACCCGCGCCGGCCGATCCGGCGCCGCCGCCCGGTTGCGGGGTCAGGCTCCAGTCCGGTCCCTGGGTGGGGGCGCCGGCCTCGGACACGATGATGGTGTCGTAGTAGAGGCTGTAATTTCCCCAGGAGCCGACGCGGTAGTCGGGAGTGTCGACGGTGAGCGTGGCGGAGTTCAGATTTGCCAGCCAACGGGGCGAGCCCGACACGTTGTCCGCCAGATCGGCGTGTTCGCCCGGCACCGCCCCGACGGAGAGCTCGGGAAGCAGCTGGGTGATGACGAACTCGTCGAGCGTCTGGTTTTCGGGCTCGGGAAGATTGGGTCCCGGGTAGACCGTGGTGTTAAGCCGCGTGCTCTCGAGTTGGTTGCTCGCGCGTGACGGCAGGTAGAGTCGCAACTCTCCGGACGGGGCCGACGCGATGAGCGAGTCCACATCGCCGATCAATGCCCCGGTGCCGGTGAACGAGGGATCGTCGCGGCTCACGGCCACGGTGGTATTGCCGGTCTGGATCGGTGACAGGGTGGCCAGCGCCGGATCGCCGGCACCGATCATGGCCCGGGTGAGAACCACGTTTTCCCCGGCGCTCACCTGGGTGTCCCCCACCAGCGCGCCCTTGCCACTGCCAAATCCGGGGATGCCCGCCACGCTGGAGGTGATCCAGTCTCCGAGACCGATCTTGGCATAGGCGTCCCGGCCGGCTCCTCCCTGGAGCGAGACATCGCCATCGGCGTGGGCGAACGTGTCTCCGCTTTTCGCTCCGTTGGCCCCGGCGCCGCCATTCCCGATCTGGGCCATCGCCAGATCGGCGGCTCCCCCGAGAAGGGTGAGATCCCCCTCGGCGACGACCACCACATCCCCGGCGATGACCAGGGTGTCGACGGCCACGCCACCATGACCGATCATGGCGGAGGACTGCGTGCCGACATCCGAGCCGACCAGTCGGATGTCGCCACCGGAAGTGACGCGCACCACCTCGCCGGCGACGCCGTAGTTGGCTCCGCTGGAGTGGTAACCCCCGTGACCGATCTGGGTGTAGGCTTGCGAACCCGTTCCCGCCGTCAGGGTCACATCGCCAAAGGCGTCGACCAACACATCGCCGGTTTTGACGCCGTTGAACTCGAGCCCCCCGTTTCCGATCTGGGCAAAAGCGCGATCCGCGCCACCCGTCAGCGTGATCGCTCCCGCCGCGGAAAACACCGCCACGTCCCCGGTGATGGCCGAGAGGCCGCCCCGGCTACCGCCGCCGCCGAGGAGAGCGTGGGCGTCGGCACCGCCGCCCCGCAGATCCACGCCGTCGACGGCGGTGACCAGCAGGTTGGAGGTGATGGCCCCGGAACTCCCGGCGCCTCCCGAACCCACCTGGGCATAGCCATCCAGATCCCCTCCCGCCAGGGTGAGCAGGGAGGTGTTGAGCAGAATGTCTCCGGTTTTCCCGCCTTGATGATCCTTGCCGCCCAACCCGATCTGGGCGTAGGCGCCCGATCCGTTGCCGCCGTTCACCGCCAGCGGCGCGGAGGATGTAACCGTGAGGTTGCCGGACAGGTTTCCGGCTCCCGAGTCTCCGCCGTGGCCCAACTGGGCGTAGGCCTGATCTCCGGCGCCGCCATTCAGCGTCAGTTGATCGGAGACAATGGTGAGATCCCCGCCGTGATTCCCCTGTTGCCCGCGACCCCCGTGGCCGATCTGGGCGTAGCTTTCGCTCGCGTCGCCGCCCTGGAGAGTGAGGGCGCCGGGAGCGGTCCCGTGGGTGACATCGATCGCGATCATGCCCTGTTGGCTGGCGTCGGTATCGCCAATGTTGGCATCGTTCCCGCCATGGCCCACCTGGGAGTAGGCGCGGGCCGCCGTGCCGCCGGCGAGGGAAAGTCCCCCCTCCTTGGTATCGACGCGAATCCCGCCGCTCGAGGCCACCGTGGCAGTGTTTCGGAAGCCGACCTGGGCATACTCGTCGGCGCCGTCACCCCCGGTCAGGAAAACACCGTGACCGGCCAGATTGGTCTCGCCCAGTGAACTTCCCACCGCGATGGCTCCACCAGTGGCGTCGAGTACGATGGCGCCTTCGTCACCCAAGGGGCCAGCGCCGAACCAATCGGGGGCGCCGCCACCCGCGAGATCGTTTTTCAACATGTCGTAGTCGAAAACATGCCAGGGCGGTGAATCCGCGAAATTCAGCGCCTGATCAAATCCACTGACCCGATCCCACCCCGCCAGCACATTCACCGCGCCGGCGCCACTGTTCTGGACGGAACGCTGGAAAGTGGTTCCCTGAGTGCTGAGAAAGGTCAGACTGCCGGTGCTGTTGTAGCCCAGGGTCGAATCAACCAGGAGATTGATCCCGCCGAACACGACATCGCCTCCGGAGTTGAGATAGGGCAGCACCGTGGCGTCGCGGATGACGTCGGTGAGCGTGTTCACCCCCGCCCCGAGACCGGTGGCGATGAGTTGCAGATTGGTCGGCGCCACCAGCCCCTGATTGGCGTTTCGGCTGCGGTGACCGATCTGGGCGACGCTTCCGCCCACCGGCGCGAGCGACCAGTCGGCGGCTTGCACATGGATGTCACCCGAGCGAGTGCCCGTCGAGTTCAGGGTCGCATCGGTGACCCGGTCGTCACCATGGCCGATCATCGCGTAGGCCTCCGTGCCCGTGCCGGCCGCCAGGTCGACGGATCCGCCGGTCGAGATCACCGCGATCTCCCCGGAGAGATTTCCGTTGGAAGCCAACCCGCCGTGACCGATCTGCGCCCAGCTCCGGTAGCCGGTGCCTCCCGCCAGGCGGATGTCGTGGGTGGCCGACACCCCGATCTCTCCCTCGTGCGCGCCATCGGACGAGCGCCCACCGTGGCCTACCATGGCAAAGGTGTCATCATCGTTGGCCGTGCCGGAGCCGCCCTGAAGCAGTATGCCCACCCCGCTGCCGACTCCGCCCGCGTTGCCACTGACATCCGCCCCGAAGGCGATGACATCCGGGGTACCGTCCCGATTGAAATCACCCAAGTCGGAGAAATCCCCCGTGCCATCGCCGATCCCCGCAGTGGCGAGGACACCGGAGCCGGAACTGAGCCTGATGGCACCCGAGTGACCAACGCCCGTCAGGCTGGTGGCGTCGGCGTCCCATCCCCCGTGACCGACCATGGTGTAGATCGACTTATCATCGTCCACCGCGCTGCCGGTGCCACCGAACAGCGCGATGTCGCCTCCCGCCCGCAGGGTGATATCCCCCGACGAAGCTCCCTTGGTGGCGTAGCCGCCGTGACCGAACTGCGCATAGGAGCGGGAATCCGTCCCGGCGCGCGCGGTGATGTCGCCGGTCCGCGCGGCGACCGAGATATTGCCGACGTCACCCAGTTCGATGTTCCCATCCGGATTGTCGGCGTCATAGCCTCCGTGGCCGATCTGGGCGTAGGCGCGGTCTGTCCGCGCGTATTCGAAGTTGGCCACGATGTTGGCCACCCCGCCGTCGGCTCCGGGATTGATGTCGGTGGTGAAATCCACCCGCGTTCCGTTCTCGGTATAAACAAAATTCCCGACGACTTGGCCGGCGGTGAAGGTCTCGGGCACGGTGTCCCCGTTCATGTCCGCGCTGAAATCGGCAACCACGGTGAGGCTGCCGTTTCCATCCACATCCGCCACTTCGCCAATCCGGTTACCGGCTTCGTCGAAAATCTCGAAACTCACCGAGCCCGGGATGATCCGATCCTGGCGGAACAGGGCGCCGCCGGCGACCTGCCCGTCGCCCGCCACCAGGTCCGCCGCCCGATCCAGGCTGAAGCGGTTGTTGTTTACGGAGGTGACATTGTAGAAGTAACGCCCCACGATGCCGTCACCCAGCGCGGGAGTCGCGCTGAACCGGGACGCGAGCAGGTTCACATCACCTTCGGCAAACACCTGGATGTCTCCCAGGCGGTCTCCCCTGGCGTTGGTCCCTCCGTGGCCGATCTGCGCGTAGGCGTCGGTGCCATCGCCGCCCTGTATCGTCACATCGCCATTCGCCATCACGGAGATGATCTCGTCGGCGCGCCCCACATTTCCGTTGGCGGAACGTCCCGCGTGACCGATCTGGGCAAAGTCCTGCCCGGAGTCATCATCGGCGCCGTTGCGACCGCCGTAGAGATTCACATCGTTTCCGCCATTGCCGGTGGCCATCGCGTCCGCGTCGTAGCCCGCGTGTACCACGATGTTTCCGTGATGATTGCCCGAAGACACGTAGCCGCCATGGCCGATCATCGCCCAGTGGAAACGCCCCCCGGCGATGGCTTTGCCCACTCCGGTGGCGTCGAAGGGACTCGCCGTCGGAGCCAGACTCGGGAGAAACGCGCGCGTCTCGTCGCCGGCGAGGATGTTGACGTCGCCTTCACGGCTGATGACGGTGATGTCGCCGTGGTGCCCGATATCGCCGTAGCCGAAGGCACCATCGAGGGAGGTGTCCGCGTCGTAGCCACCATGGCCGATCATCGCGTAGAGCCGCCCGTCGTTGTTCAGCGAGCCCACGGGCGCACCCGCCATGTTGAGGACACCGGCGATCAGATTGACTGACCCATGGGTGTCGATGGTGATGTCGCCGGAGTGCCCCTCCATGTTGGCCGCGCCATTTCCGAGTCCCGAGTTCCCGTTGACCCCGCCGTGACCGATCTGGACGGCGGCATCTTCCCGCGTGCCCGCCCGCATCTGCACGCCGACCCCGGCGAGGGCGGCGTCCTGTCCCGTGGTCGAGCGCAGGATGATGTCTCCGGTGTTGGTGCCGGACGAATCGCGGCCCCCGTGACCAATGCGCGCATAGGCGTTGGTCGCCGCGAAATACTCGCCCTGTCCGCCGGTGAAGCTGATGGCGCCACCGATGCGGTCGTCATCGGTGCCGACCAGCCCGTCGCGGTCGGTGCCAAAGACGATGTCGCCGGTGTTTCTTCCCACAGTGGCATATCCGCCATGTCCCACCTGGGCGTAGGCGCCGGCGCCGACACCCGCGCTGAAGACCACGTCTCCCCCCGCGTCGATGCCGATATAGCCCTGGTTGCCCAGGGTGGTGTTGGCCCCGTTGTCCGCGTCGTAGCCGCCATGGCCGATCTGGGCGTAGGAAGTGGCGATCTCCAGCGATTGATAGGACACGGTGGTCAAAGCCGCCGCCGACGGAGTGGCGACATTGTTGGGATTCACATCGGTGTTGAATGTCATGAGGCCGCTGGTGTAGACGATGCTCGCCACCACCTGGCCGAGAGTCAGATCATCCACCGTGTCTCCATCTAGATCCAGATTGCCCCCCGTCACCACGATGCCGCCGAGGCCGTCATCCCCCAGCGTCGGTCCGCCCGGAATGGTGATCACGATGGTGCCCGGGATCGCGTTGGATCCCTCGAGCGTGTAGACATTGTCACTGGTCTGGGTGCCGTTGTTGGTGGCCCGGCTCAGGTCGCTGTTTTTCTCCTCATCGGTGATGGTGTGTCGCCCCTGCACGGCGGAAAACCGAATGTCCCCGCCGGCCGAGACGAAGATGTCGGCCTGATGATCGCCGCGCGCCTCCCGGCCACCGTTCCCCAGTTGAGCGTAGCTGGCCTGGGAATTTCCCGCCGTGAACACGATGTCCCCGCCAGCGGCCACATCGATGCTTTCGCCCGCCCGTCCCATGTCGCCGCGCGCGATGCCGCCCCCGTGGCCCAGTTGGGCGAAATCCCAGCGATCAGCATCGTTGTCCTCCGAACTGCCGCCAAGGAAGATGATGTCACTCGCGGCATCCACGGCGATGTTGCCGAAATGCTCCCCGCGAGCCTCGTAGCCCCCGTGGCCCAGGTGGGCAAAATGAAACCGCCCCTCTCCCAGGCCGAGACTGGGATTGTCCGCCCGGCTGGTGTCGCCCGCCGCGAAGAAGATCCGACCGTCCGAGGAACTCACGGTGATATCTCCGTTGTGGCCGATCCCGGTGGCGAACACATCGACCGTGGTCACTCCATGGACATCGGCATCATAGCCACCATGGCCCAACTGCGCGTAGATGCGCCCGTCCTCGTCGGAATTCACGTAGTTGCCGGTTCCGGCGACGAAGGTGATGTCTCCCCGCGCGCTCACGGAGATGTTCCCGGCATTGCCCTGAAACAGAGGCACCGTGGGCGCGGAGGCGTCGCGTCGCGCGGACTTGGCCCCGGTGCCACCGTGGCCGAGCATGGCATAGGCGTCGGGACGACTCCCGGCGCGAAACTCCACCCCCTCGCCCGCCGCGCCGATCCCCGCGAGGACGTCGATCTTGCCGACTTTGTTTCCGTCGCTCTCATAGCCCCCATGACCGAGCTGGACGTAGGACTGATTCGACTGTCCCGCGTCAAAGAGCACCGCGCCGCTACCCGCATTGACGAAAATGTCGCCGTCAGTGTCGGCCTCGGTGCTGCGTCCCCCGTGGCCGATTTGGGCGTAGGCGCCCGGAGCGATGTTACCGGTGACCGTGCCGTTGGCGGAACCCGCGAAGTGGATGCCCGCGTCGGCCTCCACCGAGATATCACCGGTGAAGGATCGGCGATGCTCGATTCCCGCTCCCGCCGCGAGAGCGTTGTCACCGAAGGGGGTGACGTATTCCGTGCGGCGAATGAATCCGGGATTATACCAGTAGATGAGATTGAAACCGCGCAATTCCAGAGGACTGGCCTGGAGGGCTCGGGTGTCGGATTGGGTGACCCCGTTGGCGTCCGGGCCGGACAGTTGGTTGGCCGCGCCCGACAGGAAACTGGCGTCGTAGCCGCCGTGTCCGATCTGGACATAGGCTTGGTTGTCAGCCCCGGCGATGGCGGTCACCTGATGACCCGTGCCGCGCGCCGCGACAGCGATGTCACCGCTCACCGTTCCACCGGACCAACTCCCGCCATGGCCGATCTGGGCATAACTGTTCAGACCCTGATCATTGGTCAGCGCCTGGCCGGCGAGAAGGTTCACATTTCCCGCCTGAGCAATCACCCGGATGTCACCGCTGTGATCTCCGCCGGTGTAGAGCCCCCCGTGACCGACCTGGACATACTCCTCCCGTCCGCGCAAAGAAGTGGCGGGAGTGGATTTCAAATCGATGTCGCCCGTGAGAGACAGCACCGAGACGTTACCCGAATTGCCGAGGATGGGTTCTCCATCGGCTCCCATCGGCGCGCCGGGGGCGTTGATGTGGAACCACTGCCCCCGGTTCGTCGGCACGATGGGGATCATGGGCGTGGCGGGATTGAGATCGTGGTCGACAAACCGGACCGTCGCGGGATCGACATAGGTCTGGTAGAAGCTGGTCAGCGGCATCAGACTGCCTTGCCCCGTGGCGTCGGGTATCGTGTCCCCGTCGAAATCGCCCGTGCCGGGCAGATGAGTCCCCCCACCGGTGACAAAGGCGTAGTAGGGATTGTTGGCCGGGTTTTCACTGAAGACATTGCCGACCGTGTTGCTGGTCGACTCCAGCGCGCGCGGCAGATAGGGACCATACTCGGCGTTGAGCCCGCCATGGCCGATCTGGAGATAGCTGTATTGACCGGAACGGTTGTCGGTGAAGGTCTCCGAACCCCCGCGAGCGTGGAAATCCACACCCGCGGCCGCCGCCACGACGATCTCGCCGGAATGATTGCCGAAAGCCTCATAGCCGCCATGACCCACCTGGGCATAGCTGAAATTCTGCATGCCAGATTCGAAGGTGATCGTCGCCCCGGGATTCTGCGCGGCGGTGATCAATCCATCGCCGCCAAAGGTAAGGCCTCCGGCCAACAGGGTAATGTCGCCGTTGTGACCCTGTCCATTGGCCGAGAGCGGGTCCGCCGCGTTGCGGAAACCGCCATGCCCCAATTGGGCGTAGCCCAGCCCGCCATCATTTGAGTCCGGATTAGAATAACCGGTAAAGGTCACATTTCCCCATGACGTCACGGTAATGTCGCCCGTGTGAGTTCCGGCAAAATAGCGGTCGTTGGCATTGTCACGCCGATCATCCGGCGGGGTCTGATTGCTCACGCCCACCGTGTCGTAACGCCCATCCGTGTCCTGATCGAAACTCGTGGTGCTGGTCACTCCCGCGTAGTTCAACCGATGATCATTGCGACCACCATGACCCAGTTGGGCGTAGGAGTCCCCGCCTCCGGCGCGGAAATCGATCCCGTTTCCGGCATCCACGCCGATATCGCCGACATGGCCGCCGGACACGAAATGGCCACCGTGTCCGAGCTGCACATAGCGGCGATCATAGATATTGTCGGTAAGGTTCGCGTCCGAGGGATCATCGACCCAAAACTGGACATTGCCCCCGCCACTCGCCCGATGGCTCCCGTCGATGTCGGCCAGCAGCGTGATGTTTCCGACATGGTCACCATCACTGCTGCCCTGACTGGTGCCGCCGCCGTGACCGACGATGCCGTAGTTGTCATGGGTCTGACCCGCCAGAAGCCGGAAGCCGCCATCGATGGACTCGATGAACAGGTTGCCCTGATTGCCCCGCCGTTCGTCCGCGGTGGGACCGCCAATGCCGTAGCCGTCGAACAGATAGGTGTTCCCGTCGGGCATCAGGATCGAAGCGGCGTCATTGCCAGGATTGGCGTTGTCCGTATCGAATCCTCCGTGACCGATCTGCACGTAGGAACGGCGGTTTTCATCCCGACCGGCCGTGGTGGTGGCGTCGAAAAACTGCCCCCCACGCAGGAGGATGTCGCCGCCCGCGACCACGCGTATGTCACCATCGGGATTGCCGTCTCCATCCTCGTCTCCCCAGCCGATGTCTCCGCGGGCGAAGGCGCCACCGTGACCCAGCTGGGCGTAGTTGTAGGTTTCCAGGCTGTCGTCGTTGCTCGATCCCGCCGCGAATGTGATGCGGGAGCCGCTGTTGATCAAGACACCGGAGGCGTCGACCCCCGCCCGGACGTCGATGTTTCCATAATGGTCTCCGCGCGCATCGTAGCCGCCGTGACCGAGCTGGGCGTAGTGGATACGGCCCAGGCCATCCCCCGCGCTACCCATCATGGTGTCCCCGCCCAGGAAGCTGATGTCCCCCGAGGTCGCGATGACCTGGATATCGCCGTGATGCCCCACGGGCGGCGCGCCGATCAGGGATATCCCGGTGCTGGTGTGGTCCGCATCGTAGCCCCCGTGACCGAGCTGGGCATAGAGCCTGCCGTCCGAGGTGCCCTCGATCATCGCCTGGGTGCCCGCCTGGAACAGGATGGACCCCACACTCCGCACCGAGATATTTCCGCTCAGCCCCTCCGGCGTGGCAGTGGAGGGCTTCACGCTGTAGCCGCCATGACCCAACTGAACATAGTTGTCCTCGATATTCCCCGCCTTGAAGGTGATGCCACCCCCGGTCAGTCCGGTAAAGTCCCCCGCGCGCACCGAGATATCGCCACTGTGGGTACCGTCCGCCTCCCGGCCACCATGACCGAGTTGAGCGTAGCTGGCCACGTCATCGGTGTCATCACCCAGCCCACCCAGGAATCGGATCGCTCCCCCGGTGCGGACATCGATGATCCCGGAGTGCGGACCTTTGACATCGCCGCCTCCATTGCCCAACTGCCCGTAATTCCACTGATCGGCACCACCGGAAAACTCCAGGTCACCGCCGGCCGTCACATGGATATCCGCGAAATTCCCCTGGCCACCGGCGTTGTTGTTGGGCTGATCCGTCTCCATGCCCCCATTGCCCAGTTGCGCGTAGCTGCGGCGGTTCCCGTCGGTGCCCGATTCGTCGGCACCACTGGCCCCGGCCCGGAAAGTGATGTCGCCCCCGGCCGACACCCGGATCTCGTCTCCGGCCAGGCCGTTGTCTCCCCGCGCCAGATAGCCGCCATGGCCCAGTTGCGTGTAGTTCGCCGTGATCAGATCCGTGGCGTCGTCGTTCGAGTTGCCAGCCATGAAGCTGATATCGCTGTTCGCGTCCAGGATCGTTCCCGTCCCGTCAACACCGGCCCGGATGGTGATGCTGCCGCTGTGATCCCCATCGCTGGCGTAGCCGCCATGACCGAGTTGGGCGAAATGGAACTTCCCAAAGCCGATACCCGTGCTCGCCAGCGCGCCCGTGGAGGCATCGGCGACGCGAGCCGCATCGCCCCCGCCGAAGAAGATGTCGCCACCGCTCGTCTCCACGAGAATGTTGCCGCGATGACCGACTCCGCTCGCGTAAACCGCGTTGTTCGGGTCGGAGGCGTGCCCGCCATGTCCGATCTGGGCCTGGTTGCGGGCGTCGTCGGTTTCCGTGATCGAGTTCGTCCCCGCCACAAAGGTGATCCCGTCGGTGCCCCGCACCGTGATGCTCCCCTGATGGAATCCGCCACCCGCGGCGGCGGTCGATGAGGTGCCGCCATGGCCGATCTGAACGAAGTTGTCCCGCACCGATCCGGCGAGAAAGGAGATCGCCCCACTGGCGCCGCCGACTCCCGGCGCCACCACGCCGATCCGCCCGGCTTCCACCAGGATATCGCCCTCGTAGCCCTCGCCATTGGCCAGGGTGAAGTTCGAGGAGCGCCCGCCATGGCCGATCATGGCGTAAGCCTCGCGGCTGTTCGCATCCGCCAGGCCCGTGCCGCCGGAGAACGCGATATCCCCGCCGGAGCGCACCGTGATCGCGCTCGCGTCGAAGGTCTCAAAGTCCATGTCATAGCCACCGTGCCCGATCTGGGCGTAGGCGCGAAGCCCCGTGCCCGCGGAGAAGGTGATCGATTCATCCGTCAGCACCGTGATGTCCCCACCAGTCAGCAGCGATGCCGTGGTAGTGCCCGCCTCGAATCCTCCGTGACCGATCTGAACGAAGTTGCCCCGGTTCACCCCCGCCGTGGCGGTGACGCCCCCGCGCGCTTCGATCAGGATGTCCCCCGTCATCTCTTTGTCACGGGATCTCTGGAAATCCCCGCCATGCCCGATCTTGGCATAGGCATACTGGCCGTTGTTCGCGTTCGGTCCACCGCCGAGTCCTCCCCTCAGCACCAGATCGCCCTTGAGTTGCACCCGGATGTCGCCCCGGGCGTCGTCCAGACCGGCGGCGAGATTTCCATCACCATCATCACCGCGAAATCCGAGTTGCGCGTGCGTGCTGCTGGTAGTGCCGTTTCCGGCGAGCAGGCACAAGTCATGCGCCACCACCGAGGTGTTGCCCAAGCGGCTACCTACATCGATCCCGTTGCCCAGCAAGGTCCCGGACTCGTTCCGGCCGATCACCACACTGCCTCTGTTGTTGCCGAAGAGGCCCCAGTTGTCGAAGACGCTCGCCATGTCCACATCACCCGCCGAGAGCGCCCCAAACGGCGATGTGGAGGCGGCGCCCGATCCCAGGTCCGTGCCGAATACGAAATTGGCCGAATCCCATCCCGCGATGAGATTGACATTGCCGATCCCATCGCCGCGGAGGTCGCGGGCCACATAGATGCTGTCCTCCGCCAGCAGCGTCAGGCTATAGGCGGAATGCCAACGCACATCGGCCTCCACACTGATCCAGCCCGCGTCCAGACCGGGGCTCTGGGTGGAAATCACCACATGGTTGCTGCTCAGCGCGGTTTGCAGAGCGGAGTTCTGCACATTGTTGGCTCCAGAGACCGCCGTATTGATCGTGATGTTGGTCGGGTCCAGCAACAGGATTCCAGCCTCCCCGGAATCCGCGCCCGCGTTTACCCCGCCGTCAAACTCCAGCGTCCGTTTTCCGGAAACTTCCACCAAGCCGCCTCGCTCAACGCCACGCGCCGATATGTCGCCGAGATACGTGGTGTCGCCATCCGACCAGGCCACCACCGTGCCGCCGACGCGTCCGTTGGAGGAGATCGACGCGCCTCGCTCGATCACCGTTCTTTCGCTTGCCGCCAGACCACCCCCGCCCTGAAAGCCGCCTCCGAGATAGATCCGGCCTCCCCATTCCGCCCCACTCGCGTCGATGAGAGCCTCACCCGCCACCGTCACCGCTTCGCCCAGGAGCTGAATCTGCCCTCCATTTCCCGATTCCCCAACCGCGCTGAGACTGCCCCCCACCACGCTGGAACCGCTCCCGCCATTCACCAGCACAGTGCCGCCATCCGTGGCCCCGATCGCCTCAATCCGGGCGCCCGCTTCCACGTTCACCCGATTTCCGGCCAATCGCACCGAACCGCCCTCGCCTTGAATACCATTCGCGCCGATGTCGGCCGTGGAGGCCACATTCACCACACTGCCCGCCGAACCGATAACCACGGACCCGCCCCGATGACCGTCCGCGGCGATTCTTCCCGACACCGAGATTTCCTCACCAGACAGGGTTACCTCGCCACCTTGACCCTGTTGGGTGCTCGCGCTGGCGTCGATGTCGCCGCCCGCGTTGAGGATGGCTCCCTCGATCAGGATGCGTCCTCCATCCCCTCCCGGCACCGTGGCCCGGATGGAACCCGATTGATCCACCCTGCCACCGGGCGCCCTCAGATAGACCCCACCAGCACCCCGCGACGCGCCGGTGGCCCGGATCGATCCGCTGTTGTTGATGGCCAGAGCATACAGGTTGCCATGAGCCTTGAGCTCCACCGCCGCTCCCTGGATCGATCCCGAATTGTCGATCCCGGTGCCACCTCCGCCACTTCCCACGGGACGGACAAACACTCGCTCACCACCGGCATCAGGATTCGCCGTAACCAGCACCTCTTCACCAGCCGCCAGTCCCACCGACCCCGTGGCGGAAACGGATCCCGCATTGCTCACCGAGTTGCCAATCAGGAAAACATCCCCTCCGATGGCGCTGACTCTCCCGAAATTCTGGACTCCGGCACCGGAATCGCCGCGGAAAATCAGATCGCCGCCCGCGAGGAAATCCGCGTCGCTCAGGTCCAGGGTGGAAAGCACGAGGCCCGAGGTGTCAATGGAGCCGCCGGGCCCCACCATGATTCCATTCGGGTTGATCAGAAACAATTTCCCGTTCGCCTGCAGAGCCCCATGGATTGCGCTGGGATTTCCAGAAACCACACGATTGAGCGCGGCCGAGTCTTTGCCCGGTTGCGCGAAGCGGGTCAATTCGCCGGAAGCGATCGAAAAGCTGTCCCAATTGATGATCGCCTTGTGGCTCAGTTGATTGATCACCAGTTGCCCTCCCAGACCATCGCCGAATTCGATGGTTCCACTGGTGACCACACCTCCCGAGGGATTCGCGTGGGAATCGGCGGGCAAGAGTACCAAGCCGGGCAGGAGAACCGTGAGCACGGCGCGTTGAATGCCGTTGGAACGGCGAAGATCCAGATTCAGTTTTTTCATGGCGGATGAAATCGAAGGTTTACTTATTTAACTAAGCTAAATATTGGGCGTAGGGGCAGTCGGGAAAATGACGGGTGATAGCTCATCCGTGCCGCTTTGCGGGGTCCACCGGTCCCAGTTACCGGGCACCAAGAACCCGGCACACCCGAGAACGAAGGGGTGGGCTTCCCGCCCTCAAAGACTTTGAGGGAGCGGCGAACGAGGGATCAGGTCAGGGTTTGTTTGCGACGCAAAGGAATGCCGGTCGGTGCAGAAAGAACGGATGTTCAGAGGCCTGGGGTTGACCAAAAAATGCGATCAATCACCCAAAGGTGATGACCGCTACACCGGGGGTCGGGGGGAGTTGGCTCCTTTTTCAAGTGGCGTCCCAAAAGTTTCAAGCGGCGATCTGTCGCCAACGGCCGCGTCACTGTCAACGCGGATCTGCGCGCAGTGTCGAGATTTCCGTCAAACCCTTGCCCCGCGAGCTTCGCGTCGGATGCGGCGGGTAAATCGAACGGAAAAAATCCTCCCCTCGGCTCGAAAGCCCTGGCTACCGGGGATGAAATCTGTGGCTGCATTTGAGGTGGTCGACCCGTGGGCTCACCGCCGGGATCAATGACTGTTGTCGCGTTGTTTCACGATGTGACAGGAGGCGAAAAAAAATTCCCGCGCCATCGACAACCGCGAACAGTTCATCCAAAACCCGATCCCGGTGAAAGTTGCGCGGCCACCCACAAAAAAACCGGAGTCGCTTTCGCGAAACTCCGGTTTTCCGATTCAGCGAGTCTATCCGCTCAGAAAGTGGCACGCGCTCCGATATGGACCCGGCCATTTTCCCCGTCGTCAAAGCCGGACTCGTCAATCTGCCAACCGTAGTCGAGTCGCACCGTGAGATTGTCGTCCACCTGATAGCGAATGCCAACCCCCACACTGCCCAGAGTGATCTGGTCGACCTCATCGGGCAACAGGTCTTCGTTGGCGAGATAGGCATAGTCGAAAAAGACCAGGCCCACCATGGCGTCGCGCACATTGTAGAATCCGCTCCACTTGGCGAAGGACACCGGGGGCGTCCGCAGCTCGAGGCTGGCGATGATGCCGTTGTCCCCACGAACGATTCGCTGTTCGAAGCCGCGAACCGTGTCGTAGCCGCCAGCTCCCAGAGTCTCGCTGGCCAGCAGGTTGGCGTTGGACAGTTGCCCTTCCAGACGTCCCACGAGACTCCACTGGCCCGGTAGTTCCTGGGTCCGCTCCAGACGCGAGCGGGCATAGACATACTCCGCGCTGGCCAGGCCGCGCTGGCTTTGGAAGGTCTCATCGTCGTTGGCGTCGGTCATGTTGCCGGGTGACCAGACGATCTCATTGTCGAGACGGGTCATCCCGTTACGATCACGCTGCACCACATTGTATCCCAGGCTGAACTGGAGAACTTCGGTGGTGGTGTCGAAAACCTCGAGACGATTGAAGAACAGGTCGCTGTTGCTGGATTTCATGTCGAAACCGAACTCCAACTCCTGAGTGAACGAACTGATCGCCGGCAGGGGAATGGCATAGCGGGCGCCCGCCTGACGGTTCAGACCACCAATATCGATTTCCTCTCCATCCACCAGAACCCTGGCATCGGAACTGACGGTGGCCCCCACCAGGGTGAGGTAGTGGCGCCAGGGAAGATAGGAGGTCCAGACTCCGGTGTGTCCCTGAAGCTCGGCGTCGCTGTCGAGATTCGTGGAGAACTGATAGCTGACGATGCTCTCGGGACCGAAGAAGAACGGCCCGCCCCAGTTGACTCCGGCGACAATGCGATCCTGACCCAGCAGATCCGTGCCGGTGTCCTCGTATCCGATGTAGAAATTGAGCGGATTGACGTCTTCGGTGCGGAGAATGATGTCCGTCGATCCATAGTCCTGGCCCGGGCTGTAGATCAGATCCACGCGTCGGAACGGATTCTTGTTGAGCCAAGAAAGGTCTTCCATCAACACACTCTCACGGATGACTTCACCACGCTGCAAACGGATCTGGTTCTCCAGAAACTTGGAAGAGGTGAACTGGTTGCCTTCCACAATCACATCGCCCAGAGTTCCCTCGATAACGACCAACTGAAGGGTTCCCTTGGATACTTCCTGCTCCGGCACCAGCACATCGACCACCGGCATATCGCTCTTGCGATAGGCCACGATCGCTTCCCGCACCATCTTGTTGAGTGATCCGAGAGACATCGGCTGCCCGAGATAACTCTCGAATACTGTCGCCACCTTGGGTGGAAGGATTACGCCGTCGTTGACGATCCCCTGAACTCCGGAAATCCCTTCCTGCGCGACGTCACGCGTTCTGGGAACCAGACGGATGCCATTGAGGCTCGAAACCAGAGGCTGTGTCTCATCCACCCCGTTGCTGTCGGCCAAGTCTCCCTGGATGGTTCCCTGGGGGCCACTGACCGGCGTGATCTCAAAAGTCTCGTCGCTGGCGGCGGTATCGGGGATGAACGGATTTCTCCAGGACCACTTTGCCTTGCTCTCATCGACGTTGCTGAAATTCGGATCCAAGCCGCGTTTGATCCACTTCAACCCCTCCGACTCGGGAGCTTGCCCCTGAAACACGATCTGGTCGTCCTTCACAAAACGGGATTGCTTCCCGAAAGCCTTCAGGGTGTTGCCCGTGGGAGTCTCCGGCTGGATCGCGGGGCCGTTGTAGGCGTAATAGACGGGCTGGGGTGGCTTGGGACGATTGGCGGCCTCCAACGCTTTCTGCCTGGCCACTTCAGCGCCGAGGCGCTGCTGTTCCTGTCGCTCGGCCAAGGCTACAGCCTGGAGTTCTTTGACCTGCTTGATCTTGGCCTGTTTCTCCCGGTAGCGCTCCATCCAGCTCTTGTCCGTGTCCGTTCTCAAATCCGGCATCGCCGGCAACGCCGCGAGCGGCTCTTCGGTGGTCGGAGCCATCTCGTCCTGCCAGAAACCGGGCTCGGAAAAAGATTTCAGCCGGTAGCCACTCGGAGTCATGAACTCGGGGTTCGCCGCGTTGGGGTCCAGCGGTGGCAATTCCCGTTTCTGCTTCTGAAGATCGGAAAGACGCTTCGCCGCCATCTCATCCTCACTCGGACCCGAAGGCTTGCGCGTCTGGGGCGCGAGCCGCTTTTCCGTGGCCGCTCGCTGCGCCGCCGCGCGGCGCTCCCGCATTCTCTCCTTCATCGATTTCTCCGAGTCCTGTCTCAGATCCGGAGGCGGCGGCAGGCTGCCCAACTCCAGATCACGCTTGTTTTGTGCGTGAGATTCAAGCGCCAGAGAACCCGTCAACGCCAATGCAAGCCCCCAAGGAACCAGTGACCGCTTCCCCGTGACCGCTTTCGATTTCAAAATCGTCTTCATGGTAAATTCGCAAGTCGAACCGAGTCTTTGGCCTGCCCCGGCAGACTTGTCCGACTCGATTCCTATTCCCGCGTGATTACATTCCCGCTAAAACACGCATCTTGAGAGAGTCTGACAAAGTCTGCAAGCGGAATCGTAAGCTTTTTTGAAGCAAAAAAGGGAGAATGCCTCTCACTTTCGCGACCACGGCAGCGGCGCAAAATCCAGTCGATTCGGACTTGGCGATCTCGGTGGCGCGACCGATGGCATGATCTGGAAATGAAAAATCCGCCTTCCGAAAGCACGGAAGGCGGAAGATTTTCTCTCGGATATCCAGTTCTCTCAACGGAAGGGCAAACGTGTATCCAGTCAGACGTTCCTCAAAGGCCAATGGTGCCGAACACATTGTTGCTGCTGTAATGGCCGGCTCCCAGATAGGGTTCGTAGCGCCAGAAGATGCCATGCAAGCCTCCGATGAACTGATGGCTGACAGCGTTCTGCTCACGACGGTCGTCTTCGGCTTCCTCGTCGGTCTCATCGACCGGGAAACCGAGCAATTCGGCGAGCGACTCGACCGCTTCCGACTCGTAGGCCATGCCAACACCGGGCTCACCCTCGGTCTCGCCCAGCAGACGGGCGATCAGGCCGATACCATCCAGGTAATTGTCCCCCGCCCCGAAGAGCCATTGATCATCCCGATCATAGGAGTCGTATTTATCGATGAACAGGAAGGGCAGGAAGTTGAAGGGCGGGATGACCACCACCGGAGCGGGCTCCACCGGCACCGGAACGAAGGGAGGCACCACGATCGGATCAGGAGGCGGGATCAGTCCCACCGGACGGATCGCGTCGTAGTAGATCGTGTAAAGCGCGCCCGCGGTGCCGCGATATTCGGCGGTGCCGCTTCCGAATTCTCCCGCCGCCAAGGCCACCAGGTTCGGCAGACCACCGGGGGCCTCGACCGTGGCGATGGAACCATCCGGAAACGCGTCGGCGGTACCGACATCCACGGTGATCCCATCCTGATTCCACCAGAGATCGGGTTGCAGGTAGATTTCATCGGTGTCCCCCGCGTCAATCCCGCCGTTGCGGGTGGGATCCCAGTCGCGGTTGCCGTCGGTGAAGCTGGCACCAGCGGTACCGCCAACGCCACGATAGAAGCCGCTGGCGGAATTGATGCGGTTGGTGAGATCAATGAGGTTCCCTTCGCGCTGAGGGATGTAGATCCTGAGTTCTTCCGCGCCATTCAGGGCACTGGCGAAAACGGAATTCATGGCGGTGAGAGTGGCGCCATTGCCCGAACGGTCAAAGAAAGGCAGGTTGCGTCCCACACCGACAAAGGTGCTTCCCGAAGTCGCCGTCACAACGCTCGGCAGCAGAGCCTGGTCGGCGTGACCCACGAGTATGCGGTCGAAGACCGCGTTGTTGCCCACCGCCACCGAGATATCTCCGCTGCGGGCTCCCGGACCACCGCCCGCGGCCACCGCCACCGGCGCGGTTGCCACTCCGGGACCATCCAGCAGCCAATCGCCATTCCCGATCATGTTGTAGTTGCTCATTTTCTGGACGGCTGTCGGATCGCTGAGCTGATCGTTACCGCTGCCTCGCACGGTGATCAGATCGTTGCCAACCCGAACATCGATATCTCCCGCCTTGGTCCCGGTGACCCCGGGTCCGCTATGACCGATCTGTGTGAATCCGAGAACGGTGGGGGCCAGAACATCCCCGGGGGTGACATTGAATATGTCGTCCTCGGGACGCTCCCCGGAAAGTCTGAGATTGTTGGTCGTTCCCGCCTCCATGGTCAGATCGTTTCCAACTTGCACACTGATGTCACCACTTTGATTTGAAATCACCTGCGAGAAGCCGGTGAGACCCTGATACTGGGTCGACCAATGGCCGATCTTGGCAAAGGCGTTCAACGGGGCCGCCGCATTGCCACTGGAGTCGCTTTCGGGATCCTGGGTCCGCTGGGCTGCCCTCAGGGTCAGGTCATTGCCCACCAACACCGTGATGTCACCCGTCATGTCGTCCTCCAGCATGTCCCCACCGTGGCCAATGACGGCGGCGGCGTTGCGGATCTGAATTACCGTATCAGAGGGAGTCCGGGAGTGTGCCCGGGATCCCGCCTCCAAGAGGAGATCGTTGGCCACTTCCACAGTGATGTCTCCGTTGAAGCCGGCGGGTCGGGATCTGCTATTCCCCAGATCATCGTTGTTTCCGTGCCCGACCTGGGCGAATCCGCCATATTCGGCGGTGCCACCCCGGACCGTCATGTCACCACCCGAAGTGATGCTGATGTCTGAACTCGCGACAATCCCGTTCACCAACGAGCCATTGTCCAGCGTGACAATGTCGTTGTGGTTGAAAATACCCCCGTGTCCCACCCGGACGAAGTTGCTGCGCGAAGGGGCGCCCAAGCCGAACAAGCCCAAGTTGACTTCGTCGGTGGGAGTCGCCACCCCGGCATCCATGACCACATTGCCCAAGGCGTTGAGGGTGATGTTCCCCACCAGCGCGCCAGCCCGGTCGATATCAAGGTTGCCCGCGTCGAAGGAATCGCCACTGCCAAAGCGATGCCCGATGGTGGTGTTCCACTCGAAACCGGGGCCATTGCTCATGGTAATGTTGTTGGCGTTGACGGTGATGTCGCCAATCTTGTTCTTCTGGTTGTACTGCAAGGCGGTGCTGTTGTTGCGCAGCAGGCCGGTACGGCGTCCGCCGTGACCGATTCCCACTTCGACAAAGCGCAGATCCACCAAATCATTCCGGGTCGGGCTGACCGTGTTTTCCCGCACGATCTGGTTCTGGGTTTTCGCCAGACCGGGCTGGTCGGAATGCTGCATGGTGAGGTCGCCACCAGCGGTCACGCTGATATTCGCCGTATTACCCGAGATGGCATAGCTGGTCTCGACGCCGTCGAATCCCAGAATGACCTCGTTCGCGGTCACCTCGGCGCTGAGCGCGGTGGCCGTGCTGGCCAACTCGAACCAAGCTCCATAAAGGAACTGCTCCGTGCGGTCCATGGTGCCACCACTCTGACCATAACCATTGGGGCTCTGGTGCCCGATCTTGGCGCCACTGTCCCGGTAGCGACCACCGGCCAGAATGATGTTGCCGTCGAACTGCACCGTGATGTCGCCCGTGTAGAGATTGTTCCGGTTTTCGTAGCCATGGTGGCCGATCTGGGCCTGGGAACGCTGCTCCCTGGCACCATTAAGATCGCCGGTAAACGCGGGCAGATCGTCGAAACCGGCCACGCCGGTGGCGGAGGCTCCCCTGAGTACCAAATCCTTGGCTCCCGTCACCGTGATATCACCCACCATGACATTCCCCGTCTCCATATCGGACATCTCCGCGCCACCGTGTCCGATGGTCGCGTAATCGTAGGTGTCGTTGCCGGCAGTCAACTCGACTCCACCGTTGTGGGCACGCACCGTGATGTCGCCGATCACGTTCACAAAGCTTGGGCCACGGTTGATGGTGCTTCCCGCGATGGTGGAACCCAAAGCGAGTTGAGTAGCCTCACTGGCGCTGGTAGCCTCCTGGCCATCCCCGGTGTTCACCCGCAGACGCAACTGTTCGCCGTTGCCATCGTCGCTGTGGGAGAAACCACTGCCACCGTGCCCGATCTGCGCCCAGCGACGGTCTCGCACGAAACGCAAGCCATCCACGTCGGCGGTGTCGATTACGGTATCGCCATTCAAGTCACCCACCACATCGTTGGAATCGATGACCGTGTCGCCGTTGAAATCGGCCTGGGTTCTAGTGTCGGGGGTCGAATACCCCTTGATCGTCACTCCATTGCTGCCCCAGCTTTCGACCGTGATATCGCCGACGATGGTTTTCTCGGTTGCGCCAGAGAAGGAGGGGATGTGGAAGCGCTGGGCTTCAAATCCGGGACGTCCCGTCACAGCGACACCATTCACATTGGTGGCATCCGCGGTGCCATCCACATCCCAGAAGTCGTCATCCCAGACGTTGTTGTTGAGATCCGGCTGATAGTAGCCCCGCGCATCACTCACGCCATCGGCGGCTAGGAACAACTCACCTTTGCGAAGATTCGGATTGTCGAAATCACCCGCGTTCTCAAAGAAACGCACCTGCTGGAAATCGCCGTCGTGGGGATTCCAATAGGCAAAGCCATCCATCACATGACCAATGGCCGCATGGTTTCGGGTGTGGGCACCCGCCAGCAGTTGGATGTCTCCACCCGCCTTGACGTTGATGTCTCCCATGACCGAGCCAAATTGGCCCGTGCCCAAGTGGCCAATCTGGGTATAGGACTCGGAATTATTGCCGGTTTCGGGGTTGGCGAGATTGTTCGTCGAAGCGGTATTCTGCCAGGACTCCAATCGAATCAATCCGGCTGTATTTTCAGTCACACCGGTGAGATTCACCTTTAGATTACCCCGATCATATTCAACAGTATCCCGATCCACCCCGGTGAGGATGTTGATGTTGCCATAGACTGGCGCCAAACGGGCGATGGAACTGGCCGTGCGGTCATTACTGGCGCCATTCCAACTGATGAACCGTCGCGTCTGGCCATTGAAATTGGCGTTTGCGGTGGTGTCTCTCAAACTCTTGTCTCGCCCCCACTGGGTGGAGTCACCCCCGTGACCAATCTGGGCGTAATCCTGATGCCGTCCCCCGGACTTCATCAACAGTCCCTGGGTCAGGACGATGTTGATGTCGGCGCGATCTGCCGCGCTCTGCCCGGCCCCGTGCTCGGGGAGACGACCGCCAAGCTGGAGCGGATCGGGCAACTCGGCGTCAATCTGTTGCCACCACCAGTTGCCCTGCGTGCCAATGGTGTAGTGGTTGTCGAAGGCGATGAAGGTGGGATCACCGCCAGTCGAGGTGTTGTTTTCATCGAGAATGCCGGTGCTGTTGATGGCGTAGACACCGTCGGGAATTGTGTCGCCATTGGCGTCCCGGAAATAGGCCGGCATCGGTCCGCCCGCCTGCCAGTCGCGGTAGTCCTGATTATTCAGGTATCCCACCAGAGGATCGTTGTCGAACATCAGGGCCAGGCTATTGAGGTCGAAGTTGCCACCGATGTGTCCGTTATCCACCGACAACACCGAGCCGCTGTCGCGCCAACCGACGTGAGTGAAATCGCTCTCACCCGTATCCGAGGGCAACTGCACGGTGGTCACGATCATGGAGGCCCCCGCGAAGTTCAGGTTTCCGTAGCGCGACCCCACCACGAAAGGACGGTTGATGCCGGCGTCCCCGACAAAAATGCTGCCATTGTTCAGCCCAAACTGCCCGTTCTCGACATAGTATTCCCACACATCCTCGGGGTTGATCGGCTGGGGCAATTCGTCATAGATCCGGGCACCGCCGGGATCGTCCGCGGCATTGGGATCGAACGCGAGGTCGAACTGTCCTCCGGCATCGAAGTCGGCTTCGCTGCCTCCCCATCCCGAGATGAAGTTGATCGATCCGGCACCCGAAGTGCGGATATGGGTGTGGATAAAGATGTTGCCGGAGGCCAACACGCCAAGGCTGGCGTTGGAGTTGGTCCACTGAATGGCGTCGTCTCGCTCATTGTGGACACCGGTGTTGGCAAAGGTGATGTTACCGCTCTCGGTCATGATCAGCACCGAGGTGCCTCCCTGCAGGGTGCTGTTGACCACACTGCTGGGGATATCCGCCGCCACTGAGCTGGTCCCTGTGGTGTTGCCCACCACGACGTTGCCGGGATCGAACAACACCATCCCGGACCGCCCCTCGACCGAGGTCGCCGACACGCTGCCGCGCATCGTCAGGGTGTCGAGTCCCGAAATCT
>CAYTNL010000016.1:0-94654 GCA_964439145.1 uncultured Verrucomicrobiales bacterium
GATGTTCTTCTCGGCGAACGAGGTCGGTATCTCGTGGCCCAGCCGCTTCGCGATGGGGCTCTGCCGATAGGGGCAGCATTTCTTGACACAATCTCAAAGCTCCAGCGCTTCCGGCTTTGGTGAAAACCGCGACTCGACCCTCTTTCGTCCCCGACTTGACCCTCTTGACTCTCTCTTCGCGCCGCCTCCCAGGCCACCGTCACGGGGCTCTGCCGATAGGGGGCAGTTGGCGGAGGTCGATTATACGGACCCCGCCATGGCCGACGTGACCTACACGCACAACGACTTCCTCGGTCGGCTCAGCGCCATGACCGATGGCGATGTAGCCTCCTTCGGCGCTTCGGAGATATTGCCGGTAGTCAGCATTCCTCGTAGCACAGGCATTCCTGCCTGTGTTTCATGCCGAGTCTCTCAGGCAGGCATCCTTTGGTTTCACAGGCAGGAATGCCTGTGCTACGGCTGGACTTTGATCGGATGCGCTCAGCGCGGGGTCCTGCCAGCAGTGGTCAGTCGTGAATTGTTGACAATTGGCGCAGCAGCCGGGGCATGAGTCAAAAACTCTCAACACTCGCCCCCGCCCCAAAAAAAAACAGGGTAGAGTCGGCGACTCTACCCTGTTGACTCCGGAAAGGGAGCGGTCCCGGGGCTGCTCAGCCCTCGCCCAGCAGCTTGGCGATCTCGCGCTCCAACTGCTCGCCGCGCAGGTCGGTGGCGGTGACTTTGCCGTCCTTGCCAATGAGGAAGGTGGCCGGGATGCTGCGGATGCCGAACTTCTGCGAAAGATCGTTCTCCCAGCCTTTGCCGTCGAAATACTGAGGCCAGGCCATCTTGCGCTGGGTCACGAAGCCGTCGAGCGCGGTCTTGTCCTGATCCAGGGAGATGCCGATGATCTCGAAGCCTTTCTCGTGATACTTCTCGTAGGCGGACAGCACGTTGGGCAGTTCGGCCACGCAGGGGCCGCACCAGGTGGCCCAGAAATCGACGAGCACGACTTTGTCTTTCATCTTGGCGAGATCCACCTCGCTGCCGTCGGTGGCGGTGAAGGCGATCTCCATGGTGTCGCCGACGCCGGGCATCGCGAGCTGTCCGAGGAGGCCGTCCATGAACTGGGCGATCTGCGCGCCCTGGGGATGGCTGGCGAGGTCGGCTTTGGCCTGCTCGACGAGAGCGCGGGCCTCGTCCTTCATCCCGGCCTGGGTGTAGACTTGAAAGAGGGGCTGGATGACGCCGCCGATCAATTCCTGCAGATTGGCGTCGGCCCCTTTGGACATGCCATCGTAGCGCTTTTTCAACAGCGGCGCCGCCTTTTCGGCCTGGCCCAACTCCATGTAGGCACCGACGAGCATGGACTCGGCCTCGGCGGCATCCTCGGCGGCGGGATTGGCCGCGAGATAAGCGGCGAGGGCCTCGGCTTTCTGGTTTTCGAATTTTTCAAAAATGCCGCGCGCGTCCTCGGCGGCGGCGGTCAGGGGGATGGTCGCGAGGGCGACCAGGGCAAGGAAGGCGGGCAGATGTCTCATGGGTTTTTTTCTTTGGGGGTGATCTGGGAAGTCTGGGAGAGCGATGATCGACGAACCGGAGCCGGCGCGTATGCGGGGGAAATCGGGTCGAGCCGGCGTCCCCCCCTATCTGAGACGCGGCATGGGGGGAAAAATTAGAGGAACTGGCCGCGGTCCTCCGCCGGGCGCAGTCCCGCGCCATCGATCTCGAGGTGTTCCTCGATGCCGTTGACGTTCACGATGTAGACGCCCGGCGACAGACCGGTGATCTCGATGGGGATGCGCCGTTGAAAGGGCACCAGCGCGGTGGTGCCCGCGACATTCGCGGCGGGCAACTGCTCGGTGACTTCGACGTAGAGACGGTATCCCTCGCGCCATTGGCGGGGCTCGACGAGTTGGGAGGCGCCGTTGGCGAGATGGCCGCTGACATCGGCGTAGGCTTCCATCCGCCCCTGAAATTCCCCCGCAAACACGCGGATGGAATCCACCCGCGCGGCGGTCGGCGGCGGCACTTTGGGAGTGGTCTGGCACGCGGCCAACAGGCTACCCGTCAGGCCGAGAAGGGCAAGGATCGTGGGACGATTCATGAATGCTCGCAACAGTAGGACTTTCTCCGGCGGCCTCCAGTCAATTTTTTTCCCCACTCGCGGGGGGAGGCGCATTCAGAGGACCGACTCGTCGAGTACCGTCTCCTCGGCGATCAGTGGCGGGGCGGCCATGGACGCGACCGCCTCGACGAATCGCTCCTCGGTATCGGCGAAGCACGGGGTCACCTCGAAGGCCATGACCGGCAGGCCGGTCTCGTCGGTCTCCACCGGGATCCCCGCCGCGCGCGCCCAGCGGGCGTACTGGCGCAGCTGATCGTCTCGCGAGGTCCGGGGCGAGTCGGCTCCCTCGGCGTTTTTCACCGGGGAAAAGTCCACCGCGCGCGGCGTCTCGATGATGATCGGATTCCGCGCGAATGGCAGGGCGTCGAAGACGAACATCTCGAATTTCCATGCGTTCGGCGCGTCGGGCTCCACCACTCGGCCGGAGTCGTCCACATGGGGCACTTTCTTGTGGGCGCGGTGAAAGGGCAGCGCCGCCTCGGGGTCCGCGCCGGAGCCGAGTCGGCGCACGAAGTCGCGGTCGAACAGGTGGATGGCGATGCTGCCGGCGCGAAACCGCAGGGTACCGTCGGGATCACGCTCGGTGGCCAGCCTCTCGGGCAGGTCGGAGTATTCGATCACCACGTCACGCCCACAGGCGTCTCGGCAGAAGACGCCCACTTTTTCGCCGGGATCGGTCTTCGCCACCGCCTTGCTCGACATCTCGGAATCCGCCAGCAGATGAAAGCCGATGAAAGCGGGATCGAGACAGCGCACCAGGGGATTGTCGACCTGGAAATAGCTGATGGTGTCGACGCCATCGGCCTCCATGCGATCAATCGCCCCGCTGCGCACCAGGGCGCGGAGGGAGCCGCCATGACCATCCGGACTCAGGGCGACGCGGCCTTTCTCCGCGAGGAGGATCTTCCCCTCCCCGTCCACGGCGGGCATGAGTCCCTGGCTGAAAAAGTGCACCCTGGCGGGATCGAGACCGAAGTGGCCGTGCCGTTCGAAGAAATCCACCGTCGCCTCGTGGTTGATGGTCGACGTCATGATGAACCACGGCATGGGCTTGCCATAACGCAGAGACGCGGCCCGGATATTCTCGGCGAATACCTGGAAGAGCGGCGCCTTGCGGATGGGGGTGACAGGAAAAGTCCCTTTCGGCCCTTCGAAACCCAGACGGGTGCCCTGGCCGCCGGCCACGGTGAAGGCCGCGATGCGCCCGGCTCGCAGGGCCGCCTCGCCGACGTCGAAGGCCTCGCGCCAGCGCTCGGCGTCGCCGCCATTTTCCGGCAGGGGGATGAGGTCGGCGGGTTGCAGGCCGGCGGCGATGGCCTCGTTGCCGCCGCCGGGATGCCGCACCAGCGTCTCGAAAAGCCGGGCGACCTCGGCGAGATCGATCGACGCCGCCTCGGCGGTCAGCGCGTCGCGCTCGGCTGACGGGAGTTCATCGAAAAAGCGAAAGACCTGTCCCTGGCCGGCGTCCTCAAAGTCATGTCGGGGGTGAATCATGACCCCAAAGATGCCCCCTATCTCCCGTCCGCGAAAGTTAAGATTTCTCAACCATCACTCGGCCGCCCCAGTTCCACGGAGCGATCATGGGCCGCCCGCACCGCCCCGCGCACGATGCCGTCGAAGTCCCGGGCGCGGAAGGATTCCAGCGCGGCAAAGGTGGTGCCATGGGGACTGGTGACATTTTCCCGGAGCTGGCCGGGGCTTTCTCCCGTGCGCAGCAGCAGCTCGGCCGCGCCCGCCACCGTGTGCGCCGCGAGGGCGAGGGCGGTCTCCTCCTCCAGGCCCAGATCCACGCCGCCGCGCACCAGCGACTCGATCATCAGGAAGACATAGGCCGGCCCCGAGCCGCTGACGGCGGTGACCGCGTCGAGCAGCGACTCGTCCACCCGTGTCGCGTAGCCCACCGCCGACATCAGCCGATCCGTCAGCTCCGCGTCCTCCTCCGTGGCCGTGCCGCCGAGCGCGTAGGCCGACGCCCCGCGGCCCACCAGCGCCGGCGTGTTGGGCATCACCCGGATCACCCGATGCCGACCGCCGGTGGCCGATTCGATGGCCCCGATCCGGACCCCGGCGGCGATGGAGATCAAGAGGCGATTCCGCGCCCCACCCAGATCCGCCAGCATCTCGGGGAAAGTCTGCGGCTTCACGCAGAGCAGCACCGTGTCCGCCTGATCGATCACCGCCGCGTTCGATCCCGCCGCCACCACATCGTGTTCCTCCACCAGCCCCTCCACCGCCGGCGCGTGGGCGTCGTGGGCAAACACCTCGCCCGGCGCGTAGAGACCCGCCTCCAGAATTCCGCCGAGCAGCGCCCGCCCCATTTTGCCGCAACCGATGATGCCGAGTGTCATGATGCCCCGTATTTCAGCGTGAATCCTCCGCCGGTCAAGGCGCGGTGCCCGCTCAGTAGCCGTCGAAAGCCCCGGCCGCGGCCCACTCATCGAGCGTGCGCCAATCGGTGATCACCTCGTCGAGCGAAAATCCCGTCCCGAAGGGTGCCGACAACACCGAACCGATCTCGACGCGTCCCCGCTCGATGCGCAGGGTCGGAAAGTCGTCGGTCGCATGATAGAGATCGCCATGGGCGGCGAGGGTGGCGCGTTGAATGTCAGCGGAAAAAGGACTGAGCCCCGCGAAGTAGTGGTGGCCGTTGCGCTCGACATGGCGGATGCCCAGGGCGTGCATCACCGCGAGGTCCTGCAGCAGCGCCACCGGCCCGATATTGGCGAGATCCTCGCCGGACTGGATCCACGCCCGCTCCGGGTGCGCCTTCGCCCGCTGCCGCAACAGGCAGGCGTTGATGATGCCTTTGATCACTCCTTTGCAATTCTTGTGACTGCCCCCGACATAACCGAGATCCAAAGCCCGGCGCAGCGAGCCCAGCTCGGCGTCGCTCTCATCGATGATCAGCGGCGGAGCGTCGGTCCAGTCCGCCAGCGCCGCGGCAATCCCGTCGTCCAGCGCCACCTCGCGATGCAGCGGCTGCTCGACGAACAGCAGATGCTCCGGTGAAAGGAAAGCCGCCAGAGTCGGATCGGCTTTCAGCGAATCCCAGAGCGAACGAAAATCCGCCAAGGCGCGGAACTGCTCGTTTCCGTCGAGCGTGTAGCGATAGGCGGGAGATTCCCGCGCCAGCAGCTCCGCGAGTCGGCGCAGGCGGGCGGCGTCCCTGGCTGCGTCCCCGCCGAGCTTGATCTTGAAATACCCAAGCCCGTAGGCTTTCACACATGCCTCCAGCGACTGGGGCAGACCGTCGGAAACCCGGTCCTCGGGAGCGATATCCGCGTCCGTGAGTGGATCGGATAGTCCCACCGTGTGGCGAACCAACAGGGTCTGGTCGTCAACACTACCCTCTTCACTCAGCCAATCCGAAGGCGTCGTATCGGCGAACTCCGGATACGGATCGGAAAGCCGGATCCCGAACGCGTTTCGAGACAACGCATCGCGGAAACTCTCGCCCGTGGCGCGGCAGAGGGCGTCGATCCCCGCCCGCTCCACCAGGCTGGTGCCGAGATGAGCGAGCAGCGGCGGACACGGTTCCTCCCCCGCCCACGCGGACTGCCCCCTATAGAGCGCCAGCCACCAGTCGAAGAGGCTTTCTTTCTCGCCCAGTTTCACCGCGACGCGCCCGGCATTGCCAATGGCGGCGATCATGTCGGGTAGATCCTCGTCGAAAGTGGTGTCCGGCGATTTCACGAACCACTTTGGTGGCAGCCCCTCGCCGGCGTATCCGATCACCCGTTTCCCATCGATCTCGAACTCGCCCCGGAGAAACAGATGCGGCGCCGCCGTCATCGCCGCGATGCCATAACGAAACGGAAAACGCGTCGCGGTGCGGACCACGTGGGCCTGGAGATCGAGCAGTCGAAAAGCGGTCATGGATCGAACGCGGAGCAAACTAACGCGGAGGTCGGAACGCGGAACTGGGAGAATCTGAACGACGATAGTCACTCGGACAACCTTTTCTCCGCGTTCCGTCCTCCGCGTTCCGCGCTTTCTCCACTTGGCGGTTCGCCCTTTCCTTTCTACCCTGTCATCCGTGCCCGCTCTTCACCAGACCGACCTCTTCTCCGATTCCGCTCCCGCGCCACCGCGTCGGCTCTTTCTCGACTGGGACCGGCCCCTGCTGGAGCGAGCCGCGGAATGGCTCATCAAACAGAGTGAGGGCGACGACGTCCTCGATCTCGGTCACCTGCTGGTCATCGTCCCCACCCGGAACTCGGCGCGCCGCCTGCGCGAAATGCTGGCCAACCTCGCCGACGAACGGGGCACCGCGGTGATGCCGCCGCTGGTGGCGCCGCCCTCCCTGCTCGTCCGGGCCGATCTGGGCGCGGCGCGAATCGGACGTCCCATCGCGGGCGACCTTGAGGCGACGGCGGCCTGGATCAAGGTCCTCCAATCAGCCGAGCTTTCCCGTTACCCGTCCCTGTTCCCGGTGCCGCCGGCGGGGCAGGATTTCTCGTGGGCCCGGGGAATGGCGCGCGACCTGATGCGACTGCGGAGCGACCTGGGAGAATCCGGTCTCACGCTCGCGGAAACCTCGCGCCGCCTTCCCTCCGGTCACGAAGAGGCCGCCCGGTGGGCCGATCTCGCGAAACTGGAGGCCGCCTGGCTCGATCAACTGGCCCGGATGGATCTCTGCGACCGGGAAACGGCCCGGGCCTTGGCGGCCGAAAAGGCGGAACTGCCCGAGGGAACGCGCGAGGTGATCATGATGGGTACGCCCGACCCGTTTCCCCTCGCCGTCGATGCCCTCGCCAGCCTCAACGCCGCCGGCGTGCCGGTCACGGTCGCCATCTACGCGCCGGAGTCTCTCGCCCACGCCTTCGATGACTGGGGCCGGCCGATCGAGGAAACGTGGCCGCGACTTCCCCTCGAGATTCCCGATTTCTTCCAGTCTGTCGAGATCGTGGCCAATCCCGACGCGCTCATCGAGAGCGTCACTCGGGCCGCCGCCGCTGTGCCCGAGCCCGCGGAGACGCTGGCCATCGGCGCGGTCGATCCGGAACTGGCGCCCATCCTCGAAACCGCGCTTCTCCAGCAGGGTGTGCCCGCCTTCAACCCCGAGGGCAGCCGCGTCAGTCGCGAGGGATTCCATCACCTGCTCGACCTGCTGGGAAAACTGCTGGCGCGTCCCGATTTCGCCACCATCCGGGAACTGCTCCGGCTTCCCGAGATCGGTGGCTATCTTTTCGGCAAGCTCGGCAAGTGGAACTCCCGCGGGGCTCTCCAGGTGCTCGAAGATTCACACGGGGAACACCTCGCCACCGAGCTGCCGGCCCTGATTCGTTTTCTCGAATCGGACGCGGATTTCCTCGCCGAATCGGAAAGGCCGAGTGATCGCGACGCGGCCCCGCACTATCGCCTCGCCGCCGAGGGTTTGTCCCAACTGCGCGACCTGCGCAAGGAACTCGAAAAGGCTCCCCTCTCCCGTTCGCTGCCACCGGTGCTTCGTGAACTCGTCGCGGCCCGCCGCCGCGAGGGCGAGGCCGGAGAGTGGTCCGAGAAGGTGATCGAGACTTCTGCCGCGCCCCTCATGGCCGCGCTTTCCGAGCTGGCGACCGTTCTCGAAAACGGGATCGACCTTTCCCCAGCCGACCAGTTCGCCCTGCTCGTCGATCAGGTCGGCGAGTTGGTCGTCAGCGAGGACCGGCCCTCGCGTGCGATCGAACTGCAGGGCTGGCTGGAGTTGCTGTGGGAGGATGCGCCCCACCTCATCATTGCCGGCATGAACGATGGCATCGTGCCCGGCGCCATCGTCGGAGACGCCTTCCTCCCGGAGAACCTGCGCAGCTTCCGAGCCCTGCGCCTCACCACCAACGACCAGCGACTGGTGCGCGATCTCTACCTCCTCCGGGCCCTGGTGGAGCCGCGCCGCCAAACCGGCCGGCTCGACCTGCTGGTGCCGAAAACCACCGCCGAGGGCGATCCGCTGCGCCCCTCGCGACTGCTCTTCCGCTGCGACGACGATGAGTTGCCCGCCCGGGTCAGCCACCTCTTCCGCGAGGTCGATACCCCCGGCAGCCAGGCTTCGTGGTCACCCGGCTTCCAGCTCATACCGGGACTGGAACGCGAAGGCCGGCCCGAGCGATCGCCGCGGCCCATTGCGGTCACCGCCTTTGCCCGCTACCTCGATTCGCCCTTCCACTTCTGGGCCAGCTACGAGGCCCGGATGTCGGAGGTCGATGCCGAAAAGGCGGAGATGGACGCCATGGACTTTGGCAATTTCTGCCACGCCGTGCTCGAGCGCTACGGACTCGATCCCGACGCCCGCGTGCTCACCGACGCCGAGGAGATCGACGCCTTTTTCCAGAAGGTCGCCGACGAACTCGCCTTCGCCCGTTTCGGTCCTCGACCGGGCCTGGCGGTGCGCATCCAACTCGATTCAGCCCGCCGCCGATTGGCCGGAGCCGCCCAACACGAGGCCATCCAGCGCCGTGAAGGCTGGGAAATCATCGGGGCCGAGGTCAAACTGAACGACGCCTATCCGCTGGAGATCGCGGGACGCCGCATCTCCGGCACCATCGACCGCATCGAGCGCAAGGGCGACTGCCTCCGCGTGCTCGACTACAAGACCACCGACAAGAAGAAGGCCTCACTTCGCGATCATCTCATCGAGGTCACCCAGCGAACACCCGACGACTGGCCTCCGGACTACGCGCGCTTCGAACATCTCGATTTTTTCCCGCGCTCGCGGAGCAAGCCACCGGCCGAGAAAACCTACCGGTTCAAGAAGCTGCAACTGCCGCTCTACGCGCTGGCGATTTCCCGGCACGAGCCGGACGTCGAGATTCGTTGCGGCTACTTCCATCTCGCCAAGGCCATCGCCGACGTCGGTCCCGACGACTGGATCGCCGACGCGGAACTCCTCGCCGCCACCGAGCACTGCGCCGCCGGGGTCATCGATGACATCGCCGCCGGACGATTCCACCTCCTCAAGGCCACCGGTCCCTATGACGACCTCGTACCGCTGCACCTCGGCGTTCCCGAGCGCACCCTCGATCTCACCCACCTCGGCGCCGGCGACGAATCGCCCCGCGTCTCCTGATTTTCTCCTCCGTCCCCATGTCCGCCAACGCCCCCGCTCCTCACCACGAGCGAAATCTCCTCATCGAGGCCTCCGCCGGTTCGGGAAAGACCCATCACTTGGTGGGCCGATTCCTCCGCCTGCTCCTCGCCTATCGGAAGCCGGACCAGATCATCGCCCTGACCTTCACCCGCAAGGCCGCCGGGGAATTCTTTGATCGCATCCTCGGCGCCCTCGCCGAAGCCGCCGCCTCCGAGGCCGGAGCCGGAAAAGCCGCGCGCGATTTCCAGGTGACCGGGCTCGATCGCCAGGCGGCCCGGGAGCTGTTGCGCATGGCGACCGATTCCCTGCACCGGCTTTCGCTGGGCACGCTCGACAGCTTCTACTCGCGCGTGCTCCGCAGTTTCCCCGCCGAGTTCGGGATCAGCGGCGATTTCGAGATTCTCGACGAAGCCGCCGAAGCCGCCGCCCGGCAGTCGGTGCTCGACACCATCCTCGCCGATGTCGGGGATGCCGACGCTTTTCTCACCGCCTTCCGCCAGGCCACCTTCGGCGCCGAGGAGAAGCAGCTGTTGCCGAACCTCGAGAAATTCGTCTCCAGCTATCATCGGCTCCTCATTGCCTGTCCCGATCGTGACCGCTGGACCAAGGCCGGCGCCATCTGGCCGAAGGCACCCTGGTGGCTGGTGGCAAAGTTCGACGTTTCCGCCATCGCCAAGGCCCTGGACGACGCCACCGCCTCCATCGCCCCGCAGCACAAGAGTGCCGCCGGCGGCTTCGCGAAGCTGGCCGAGGAATTGCCCTTCTTTACCGGCGGCGCCACCGGCCGCAACATCGGGGGCGTTCTCGAGAAGGCGCTGGACCAGTTCGAGGGATTCCACGACGGCAGCGTCACGGAGCTTCAATACTACAAGCTGCTTCAACTCGACCGCGAGACCACCAGGGCGCTCGCCGATGCAGCCGGGTTCGTGCTCCAGCAGGAGGTCGTTTCCAAGCTCCAGCAGACCGCCGGCATCCACGACATCGTCCGGCGCTACGAATCGCTCTACCATCGCGACGTCCGCCGGGCGGGGCGGCTGAGTTTCGACGACATCCTCATCCTGCTCGCGGGCGCCGCGCCCGACGAGGCCACCCGCGACGAGAGCGTCTCCGAGCTATCGATGCTCGACGAGGTGCCCGATGCCGCGACCCGGAAACTGCGGATCGACTACCGCCTCGACGGGCTCTTTCACCACTGGCTGATCGACGAGTTCCAGGACACCAGCCGCCGCCAGTGGCAGGTGCTGCGCAACCTGATCGAGGAGGTAATCGAGGACGATTCCGGCGAGCGAACCTTTTACTATGTCGGCGACGAGAAGCAGGCCATCTACGGCTGGCGCGGCGGCGACTCCCGCCTCTTCCAGGAAATCCGGAATCGCTACAACCGACCGCCCCGTCCCGAGGATCGCTGGATCGCCGAGGATCACCTCGACGTCTCCTGGCGCTCGGGCCCGGTGCTGCTCGACGCCGTCAACGCCGCCTTTGGCAACTGGCAGAATCTGGCCAGCCTGCTCGGCGAGGATCACGCTCCGGTCATCGTTGATCGCTGGAAAAACACCAACGCCGGCGCGCACGCCCCCAGCCGACTGACTGCGGATCGCCCCGGCTATTTCCGCTACCTCACCATCGAGGAAAGCGAATCCGAGGACGCCGAACTCTCCGGCCAGAACGCCGTCTGGCAGGTGGTCCTGGAGACGCTGCGCTCCATCGATCCGGTGGGCAATTCCCTCTCAGTTGCCGTGCTCATGCGGCGGGGAAAGCAGGCGGCGCTATTGGCTGACTATGTTCGCCAGGACGGACAGATCCCGGTGATGGTCGAGGGCAAGATGCCGGTCGGCACCGATCACCCGATCGCCACCTCCTTCCGCGCTCTCCTGAAATTCGCCGCCCATCCCGGCGACACCGCCGCTTGGGAACACCTCGCCATGACACCGGCGCTTCGCTCGCTCGACTACGAGGCACTCGGCAAGGCGCGCTACGACCTGCCCCGCCAGACTCTGGAGACGCTGCAGGATCGCGGTTTCGGCGCGGTGTTTGTCCACTGGGTCGAGCAACTCGAAATCGGGTTGGGCGATCCACTCGACGCGTTTTCCCGGCGCCGCATCGAGCAGCTTTCCGAGGCTTGCCGACGATTCGATCTCAAGGGCTCGCGCTCCATCGACGAGTTCCTCCACTACCTCGAAAACTACACCGCCGCCGACACGCCCTCGGCCGGCGTGGTCCAGATCATGACCATCCACAAGGCCAAGGGCCTGACCTTCGACGCCGTCATCGTGGCCGACCTGAAGCCCGACGCGATCACCTCGCTCCACGAGATGGACGCGGTCAAGGGCTACGATGCCGCCCGTCAACTCGAGTGGGTCATGACCGCCCCGCGCAAGGAACTGGCGAAAGCCGTGGAGCCGCTGCGAAGCGCCTACCTCGAGGCCGAGATGGACACCGCGCTCGAGGAACTCTGCGCCATGTACGTGGCCCTGACCCGCGCCCGTTACGCCAACCACGTCATCCTTCCCAAGCTTCCCTCGAAGCAAGACAGCACCGCCAGCGCCGTGCTTCTCGCGCGCCAGTTCGAGGCGGTAGGATTCGCGGCGGTCGACGAGTTCATCGGTGACGTGCCGGTGAAGATCCGGTTCGAGGCAGGGAATCCTCATTGGGTAGCCGAAGTCCTGGCCGGGAGAGACGAGACCCCGCAAGATCCCGAACCGGCTCCCCCGCGCCCGCCCGTCACCGGCACCCGCCGTTTTCCGCTACGCCGACGTCGCGTTCCGTCGAACGCCGCCGATCACCGCGGCTGGGGCGGAGTGGCGAAGCTCTTCGTTCCCGAAAGCGCCTCCGCCACCGGGCTGGGAACGGCGGTGCACGCGCTGTTCGAATCGATCGAATGGCTGGGTGACAATCCCACCACCGATTGGGATCGCATTCTGCGTCCTTTTCCCGAGCATGCCGAGGAAGCCCGGAAGCAGACCGAGGCCTCGCTCGAAAATCCGGAGATCCGCTCCCGTTTTCTTGCCAACACCTACCGTTCCCCTCTCGTCTGGCGGGAGAAGCGTTTCGAAATGATCACGCCCGAGGGCGAGTGGATTTCCGGCGTCTTTGATCGCGTCGTCCTGGAGCGCGATACGTCGGGAGCATTCCTCGCGGGACACATCATCGACTTCAAGACCAACCGGTTGGACTCGGAAACCAATATCGCCGAGGCCATCGCCCACTACACCTCTCAGATGACCGTCTATCGCGCGGCGCTCTCGCGCCTGACCGGTTTGCCTGAAGCGATGATCGGCGCGGAACTGATCTTCACGCGACCGCAAGTCGTGCGCGCGGTTTTTTCGGTCGAGTGATTCTCACCTCACCCTCACGCCGTCCACCACCAGCGAGGTCGTCCACCATTCGTGCGCCTTGGTGTTCACGGGACGACGGATCATCTCCACGAAATGACCCGGCCAACGACTGCCGTCGGGGGCGGTGAGAAATCCGTCGAAAGTGACATCAACCTCGGCCCCGCGGGTCGATTCCAGGCCGTTGAGAGTAAATGTTACCCGTCGCATGAGTCCCGTCTCCGCATCGAGCCAGGCGACCGCGCGATCCTCGCCGGCCTGTCCGATTCCCGGTCGCAACCACACCTCGACGAGAGCGCATTCCCAGCCCGAGACTGATTGCCGTCCCAAGTAACGAAAATCCTCGCCATTATCCAGCAGCCACGACGCGCCAAAAAGAAACATCGTGTAGGCATCGGCCACCAGCGCCGATGCCGCCTTCACTCCGGGATCATCCGAGGCCTTGCCATTGTAGCTCACCGAGATTTTGCCTGATCGCGAGCGCGACACCTTCTTTACTCCCCCGGCTCCCCGATGCGTCTGCTCCACTCCGCCCGAGGCGGGGAAATACACCTCCTCCGACATCTGGCGGAAGTCAGGATCCACCAACACTTTCTGTGTCAGTTTGGGAAACGTCGACCACCTGCCATCGTAGGCTACCTTCACCTCGCGGTGAGGCCGCGCGGCATCCCCCCGTGCCCGGGCCGACTGCTCCAGCAAGGCTCGACCATCCGGCTCGCCGGGTATCGAGGCGATGCCGGGGGAATCAGGCGGCAGTTCGAGTGACGTGACGGCACAACCCACCGACATCAGCGCGATGGGGACGGCGCACCAGAATGGAAGCGACGGCATTTTCATGGGAAAGTGTATCGGACAGGGTTTCGTCCGCCGACACCTTCCCGGTTGCCGATAAAAACGCGCCCCATCGACGAGACGACACTCAATTCGCGGTGCCGCCCTCGCGATTGCGGGTGAGTTTTTCCCCCTCCGCAACGAGGCCGCGCGGATCATCGCCCCCGCGTTTCAGAATCGTCGTCGGCACCGACTTCCATTCCGGGCGAGGCACCAGCACCGGCTTTCCGCACGCTGAATGCGGGCATGGCATCTCGGTCGCGAACTGGTCGGGAGTCGCGGACAGCTTGCCACCGCAGTGGGGACAGAAAAACTTCAACACCTCGCCCGCGTCGCCGCCTCCGTCCCTGGGCACATAGAACGTCCAGCCACAATCGGGACACGACGCCGGTTCGCCCAACTGATCCTTTCCGGCAGAGAGTTCCACTCGGCAACTGGGGCAATGGAAGTGTATCGAGGCCATGTCGCCCAAGACTGGGACGGCCCGCGCCCCTTGTCAAAAGACAGTTTATCGTCGGCGCATTTTCCCGGTGCCTTCCCCAAGTTCTCCTGTCATCATCCAGAGGCCAGCCTCCCGTCATGCCTTTTCCACAGACAAGTCCGCCGCCGCCAGGCCGCTCCCTCCGCATCGGGGGCGCGCTGCTGCTGCTGGCGTCGGCGTGGACACACACCCGCGCGGCGGACGAATCGCCAAGCGCCCCCCACGTGATCCTCATCGCGGCGGAGAATCTCGGTCATGGCCAGATCAGCTCACAGGGTAGCCGGAAATCGACCACCACCCACCTCGATTCGCTGGCCGAGAGGGGCGCGCGGCTGACCCGTTTCTACGCCGCCGCAGATCCCGGCCCCGCCCTCGCCGGGCTGCTGACCGGACGTTACCACTACCGTACCGGCGCCTCCGGCTCCACCCATGGCGAGGGAACCTTCCACGCGCATGAAGTCACCCTCGCCGAAATCTTCCGATCCCGGGGACGGGCCACGGGATGCTTTGGCGCCTGGTACAGCGGGGTGAATTGGCCGCATTGCCCGGAGGGCCGGGGCTTTGGGCGTCACCAAATCTCCGACACCCCCGACGCGACGGTCGATCTGGCGCTCGCGTTTCTCGATGACGCGCTCGACTCGGATCAACGCCTGTTCTGCCAACTCATCTATGGCGCACCGGCCGGGATCGCGGAGATCGACGCCGCCACCGGCCGACTGCTCGCCTGGCTCGAGGACCGGGGCATCGCCGGGGAAACGCTGGTGTGGTTTCTCTCCACCAACGGCCCGGAAACTATCGCCACGCCGGCGGACAACGCCTTCCTCCGCGGTGCCAGAGGCTCCGTGCACGAGGGCGGCGTGCGGGTGCCGAGTCTCGTTCGCTGGCCGGGGAAAATCCACCCGGGCTCCGAGTTTCGCCGCCTCACCGCCCAGATCGACGTCCTGCCCACCTTGCTGGATATTTGCGGAATCGACACCGGGGAAGTCGATCTCCCGCCGCTCGACGGCATGAGCCTCGCGCCAGCCCTGCTGTCCGGCGGACAGCCCGACCGTTGGCCCAATCGCATCCTCTTCACCTCGTGGACCCCGCCCGGCTACGACATCCGGAACGCGTCCGTCGCCGTGCGCACCGACCGCTGGCTGGCGATCCGCGATCCACACTGGCGACGCGGCACGCTTTCAGAAACCCACTCCGGCTGGGAACTCTACGATCTCAACGCGGATCCCTACGAGAGGACGGATCATGCCGATGACTACCCTTTTCTACTCAGCGATATGCGGGCCGATTTTTCCCGGTGGATGGATCACACCACCGACGACGGACTGGCCGCCATCCCCACCGAGATCGGTCATCGCGAGTGGCCGGTGGTGACGCTGCGCCGGGCGGACGCCACATTTCACCCCGCCGATACGACCAACCGTCTATCCTGGCCTGTTAAGACCGTCGCCGACATCGGCCCCCTGCGCGTGAGTGTCGTGTCGGCCGGGGCCGGTGGACGCTACATCCTCGGGATAGGCGAGCGGGATTATCCCGTCACCCTCGACCAGGCGAAGCAGGACTTGGGAGATTTCGCCTTCCCCAAGGGAGAATACGACGTCACCCTCACACCGGCGGAGTCGGGCGGCCCGCCGCTATCCATTCAATCCGTCACCCTCGCGCCCGCGCCATAGTGGGCGCGGTATTTTCGGCTGCAAGCCCGCGTGCGACCTGATAGGGTTGACTCCATGACTCAACCCTCTTTGCCCCGCCGTCAATTCGTGGCCGGCACCGCCCTGAGCGCCGCCGCCGCCTTCGCCACATCGCTTCAATCCCGGTTTGCCGCCGCCGAAGAAGCTGCCGCCAAGGCCGGTGTCGCCGGGAAGATCAGACACTCCGTCTGCAAATGGTGCTACAAGGACATCTCGCTCGACGATCTCTGCGCGGCCGGCAAACAGTTCGGGCTGGAGTCGGTGGAACTGCTCGATCCCGCCGATTTTCCCACCGTGAAGAAACACGGACTGCACTGCGCCATGGTGAGCTTTCCCTCCGCGGAAAGTGAGATCGACGGGAAGAAGAAGAAAGTCGGCAGCATTCCCCACGGGTTCAACCGTTTGGAACACCACGACCTGCTGGTGGAAATCTACGAACCGCTTCTGAAAACCAGCAAGGAGGCCGGTTTCACCAACGTGATCTGTTTTTCCGGGAATCGCGACGGGCTCGACGACGAAGCCGGCCTGGAGAATTGCGCCAAGGGATTGAAGCGCCTGATGCCGCTCTGCGAGAAACTGGGCGTGACTCTGTCGATGGAGTTGCTCAACTCCAAGGTCAACCACAAGGACTACCAGTGCGATCTCTCCAGTTGGGGCGTGGAACTGTGCGAGCGGGTCGGCTCGGAGCGTTTCAAGCTGCTCTACGACATCTATCACATGCAGATCATGGAGGGCGACATCATCGCCACCATCCGCGAGCGCGGGAAATACTTCAGTCATTACCACACCGGCGGTGTGCCCGGTCGCGCCGAGATCGACGAGACGCAGGAGCTCTACTATCCCGCCATCATGAAGGCCATCGTCGAAACCGGCTACGACGGCTGGGTCGGCCAGGAGTTCATCCCCAAGCGGGATGACAAGATTGCATCGCTGAAACAGGGCGTGGAGATCTGCACGGTGTGAGGATTGCCAGGAAATTCGCGACCTGCGAACTCCGTTCCCCCCGGTGCGGAGGAATGACCGGTTCTTCCGCCATGAAATTCGACCCCAGGTCTCAGCGGGTTGCGCTTTTCGGCGTCTCGGCCCTGATGTGCCTGGCGCTGGCCGGCTGCGGCTCGCTTTCCAACCGGGAACGACTCGAAAAGGAGAACGACCGCCTGGAGAAAGAGATCGAGGAAAACGAGAGGAAGCGCCGGAAAATGCAGGACCTCCTCCTGGACGAGCGTCGCAGGGACCTGGAGAGATTGCGCGAGAAGTATGCAGGACGGAGCGGAACCAGGATCGGCGACGCCTTCGTGGTTCATTCCTCTCGCCGAACCGGCGAGACCTTCTCGGGAGATCTGCTCGTCGTGTCCGTGAGCGGGGAGTCCGCCGGGTGGGTGACGGGCGATCGGGCGATCGTCGCCGGGGAAACGATCACCATCGAACAGGCAAAGCTCTTCGTTTCCGACGGCGGGACACTCTCCCACATTCTGCCGAATGACGCCGATTCGAGAATCGTCCTGAGGGCCGACGGCGGAATGAATGTCGACAAGGGGGGAACCCTCATCCTGCCGCTTCCGTTCGGAGCCCCGTGAGTCCCCTCCTCCATCGTGCCGGAGCCAAGTTCTCCCCTTTGCCGGGCCCCGTGGTGGCTCTCGATCACGCAAAGACGGCTCCGATCCCGCTTCCGCTTCGGGTCGGATTGCCGCTATGCTCTTGCCAATGAGCCTCTCCCGCCGCTCCATGCTTCGCATCGGCTCCCTCGGTCTCGGGGGTGGCGTCTTCAGCCTGCCGCAGTTCCTCGCCGCCAAGGCCGCCGCTCCCGCTCTGGTGAAGGACAAGTCGGTGATCTTCCTCTTCATGCACGGCGGCCCCGGGCAGGCGGAGACCTTCGATCCGAAGATGGACCAACCGTCCGGAATTCGCTCGGCCACGGGTGAAATCCCCACTTCCCTGCCAGGCGTGACTTTCGGCTCCACCTTTCCCAAACTCGCGCGACTGGCCCACAAGATGGCCATCGTCCGGTCGTTCACCACCGGCGACGGCAACCACGACATCAAGCCCATCGTGGGTAAAAACTCGCTCGGCGCCAACATCGGCTCGCTATATTCAAGGGTCGCGGGCCCCACCATCCTCGAGTCCGGGATGCCGCGAAACGTCACCCTCTACCCTCGCGCGGTGGACGACTCGGCGATGGAGGCTTTCACCAAATTCGGCGACTTCGCTTCGTCTGGTCCGCTCGGCGCGGCCTACGCTCCTTTCGCCCCCGGCGCGGGAGGCACCATGCAGGCCGACATGACGTTGCGGATGTCCCGGCGGCGCATGGAAGACCGGCGCGCGCTACTCGGAGAACTCGATCAGGTGAAACGGGCGTTCGACCAGGGAGCCGCCGAGGGACTCAGCGGTTTCCAGCAGCAGGCCTACGACACCATCTTCGGCGGTATCGCCGAGGCCTTCGATCTCTCGAAGGAAGATCCCGGGACGGTAGCCCGCTACGACACCGCGCCGTTGGTGAATCCGAATTCGATCCGAAAAATCTGGAACAATCACGAGCGCTACCGCGATCACAGCCAGACCCTCGGCAAGCTCCTGCTGCTGGCCCGGCGACTCTGCGAACGCGGCGCCGGATTCGTAACCGTGACGACCAATTTCGTCTGGGACATGCACGCCGACAGCAACAACGCCACCATGACCGAGGGCATGGAATACGTCGGCAAGCCTTTCGACCATGCCGTCGCCGCCTTCATCGAGGACTGCGAGGAACGCGGGCTCGGTGAAAAGATCCTCCTCGTCTGCTGCGGTGAGATGGGCCGAAATCCCAAGATCAACGCGAAAGGCGGCCGCGACCACTGGGGGCGCCTGGCCCCGCTCATGGTCTACGGAGGCGGGTTGAAAACCGGACAGGTCATCGGTCAAAGCGACCGCCAGGGCGGCGAGCCGGCGAGCACCCCGATCACGATGGACAACTTGACCGCCACCATACTGCACTCGCTGCTGGACCTGAACCAGGTGCGGGTGATGGACGGCCTGTCCAACGAGCTGCTCTCCGCCATGACCGGTCCGGGTGTGATCCGCGACCTCGTATGAGTGCGCCCGGTCAGACATCCATCGCTTCCGCGAGCTTCTGCGACAGGCGCTCCACCGCGTAGGGCTTGGGCAGAATGCCAACGTAGCCGTCGCGACGGAAGGTGTCTTCGGCATCGTCGTCGAAATAGCCGCTGGTGGCGATGACGCGCGCGTTGCGGTCCAGGCGACGAATCTCCCGCATCACCTCGTCACCACTGAGACCACCGGGAAGGGTCATGTCGAGCAACACCGCGCTGATCGGCTCGCGCGAATGGGCGTGCTGACGAAACAGACTCACCGCCTGCTGACCGTTGGCCGCCGAGACCGTCTCGTATCCGAGACGCTCGAGCAGGCGCTCGGCCGCTTCCCGGACATTGTCCTGATCGTCGACCACGAGGATGCGTCCCGCGCCGATCCGCACCCCGTCGTCGAATCCGCGATTGGCATCGGTGGCGGTAGGGACAGGCACCTCATCGGCCTCCTCGAAGATCTGACAGGCGGGAAGAAACACACGGAACTCGGTGCCGACATTTTCCTTCGACGTCACCGTGATGTCCCCGCGATGGCGCACCACGATGGCCTTGCAGGTGGCAAGACCAATGCCGGTGCCGTTCTCCTTGGTCGTGTAGTAAGGCTCGAAGATCCGTCCCAGGCGCGAAGCGGGTATCCCGCAACCCCGGTCACGGATGCGCACCACCACGTAGGGCCCGGCGGGGAGACCGATCCGGGACTCCTCAGGCATCTGGTAGTTTTCGACAAAAGCCTGCACCACCCCGCCATTCGGCATCGCCTGACAGGCGTTGACCATGAGGTTGTGAATCACCTGGCGGATCTGCCTCAGATCCACATCCGTTCCCCAAAGACCCTCGGGAGAGGTGATGTCGCACCGGACCTGCGACCCCATCATCGACAACTTGGCCACCGCGCGCACCACATCGGCCATGTTCGCGACCTGTATCTTGGGTTCCCGCCCCTTGGTGAAATCGAGTATCTGCTGCGCCAGGGATTGCGCGTCCGAGGTGGCCTCCATGGCGTCTTCCACAAAACGCCGGGCGGGTGAACTCACGGATGTCTCCAGTTTCGCGAGGGAGAGATTCGTCAGAATGGTCTGGAGGACGTTGTTGAAATCGTGGGCGATCCCCCCCGCGAGCAGCGCCAGCGACTCGACCCGGCTTTTTTCCAGCCCTTCCTCCAGGCTGGGATCCGCGGCCCTCTCCTCACGACGGCCCGCGCGCTTGTCGGCGCCGTCGTTCCCCATGACGGGCGCACGGGTGGGCGACAGTGTGAAGGTGAAATTCACCGCCCGCCCCCGGGAATCTCGCACCGCAGAAACCGTCCACCGACAGGGCACCCGATCCCCGTCGCGCGTCACCAGTTCCTTGGCCATCTCGAACACTTTCGTCGCTTCGGCCACCCGCGGCAGCCGCTCCAGCAGGTGATTCAGGCTCTCGGGTTCGTAAATCAATCCCAGGGGCTGCTCCAGCAACGCCTCCCTTGTATAACCCGTCAACTCGGTCACCGCCCGGTTGGCGAACACGATCTGCGGCCCCAAAGGATGCCGGCTACCGGCTTCGACAATCAACACACCCTCCCCAACCTGCTCGATGGCATGTCGGAAATGGTGATTGATGGATTTGATCTGCTCGATCGATTGATTCATCCCTGCGCGCGCCCCCAAGGAGGGTGAAAGTATCTCTAGTAGCCGATCCTTCTTCTTAAGGAAAGTTAAATTTTACGCATCCCTAAGAAAATTCTCAGCATCGCAATCCATCCCCCGCCTTCCCCGGAATCCGGCGGTGGACGGGCCTTGAAAATGTTGCCAAGATGCGGCTGGTTCCGATTCTCAACACCCCAACCAACTTTTCAATGCCCGATTCTCAAAAAAACACCGTCCGCGTCGGCGTCATCGGCGGCGGCCTCATGGGAAAAGAAGCCGCGTCCGCATTCGGCCGCTGGTTCGCCCTCAATCACATGCCGGTGAATGCCGAACTGGTGGCCGTGGCCGACCTCTCCGAGCCGGCTCTCGACTGGTTCCGACAGGTGCCCACGGTTCGACACCTTTCCACCGATTACCACCAGATCCTCGCCGATCCCGATGTCGATGTGATCTATTGCGCCATTCCCCATCATCTCCATGAGCGGGTCTACTGCGATGTGCTCGACGCGGGCAAGGACCTGCTGGCCGAGAAGCCCTTCGGCATCGATCTCGCCGCCGCGCGGCGCATCGTGGATAAAATCAACGAGACCGGCCGCTTCGTCCGTTGCAGCTCGGAGTTTCCCTTCATGCCCGGCGCCCAACGGGTCATCGATTACGTCCAGTCGGGCAAGCTTGGCAAGGTCATCGAAATCGTCAGCGCCTTCCACCACGCCAGCGATCTCAATCCCGACAAGCCCATCAACTGGAAACGTCAGGTAAAATACTGCGGCGAGATCGGGGTGATGGGCGACCTCGGCATGCACGTCGCCCACATACCCCTGCGGCTGGGATGGAAACCGAAACGTGTCTACGCCCAGCTAAGCCAGATCTGGGCGGAACGTCCCGACGGTCACGGAGGCATGGCTCCCTGCGACACCTGGGACAACGCCCTTATCCACGGCGAGATCGATCTCGACGGACAGGAAAACGTGCCCGTTCGCTGGGAAACCAAGCGCCTTTCCCCCGGAGCGACCAACACCTGGTTCATCGAGGTGCTGGGCACCGATGGCGGCGTCCGCTTTTCCACTGCAGAGCCCAAATCCCTCTGGACCTTTCACCGCGACGGCAGCACCCAGACCTGGACCCGGGAGGATCTCGGTTTCGGCGTGCCTTTCGGCACCATCACCGGTGGTATTTTCGAGGTGGGATTCCCCGACATCCTTCAGCAGATGTGGGCCGCCTACCTCTGCGAACGCGCCGGGACGCTCGATGGTCGCTTTGGCTGCGCCACCCCCGAGGAGGCCGTGGCCAGCCATGAAGTCTTCGCCGCCGCGCTGGAATCGCAGAAGCAAGGGAAGGCGATCGAGGTTGGTTGAGGCACGCATCACCTTGAACGCGGAGACGCTGAGAGGCGGAGGTCCGCGGAGATTTCCGTTTTTTTTCGATGGACTACAACGATCTTTCTGGACGGATCATTGGAGCCGCCATTGAGGTTCATCGGGAACTCGGGCCAGGCTTATTGGAAAGCGTTTACGAAGAGGCTCTATGCTTTGAACTCAGCCAGCAGGGCATTCGATTCCAACGACAGGAAAAAGTCCCAATTCTCTACAAAGGGATTCGTTTGGCCACCGACCTGAGACTCGACCTGATCGTCGAAGAGGCGAGTTATCGTGGAAGGAAAGGCCAAGGAAATCATCACCGGACTCGACCGCGCGCAATTGCTTACCTATCTCCGACTCAAGAACCTGCACCTCGGCCTCCTCATCAACTTCAACGTTCCCGTTCTCAAGGAAGGCATCCATCGAGTGGTCAATCGATTGCCCGAATAAATATCGACCAAGAAAACTCCGCGCACCTCTGCCTCTCCGCGCCTCCGCGTTGAAAGGAACCCACTTCTCCCCCCATGTCCATCTCCCCCACCAACGGCCTCCTGGCCGCCGGCAACCTGATCGTCGATCACGTGAAGATGATCGATGCCTGGCCGTCGCAGGATGCCCTCGTCTCGATCCTTTCGCAGGAAAGCTCCAACGGCGGCGGCCCCTACAACGTGACCAAAGACCTCGCCCGGATGTTTCCCGATCCCGTCACCCGGCCCTATCCGTTGGCCATCGCGGGTCTTGTCGGGGACGATCCCGACGGGGCGTGGATTCGCGAGGACTGTCGCGCGCACCACATCGACAGCTCACGGCTCCGGGTCAGCCCGGACTACCCGACCAGTTATACCGATGTGATGACCGTCGCCTCCACGGGCCGACGCACCTTCTTTCACCAGCGGGGCGCCAACGCCCAATTCGACGAACACGCGCTCGACTTCTCCCAGGCCGAGCACCGGCTATTCTATCTCGGTTACCTCCTGCTACTGGACGCGCTCGATGAGATCCATCCCGACGACATGGCCACTGGTGCCGCGCGTGTGCTCCGCCGGGCCACCGACGCCGGCCTGAGCACCGTGGTCGATCTCGTCAGCGAGGAAAGCGACCGGTTCCGGGCGGTCATCGCGCCCGCCCTGCCCCACGCCGATGTGCTGCTGACCAATGAATTCGAGGCCGGCCGCCTCTCGGGTATCGACCTGTCCGACTTCACCCCCGAGGCTGCGCGCCGCGCCGCCAAGATCGTTCGGGATCTGGGTGTCCGCCAGTTCATCGTCATCCACGCTCCCGCCGGGGCGGTGGCGCTGGATTGCGGGAGCGGAGAGTTCGTGACTTCCGGTTCCGTCGCCGTGCCGGAGGGCGAGATCAAGGGAGCGGTCGGAGCCGGGGACGCCTTCGCCGCAGGGTTTCTCCACGGATTCCACGAATCCAAGCCCCTGGAGGAATCCCTCCGCATCGGCGCCTGCGTCGCCGCCTCTTGTCTGCGGCATCCCACCGCCTCCGGGGGCATCCTCCCCCTGCCGGAATGTCTCGCGCTGGGAGAGGACTGGGGTTTCCGCCCGTTCTGATTCCCAAGCCCAACCAGACCCTGTTGGGTCCGCGACTTGACCCTGTCGCATCGCTGGCGCACTCTTCCACGCATCATGCCCACCCCGGAGAAACAGCCCCCGCTCTCGAAGCCAGAGGCCGACCTGGCCAGGCTCAAGAAAATGCTGCGCCGCGTGCTCGGCAACGATGAGGCCGCCATCCGGCGTGTGTTCGAGTCCGGCGGCGCCGACGCCCTGCGAATCCTCGACATCGCCTGCGGCGATTGCCGGGAGGCCGACACGCTCGGCGATACCTTTGCCGAGATGAAGGCGGAGAAAGCCGGATCCGACGCCCCGGCTCCCGACATCCACCTGACCGGCATCGACGTCCGCGCCCGCGAGATCGCCGAAGCCAACCGGCGTTTCGGCGGCAGACGCGAGGACGCGAAGTCCGGGGCGAAACGCGAGGCTCGCTTCCTCACCGGCGACGCCTCGAAGCTCGATCAGCATCGCCAGCTCGGTGATGGCGAGGGATTCGACCTCGTCTTCATGCGCCATCAGAACTACTGGAACGGCGACCGAACCTGGGAGGAAATTTTCGACCAGGCACTGGGCCAGCTCGACGACGAGGGACGGCTGGTCATCACGAGTTATTTCGACAAGGAACACCAACTCGCGCTCGACGCCATCCAGCGACTCGGCGGCGAACTGATCGTGACCGAGCGAAACGAGGAAAGCCGCGCGCTCGACGACGCCCCGGGCAAATCGATCGATCGTCACGTGGCGGTGTTTCGTCGACGAGAGACGTGAGCCGCGACGACCTCAGGCGTCCGCCGTCGCGTGGCGCCACAGTTCGGCGAACGCGCCATTCTCCGAGTCGAGAAGATCCGTCGGCCTTCCCTGCTCGACGACCTCCCCGCCGGCCATCACCACCACCCGGTCGGCATGACGCAGTGTGCTGAGCCGGTGGGCGAGCACGAAGCTGGTGCGCCCGGCCATCAGTGCCCTCATGGCGCGCTGGGTGCGGGCCTCGGTTAGCGGATCGATGGCGCTGGTGGCCTCGTCGAGAATAAGGATGCGCGGATCGGCGATGAGGGCGCGGGCGAAACAGACCAGTTGCCGCTGCCCGAGGGAGAGGCCGGAGCCGCGTTCGCCGACCTCGGCGTCGAGTCCTTTGGGTATGCTCTCGATGATATCCAGGCAATCGAGACGAGCCAGCGCCTCTCGGACGGCCTCGCGATCCGCCCCGGGTTTCACGATGCGGATGTTCTCCAGGATGGTGCCGCCAAAGAGATGATTCTGTTGCGGGACGATGCCGAGGTGCCGGTGCAGCCAAGCGCTGGAGAGATCACGGGTATCCCGGCCATCGATGAGGACGGCGCCGCTATCCGGCAGATAAAATTTGGCGATCAATCCGGCCACGGTGCTTTTCCCACTGCCGGTCGCGCCGACGATGGCCACGCATTCGCCGGGCTCGGCGGTGAAGCTGACGCCTTTCAGCACGGGTCGGTCGGCCTGGTAGGAGAAGCCGACCTCGCGAAGTTCCACGCGTCCATCCAGCGATGCGGGAGAGACGGCGTCCGGTCGATCCGTCCAGTCCGGTCCGGTGTCGAGGACGGAAAAGACGCGCTCCGCACCGGCCATGGCGGTGAGAGCCTCGTTGAACATGTTTCCCAGCACCGTGATGGGGCTGAAGAACAGTCCGGCGAGAAAAAAGAACTGGATCATGCTACCCAGGGTCATGGGATCCGCCCCCGAAAGCACCCGCCCCCCGCCGATCACCACCAGCAGGGCCATGAAAAGCTGGCCGTTGAGTTCGAGCAGCGGGAGAAAGGTCCCGCTGGTGCGCGCGGCGACGAAGTTGTAGCCGGCGTGATCCTCGACCAGGGCGCGGAAGCGGGCGGCGTTGACGCGCTCACGACTGAAACTCTGGGTCACCCGAATGCCGCCGACGCTCTCGGCCATGGTGGCGGTGATGCGGCTGAAGCTGTCACTCTGACCGCGGTAGGCGGCACTGAGTCGCCCTCGGAAATAGTGGTTCATGGCCCAGACCACGGGCGCGATGCCCAGCACCATGAGGAACAGGCGCCAATCCTCCAGCGCCATCAGCACCGCGCAGCCCAGCATTTGGCCAGCCTGGACCAGACTGACGAAGAGGACATTCTGCACGCCGACACGGACGTTCTCGGCGTCGCCGGTGAGACGACTGATGAGTCGCCCGACCGGCTGACGATTGAAGTAACCCATCGTCAGAGACAGCCAGTGCCGAAACATGGCGGCGCGAAGATCGTGGATGACGGACTCGCCGATCTCGAGGGCCCACTTGATGCGATAGCGGAAGGTGAACTCGGTGAAGAGGGCGAACAGGACGAAGGCCACGACAGACCACGCCAACTGCCGGTGATCTCCCCGGGCGACGGGGCCGTTGATGATGGCCCCCGCCCCCCAGGCCAGAACGGGCAGTTGGAGGGCGCGCGCGCCCACGGTGATGAAAAGGCCCACCATCTTCGGGCGATAGGGCGCGGTGAAACGGAAGAGCCTACGGATGAGGTGAAAGGACAGAGGCGCCTGGGCGCGCTCCTCCTCATCGCCCCGCTGACGCCTCAGGCTCGCGAGCATTTCCTTGTCGACAATCCCGGCGACTTTGTGGTCGTCCGCGTTCCCTCCCTTCTCCACGCTCATGCCGCCACCCCCTCTCCGTCGGCGCCGCGCTCGGCGAGGATGGCGTCGCGATAGTAACCGGGTTGGGCGGCGAGTTCGCCGTGTGTGCCGACGGCGGTGACAATGCCGCGATCCAGCACCACGATGCGATCCGCTCGACGCACGGTGCTGAACCGGTGGGCCACGATGAAGGTGGTGCGCCCCGCCATCACGCGATCCATGGCGCCGAGAATCTCCTGCTCGGTGCCGGCGTCGACGGCGGCGGTGGGGTCGTCGAGGATGAGAATGGCGGGATCCAGCAGTATGGCCCGGGCCAGCGCGAGCCGCTGGCGCTGGCCACCGGATAGGTTCGCTCCGTTCTCGTGCAGCAGCGTTTCGTAGCCGAGCGGCAGGCCCTCGATGAACTCGTGCGCGGCGGCGAGCTTCGCGGCGCGCTCGATATCGGCCAGAGACGCTTCGGGATTGCCGAAGGCGATGTTCGCCGCCACGCTGGCGCTGAAGAGAAAACTCTCCTGAAACACCAGCCCCACCTGGCGGCGGACATCATCGAGCCGCCACTCGCGCAAATCCCGCCCGTCGAGCAGGAGCCGCCCGGCGTCCGGATCGTAGAAACGCGGGATCAGCTGGATGAGCGCGGTTTTTCCCGCCCCGGTGGGGCCGACGATGGCGATCTTTTCACCGGGCGACACCTCGAGAGACAACTCCCTGAGCACCGTGTCCTCCGGCTGGTAGCGGAACGATACCGACTCGAAGCGGATCTCGCCACGCGCCCGACCGAGTGGCCGGGCGTCCGCGCGATCCTCGATCTCCGGCTCGGCGTCGAGGATCTCGTAGACCCGATCCGCCCCCGTCAGCGTCTGTTGCAGACTGTCGGCGACATTGCTCACCGTGTTCACCTGGGCGGCCAGTTGCTGGAGGATGCCGGCGAAGATGATGAGCCCGGTGCCGATGGCGATGTCTCCCCGGATGGCGAGCCAGCCGCCATAGCCCAGCAATACCGCCATGCTGAGCTGATTGAGCAACGAGACGAGCGGGAAAAGGTGGGTGAGCTTGCGGAACACCGCCTGTTTCTGCTCCCGCACCGCGGCGTTGGCCTCGAGGAAGCGGGATTCGGCCCAGCTCTCCAGCCCGAAACTTTTCAGTACGCCCATGCCGCGGGCCAGCTCCTCGAAGGTCAAAACCAGGCGATCCACCCGCCGGCGTCCCTCCTCGTAATCACGCCGCAACCAACGGGCAAAGAGCACCACGATCACCCACAGCAGCGGTAGGAACCCGAGACAGGCGACGGCCAGTCCGGGATGAATGCTAACCAGGCAATAGAGATAGAAGACGGTCGCCAGGACGACATTGAGGCTCTGCACGGCGACGCCGTCGATGAACAGGCGCACAGACTGGGTGTCTCCGGTGACCCGATTGATGAGGGAGCCGGTGGCGTTGGCGTCGAAGAACCGAAAGCTCATGCGCTGCATCTTGGCGAAGATTGCGGATCGCAGCTCGACGACGATTTTCCCCTGCCCGAGCCGGTTGGTGGCCACCGCCGCGAGATAAGCGAGCCGGGCGCGCAACGCGGCCGCCAGCAGGATCCACGCGCCCAGAGCCAGCAGCACCGCGCGCGGTTCCCAATCCGCGGGCGGCCGCCATCCGAAAGGGAAAGTCGTCAGCGGGGCTCCTGGTTCGAGTTGCTCACGCAAGTAGTCGATCGCCAGCCCCACTCCGCCCAACCCCGCGAGACCGAGCGCGAGGAGAGAGAGATTCAACCCCACCAGGGCGACGCATCGCCACCCATGGCGCCCCGTGAGCCGGATCAACCGGCCCAGCAGGTAACGCTGTCGAGCCGGTGATCCCGGCGGGGGCGGTGAGGGCATTCCCCACGATGACATCATCGCGCCGCGGATCAATCGGCGGGTGGTGTCATAACGCCGACGGACGACTTCGCGCCACGCAACCGCTTGATGAGCCAGAACAGAAACAACCCGGTGATCACCAGAACGGCGATGCCGATCAGGGGCCGGTAGAAAATCCAGGCCGCCGCGATGGTGACGCTCGACCCAATGGCCGCGAGGGCCATGGCAAAAAAGCCCACCCCAGCGCCGACCACCCGTCCGGCGACGGGCAGCACATCGGCCATGACCTTGAGCGGACGCGCCAGGAGCCCCAGGCCCACCGCCATGAGCAGAAATCCCCCGGCCCGCAAAATCCATGTCAGCGTCTTGTTGGCGACTTTGGCCGACTCGAACATGGCCTCGGCCGAGTGCGTGCCCATGGACAGGATCTCGATGTTGCCTCCGGCGACGGTGTGGTATTTCTCCAGGGCGTCACCGAGTTGTTTCGCCACCACACTGATCTCCGCCGGCGGCACGATGGAAAAGCGCACCCTCAGGTCCCCGACCTTCGGGGCCGCCGGATCCTCCCCCAGGTAGATGCCGCCATCGTGTAGCTTCGCCTCGGCGCGCACCGGCTCCGGCAGGGCTTCAAGGCTCGTCACCGGCAGATCGGTGTCGCCCTTGATCTGATCGATGAGAGAGCCGGGCAATCGGAACACCCCCAGCGTGACCCGCTCGGCGGCGAAAGCCTTGGGGGAATAGCGCATCGTCTCGGGATTCTCGTGCCCGACCGGTTGGGCAAAGTCACGCGAGTTCACCAGCCGCGGCGCCCACCGGGTCTGGTAAGTGGTGGTGGTCACCTTCTCGGTGCCTCCGCCGATCTTGTTCTTTGTCTCACTCTTTTTCTCCTCCACCCACTGATACATCTCCACCGCGCGACTCAGTTTGATCGCCGGGGCGGACACGCCGAACTCCTCATCCGTGAGTTTGCCGGAGACCTCGGCGCGGCCCGTCAGATGCACGAGTTTTCCCTCGAAAGCGGGGTCGACTTTTCCCTCGTCCACCGAAATCACCGCGCCCGCACCCTCCTCAAGCGACTGATACCGCTTCACCGCCCTGCCCTCGTTCCAGAACAGGAGGGGAAAGGACACCAGTGTCAGGATGATCCCAAACACGATGCCGCCGAAGGCGCCCCCCATCCGTTCGCCCCAACCCTGGCGCGTGGTTTCGATGATTCTGTCGGACATGACGGGAATTTAGCGGTGATACGCCCGCTTTGCCGCCAAAATCTGGCATCCGGCCCGCGTCACTCCTCCTTAAGTACCTGGAACGATTTGATCATGCGGATGACCTCATCCTCCCTGACCTGCCACACAGGCTTCATGACGCTGCCCTGGAGGAGGTAGAAAGAATTCGCCCCACCCACCATCGCGAGGTGAAACACGAAAGGCACCGTGCGGGAGCCGGAACGCAGGTCCAACTCCACCCGCGCGTAGGTCGCCGGCAGCCCCTGTATGGTGATCTGCCGGTACTCACCGGTCTTCCGCAGCAACCAGTTCTCGTCGCGATCCAGATTCTCGATAGTCCGATCCAGCGCCGCCCGCATCTCATCCCCCTGATTCACCAGCCGCAGACGCAACACGTAGAGGGAAGTCTTGCGGTCCGAGGATTCCCAGCCACCCACGGAATCGCTGTTGGCCTGATTCTGTCGCGATTCGCTCCAGCCATCGGGCAGATCGATGCTGAGTTGTCCTTCGGCAAACACCGTGGGCCGATCCGCCGCCCACAGGCACGGGGCCAGCATCCCGCAGAAGAGCAATATCATCGTCATTTTCACCGGGATAAAAGATAAGCAAAACTCCGCGAAAAAGACCAGCACTTGCGCCGAGGGAAATATTCGGTTCAGTCCCACTTCCTTCGTCCTCATCGCGCATCGCTCCCTCACAGATAGCAAATCCCAAGCACCGCCATGGCCCGCCTAAACGACAATTTCCTCAAGCTCAAAGCCGGTTACCTCTTTCCCGAGATTGCCCGCCGAGTGAAAGCCTTCTCCGACGCCCACCCGGACGCGGCAAAGAACCTCATCCGCTGTGGCATCGGCGACGTCACCGAGCCGCTTCCCGAGGCCAGCCGCAAGGCCATGCACGCCGCCATCGACGAACTGGGCAATCGCGACACCTTCCGCGGCTACGGTCCCGAGCAGGGTTACGACTTTCTCCGCCAGGCCATCGTGGACAACCAGTATGCCGGACTCGGCATCGATGCCGACGAGGTCTTCATCTCCGACGGTTCAAAATGCGACACCGGCAACATCCTCGATATCTTCGGTCCCGGGAACCGCATCGCCATCACCGATCCGGTCTACCCGGTCTACGTCGATACCAACGTCATGGCCGGCAACACCGGAGACGCGGACGAGAACGGCGCCTACGAGGGGCTTGTCTACCTCCCCTGCAATGCGGGCAACGCCTTCGTGCCCGCCATCCCGGAAGAGAAAGTCGATCTCATTTACCTTTGTTATCCAAACAATCCGACCGGCGCCACCGCCACGCGCGACCAGCTCCGGGCCTGGGTCGACTACGCCCGGGCCAACGGCTCCATCATTCTCTACGATGCCGCCTACGAAGCCTTCATTCAGGAGGACGACGTCCCGCGTTCCATCTTCGAGATCGAGGGTGCCCGCGAGTGCGCGATGGAATTCCGCAGCTTCTCCAAGATCGCGGGCTTCACCGGAGTCCGCTGCGCCTATGTCGTGATTCCCAAATCACTGAACGGCACCCTCGCAGATGGATCGACCCAGGCCGTTCATCCGCTCTGGTCGCGCCGTCACAGCACCAAGTTCAACGGCGCCAGCTACCCGGTGCAACGCGGCGCGGAAGCGATTTTCACCCCCGAGGGCAAGGCCGAGACCGCGACACTGGTCGAGCACTACATGGGCAACGCCAAGCTGCTGCGCGAGGCCTGCGAAAAGGCAGGGCTCGCCGTTTTCGGCGGCGTGAACGCCCCCTACGTCTGGGTCGCGTGTCCCGAGGGCGTAACCAGTTGGGGCATGTTCGACAAGATGCTGGAACAGGCCAACGTGGTCATCACCCCCGGCGCCGGTTTCGGCGCCGCCGGCGAAGGCTATTTCCGCATCTCGGCCTTCAACAGCCGGGCCAATGTGGAAGAGGTCTGTCGACGCATTACCCAACATCTGTGAGGCCCGCGCCTCACTGACCATCCGGCCCCGCCATTCGATGAACAAAATGAGAGGTCCGATCAGCATAGCCCCCGTGTCAGTGCAAAGGTGAAAGTAGCGAAACCTATCGTGGTTCGCGCTCCTCCAAAAAAAAACACCACTGGCAACCCTCAGAGATCACGCTGGATATGTCCCGACAGCGGAGATACCATCATGGGAGATGAGTTCGATGATAGAGAGTCCGGAGATTCGTGAAGCGCTGGCCCCCATGAGCGTGGATTTCTACCATGCCGCGTCGGAGATGGGATGGATCGATGAGGATGTCGAACTGCTGGAGGGCTTCCCCGTAAAGAAAATGAGCAAGTCGCCCGAGCACGAATATTTCACCCGTCTCTTGCTCCGAATGCTTGAGAAAGCCATAGGCACGGGGCGCTTCATTACCAAAGAAAGTCCCCTGACCTGCGCGACATCCGAGCCCGAACCCGACCTGATGGTCGTTCACGGCGACGAACTCGCATTTCGCCATTCCCACCCCACGACGGCCGACCTTGTCATCGAGGTTGCCATCAGCACCCTCGACCGCGATCGACGGAAAGCGGCGATCTATGCCGGCGCAGACGTCGGCGAGTACTGGATGATCGATCCGCTTTCCAAATCGGTGACGGTTTTCCGCACGCCCTCGGACTCGAAATATGCGGAAGAAAAGTGCTTTTCCGAAAGTGACACCGCCACGAGCGAAATCCTTCCCGGTTTCGAAATCCGGGTCGCCGAGTTCTTCGCTTGATTCCGAGCAGTCGGTCCGGCATTCCGCGAAGTTCCTCCTACTGGCTGATCCCACGGGCTCACTGACCATCCAGCAGACGGCCGATCCCGCCGAGCACGCTGCCTTCGCCCTGAGCGCGACCACCGGCCGACGGAGCGTGTTGCAGGATGCGATCAGCCATTCGCGAGAACGGGAGACTCTGGAGCCAGACTTTTCCGTGCCCGCTGAGCGTCGCCAGGAACAGGCCTTCGCCACCGAAGAACATCGATTTCAGGTTTCCGGCTCGCTGGATGTCATAGGTGATGCCGGGGGAAAACGCCACCAGGCAACCGGTATCCACCCGCAGCGTTTCCCCCTTCAGCTCCCTTTCCACCACGGTGCCACCCGCGTGAATGAAGGCCATGCCGTCGCCGCGCAACTTCTGCAGAATGAAACCTTCCCCACCGAAAAACCCCGCTCCCAGTCGGCGGTTGAACGCGATCGTGACCTGGGTGCCAAACGCCGCGCAGAGAAAGGCGTCTTTCTGACAAGTGATCTCGCCTCCGATATCCTTCAGATTCAGCGGCATGATTTTACCCGGATACGGCGCGGCGAACGCCACCCGACGCTTACCGCCGGATCCCCGGTGGGTGAAATGCGTCATGAAGATCGACTCGCCCGTCAACGCCCGCTTCCCGACCGCCAGCAACTTGCCCATCACCCCCTCGTTCGGCTGCGAACCATCGCCCATCTTGGCTTCGAAGTGGATGTCCTGCTCCAGGTAGTTCATCGCGCCCGCCTCGGCGATCACTGTTTCGCCCGGGTCGAGCTCGACTTCGACGATCTGCATGTCGTCGCCAAAAATCTCGTAGTCGACCACATGCGACTGGATCGGTGCCCCGCCTCCGGTGCTGACAAAATTTGAGATCGGGGGCGGACCACCCGGCGCGCCTCCGCCGCCCGGGAAAAGCCGCGCCAATACCTGCCCCGCGGGCTGCCAGTTGGCCATTCCACTGGTCCAGACCGGAGTGTTCGGCGCGATGACCCCCTGCTGCACGGCGGCGGTCAGTTGCGATTCATCGATTTGAAACTGTTGCTTGTTCGCGTCAGCGTAGTGCCAGGTTGCCATGATGGCGCGAAGGTAGCACATCTTTTTCAAAAATCCCACCACCCGAAAAGTCGGAATTTGTTACTTTCTTGCTTCCATTGATTTCATGATTTCTCGCCCTTCTGGGAGATCCGCAAGATTCACATTTTCCAGAGGGTCGCGGTCGTGATCGTAGAGTTCCCGGGCCACGATTTCGCCGTTCTTGGTGTCTTTCCACTCGACCAGCCGGTAGCGCGCGTCGCGCCAGGCGCGCCCATCGTAGCGGTCCTTGAATCTCGGAAACTGGCTCCGGGCCATGGATCGGACCTCACGCCCGGCATCCTCCAGCACCGACCGCAGGCTCAGGCCTTCCAGATGATCCGGCTCTGGCAGTCCCGCCAGATCGCAAAGAGTGGGATACAGATCGACGAGTTCGGCCAGCGCGTTTGTCTGTCCCTGTTGATAAGCCTCGCCCGGCGCGTCAATGATCAGCGGCACCCGGGTGGCGATCTCGTAGTTCGTCATCTTGCTCCAGGTGCCCTGCTCGCCGAGATGCCAGCCGTGGTCCGACCACAGCAGCACGATGGTGTCATCCCTCAGCCCGAGCGCGTCCAGCTCCGCCAGCAAGCGTCCGATCTGCGCGTCGACGTAGCTGACGCAGGCCCGGTAGGCGTGGAGGATCTCCAACTGCGTGGAGTCGGGTACCGGTCCGTGGTTCGGCACGCCGGTGTAACTCCTCAGTTCATACCCCGCCCAGGCCATGCCTTCCTCCACCGACTTCGGGCGAACCGGCATGGCCAGCCCCTGGTTTTTCGCCGTGCCCACATAGCCGTCGGAATTGAACCACGCCATCAGCGGCGCGCCGCGCGGCGGGCGACGATGCTCGGGAGACAGCAACCACGAGGCGTCCGGCGTGTAGAGATCGAACCACCGCTTCGGCGCCACGAACGGCAGATGCGGCCGACGATAGCCGACAGCGTAGAAAAACGGCCCCGCCCCCCGCTCCCGCTCCCGCAGCAATCCCGTGACCCGATCCGTCATCCGCCCCGCGAACAACGCCCCGTCCGGCACCTCGGGCGACTGGATGGCGGGACAACTCAGCCGGTCCGCGATGAGAGTGGGTATGTCGACCCTGTCGGCGAAAGTTACACCCTCGAGCCCGGCCAGATCGGCGATTTCCAACATCTCCTTTTCCCTTCCCGGCTCGGCGGGGTGCGACCAATCCCGCGGGTCGTCCCAGCCGTCATGGTAGACTTTTCCAAAACCCCGCGTCTCGTAGCCGTGTCTCTTGAACCAGGCCGGCAACGAGGGCAGATCCGGGCGCGCGGCGCGGAACGCGCGCAGGTCCTCGTCGCGATGACTGAAGACGCCCACGGAGTCCGGCCGCAAACCGGTGAGGAGGGAAAGCCGTGAAGGTCCGCATTTCGCGAACTGGCAGTAGGCGCGCTGAAAGAGCAGGCCCCGCGCCGCCAGCGCGTCGATGTGCGGCGTCAGGGTGATCGCGTCCCCGTAGCAGCCCAGCATCGGCCGCAGATCGTCGACCGCGATCATGAGCACATTCGGTCGCGTCGACCCGACATGGTTGGGTGTCTGACCAAACAGGGTAGAATGGGAGACGGCTAGCAACAGGAGTGTGACCGCCGCGAAGCGCGATGTCGCCATGGTCAGGGGAGCGGGGCGTTCTATGATCGGGGGCATGATGATGTTACGTCGGGACTTTCTCTCTCTCACCGCGGGCGGCGCCGCCGCGTTTGTCGTGCCGGGACTCTCGCAGGAATCCGGCGACCTGATCAAGTCGATTGCCGGGGAAACGCTCTGGCGAAACCGTGACGGTGGCGGCGTGACCTGGTTTCACCCCCGCGCCTGCCTGATCCCGGGGGAAAACGGCGGACGATTCGTGCTGATGACGTTGCAGGAGATCGCGGGCTCGGACTATTTCGGCCCGGTGCATTGGACGCGATCCGACGACCTCGGCAAGACGTGGACAGATCCCGCGCCCATCGAAGCGCTCGGCCGCCGTCCCATGCCCGGACACGACGGGCTACAAAAGGGCGTCTGCGACGTGGTCCCGCAATATCACCCGATGACCGACACCACCCTGGCCCTCGGTCATGTGGTCTTTTACCGGGGCGAACGATTTTCGAAGAAGGATCAGCTCCCACGTTACCCGATCTACGCGGTTCGCCGGGCCGACGGAAGCTGGTCGGAGCAGAAGCGGCTGGAATGGGACGATCCGCGCGGCGGTTTCATCTACTCGAACAACTGCGGCCAGCGCGTGGTGCTGCCGGACGGCGACATTCTCCTGGCTTTCACCTTCGGTCCCGGCGAGATGAACCGCGAGGTCGCCGGGGTGCGCTGCGCTTTCGACGGCGAGACCCTGACCGTGAAAGAGGTTGGCCCGCCGCTGAGTCTGAACGTCGGGCGCGGTCTGCTGGAGCCGTCGGTGACCGAGTTCGACGGACGCTATTTTCTCACGATCCGGGCCGAGGACGGGCGCGGCTATGTGGCGGCGAGCGAGGACGGCGTGCGCTATGGTGAAATGAAAGCGTGGGCGTTTGATGACGGGGAGGCGGTCGGGATGTCGACCACCCAGCAGCATTGGATGACGCATTCCGAGGGGCTCCATCTGGTCTACACCCGCCGGGACGCGAGCAATGAAAAGGTGACCCGATGGCGCTCCCCGCTGTGGACGGCGCGGGTGGATCCCGGGAAACGGTGCCTGATCCGCGCCACCGAACGTGTCGTGCTACCGCTCGTCGGCGACGGGGTGAACGCGCCCGACGATGTGGCCCTGATGGGAAATTTCCACGTGACCCGGGTCAGTCCGGAGGAGAGTTGGGTGACGGTGGGCGAATGGATGCCGAAGCGCGGAGCGCGCGGAGACGTGCTGCTGGCCCGGGTGCGTTGGGCGACGCCGAATGATCAGCCGCTTTGAGGGCGGTTGGTCTTTCGCCTGAGTTCTCCCAGTCGGGCTTTCAATGGCGCCCAATATTCTCGATCCCGTGCTTTCTCCTCCAACATCTCATTCATCAGGGCAATCTCGAGTTCGACAAGATTACCTTCATTGGCTGCCACGAGAAGCGGGCGCAAAGGCATGAGGGACTCAGCCGCTTCCGGAAATAACCTGACGAGTTCGCACAGCAACTCCGGCGTTCTCATCTCCATCAGCCAAAAATTCACGGACTCACTCGTCGCCTCACCCCGGCAAGAGAGATAATCCACCTCCAGCAACCGTTGTATCATCGGCCAATCCTTGTCCCTTTGGGTCTTTTTCGCCTGGACCAGATCGCCCAGACTCATCAGGTTCACCCACCCTCCCCGTCCATCGGCAACCCTCTCTCGCCGTTCCCACAACCGCGGAAATTCATCGACGTTACGCATCCGGCTCATTACGTCAATCCTGAGTCCCTCGACCACGCCGATGCCGCAACGGAAATGCACCGCGAGTCCCTCATCGAGCCAGGCCGCCTCGAAGGGAGGCACGGCGATGACTTGCGCATCCAGGGCATCCAGAGCAGCTTGGAGGTTTTTGATATTCCCCGCTTCCGCCAGGATGGCGAAATCGATGTCTTTGCTGAACTCCGCCGCGCCGTAGATTACGCATGCCTGACCTCCCATGAGCAGGCAAACGACCCCATGGGTCTCGAATGTCTGAAACACTCGTGCCAGCCTCCCGTCAATCATGGCTCGGTGGAAGGAAACGCTCCCCGCGACCGTGACGCGGCGGCTTCGATGGCGAATTGCTCCAACTCCTCGCGACTCCAGAACGGGCTCTGCGTGTCCACATCCGGGGCCAGTGAACCGCCGAGCTGGAGGTAATTCTCCCAGATCTCGCCGGTCGCGCGGAGTCGCTCCGAAGGCGTCAATCGAAACCACTCCAGCCACTCGGGCTCAAAGAACTCTTCCGGCTCGATCATGGTAAGGAGGCTGTTAGGATTCCCGGCGCGGTTTCACGCCGGCGAGGGCGCTTCGCCACCGGAGGATTTTTTGCGCTTGCCGCCCTCGGCGGCTTTGTCACGCTTCTTCTGCTCGCGCTCGGCGCGCTCCTGGAGCCAGAGCGGGAGACCGCAGAGCATCACCCCGGCACAAATCAGCCACGAGAGGCCGAGCCACATCCAGACGCCGCTGGTGAAGCCGTAGCTGTGGAGACCGACGCCGAGATTGTTCACGCCCCACCAGGAGAAGGTGACGATGACCCCGAGGAGGACGGCGTTCACATTGAGCCCGATCTCGCGCAGGTAGCCGCCCATGCGGCCATGGAGGATGACGAGGGTCCAGAGACAGATCATGAGGGCTCCGTTTTCCTTCGGATCCCAACCCCAGAACCGGCCCCAGCTGTAGTTGGCCCAGATCCCGCCAAGGACGGTGCCGACCAGTGAGAAGAAGAGGCAGAAACAGATGATGCCGTAGTTCATCCCGTTGAGCGTCTTGTAGAAGGCGCGATCTCCCCGCTTCAGACCGGTCAGTCGGCCCACGAGGTAGACCCCGCCGAGCACGGCGGAGAGCAGGCCGGCGGCATAACCGATATTAATGATCGTCACATGCGTCGCGAGCCAGAAGTTGGTGTCGAGCACGGCGACGAGCTTGCCCATGGTGTCGGTGGCCTCTTTGGCCTCGTATTTGATGGACAGGAACATGCCGCACACGCCGACGAGACTGGCGACGAACACGCCGACGCCGATGCGGGTGATTCTCTCCAGGATCAATCCCAGGAGCACGGCCACACCGGTGATGAATATGACGGTGTCGTAGAGATTGGTGATGGGCGGTCGTTGGCGAATGATGCTGCGCAAGGTGATGCCGGCGACATTGTAGAGCAGACCCAACACCAGGCAGGCGATGACTCCCCAGGTGAGGTATTTGGCAAATTTCGATCCCGGTGCGAGCCAACTGAAGGCCATCAGCACGAAGCTGAGGATGAACCAGACGAGGGAATTGGTGAAATAGTCGCCCTGATAGAGCTTCACCTCGAGCTTGGAGCCATAGCCCTCGTCCCGCCCCCGCGCGTCGGCCTCGGCGTGATGATCGTCGGCGAATTTCTGGAGTTCGGCGGAGAACGCCTCCCCTCCCAGACTTGATGCCTCCACCAGGGTCTGGATTTCCCGCATTCTCTCGATAGCCCACGGGCGTTGCTCCTTGGACTCCAGTCCGGTGAGCATGACATCGCCGATGCTCAGCCATTCCTCATCATCGGCGGACGGCGGGGGGAAAATGGAGAAGCCTCTGCCGGAATTGGCGTGAAAGAAAAACAGCTGCATGGCGGCACGGAGCATGTCCGATTCCTCGTCGCCTCCGCCGGGTGACTGGATCGTCCGCATGAGTTGCTGCATGGACATTTCCGGCATCTTTCCGAGCATCTCCGTCATGTCGAGCCGGGCGGCCATGGCCTTGAGTTCCTCGGGGAGCATCTCCTCGTGGGTCAAGGCCTTGCCTTTGCGGGCGAATCCGAACTGCCCCATCAGGTACTCGAAGCTGCTCACATTCTGGCCGAGAGTTAGGACCATGCCCTCGATGCGCTCCAGTTCGAATTGGGGGTCTTTGTCCGACTCCTCGTGTTGTTGTTTTTTCCGCGCGTATTCGCCGGCCAGTTCCGCGAGTTTGGCGCGGCCGGCTTTGAGATCGTTGTAGGAATAGCGATCACGTTTGTCCTTGGGCTCCAGCTCCAGGCGCAGCACGGTCTCCGAGTCATCAACGATGAAAATTGGCAGGTCCGCCGCCAGCTCGGGCCGGAAAAATGTGTCCAGCAGCCATTCCACCGCCTCGATCTCGTGCTCGACGCCGTCGGCGGTCTCGAACTTGAGCTTCGTCCGGCCGCTGAACTGCATGAGCATGAACCGCGCGTAGGTGTGCACGGGCTTCACCCGCCCGCCCTCCTGCACGAGCATGAGACGGAAAGTGTCGGGGACCTCCTCGGGCCATTCCTCATAGGTGTCGAAGGAAACGGACACGTCTTTGGCGGCGGCCCCGGTCGGCAGGGCGGGCAGCGCGACGGCGGCGAGGAGTGCGAGTCGTTTCAGGAATTTCATTTCGGATGGGGGGAGATATCAGGAGACCGCCCCGGCGGCGTCCCGGCGCGGCTTGTTGGTGTGACGAAATAGCTTGTCCACGAAATGCAGCATCAATCCGGCGGTGGTGATGAGCAGCGACCACAGAGGCCACTGGTCGGCGGGGTTGTTGTGGACGGCGAATTGGGAATACATGCTCTCGCCCGGACCGGCATCGGCGGGACCGAAAGATTCCTGGAAAAAGGTGTAGCCCTGGTAGCGCATGGGCTCGTTCATCTTGATCTCCACCGCTTTTTCCGCGCCCTCCTCGATGCGGGCGATGCGGCTCTCGTAGTTGCGGGCCATGCTCACGCCGGGGTGACGCTCGAAGATGAACTTGTCCAGCCTGACCTCGAAAGGCACCTCCCAATTTTCTTTCACCATGCGGGCGGCGTAGCGTTTCCCGTCCACCTCGAACGCGTAGGCCATGGGCGACTCCCGCGGATCAAAGTTCGCTGAACGGGCGGAGAGGAAAGTGCGCACCGGCTCCGCGTCCCCGGTCTTGGGGAGAAAGACGGCGGCCACGGCGGGCAGGTTCTGCTCCGCCTCCTTGGCCGGCTTCTGCCCCACCAGCTTGAAGCCCTCGATCTCCGGCCCCTTGGCCTCTGCGGCGATGGGCGCCGAGACGGGCACGGGAACGGCGTTGCGATGAAAATCGGACAACTCGATGTCGAAGGGCAGCTCTTCGGATTGAAAGATCCGGCTCGTTCCCGCGCTGATGGTCTCGATGTCGGCGGGCGGGATCACGAGGGCGCGATCCGATTGCCCGTTTTCATCCAGCGGCAGGATCTCGATCTGATACTGCCGATAGCTCTCCACCCGGCTGGAGGCCTGCCCCTCGTAGAGCGCCAGATAGCCCTCGCGATTGAACGCGAAGGTAACCCACCCGCTGATGAGCAGGAAAATCATGCCGAAATGCGCGATCAACATCCCGATGCCGCGGCTCCGCTTTCTCACCTTGATGATAGCCCCGATGATCAGATTCGTCGTCAGCAGCAGCATGAGCAGGAGCCCTCCCGGCAGCGGCACGCGGAGTTCCCCCAGCCATTCCGGCATCGGCATGCCGTCGCCGAGACGATGCATGAGGAAGAGCGAGTGGAAATACTTCTGCTTGGCGGCGAACAGCCCGTGATCCACCTGATAGAGCGTGCCGAACAGCGTGATGAGAGTCATGAAGACCAGCACCCACATCGCCAGGAAATAGGAGGAGAAAATCTGGAAGGCGAGCCGCGGCAACTTGCGCAACTCGAGGTCTTCGGCCGTGAATTTGCTCATGGGAAAAAGTCGGGAAAGGGAGGGGAAATTTGGACGGCGAAAGGGGCGGGCACATTCATGCGCCGCGCCCGGTCATCGCGGTTGCAGTGACTGGCAGAATAGATCGAAATTGGCCTCGTGGGCGGCGACCAGTTCCGCCGGCCCGGTCATTTTCACAAACACCGCGCCCGCCTCGGAGGTGAGGATGATGCCGAGCAGGCGATGGTTTTTCTTGGCCTCTCCGGCGCCCATGCCGCTGAAATCTCCCGACACGTCGACAAAGGTGCCCTCGAGACCGAAAAGCGGCTTGCGCGGCAGCGCCTGGATGGCCTCCTCGTTCATCGGCTCCTGGCCCATCTGCCCGCGCCACCGGTTTACATTCGCCGCCAGCCCGCCGCCCGCTCCGGGGAGTCGGCTCAGATAGCACTCGCCCTCGCCATTTTCCCCGAAGGTGAAGCTGAGATCGCGCATCGGCGCGCCGGTCTGCCGGGTCCAACCCTCCGGAGTCGTCCAGACGAAAGGCAGGGACGCGTCGCCGCCTTCGGCGCCCGATTCGCCGCCACCCGACATCCGCGAGGGCATCCGATAGCGTTCCGACGCCGAGTCCACCACCAGGATCTCGCGATCCTTGCCCGAAAGCTCGCGCGTCCCGGTGATCTGACGCGGCCCGGAGGAGTCCGAGCAAGCCGTGAGGCCGATCATGAGCGGAAGGAACAAAAACAGGCGTGGAGTCAACTTCATCGGGATGGGGATTCGACCAACAGTTTCCGGGAGGGATACGAGCGTCATCAGGGCTACGGCTCAGCGTGGCGGATACTTATGATCGACGCGCCGCCACAATCGCGCCATGAGCCGGGGACGCAACCTCTGGAAACAGGCCGGCGAATCGAGCGCGCCGGGCTATTTCCCCGCCCGCCCCGCGACAAAGCCGGAGGCGCTCGCTCTCAGGCCTTCGGCTTGGCGGGCGTCTCCGCGGGCGCGGGGGTGGCCTCGGGTTGCTTCTCCGCCGGAGAGGGCGCCGGTTTCGCGGCGGGCTTGGGAGCCTGCTTCGGGGGCGTTTCCACTTTCGGCTGGGCGTCGGGATTGGGCTTGGCCGCCACCGCCGGGGTCGGTTTCTTTTCGGGCTCCACCTTCTTCGCCGCCACCGGAGGCTTGGGTGCCTCCGCTTTGGGCTGAACTTTTTCCGCAGTCGGCGCGGTGGGAGCGGGCGCCGGTTTCGCCGCCACCGGAGGGGTCTCCGGTTTTTTCGGCGGCTCGGCCGTTTTCTCGGGTTCGGCGGGCGCTGGCGGCTCGGGCTTCACCACTGTCAGCTCGGTGCCGATATTTACCTCCAGACTCATGCTGCGCTGGAAAGCGCGCGCGGCCGCGGGATCCACCTTGGTCTGCCAGAGATAGAGCTTTCTCAGGGAGCGGGCGTTGGCCAGCGGCTCGAAGATGGCGGAGGTGACTTCGGTGCCGTAGAGATTGAGATATTCCAGCTTCGTCAGACCGGTCAGATGCGCCAGTCCCGCGTCCGTCACCGCCGTGTTCTCCAGATGCAGCCGCTCGAGATTCCGCATCTTCGCCACGGTCTTCATCCCGGCATCGCTCACCTGGCTGCGGCCGATATCCAGCCAGACCACCCGCTCGGCCACCGGCGCCAGCGTCGCGAGCTGCTCGTCGCCGAACTCCTTCGACGCGTTCACCACATTGACCTTCAGACGATCATCCTCCGCCGAGATCGGCATCACGGAGAAATTGAAATGATCCGCCGCCGCCATCACCTCGCCCATGCGCGCCTCCTTGTCTTCCGGAGACAGCAGATCCCACTCGCTGACGGCTCCCCCGCTGCCCGCGATCGCCGCCGCGGCTTCCGCGTCGCCTTTCAGCGCCGCGCCCACCGCCAGCAGAGTCGCCGTCATGGCCTCGTCCGCCTGCAAGTCGGCCACGGTGGCCTCGGCCCGGGCGCCGCTGTCGATCCACCAACGCACCACCGCCAGTTCCTCGGGCGTGAGCGGGTCCTTGCCATCGGGCGGCATGAAATCGTCGTCATCGGAGGGCAACACCATCCGGTAAATCAACTCGCTGCCCTCGGAATCCCCCGGCGCCACGTTGGGATAGTCCGCTCCCTCGGCCCCGGCCATCATGAACTCGTGGCTGTCTAGCCGGAGCTTGCCCTTGCTCTTGTTCTCATTGTGACACTCGGTGCACTTCGCCTCCATGATGGGCAGCACAAAGTCGGTGAACACCACCCGATCCAGCAACGGCGCGTCCTGGTCGGGCGCGTCCCCCGCCCCGTCCGGGTCCACTTCCGCCACGGGGTCTGCCGCCTCCGCCTTGGGCTCGCCCATGCCGAACATCATCAGCGGCTTCAGCGGCTCCGGCGCGTGCTTGGCCAGATAGTTCGGCCCATGCACCAGCGCGCCACCGTAGTGACCCGCCGCGCTCACCGCCACCAGCGCCGCCGCCAGGCTGGCCAGATAGAGGAATCCCTCCCCACGCAGACGCAGGATGAGGGTCACAATGGCCAGTGCGCCAAAAATCAGCCCCGTCCACAGGTGACGCTCCATCAGGAAGCTGTCGTCCGGCTCTCCCGTCATCAGCAGATATCCCAGCACCGTCGCCGCCACGGCGGACAAAGCCACCAGCCAGAGCACTGTCGGCACTGATTCCCGCAGGGCGGCGCGCCGTGGCGAACGACCGAAAAACTCCAGAAAAGGCACGATCAGCAGCAACCCGATGGGCAAGTGCACCACGAGGGGGTGAAACCTGCCAAAGAAAATCCACAGATCACCCGCCGTCTCCCCCTCGCCCGGCCTCGCATACCACAGCACGCCCAGCAGCGCGACCCATACCAGGCCCACAACCAATGCCAGCATCGGGAACCGTGGTTTGTCATCGATGGAATAGTCACTCATGAGATGGGAGAGGCTGGGAGGAGGGAAACACCGGTCGTCAGCGCCGGACTTCCCACGAAAAACGGTCGGTGTCGGCTTCGTCAGGAACAACGCACGCAAACACGTAGCGACTGATCACGTAAGATCAAATGGCGCGAAATTTCACGCCGAACGCGCCGCCCGACGCCTCGCCACCGCACGGCGCACCAGTTCGTCGGCGATCACCCCGATCAGCAGCACCGCGCCGATCATCAGATACTCCATGCTCTGCTGACGCGGGAACACAATCGTGATCATCTGTCGCAGCAACTGAATCAAGGCCGTGCCAATGACCACACCGGCGATGGTGCCCGTGCCTCCGCGCAGACTGCAGCCGCCCAGCACCGCCGCCGCGATGGCGAACAGCTCGAAAAAATTCCCCGCCGTGGCCGGCTGCTCCAGCCCCACCTCCAGGATGTGCAGCAGCCCCGCGAAGCCCGCCAGCACCGAGCAGATCACATAGGCCAGGATCGTCAGCGCCGTCGTCCGCACCCCGCTCAGCCGTGCCGCCTCCTCATTGTTCCCCAGCGCCATCAGGTGACGCCCCGCCACCGTCTTGTTCAGAAACACCGCCGCCACCAGCGCCACCACCAGCATCAGCACAAAAGGCACCGGCAGTTGAAACCCCTCCACGAACGGCAGCGGGATCTCCCCCTTCGCCAACTGGCGCAGCTCCGTGAACTCCGTGCCGAATCCCGCCGTCTGATCCTGGGTAAACCCCCGGGTGATGCCCCGATACATCAACAGCCCACACAGCGTCACCACGAACGGCGGCAGGCTCAACCGCGTGATCAGCGCCCCGTGGAACAACCCGATCAGCGCCGACACCAGCAACGCCAGCGGCAGCACCACCCACGGCGACCAGCCGATGTCCGTCAGCAGCCACGCCACCCCCACCCCGATCAGACACACCATCGAACCCAGAGACAGATCGATGCCTCCCGTGATGATCACAAAAGCCACCCCGATCCCCAGTATCCCGATCGGCGCCACCCGGCGCAGCAGATTCTCCTGGGTGAATCCCGAGAGAAAGTCCGCCCCCTCCCCCGCCGCCATCACCGCCGTGGCCACATAGACCACGATGAACAGAACCAGAATGCCGAGGATGCGTTTCATGAGTCGGGCGTTAAAAAAGCTATCATCGCCAGATTTCCCCCGGTGGCAATCCCCCAATCCACGCCCCGCCTTGCCAGACGACCCCCGCGCGCCGAAGCTGCCCCGTGTCCCGACCCCGTCCCCGCTCCCGCAAGCACCAGCCCAAAGGCCTCGAAATCCTCCACGAGGACCGCGACATCATCGTCGTCAACAAAGCAGCCGGCCTCCTCACCGTCGGCACCGGACGCGACGCCGGCCGCACCGCCCACGCCGCCCTCGGCGACTACGTCCGCAAAGGGAACCCCAAATCCCGCGAGCGCGTCTTCGTAGTCCACCGCTTGGATCGCGACACCTCCGGCGTCCTCGTCTTCGCCCGCACCGAGGCCGTCAAGGCCACTCTCCAGTCCCGCTGGACCGAGGCGGAAAAGACCTACCTCGCCTTCGTCGAGGGCCACCCCGATCCGCCCGAGGACACCATCTCCTCCTACCTCGTCGAAAACGACGCCCTGCGCGTCTATTCCACCGACGACCCCCGTGCCGGGAAACTCTCCCACACCCGCTACCGCGTCCTCAAGACCGTCGGCGAACGCGCCCTGCTAGAGATCGAGCTGCTCACCGGTCGCAAGAACCAGATCCGCGTCCACCTCGCCGACCGCGGCTGGCCCATCGTCGGCGATTCCAAATACGGCCGCAAGATTCGCGACAACAAACGCCTCGCTCTCCACTCCAGCCGCCTGACCCTACACCATCCCCACAGCGGCGAGCGCCTCGCCTTCGAGGCCCCCGCGCCCGCCACCTTTCACCAGATGGCCGCCGCCCCCGCACCCAACCAGCCCGGGAAAAAGCAGCGCCCCGAGTAGGTCGCTCGCGCCCCTCACTCATCTACCGCCGCCAGATAACCGAGCGAGGCGAGGAAGGCGTCCATCTGCGCCAGCGTCTGGTGATAGCGACGCGTGGCCTCCGCCCTCGGCTCGCCCGATCCGCGACCGGGATTGAAAAAACCGTGCGGCTGGCCCTCGTAGGCCTTCAGTTCACAGCGATTCCCGGCCGCCCGCATCGCCTCCTCGAACAAGCGCACCGTCGCGAAAGGCACCGCTTCATCCTCCGTGCCGTGAAAAATGATGCTCGGCGGCAGACCGGGGCGGATGTGGTGAAAAGGCGACACCTCCACCGGACGCCCCTCGCAGCGACGCGCGATGTCGGCCAGCTTCTCCGCCGCGATCAGGTCGGTCCGTCCCTCCACCGGAGCCAGGATCACCGCCGGATTGAAGAGCAGCAACGCGTTCGGCATCGCGCTCACACCCGTCCCCGGCCCCTCCTCCTCAAAGCCCGGCAACAGCGCTGTCGCCGCCGCCAGATGCCCGCCCGCCGAGCCACCGCCCGCCGCGATGCGGTCCGGATCCACCCCCAGCCGCGCCGCGTTGGCCCGCACCCAGCGGATCGCCGCCTTGGCGTCCCGGACACAATCCAGCGGGGTCACCTCCTGCCGACTGCTCACCCGATAGTCCACCGAGACCGCCACCATGCCCCGCGCCGACAGGTGCCGGCAATGCGGCAGGAACTGCCCCGGCGTGCCGCCCTTCCATCCCCCGCCGAAAAAGAACACCGCCGCCGGGCGTCCTCCCGACACCTCCGGCCCCTCCGGCGTGAACACATAGGCGTTCAGCTTCACCCCGTCGATCTCCCGATACACCTCCACCCTCGCGCCCGGCATCTCCGGCGGGTATTTCCAACTGGTCGGTGGTTCCACCGCCTCGGGATCCGCGCCACGCAGGGCCGGGGTGAACAGGGACAGACAGAACGCGAAGAGGAGAGTTTTCATGGGCGGTTTGTTATCCTTCTATATTGGTGAAAGACGCGAAGAAGCGATCATCGACTTCATATGTAATGCGAGGCTTTAGCCCGAACTTGAGGTACTCAAACATATCAATAAGCTTCTCCCCATCGACCAGTTCCAATGGCGGCGCACCATCACGGAATGCTTCCTTGCGGGCTTCTTGTGTGAAAGTTCCAGTCGTAATGATAATACCCTTGTCGGCACGTCCAAGCATGGCACCTCTATAATCTCGGACTTGCGACGGAGACACTGAACCTGTGTAACGCTTGCACTGAAATAAAACACGAAAACTCACAAAAGGATTAATCTGAAGAATCCCAATACCGTCGATTCCACCATCCCCGGTTCTTCCGGTCACAGTAACAGTCGTGAAATCGGACTCACGCAATAATCTCTGGCAAAGTCGCTCGAATGCATCCGCCGGGATACTTCTCAAGATATCGAGCACTCTCGCTCTGTAAGAGACAGGGTCAATGGCATCCGTATCATCAATGTCTTGATCATCTGGAGTGACAGAAATTATCTTCTCTTTCCGTGCCTTCGCAAAGATATCAACCCACTTCAGAAAAATTGCTCGTGCCTGATCATGATTCAGTTGAGTCTTCCAACCAATAGGCGTCAAGGCCCATATACCCTTTGTAGAACCGTCAATAAGTCCCTCACGAACCAGATAGAACCGCGCCCACTGTACAGCGTTGTGAAATCTTGGCGATCCCGATGCGAGCAGCTCATCCTGCTCAGCTTGGGATAGTTTCATCATAACCGCGACTCTTTCTGATGCCTCTGCAGGTCGTGCTGAACCTCCGAGTTCACGAAGCGCATCCAATAGCGGTCCAAAATAGCGGATGAATTTAGCGCCTTCTTTCTTTTTTGCGGCCATGTTGGGTTAATACTTTTGGGGCTAACAACCTTGTTTCGCAACCTCCCGCTGACTGATCTCCGAGAGGCACTGGTGGGGAATTATGGAGGTTAATCTCCAGAGTGGCAAGATTTCTCCCGGATCACGCACGGCCATCCAGGACTGAACTGCGGACGCCTCGGCGAGGCGTCCCTACCGGGCGGACCCGGGAAATGTCCTGGCGGCTTTTCTGTAAGGGAGAGGCCTGGGCCACGGATAAGGAACGGGGTCCGACAATCGCTGTTTGTGAAAAGCTCACACACCCCCCACCCTTCCCTGCCACCATGAGAAATCCCCCCATCCTCTCCCTCCCCAGTCGCCATTCACTCGGGTTACCTTCCCTCCTCGCGTTCCTTCTCGCGGCCTTGCCTCTCCCGGCGCCGGGACTCACCCCCCAAGTCTCGAAACTGCATCCTCCGGGGACCGTCGCCGATGACATCGATGATTTCGGAGCGGAGGTGGCGGTCAATGAGAAATGGGTCGTGGTGGGTGAACCCGCCCGGGATGGCGACACCGGCGCGGTACATATCTACCAAGCCTCCACCTCGCGCCTCGCGCGAACGCTCTTGGCGAATGATCGCGACACCGGACACCTGTTCGGCACCAGTGTCGCGCTGTGCGGAGACACGATCATCGTGGGAGCGCCCGGAGACGAGGGCGACCGCGGCGCCGCCTATCTTTTCGATCTGCGCAACGGACGGCAGTTGGCAAAACTGGTGCCGACCACGGTGGATGCCGATGATTTGTTCGGGACCGATGTGGCCATCTCGGGCTCCCTCTGCCTCATCGGAGCTCCGGGGGAAAACGTGACCTCCGCGGTGGAGGGCGCCGCCTATCTGTATGATGCGAAGACGTTTGAAATGATCCGTCGCTATCGTCCCACGGATGAAACCGGCGGCGACCGCTTCGGCCAGTCCGTGGCGCTCTGTGGCGAGATCCTGCTCGTCGGGGCCGATCAGCATGCGGAAGCCGCCAGCACGGCGGGCGCCGTCTATGTCTACTCCAGCTTCAGCTCGACGGTGATCAGGAAACTGCTGCCTCCCGGCGGAGGCGCGGCCATCGGTTCCCTGTTCGGGGGCTCCGTGGCCACGGATGGCAAACACGCGCTCGTCGGGGCATCCGACTCCCCCCGCTTCATCGCCAACGGAGGAGCGGCGTTCCTTTTCGATCTCGCCACGGGCAACCTGCTTCACGAACTGGACCCCGGCGATCTGGTGGGGGGGGAAGACTACGGACTCAAGGTGGCCCTGAGCGGCAATCTCGCGCTCATCGGTCGGTCGCGCGATCCCGAACTCGGCGGCATCGCGGGCTCGGCCTGTCTCTTTGAGGCATCCTCGGGGGCATTCCTCGAAAAGATCCTCGCCCCGGACAGCAACACGAGCCACACCTTCGGCTACGGCGTTTCCCTCTGCGGCAACCTCATGGCCATCGGCGCGCTGCGGGACAGCGATGTCAAAACCAACGCCGGCGCCGTCTATTTTTTCCGGCAACTGGCTGGGCCGTCTCCACTGACCAGCGGGGCCAAAGTGCGCGATTTCGCTCCCGGAACTCCCGGCGCCGACTTTCGCCTATTCACCCAAATGGGCATCAACGGGGAGGGCGACATGGCCATCGGCGCCTCGCTGATGGGACCGGGATCGGGCGGAAACCGGGACAAGGGACTCTGGTCGGACATGGACTCTCCGGGATCCAACCGTCTGTGGGTGAAATCGCGGCAGGCCATGGAAAGCATCAGCGGAGCCTTCGTCGCGGGGTGGGAGGGAATCACGGCCCAGTCGGCGGAGTTGCTGGCATTCCAGCGACCCACGGACGGCCTCGCCCGGGTCAGGCTCGCCGGGCCTGGGGTGACTCCGGCCAATCGGGAACTGATCATGAGCCGCGACACTCCCATCATCAGGACAGGTGATGTCATCGGCCCCTTCACCCAGCCGATCCAGCGATTCTTCGAAGTCTCCCAATCGGGCGGGCCCAACCAGTATGCCACCGTGGTGGTGCAGGTGAAACAGGGCGGCAATATCAACGCGACCAACGACACCGGCATCCTGCGAATCAACAACATCGGCGGCTTCGTCCAGTCCTACACCGAGGGTTTCTTCGATCAGGGACAATTCTTTGGGCGCTGCGCCGCCTCCAGCGATGATTTCATGACCTGGGGCGGCTTCTACTTCCCGGGCGGATCCGGACCAGTCCAGGGGGCCATGACCCGATCCATCTCCGGCACCCCGCCCGACGTGTTCATTCACGGCGGGATGGAGATCAATGGTCTCAGCGAAGTCTTTCCCCGCGCCGTGCTTGGAGAGACGGAGCTGGACAGCTACAGCTACGCCAGGGCCACCCTCCGGGGACAGGGCATCAACGCGGGCAACAACGAGGGGGTGTTTTTCACGCGGGTCGATTCCCTCATACTCCAAAAAGGCGAGGCCCCGATCCCGCAGAATCCGGCGCAGGTGATCGCGCGCATCCTGCAATTCTGGCCCACCACGGAATTCGATCTCGGAAAGGGCATCGCCCTGGTGAAACTCCGCGGCCCGGGAGTGAACGGCAGCAACGACTGCGCGCTCGTCCGGGTGATGGGGCTCGGCTTCTTCGAGCTGCTGCTGCGCGAGGGCGACGACGTCTGCGATTGGGATTGCCCCCGGGTGGGCGGCATCCAGCGCGTGGATGTCGACCCCGCCTCCGGACGCTACGCGGTGGTCGCCTCACTGACCGGTTCCCCGCGTCGCAATCAGGGCTTGTTCACGGGGCATGCCAACGCGACGGACAGTTTGTTTCGGAAAGCAAGCCTGCGCCTACGCAAAGGCATCGCCTACCAGGCTACCGGTGGCGACACCACCACCTTGCGGAGCATCGTGCTCGCCCCCTTCCCCACCCGCTCCGGCGTGGGCGGCACCGGCAAGACCCAGGTGATCAACGGCAACGGCGAAGTGGTCGTCTGCCTGCAATTCGACAACCAGGCCAAGGAGATCATGCGGGGCCTCCCCTGAGAACCCGGGCCATCATCAATGGCGGACGCCTCGGCGAGGCGTCCCTACCGATGCGCCCGCACGGGAATGGCCGGGCGCCGGGCAACGCGCCGCCCTGGGAATGCGGGCGTCCCGCCCGCTTTGGTGAACCACCACCCCGGAAAACCAGGAGGCGGCTTCCTCTCGCTACATCGATTTGGTGCAAATTTTTCACCTCTTGATGGTGTTTGACATCACTGCATTGTCATTTTTTATCATGTTGATGATGTATAACATGAAAACAGTATTTTTTTGATCCTGTTGAAATCTGTTTGTTATCTCATGACGCATTTTTTATCTCTCTTGATGTTGATTGCGATCATTGAGTCTATGCATTTTCATTCACTGATGCTGCATTACATCACTAATGATCATTTTTTGTTACTATTGCTGTCAATCGACATCAATCAGTGCTAAATTTTTCTCCCATCGTTGTCGCTTCCCGACATCACGGCCCGGATATCACCTGCCCCCCTCCCCCCGCCGATCATGCGCGCGCTGCATCGCTATTTCGTGAATCCCTTCGACGCTGGCGGCATCAGCCTCAGCGAGTTGCTCGCCTTCGCCACCGATCACCTGGAGCGTTTGCGTGCCCAGAACCAAGCGGGTCGCCACGATCTCCGCATCGCCGTCACGGAGACGGCTCTGGTGGAGCTGAGGCAGGCCAGCAGCGGCGACGCCTCCAGCGGCGGCTCCCGGATGGCCAGCAAATCGCGCAAGCGCCGCTTCCGCCTCGGCGGCACCCTGGGCGATCAGGTGACCCGCGTTTTCGGCCATGTGCTCGCCCACTACGGCCCCCGCTCGCCGCAGGTGCGCGAACTCGGGCGCAAGGGTGACATCCTCCGCTGTCCCGATGATGAACTGGACAATCGTCTGCGCGCCCTGCACCGGTGCGTCGCCGCCCACCAGGCGACCATCGGCGACGCGGCCGTGACTCTGGCAGCGGAGTTGGTCGATCAATGGGCCGCCATCTACGAGGAAAGCGAGAGTGCCACCGGCACCAAGACCCGCACCGAGAGCGAGCTGCGCCGGGCCCGGCGCGCGCTGCAAGGGGTGTTGTATCTGAATCTCCTGCATCTGGTGGAGATTTTCCCGCGCCAGCCCGAGAAGCTGCCTCTCTACATGCAGCCCCATCTCCTCCGGCGGCGGCGGCGCGGAAATGCCGCCCCGGGAGCCGAGTCTCCCTGACTCAACAGGGTCGGGTCACCGACCCAACAGGGTCAGATCCCCCCTCAACTCGCGGCACTGACGGCGGGGCGCTCGCCGCCGGTGGCGAGACGCATGATGGCCTCCTCGCCGAGTTCCTCGCGCGTCAGCTCGCCGGTCAGGCGCCCCTCGTGCATCACCAGGGCGCGGTCGGACATGCCGAGGATCTCCTCCATCTCGCTGGACACGAAAAGGATGGCGACGCCCTCGCGGGCCAGGGCCTCCATGAGGGCGTAGATTTCCTGCTTGGCACCGACGTCGATGCCGCGGGTGGGCTCGTCGAGCAGGAGCACGCGGGGCTTCATGGCCAGCCATTTGCCGAGCACCACTTTCTGCTGGTTGCCGCCGGAGAGGTAGCGCACCACCTGCCGGTCTGTGGGGGTCTTGATGCGCATCTTGGCGATCATCTCGGCGGAGATGGCTTTTTCCTTTTTCAGATCCAGGAATCCCCGGCGCTGGTCGCGGCCGAGGCTGGCGAGGCTGATGTTTTCGCGGACGGCCATCTCGAGGACGAGTCCCTGTTGTTTGCGGTCCTCCGGCGCCAGGGCCAGACCGGCGCGGATGGCGTCACGGGGAGAGCGGATTTCTTCCTTTCGACCGGCCACGAGGATCTCGCCTCCGGCGGTGGGGGTGGCGCCGAAGATGGTCTCGATCAACTCGGTGCGCCCGGCGCCGACCAGGCCGGCGAGGCCCACGATCTCTCCGGCGCGGAGGGAGAAACTGACGGGATGGGCGGGATGGGCGGGGCTGCGCAGCCCGCGCACCTCGAGGGCGGGCTCGCCGGCGGTGTGGGGCTGGTGGGGGTAGAACTGGGAGAGGTCGCGCCCGACCATGAGACTGACCATGCGGTCGTGGCTGATCTCCTCGCGGGCCAGTTCCCCGGCGTTTTCCCCGTCGCGCAGCACGGTGACGCGGTCGGCCAGTTCCCGGACTTCGCCGAGCCGGTGGGAGATGTAGATGATGCTGACGCCACTCGCCCGCAGGTCGCGGATGACTTTGAAGAGGTGCTCCGCCTCGCGCGACGACAGGCTGGAGGTGGGCTCGTCCATGATGAGGACGCGGGCGTCGATGGAGAGGGCTTTGGCGATCTCGACCATCTGCTGCCGACCGATGGAGAGTTGGCCGACGATCTCGCGGGGATCGTGGCGCAGACCGACGAGATCGAGGTAGCGGCGGGCCTCGCTCTCGATGAGGCGCTCGTCGATGAGGCCGTGTCGGGTGGGCTCGCGGCCGAGGAAGATGTTGGCGCCGATGCTCAGATTGGTGGCCAGGTTGAGCTCCTGGTGGATGAGGGCGATGCCGTGCCGCATGGCGTCCTGCACGGTGCCGATGGTGACGGCGGTGCCGTCGATGAGGATCTCGCCGGAGTCGGGGGGCTGCACGCCGGCGAGGATTTTCATGAGGGTGCTCTTGCCGGCGCCGTTTTCTCCGAGCACGGCGAGGACTTCGCCGCGATGGAGGCGCAGATCGACGTCATGCAGGGCGCGCACGCCGGGAAAGCGTTTGCCGATGCCGCGCACCGCGAGCAGGGGGGCGCCCGGGGATGTCTGGGGATCGCTCATGGTCCGGCCGGTGTGGTGTCTGGGATGGCCGCGGGCGTGGGGGAAAAATCACTCGCCGCGCTTTTCTTTCAGGTCGGCCCAGAAGGACTCGACATTCTCCACGCGGATCTGGCGGGCGGGGATGTGGATGGTCTGGTTGTCGGGGATGACGTCGCTCTCACCGTCGGCGAGGGCTTTGAGGACTTCGATGGATTTGTAGCCGTACATGTAGGGATTCTGCACCACGGTGCCGTGGACGGTGCCGTCGAGGATGCCCTGGAGGGTGGCGTCGGCCTCGTCGAAGCCGATGACTTTGACGAGCTTGAGTTTTCCGGCGCCCTGGAGGGCCTCGAGGATCATGGGCGGATTGTAGGCGAAGAGGCCAATCATGGCGTCGACATCGGGGTAGCGGGAGAGGGTGTCTTCGGCGTTGGCCTTGGCGCGGGTGCGGTCGAAGTTGTCGGTCAGGGTGCCGAGGATGGTGTAGCGGTCGCCTTTGAGGATGTCGCCGGGGGGATCGAAGTTGGCGGGGTCCTCGGGTCGGTCGAGCAGCTCGTCGATGACGCCCTGGCGCCGGAGGCGGGAGTTGTCCTGCTCCATGCGGCCGATGAGGATCATGACCTTGCCGCCGTCGGGGAGGGCCTCTTTGACGAGGCGCCCGCACATGCGACCGGCGACGTAGTTGTCCACGCCGATGAAGACCTGGCGGTTGGCGTCGGGCGCGTCGGAGTCGTGGGTGATGAGGGTGGCGCGCTCGGCGATGCTGTTGAGGAGGTTCACCTGGTTGGCGGCGTCGATGGGGCTGACGGCGATGCCGGTGATGCCGCGGGTGACGAGGTCCTCGAGCATGTTCTGCTGTTCGGGGGCGCCGTTGGCGGGCATGAGGACGGTGACTTCGACGCCGAGATCCTTGCCGGCCTGCTCGGCTCCGGATTCGGCGATGTTCCAGAAGGGATCGACGCCGTTGGTGACGTAGGCGAAGCGTCCGCCTTTGCCGTCGCCTTTGCCACCGCCAGCGGAACCGCCCGCCGCCTGGTCATCGCCCCCGCCGCATCCGGTAAGCAGGGCCGCGGCGGCGATCAGGGTCAGCAGGGAGGTAATGCCGGGAGAGGTTGAGTATGGGGAGTGATTCATGAGTGGTGAGAATGGGTGGAGAAAGAACGAAAAGATCGCGTCACCCTAGGCGAGCGCCCCGCCGGGGAAAAGCCTAAATCGCTCCCGGCGCCCGATGCGCGGGACGCAAAGCCGTGCCCCGATCACGCTGGCGGGCGGGTCGGGATAGGGACTATGCTGGGAAAGTCTCCCGCCTACTCTCTCTCTCATGGTCCCCCGGCCCATCCACCCAAAAGCCCGCGGGGCGAGCCTGACCGCTCTGCTCGGCGCGTTCGCCGTGGCCCCGCTGTCGGTGGCGGCGGTCGAGGATGCCCCGGAAGCGTTGGCGTTATTCGAAAACCACATTCGCCCGGCGCTGATCGAGCATTGCCACGAATGCCACTCCGAGGAACACGACAAGCGAAAGGGCGGGCTGTGGCTGGATCGCCGCTCGGGCTGGGAAACCGGAGGCGACTCCGGACCGGCCATCGTGCCGGGCGATCCCGACGCCAGTCTCCTGATGGCCACCATCCGCTACCACGATCCGGAACTGGAGATGCCGCCAAAGGAAAAGCTGCCCGAGGCGGTGATCGCGCGCTTCGAGGAATGGATACGGCAGGGCGCGGTCGATCCCCGCTCGGGCGAGGCGGCTCCCGAGGAAAAGGGCATCGATCTGGAAGCTGGGCGGCAATTCTGGTCTTTCCGTCCCATCACCGATCCGGCGCCGCCCGAGGTCGAGGACGAGGCCTGGCCGAGGGGGATGATGGACCGCTTTCTCCTCGCCCGACTGGAGGAGGCGGGCCTGCGCCCCGCGCCCGACGCCGCTCCCGAGGATCTGCTCCGCCGGGTCACGGTGTTGCTGACCGGTCTGCCGCCCACCGTGGAGGAGCAGGACGCCTACCTGGCGGATCCCTCCGCGGAGGCCTTCGCGAAAGTGGTGGATCGACTCCTCGCCTCCGACGCCTATGCCGAGCGCTGGGGCCGCCACTGGCTGGACATCACCCGCTACGCCGACACCAGCGGCGGCGGGCGCACCATGGCCCTGCCGGACGCGTGGCGTTTCCGCGACTACGTCATCGATTCTTTCCGGAAAGACAAGCCACTGGACCAGCTCATCCGCGAGCACATCGCCGGCGATCTCCTCCCGGCGGAGGACGAAACCCGGCGCATGGAGCAACTGATCGGCACCGGCTATCTCCTGCTGGGACCGCACAATTACGAGAATCAGGACAAGGAACTGCTCGACCTGGAGATCGCCGACGAGCAGATCGACACCATCGGCCGCTCCTTTCTCGGGATGACGATCGGCTGCGCCCGCTGTCACGATCACAAGTTCGATCCCATCCCGACGCGCGACTACTACGCGCTGACCGGCATTTTCACCAGCACCCGCTCGGTGCGCCACGCGAACGTGTCCCAGTGGTACACCCAACCCTACCAACCCACGCCGGAGCAGGCCGCCGCGATCACCGACTACGAGCGGAAGTCCGAGCCGCTGAAAAAGAAAATCGACGAACTGCGTCGTGAATTGCGCCGCCTGGAGGTGAACGCCGGAGGCGCGGCGGCCGAGAACCCGGCCGCGGACACACTGCCCGGACTCGTCCTCGACGAGAGCGACGCGGAGTTGTCCGGCGAATGGATGGAGTCGAGCAGCAACCGCCGCTGGGTGGGCGCGGGCTATCGCCACGATCTCAACGACCTGAAAGGCGAGAAGATCGCGACCTACCGCTTCGAGGTTCCCCGCGACGGCGAGCGCGAGGTGCGCGTCTCCTGGAGCGCGGGGACCAATCGCGCCGCCAACGTGCCCATCACGGTTCGCCATGCCGACGGCGAGACCGTGACGCGGGTGGATCAGCGGGAGTCCCCGTCCTTCGACGGTCTGTTCCATTCCCTCGGCAAATTCCGCTTCGAGGCCGGCACCGCCTCCGTGGAGATCGGCACCGATGGCACCTCCGGCGTGGTCATCATCGACGCCGTGCAACTGATGCCCACCGCCGCGGAGACCGAGACGGACGAGCCGGCGGGCGCAAACACCGACGCCCTGCTCGCCGCCGGCGTGCGCCGGCAGGTGGAGACCCTTCAGGCCGATCTGACCGCCCTGGAAAAAGCGAGGCCCAAGCTCGCCACGGTGATGGCGGTGGCCGACGCCGAGGAGCCCGCCGACACCCCGGTGCGTATCCGCGGGCTGGTGAGGAATTTCGGTGAGAACGCGCCACGCGGCTTTCTCCAGGTCGCCATGCCCGCCGACAGGCCGACCCCGGACATCGCGCCCGGCCAGAGCGGCCGACGCGAGCTGGCGGAGTGGGTCGCCAGCCCGGACAATCCGCTGACCGCCCGCGTCCTGGCGAACCGGATCTGGATGCACCTGTTCGGTGAGGGGCTGGTGCGCAGCGTGGACAACTTCGGCACCACCGGCGTCCCCCCCACCCATCCCGAGCTGCTCGATCACCTCGCCTCCCGGCTCATCGCCCACGACTGGTCGGCGCGCGCGCTCATCCGCGAGATCCTCCTCACCCGCGCCTGGGCCATGTCCACCGACAACGACGATCCCCGGGCCGCCACCGCCGATCCGGAAAATCATCTCCTCTGGCGGGCGCATCGCCGCAAGCTCGACGCCGAGACACTGCGCGATTCCCTGCTCATGCTGGGCGGCAATCTCGACCCGGCGGGAGGAGGCGAATCCCTGCCGGACGGATTCCGCTCCGAGTTCGGCTTCGAGTTCACCAGCCTGAAACGTGCCGTCTATCTGCCGAGTTTCCGCAACCAGATGCACGAGATCTTCACCACCTTCGATTTCGCGAATCCCAATTTCGTCGTCGGTCAGCGGTCGCGCAGCAACATCCCCACCCAGGCGCTCTACCTCATGAACAGCCCCTTCGTCCACGAGCAGGCCGCTCTCGCCGCCGGGAATCTGCTGGCCTCCGACACTGAAGACCGCCTCGGCATGGCCTACCGGAAAACCCTGGGTCGCCCGCCCCGCGCCGAGGAACGCGCCCTGGCGGAATCCTTTCTCCTCGCCGATGGCGGCGATGCCGAGAGCTGGTCCGCGCTGATGCGTACCTTGTTCAGCTGTGTGGATTTCCAATACCTTCGTTGAGTCTTCCGACCGTCTCCCATGAGTGCCCGCCTACAGCCCTCCCCCAGCCGCCGACGCCTGTTGCAGACCGCCGCCTGCGGATTCGGCTCGCTGGCTTTTTCCGATCTCGCCGCCCGCGCAGGGATGCTGCCCGCGGCGACCACCACGCATCCGGCACGCGCCAAGCGGGTCATTTTTCTCTTCATGCAGGGTGGCCCCAGCCATGTGGACACCTTCGAGCACAAACCGGAGCTCTACCGCTACCATCAGAAAAAGGCATCCTTTCTCAATCCCCGCACCCGGACTGTGGCCGACCACACAGTGATGCGACCGCTGTGGGACTTCCAACAGCACGGAGATTGCGGGCAACCGGTATCGGGGCTTTTCCCAGAAGTGGCGCGTCATGTGGACAAACTCTGTTTCCTCCACGGCATGCACACGGAGGGCGTCGCCCACGGTCCCGCCACCCTGTTCCTTCACACCGGCGCCACCAATCTCGTTCGCCCCTCGGTCGGCTCGTGGATCAGCTACGGACTGGGCGCGGAAAACGAGAATCTGCCCGCCTTCGTCACCATCAATCCCGCCGCCAACAAGGGCGGACCGCGAAACTACAGCAACGCTTTCCTCCCCGCCATCCACCAGGGCACGGTGCTGGGCCAGCCGGGGGATCGCAACGCCCGGCCGGGTTTCCGCAATCTGCGGGGCCCCTCCGATCTCGACCCCGAGCATCAGAGGCGACAGCACGATCTCCTCCAGGCGCTGAACCGAACCCAGACCGCCGCGACCACCGGCCCCCATCCGGAGCTGGAGGGAGCCATCGGCGCCATGGAAATGGCTTGGCGCATGCAGAACCACGCCGGGGGCGTCGTCGATCTGGATCGCGAATCCGCCGCCACCCGCGCCCTCTACGGGATCGATGAAAAGCCCACCGACGCCTTCGGTCGTCAATGCCTCGCCGCCCGGCAGTTGGCGGAGGCGGGGGTCCGCTACATCCAGGTCTCCCATTGCGACAACGGAGCCACCCCGGTGTGGGACCAGCACAGCAACATGCCCAAGCACGAGGAACTCGCCCTTGAGGTCGACCGCCCCATTGCCGGTCTCCTCGCCGACCTCGAACAACGCGGCCTGCTGGAGGACACGCTCGTCTGGTGGGGCGGAGAATTCGGCCGCACCCCCTTCACCCAAGGCAAGGACGGTCGCGATCACAATCCCCGCGGCTTCACCACCTGGCTGGCCGGCGGCGGAGTGAAACCCGGCTTTTCCCACGGCGCCACCGACGATCTCGGTTTCGCGGCGGTGGAGGGCAAAGTCCACATGCACGATCTGCACGCCACCATCCTCCATCTCATGGGGATGGATCACGAACAACTGACCTACCGCTACGCCGGTCGCGATTTCCGCCTCACCGACGTTTTTGGACACGTGGTGCGGGAGATCCTCGCCTGAGTCCTCAGAGCGGGGGCAGTTCCTCCACCCGTCGGCGGAACCAGCCGGTGATGGAGTGCCGCTCGCGCGCCGACGGCAGCACCTCGTGCCAGAACACGTCCGCGAGGAAGATGACCAGCTTGCCGAACTCCGGCACGATGTCGATCCACGGACCATCGACTCCCAGCCCGCGATCCGTGTAGAGCCGCAGGGTGCCGCCGTCCTCGGGAAGCCAGCCGGGATTCAGGTAAACGATGGCGGAAAGCACCCGCGCCTCCGTCTCGCGATGGCGATCCAGGTGGGCACGGTACTGGCTTCCCTCCGGAAAACAGGCCAGGTGCGCCTCGAAATCGAAGAGCCCGAGGAAAAGCTCGCGGTTCAGGGCCAGGCGGAGCGAATCCATCCGCTCCCAGTAGCGCCGCTGGCAGTCGCTGAGGCGGGATTGGTCGAGCCAAAGCACATGGTCACTGCGGATCTCGGAGCGGACCCGTCTTTCCTCCCCGCGCCCGATAGCGGCCCGGCGGTACTCGCCCTCACTCCAGAGAGCGGTCGCTTCATCAACGAGGGACTCGCCCACCTCCCGGTCAAGAAAATCCGCCACCACGGCATAGCCATGACCCGCCAGACTTTCAGCGAGGGCGGAAAAATCGGATGACGCTTCACCGGGCAGCACGCCCGTCACACGAACCTTGCTCATTCAGGAAATGGTCATCCCATACGCTGTGGGCTTACACCTGTAAACTGACAAAAATCAACCATGTGGTTCGAAGAAAATAGTTCAGGGCAATCGCGTACGCCTGAGCGGGCTGCGGATGACACGGGAAGATGTTTTTTCATCCCCCCCGATTTCCTTCATCACCTCATACTTCTGATCTTGAATAGGGGCATTCTCGGTAGTGGTCAACTGGTCACCCGGCTGGGAAAATCCCGGCTCAACACTCCCCACCGCCGTGTAGAGTTCGAACTGCGCGATATTGTAATCGATCACTGAATCGAGGTAGAGCGAGCGGGCGGAAACCAGCGAATGGATCGCCTGGAGCACCTCGATCGGCAATCCCTGGTTCTCAAACACCCGGCTCCGATTGAGTTCAAAGGACCGGTTTGCGCGCTCGACCGCGTCCCGACCGATCGCGATCTGCTTTTCCCGGTTCTCGACTTTCGCCCATGCCGAGGCGACCTCGGCCGCAACTGCATTTTCCAAGTGACGACGGTCGATCTGCGACTGGCGATATTGGGAAGCGGCACGATCCGAAGATGCGCGGTCACCGAAGCCCATGCCGTCCAGTTGCCAGAAGACCGCGGCGCTGAAATCGGTGCGATCATTCCACCGCGCCGGTGTTGAATCCTGTTCGCCCCCAAAGCCGCCGACGCTGGCGCCCAAACTGATGCTGGGAAAATAAGGCCCCAGTCGCTGTTGCTCCCAGTCACGTCGCGCGGCCGCCAGTTCGGCCTCCGTGCGCAAGATCTCGGGTCGTCGCGACAGTGCCTGATCGATGAGTTGCTCAAGGTCCAGCACCGGCTCAACCCAGGAGACCCTTGCGTCGGCCCGTCCTCCAGGGAGCAGTTTGACGGTGGGGTCCAGTTGCAGCAACGCCGCCAGTCGCACAGATGCGAGAGCCAAGCGCTCCTCCGCGATCGCAATGTCTCGCCTCCTCACCAGGGCCTCGACGGCGGCTCGTTCGCTGTCACTTTCGAGTCCTTGACCTGTCTGGGCGAAACTCGCGGTCGCCTGCGCGAGGGATTTGGCATCGTTGAAAGCCTCGTTGGCGATCTGAAGACTGCCACGAGATCGCAGGAGTTCATAGTAAGCCGTGGCCACCGCCAATAGAATACGATTCCGCACCACTTCACTTTCGGCCGAGGCGGCACGTGAACGCTGGCGCGCCATCAATGGTGCATACCAGGCTTCAGCCATGTCGATATTCAATCCTACACCGGCAACTTGCACATCGCCGGCCCCCACGGCACCTGCCCCGAGACCGGCGAATGATGACGACCGGCTGACGTCTTGAATGTTTCCGTTTGTTTCCTGCAGAGGACCAACATGGCGATGATAGCTGGCTCCCACCGTGATGTCGGGGATCAGCAAAGTCTTTGCTGCCGCGAGTTCGGCCTCCGCTTCCGTCACCCGTTCGCGTGCCAGAGCAATCCGGGTATTATCGGCGTCGGCCAATTTCAGCGCCGTCGTCAAATCGATGGGGAGTGTACCTTGGGACTCTCCAGCGTAGTTAACCAAGTCAGCGATCAACAATACGATAACGACCAAGATAGGCAGAGTGGATTGGTGGGAAATCTTCATGAAAATAAAACAGGTATTCCATATCAAACCGAAACGGATCCAGACTCCGGATTGCCGACAGGTACCTCCGCGTAGGGGCTATCTGAGTCAGTGGGATCGAGTGAGGATGAACGAACGATTTTCGATGAGAGGAGAGCGAACACTGCCGGTAGGACGAAGAGAGTTGCCATGGTGGCGAAGATCAGGCCGCCGATGACAGCGCGGCCTAGCGGAGCAGTCTGATCACCTCCTTCACCGAGCCCGAGGGCGAGCGGCAGCATGCCGGCGGACATTGCCAAGCTGGTCATCAATACCGCGCGCAGACGGGAGCGGACGCCAGCCACGGCGGCGGCGGCGGGATCGGCCGAGGGCAATCCGGACTTCTTCGCGAATGGCCCGACAATCTTGCCGGAAACGGCCTCCGGGTCGGTGGAGTTCCGGCGGCGGAAGCTTTCCGCGAAGGTGACGAGCAGGATCGCGTTGGCGACAGCCACGCCGATCGCCATGATCGCCCCAATGCCGGACTGGATGTTGAGGGTGGTTCCAGTGAGCCACAAAACGAGGACGATGCCCGCGAGCACGGCCGGGGTGGTGGAGATAACTACCAGTGCCAGACGGATAGACTGGAAGTTCGCGCAGAGCAGAAGAAAGATGACGACCACGGCAATGACGAGACCGGAGCCGAAGCCCTCGGCAAGCTGGGTATATGGGACGACCTGACCGCGAAGAGCTACCTTGGTCTTCGCGTCGGCGGGGGGACCGACGTCGGCGAGCGCTTTGTTCACGGCGGCCAAGGCACGGCCGAAGTCGGTGCCGTGAATATTGGCGGTAATGCTGACGACTCGCGCAAGATTGAAGCGTTCGTAGGTGCCCACCGCGGTGCCCTGCTCTATCTCGGCGAGGTTGCGTAGCAGCACGGGCTTCTCACCCGAGGAGGATATCGGGATGTTTTTCAGATCCTCGATCGAAGTCGTGAGTTCTTCGGGGATCTGAACCTGGAGATTGTAGGAGACCCCCGACTTGGGATCGGCCCAAAAGTTGGCGACAGTGAAGCGGCTGGAGGTGGTGGCGGCGACCAGCGAGCGGGCGACATCCTCGACCTCGACGCCGAGCAGTCCGGCGCGCTCGCGGTCAATGTGAACGTTCACGGTGGGGAAATTCAGGTCCTGTGCGAACTGGAGATCGCGCAGCGAGGGAATCTTTTTTAGCTCGGCGAGAATCTTCTCGGCGTGGACCTTGCTGACGGCGATGTCCGGACCGCTGACCGCGATCTCCAACGGGGTGGGTGAACCGAAGCTCATCACGCGGCTGACGATGTCCTGCGGCTCGAAGGAGATGGAAACGTCGGGCATCTCCTTTGCGAGGGCATCGCGCAGAGTTTCCTTGAGTTCCGGCACTTTGACATCCGCTTCCTCGGAGAGCTGAACGGCAAGAAATCCCTCGCCTGGACCGCCGTTCCAAAGATAGACGAGGTTGACGGGAAAGGACGAGTTATGGACGCCGACCATGCCGATCGAGGTATCAATCATCTCCTCGCCCCCCACTTCGCGAGCGATGGTGGCGAGTATGTTCTGGGCGATCTCCTCGGTGATGGCGACCTGGGTACCGCTTGGAGCTTTGAAGCGCAAAGCAAATTGTCCCGCGTCGATCTGCGGGAAGATTTCGCGTCCGAGGCGCGGGCCGATGAGGGCGATGATCAGAACCGTAACGGCGAGGTATGCCGGCACGATTACCCAGCGGGCGGCCACAGCGGTACGGGCGAGGGGGGCGAAGGCGCGAGCGAGCGGGCCTTCCTTATCCTCGTGGTGGCCATCCTTCTTCAGCAGCCAGACGGTGAGGATGGGCACCAGTGTGCTGGACAGCAGGAACGAGGCAATCATCGAGAAGCCGACCGCGAGGGCGAGCGGGACGAACAGCGCCTTCGCCGCGCCAACCATGAAGAAGGCGGGAATGAACACCGCGAGAATACAGACCATCGCGAGGAAGCGCGGCAGGGTAGTTTCCCGGGTGCCTTTCAAGGCGGCCTGGGCCAGTGAATCGCCGCGGGCGAGGTGGGTGTGGATATTCTCAATGGCAACTGTGGCTTCATCGACGAGGATGCCGATCGCCAGGGCCATGCCGCCAAGCGTCATCAGATGGACCGACTGTCCAGTGATCCACAACGCCAGGCTGGCGGCCATCAGCGCGAGCGGGATGTTGATGACGACGATGAAGGCGCTGCGCCAATCGCGCAGGAACAGCAGCACCATCAGACCCGTCAGAATCGCGCCGAGCGCGCCTTCCTTGACCAGATCGTGAATCGATTGCTCGACCACCGGCGATTGGTCGAACTCGTAACTGACCGAGATGCCATCTGGCAAGAGCTTCTGAAACTCCGGGATGTTCTCGCGGACAGTTTTCACGACATCAAGTGTCGAGGCCTCGGCCCGCTTGGTTACAGGGAGATAAACCGAACGTTTGCCATCGGCCAGGGCATAGGCTGTAGTGGTGTCGGCGGTGTCGGCGACAGTGGCGACGTCGCGCAGGAATACCGCTCGACCGTCCTTGAGTTTCAGCGGAACGTCCTCAAGTTCCTTGATGTCCTTGACGATCGCATTGGACGGGACAATCGGATACTTCCCGTCGAGGTTGATGTTTCCCGATGGAGAGATGGTGTTTCCTCGAGCGAGGGACTTGACAATGTCGTCGGGCGAGAGGCCGGCGGAGCGCATCTTGTCGGGATCGACGCTGACGACAATAGCTCGGGAGGATCCACCGAAGGGCGGCGGAGCGGATACGCCGGGAAGGGTAGCAAAGGACGGGCGCACCTTGTTAAGCGCCTGATCCTGCATCTGGTTGAGAGTGATGTCTGGATTATCCGTGGAAAAGACTAGGTGGCCAACCGGCACGCTGCCCGCATCAAAGCGCATGATAAAGGGAGCGACGGTGCCCGGCGGCATGAAGGCGCGCGAGCGGTTTACCTGGGCGACGACTTCGGACATGGCGGTGGACATGTCGGTGCCGGGGTGAAACTGGAGCTTCATGATCGAGGCACCCTGGATCGATTTCGACTCCACGTGGGCGATGTTCGCGATGTAGAGGAAATGATACTCGTAGCGATAGGTTAGGTAGCCCTCCATCTGCGCGGGATCCATGCCACCATAGGGTTGGGCGACGTAGATCGTCGGGATGCCCAGCGGCGGAAAGATGTCGCGCGACATGCGCTGGATCGCCAGCGTGGCACCGAGGACGACGGCCACGCAGAGGACGACGATGGTGAGGGGACGACGGAGCGCGAAAGTAAGCAGATTCATCGGAAAAGCGACGAGGAGCCCATGGCGGGCGAGTTATGGGATGACGACCTGCTGGCCATCGACGGGCCCTTGACTGAGGACGGCAGTCTTGCCATCGACGGCGGCGAGTTTCACGGTGACTTCCCGCTGCGCCCCGCCGTCCATGACAATGACATGACGCGCACCGTCGGCGGAAGTCTGCAGGGCGGCGAGGGGAACCAGTACGGCGGAGTCGAGCTTTTCGATCTCGATTGTAGCGCTGCCAAGCGAGCCGGGGAGCAATGAATTACCGCGGACATCCACTTCGGCCGTCATCGTTTTGGTAGAGGGGTCGAGCGAACCGGAGACACGATCAAGCTTGGCGGCGATCTCCTGGCCCGCGATGCGCAATGTTGCGGCGTCCCCGACGCTGGCAAGGGCGGCGGCGTGCTCCGGAATCTGGATGCGGATGCGAAGCGGATCGATTTGCTCGATCACGAAGAGCTTGTCACGACCGGAAGAAGGCCCAAGAAAATCGCCGAGTTCGGCGTGTCGCTCGACAACGATCCCGTCGAATGGCGCGGTGATCTTCGTGTAGGCGAGCGCGGCGGCGGCCTCGGTGGCGCGGGCTTCCGCGGCGAGTGCGTCGGCCTCGGCGGCGATCATGCCGGCCTGGGCCTCCCCGACGCGGGCCTTGGCTGAGTCGAGCCGTGCCTGGGCCTCGTCACGCGCCTTGTAGGTTACCGTGCCGGATTCGGCAAGGCTTGAAATGCGGGTGAACTCGGAAAGGGCGGCGGCGGCAAGCGCCTCGCTGGAATGCAGCACCGACTCGGCTTGCGCGATTTTCTGTTTTGCCGCGCGGGCCTCCGCGGCGCGGGCCTCGCTGGCAGCGGTGAGTTCGGGAGCGTTAACCACGGCGAGCAGCTCTCCCTTTTTGACGCGCGACCCGATATCGGCATGCAATGCATCGACCCAGCCAGTGGCGGTGGTGCCGAGATTGGCGCGGAAATACGGCAGAGCTTCCGCGGGCAAGATGACGATCTTCGCCCAAGGACCGACAACGACCGGTGCGGCGGTGACTGGCACAGGGGGCGCGGATGTCTGGGCGAGGACGGGCAGACTGAGTGCGATGAGGGCAAGCGATTTCATGAGCGGGAGTGGCGGGCATCGACCGACCAAGGGCCAGCGCCGGTGATCAGGAGGAAAAGAGATCCAAAAAGCATGGAGAGATCGTTGCGGGCTTCATGCATCATGCTGAGGAAACCATAGCGCGGGAGCGAACGCGGTGAGAACCCCATGACTTCCGAGCCAATCAGAATAGGGAGTTTCGTCGTGAACAGGGCGACCAACATGATGACAATCAGCGGCACCGCGGCGAGGCGGGTAGCGAAGCCAACCATCACCAATACCCCGCAAGCGATTTCAAAGAAGCCCACCAATGGCCCGAAAAACTCCGGCGAAGGAATGCCTATCTTCAGGAAACGACCGGCACCCAGTTCGGCGGGGAAAAGGAACTTCTGCAGTCCCTCAGACACAAAGACTCCTCCGACCAACAAGCGCAGAAGGATATTCGCTGCCGGCGCGTGGGTGAGAAAACTTCGACGGATCATGGGGCCGTCCGTGTTAGCCTCGGATATGCCCCGGTGCCATGAAAAAAAACTGAAGTTTTGTTCAGGATACAGCCCCATCAGGCTCAAACACACCAAGCAGCCCTCACCAGTGCCCAGTGATGAAGTCGCGCGTCGCGTGCCTGGCAATAGTCACGCCGGCGCACCCCTATAGATTTTCCCTGAATTCGGATGGCCGGTCAGCGCGGGCCTTGGGGCAGGACAATGCGAAAACGGGAACCTCCACAGGACGGACAATCCAACTCGATGCTCCCCCCATGCTGCTCGACAAACAACTTCGCGATGGCCAAACCCAGGCCGGTCCCGCCATCCGCGCGGGAACGGGCTTTGTCGATACGGTGAAACCGGGTGAAGATTTTTTCCCGATGTTCCGGTGGAATACCCGGCCCCTGATCCGTCACATCAATGACGGCTCCCTGAGCCGAAATCAGAACTGAAACACATATCGCCGAGCCTGGCGGGCTGTGACGAATGGCGTTGTCCAGAAGGCTGGTCAATGCTTGGCGCAGCAGCACGGGATCAGCCTGTACGTGCGGCCCAGGCCTGGCGACGATCTTGATTTGCTGGCGTTTTTCCGACGCCAGAACCTCAAGTAGTTCGCAAACATCTCGCGTGAGGACATCAAGCGCGACCGACTCGCGACACAGCGATTGGTCGGAACTCTCGGCACGGGCCAGCAGGAGCAACGTCTCCACAAGATCTTGGAGACGTTGAGATTCTTCGAGCATACTACCGATGGTTTCACGGAGTTCGTCGGGGTCGTCACCTCTCCGCAGGGAAATCTCGCCGACCGAGCGAAGGGCTGTCAGCGGTGTGCGGAGTTCATGGGAAGCATCGGCGGTGAATCGTTTAAGCGAATCGAACGAAGCCTCCAGCCGCGTGAGCGTCTGGTTGAAAACAATTGCGAGTTGCCCCAATTCATCGTGAGCGTTGGGCACCGGGAGGCGTTTGTCCAGGGATTCTGAAGTGATCTGTCGCGCTTCGCTGGCCATTTCACGTACCGGACGCAGGGCGCGCCCAGCCATCACATATCCACCGATCGCGGCAAGCGCGATGGCGACGGGCATCCCCAACGCGAGCCCTAGGAGGATGTGACGGAGTGTGGCGCGCTGTCCCGACTCATCGCGGAATACGCGCAACAATACCTCTCGACCATCGATAACGGTGACCCGCTGAAAAGTGCGGGCCGGTCTTCCATCGTCGAGAAAGACGGAATAAAATCGAGCGCCCATCGACTCTCCCGGCTGGGGCGGATGAAGGACAGCTCCACCCTGAGAGGGCCAATGCCTGAGGACACTCTGTTCGTCAACCCAGACATCGAACCAGCTTTCAGCGTAGCCCGGACTCTCTGGCGTGGCCGGGCTGGAACTCCGCCATTGAATTCCCCCCTCACGACCGTATTCCAAATGCGCCTCGATGAGAGCCCAGTCGATCCCGAGTTGTCGCTCCGTATCGGCTATCAATCGGTCCCGGACGAGATGATAGACGAAAGGTAGAAGCGCGAGAAGGAGCGCGCTCGCGAATAATGCGAACCAGAGCGTCAAGCGCAACCTCAGGGACCAGCGCTTCCACAGAGAGGCGGTCATCGTTTTCAACGGCTTCACAGCAGCAGAATCCTCACGATTCAACTTTGAGGATAAATCCTACCCCACGCACGGTGCGGATGAGTTTTGAAGAATGTTCGGAATCGACTTTCCGACGCAGGCGGGCGAGATGGACATCGATGACATTGTCGAGCGGGGTAGAGCGATTCGGCTCGCGCCATACCTCACGGGCCAGCATCTGCCTGGTGACCACCTGCCCCTCGTTCCGTACCAGGCAACTGAGGAGATCGAATTCCCGTGGTGTGAGATCAACTTCTTCTCCATTTCGCCAGGCCTGCCGCGTTCGAAGATCGAGGGTGAGATCTCCCACTTGATGTCGCACCGATTCATCCCTCGCGGCTCGGCGATGAAGCGCCCGCACCCTGGCCAGAAGTTCCGCGAAGGCGAAGGGCTTCACCAGATAATCGTCCGCACCCGCGTCCAGGCCCCGAACCCGGTCTTCAACCTCATCGCGGGCTGTCAGTAGAAGGACAGACGGCTTCCGGTCAAGCTCGGGCAGCGATTTGAGAATCTCGATGCCATCACGTCCCGGAAGCATCCAGTCGAGGACGAGCAAATCAAACGATCCAGCTTGCAGACAAGAAAAACCCGTATCCCCGTCACAGGTGAAGCTTGCGTCGTATCCCTCGGCCCGGAGGCCGGAGTGAACCGCCCGGGCCGTTTTTTCATCGTCTTCTATGATCATTATTTTCATCCGAGCAAGGCGTGTCATCCAGAGATGGTCTTACCTCCGATACTTCTGGTGCGTTAAGGATTCAAGCCACATGGGACGACAAGGAGGCCCCCCCACGGGGCGCGAGTCGCTTGTCACGCAGTTCCTGCCCAACGAATCAATTCCAATCGCCGAGGGCTGCGGACCCACAAATTTTAATACTTGCACGTTTTCGCAAATAATGGCAATCCACCAACAGTCTCGGTTCCTGGCGCCGCTTGTTACAATTTCGTCACAGGACCACACTGGATTCCCATTCCATGACACGAGACTAGATTGCCGTCATTGAATCCAAACAATCGATCAAAACCAACCAACCCGATGAGAACGACCTATTTTCAACGAACCAAACTCCTTGCCCTGACCCTTAGCGGTGTTGGCGTGGCGAGCATCGCCTTTGCCGGAGGCGACGGTAAGATTGTCGTAGATACCCTTGCCGAATCCGATTCCTCGTCTTTTTGCGACATTTTTGACCGGGCGACACTTTACAAAGACGAATCGAACCCGTTCATGCAAAAATTCGCCCTGACCGGGCGTCTCCAGGCTGACGCGGCCTTTTTTGACGCCAATCAGGGCGAAATCGACAGTCTAAGCTGGCGTCGATTCCGCTTCGGCTTCAAGAGCCAGATCTTCAAGAATTTCACCCTTCATTCAGAAGCGGACCTCGACTTGAATGACCGAGACCCGCTTTACCAAAAACTCACAGACACCTACCTGGCTTGGTCCACCAACGACGCGTTCGTCCTCCAAGTCGGGAAACAGGGCGCGCCCTTCACTTTGGATGGAGCCACCTCTTCGAAGAAACTGATTCGGATGGAGCGCAGTTTGCTGTCCACAAATCTTTGGTTTCCAGAAGAGTATTTTACAGGACTCACCGCTTCCGGCGAGATCGACAATTGGGAATATTTCGTCGGCGTTTACTCGTCCGATGGGGGTGCCGAATTTGGAGACTTCGAGACTGGATTCTTCGGCGTCGCCTCAATCGGATACGACTTCGCAGATGCGTTCGGAATCGACAAAGCACTCATTCGGGCAGACTACGTGAATAACAATCCCTCTGGAGACGGAACGCAAAACACTCGCAGTCTCTACCAAGTGGGGTCGTTGAACGCGAAATTCGAGCAAGGCAACTGGGGGCTTTGGGCGGATGTGTCGGCTGCCGAGGGATATGGCTCCCAGAGCGATTTGTTCGCCGTAGCCATCATGCCTTTTTACAATCTATCCGAACAGTGGCAGTTGGTGGCCTCCTACAATTACGTGAACAGCTCCGGCGAAAACGGCGTTCGTCTTGATCGCTACGAAAGCCGCGTCGTGAGCGGGCGCGCCGATGTGGCCCACGAATTCTACGCTGGCGTGAACTACTTCCTGTGCGGACACAATCTCAAATGGCAAACAGGTGTCGAATATACCACCGCCTCTGACAGCGCCAACGATGGAGGCGCCTACGACGGCTGGGGTGTTTCCACCGGTATCCGCATCAGTTGGTAATCCTGTCTCTTTGATTCTCGTGATTTGACGTCCCTTGGTTGTGGATCACCTGCTAAAAGAGGGCGAGGCTTTCGGGTCTCGCCCTTTTTTCTTGTCGTCTCCCATCCGGCTCAACGAATCGTTGTCATTTTCAGGATCGTGCCTTATCAAAAGATGAGAAATTGGAACATCAAACCCACACTTGAGGCGAACCACTTCCAGAAATTCAACGCTGTGCGGCCGATTCCTGTACGGAATCGTTTCCGTCGTGAGTTTGGCTTCGCTGGAAAGCGCCGTGGGCGAAGCTGCATCCGAGAAATCGCCGCCTCCCATTCTGGAGGTTTCGGATTCCCTCCAGGCAGCCGATACCAGTTCGTTCCATGAATCCTTATGGAATCGAGCAACCCTCATTGATCGGCCATATGCCCGGGTTCTCAATCGATTCGCCATCACCGGCAGGCTCCAGGCGGACGCCGTCGCCTTCGACTCTCATCAAGGCAGCTACGATGCGCTGACTTGGCGCGCCATCCGCCTCGGGGGAGAGGTGTCTTTTCTCAGGAACTTCACGCTGCTGGCAGAGGGGGAATACGATCCTGCACTCAATTCGTTCAGCGAACGCCTCACCGATGCCTACATCGAGTGGAGCCGCTCGCCGCGCCTCGTGATCACCGCCGGTAAGCACACCGCCCCGTTCACCCTCGATGGCGCCACCTCATCAAAACGGTTGATCACCACCGAGCGCAGCAATCTCGCCCGCAATCTCTGGAACCCGGTCGAATACCACACTGGCACCAGCATCGAAGGCAAGGTGAATCGATGGAGTTACTTTCTCGGCGGGTTTTCGGCAAGCGACGACTCGTTGTTCGGAGAATTTGACGGTGGCTATTTTGGCCTTGTCTCGCTGGGATGCGACTTCGCCGAATCTTGTGGCCTGGATCGTGCCCTCGTCCGTGTGGATTACATGACAAACAAGTACGACCCGAACAACGACGGCACCAGCAGTCTCGGGCAAGTGCTTTCGCTGGTGACCCAATGGGAACGAGACAAATGGGGGCTCTGGACCGACATCACCGCCGGCCGGGGACAAGGATCGCAGCCCGATCTTTTCGGAGCCCAGTTGATGCCTTTCTACTGGGTGAATGAAAAGGCCCAGGTGGTGGCCCGCTACACTTTTCTGAACAGCGCCGGGGACAACGGTCTCCTCTTGGGACGGTACGAAAATCGGATCGAGACTGGTTTCGGAGACCAGTCCCACGACTTCTACGTCGGCCTGAACTACTACCTCCACGGCCACAAGCTCAAGTGGCAGACCGGCGTTCAATACACCACTGTCACCGACGCCGCCAAAGACGGAGGTGCCTACGACGGATGGGGCATCACCAGCGGGATTCGCATCAGCTGGTAAGGCAACGGTTCCTCGCTCCCGGTCAGGGTTTCTTGGTAGCCGACGAGGGCGCTGCGGTCGGAATCAGGCCCGCCTTTTTCTTTGCTTCGAATTCCTCTTTCGCGGCGGTCGAGTAGGGATTCTCAGGCAGGAGAGAAACGGGAATGGGAGCCCGACGGTAGGCACCCGTGGGTCCGTAATTTTCCGCCAGATAAGTAATGATGTTAGACTTAGTCTCGACGTCCAGTGGCCACAGTCCGCCGGACGCCTGCATCCAGTCGATGACGTCGCTCCAAGTGGACTGCGTTCCCCGCTGCTGCAGGAACTGCTTGGGTGAATGACAGACCGTGCAGTGAGTCCGCACCAATTCCCAGTGCTCCGCCATCTTCATTCCCGTCAACGGGTCAAGCGGCGGCTCCGCTTCCTTTTCCTCCGCCGGGGAAATCGTGTTCCCCAGCATCACTGAGATGATTCCGAGAGCTAACGCTTGTTGTTTCATGCCCTGACTGGTTTCAGATAGCCTGCACAGCGATTCGGTGACAGGCGTTGTTGAGATAGCCCTTGGGATTCCATCCAGGCACGATCATCGGCTGACTTCTTCCTTCGCTATCGACCGCGCGGACCCAGACCTCGTAATAGCCTGCTTGGGGAAAGCTGACTTCGGCGTTCCAGTGTTGCCACGCCAGGCGGTTCACCGGCTTTGAAAGTTCGGCTTTCTTCCAAGTCGTTCCGAAATCGATCGAGACATGCACATCGCTCACCGACAAATCGCCGGCCCAGGCATGACCGCGACAAGCCAACGGCTTGGCCAATTCGTGACTGATCCCCGACTTCGGAAAAGTGACGATCGATTTCACCGGCATCGATTCGATGATTTTCATGTTCTCGTCGGGAACCTTGGTTCCCGGTGCCACCGGGTGTTTGGGAACTCGATAGGATCCACCCATCATCTTCTCGCCGTCGTGAACCCGATCACGGATCTCGATCCGTCGCACCCACTTTCCCGACGTGGAAGCCGGCCACCCACCGGTCACGATCCGAACCGGGTGCCCGTTGAGCCAGGGAATGTCGGCTCCATTCATGGCAAAGGCGATCAGCGATTCATCTTCCAGAGCCTTGCTCATGGGCACGCCCCGTGAGATCGCTTCCTTGGCCGGATCCCCGGAGAGATGCGTATCCGCCCCATAATAAGCCACATAGACGGCACTCTCGGCGATCCCGCAGCTTTCCAGCACGTCCCGCAAGCGGACGCCCGTCCATTCCGGACAACCGACCGCCCCAACGGTCCACTGATTGCCAGATGCGGGCGGATTGAATTCGCTGCGACCATTTCCGCCACACTCGATCTGAAGTTGGTAGGTGTGGTGTGTAAATTTCTCCTTCAATTCCGGAAGGGTAAAGACCTTCGGTTCCTTGCAGGCCTCGCCCGCGATTTCGATCTTCCACTGCTCGGGGTTGATCGATTCCGCCGACGGGGGATGACCATTGTTGCGAACAAACAAACGCTCCGCGGGAGTGATGGCGTCATCCAGAAGATGGGCGGGCGTTTCCGCGTTGATGGGGCGGTCGTTCAATACCGTCAGGCCATCTTTGCCGGCGAGCCGGAATGGTTCGTTGCTCTGGGCCAGTGCCGCCGGAATCAGCCCACCCGGCATCCTGTCCCAGAACACGATCTCGGCCCCCAGAGCGGCCGACATCGCGGACAGCCCCGCTCTCCAGAAAAACCCCCGGCGGCTCATCGGATCGACTCGACGGCCCCAGACTCTTTGATCGGCCACTGCGGCATCCTCAGCGTAGAGATCGTGAATCCCTCTTTCGCTATTTTCCGGTTCAGACATATCCATGATTCGCATTGAACCAAAAATCACTCCACCACGCAAGTTCCACACATGCGCCCTTCTTTCGGCAAGTTGAGATTGCCCGCCCCCCGCGCTGTTCTTATTCTGCCCCCCTCTCCAACACCCATGATGAACTTTCATCTCTTCCTGACCATCCTCGTCTCGGGCGCCCTCTTCACGCCCGCGGCGGCCCAGGATGCGCCGAAATCCGCGGCCATCGCCGTCATCGACCTCGCCCGCGCCTTCGAGGCGCATCCCGAAACCGCCACCGCCACGAAACAGCTGACCGCGGACCGCAACGCCGCCCGCGAGGCCTTCAAGGTGAGCTCCGAGGCCTTGAAAAAATGCCTTCAGGAACATCAGGAATTGATCCGCTCCGGCAAAAAGACCGAGGCGGCGGAAAAACTGAAGGATGCCAACGAACTCGAAAAATCCATCGCCACCCTGCGCACCACCCAGCAGCGCGATCTCGAGGAAAAATTCACCCGAGAGAAAAACCGCCTCCTCGACGCCATCCGCGCCGAAGTGGCCAAACTCAACGCCGACGGCCGCTACGCCGTCATCCTCGACAAATCGGCCGAATCCGCCTTCGGTGTTCCCGCCGTCATCGACGCCACCGGAGCCGACGACATCACCGACGCCGTCATCGCCCGGCTGAAAACTACAGAACCGAAAACCGAAAAACCCTGAACCGGAAACCGAGAGTCACCCTCCCCGTCGATCGGCTGCCCGACCTCTGGCCTGATCGATTCCGCTCGCCCGACCTGCGGCTCGGCGCCCTGCTCCATTCCGCCTCCGTCAATGCCCGGCTCGTGCCGACACTCGATGTCCTCGAGTCGATGAGTCGCGACGGTGCCTTCCGCCTCGCCGCCCTCTTCGGTCCCCAGCACGGATTTGAGAGCACCACCCAGGACAACATGATCGAGTGGGACGGCTTCACCCATCCCCGGCTCGGCATCCCCGTCTTCAGCCTCTACGGCGAGTACCGAAAACCCGTGCCCGGCATGCTGGAAAAGATTGACGCCCTCTTCGTCGACCTCGTCGATGTCGGGGCCCGCTACTACACCTTCATCTGGACCCTCTACCTCTGCCTCGAAGCCTGCGAAGCCGCCGGCATACCCGTCATCGTCGCCGACCGGCCGAATCCGCTCAACGGCATCGACACCGAGGGCGTCCCGCAGCGCGGGGATCACCTCAGCTTCGTCGGGCTCCATCCCCTCCCCAATCGCCACGGCAAAACCATCGGCGAACTGGCGAGACAGTTTCGCGACGAGAAATTTCCCGGCGTCGATCTCCACATCCTGCGCCTCGACGGCTGGGACCGGGCCATGTGGCACGACGACACCGGCCTGCCCTGGGTGCTCCCCTCGCCCAACATGCCCACCCTCGACACCGCCATCGTCTATCCCGGCATGTGCCTGCTCGAGGGAACCAACCTCTCCGAGGGACGCGGCACCACCCGCCCCTTCGAACTCTTCGGCGCGCCGTGGATCGACGGTCACGATTTCACGCGCAAACTGAACGCCCTTGGATTGCCCGGCGCGCACTTCCGCGAAGCCGCCTTCGAGCCCACCTTCCAGAAGCATGCCGGACGAGTCTGCCGCGGCGCCCAGATTCACGTCACTGATCGCGATACCTTTCTCCCCTGGCGCACTGGGATGGAGATCATTCGCCTCGCCCGCGCCGAGCACCCCGCCGACTTCGCCTGGAAACCCCTCCCCTACGAATATGAGCCCGAGAAACTTCCCATCGAGATCCTCTGCGGCGGCCCCGTGTCGGAATTCTTTCCCGACTAGACCCTGTCGACTCCGCGACCTGACCCTGTTGACTCTCTGGCTCGCCGGCCTCGGCACCGGCCCCGCCGCCCAGCCCGAAGTCACCTGGCGGGAAATCCTCGCCATCGGGGAAACCCCGCCCGGCCTGCTCGCCGACGCCGCCACATTCTGCGAGATCGCGCCGCCCCGCGCCCAGGCCGTCGAGGGCATCCGCACCTACACCGAGGCCCTCGCCGACGTTTACGAGACCTTCGACCACCCGCCCGAGACCCATTACTTCTTCTGCACCGTCTACTACAGCCCCCGCGAGTCCGGATTCACCGCGGAACGCGGCTTCAACATGACCCCGACCAAACCCCGCGGCCTCGCTCGTTCCTTTCCCGCCGACTTCGTCAAGGCCACCACCGTGGAGGGCTTCGGCGTCATGGCCGAACCGATCGGCACCAATCCCTACCTGAAATACGACGGCACCTGGGGCTATCGCGACCGCATCCTCGGCAATCGCAACAACACCCTCCAGGATCGCGAATCCATCGCCGTCCACCGGCGCAACCCGCTCTTTTCCCCCGGAGTCCGCGTCTGGATCCTCGATCCCGCCCTCTACAACACCTTCGGCGCCCTCCGCTTCCTGACCGCCGACACCGGCGGCGGCCTGTTCCGGAGCCAGATCGACCTCTACTGGGGCGAGGACGACCCCCTCGGCCCCGGCGCCGACATCTGGCGTCCCGCCACCTGCGACGTCGCCGTCCGCTGGATCGTGCCGGTGCTGATCTGGAGGTAACGCCGTACTCCGTTCTCGTGATCCCGGAAGCCACTGCGATAATCCGTAGGCACCTTCCCAAGGTCCCGGAAGCCACCTACTTCTGCCATGTCCCCGAGACGGATCTCAGGACCTCGCCCGACGCATTCCAGGCCCGTCGGCATCGACAAAGACGGCCGCACCCTCTGGCAGGCCCGCGACACCCCGGCCCTCCAAGGCGCGATGCGGAGAGTGACGAGGCGATCTACGCCGAGACGACCTCGCCGTTGGATCCGGAGTGAATGGGGAGAAAGGAGGGGCGATGACCGGAGCGAAGCGGAGCTGGACGGAGTCAATCCTATCGCCCAACCCTCTCAGAAAAGGGCGACAGGATTGTCGCCCCTCCCTTCATCCTCGAAGCCCACTGAGAGTGACTCGGATGAACCAACCAAGAAACCGAACCTGTAGCCGAGCGAGTAGAAGCGTTCTTGGCGGCGATGGAAGAAAGGTAATACCCTGTCGATGAGGGAGCCGATGCAGCGGGTCGGCCTTCGCTTCCGTCCGACCTTACCAACGAACGATCCGAACCCCGTCGTCGGAGCGGACCTGATTGAGGACCGACTCCGATACTCCCCGAAGCCCCCGGAACCCGTTTGGTTTTGTCAAACTTCTTTACCTACCCCCCTAACGGCAGGGCCTGACTCCTAACGGCCGGGTCGGCCATCACCTGGGCCCAACGCCTTTTCCGCGTCTTCCGTGGTTGCCCAATTTGCCATGACTCCCTTGAATATCCAGGGCGCGCGCGGCGTCAGGACGCCGGTTCCGGCCGCTTCACGTGCAGGATGATGGGCTGGGTGGCACGACCGCCATCGGCGGGAGTGCGGAGATGAAAAGTCCGCGTCGATTCCGGCACCCAATCGGCGGCGGTGATGAAAAACCGCTGCTCGTCGGCGCCCTCGGGTATCATCAATCCGTTGAGCCCAATGTTGTCGATGATCAGACCGTGCGCGAGATTTCTCCCGGAATCCTCTTTCCCGAAATCGATCTGGCCCGGGAAATCGACCCGGTCCGCCCGCACCATCGCGGTGATGGTCTCGCCGGGATGGATGGTCAGCTCCAGCGGCGCTCCCTCCCGCACCACCGGGCGCCCGCTCTCGCCGTCGGGAAAAATCTCGACGCCCAGTTTGGCGGGCTTGTCGGCCAGCTTCACCTCTCCGGCGGCGGGCAAGGCGTGCGACACCTCTTTCCCCAGGATCAGGGCGGTCGCCTTCAGGCTCAGTTCCGCCCGCTCCCCCGCCCCGGCGTGGATGGTGCCCATGGCCTGGTGCTGCCCGGCCTCGATCACGATGGGGCCGCCCACGCTCCAGCCTTCGGGCAAACCGGCAACTTCCACCCGGATCTCCCCGTCGAAGCCGTCGTGGCGCTCGGCCGTGACCACGATCTCCTGCCCGGTGCCCGGCGCCAGGGTGAGGCCCTTTTTGACATCGATGCTGTGCTTCACGCTGAAATCCGGTTTCGGGCTCCGCACCGTGAGCTGGTAGGCGAAGTCCCCGCCGCCAAAGCCCCGGGTGTCCGAGATCCGCGCCCGATACTGGCCGTCCGCCGGCGCGGTGAAGGTCAGCACCGAGTCCGAGCCGAATCGCCGCTGGGGATCGTCGTCATTCTCGAAATACAGCGTGTAGACCGGCAGCCCGTTCGGCACCGGCTCGACACCCGCCGGCAAGGGCCTGACGATATGGCAGGGCTCGCCCAGGGCGTGGGTGAGGCCGGAGGTGTTGAACCAGGTGTGGCGCTTGCCCATGCCGGGATAGACGGTGAATCCCGAATCCGGACCGCGGGGATAGAGCCAGAGTTTCACCACCTCGCCGTTGCAGTAGAGATACTCGTTGAGCTCCATCTCCCGCCAGTTGAAGACGCGGAAATCGCCCACCTGGGTCGAGTCTTTCCCGCGGAACTCGAACCACGAATCCCGCACCGCCTGGAGACGCACCTGCTCGATGGGCTCGCCCGCGGCGGTCAGCACCTCCACCCGCGAATCGAGCGGCGACTTCATTCGCTCGGCGTTCACCTCGAGTATCCAGGTCTCCCCGGCCTTGGCCGAAAAAAGAAAATCGTCCGCGTCGCCGGGGCGCTCGATTTTTCCGCTGATCTCGACCGGCGCGGAGACCGGCTGCGCCTCGGCGCTCTCGTCCGCCGCCACCTTCACCGGATCTCCCATCGCGGCGCTCACCACCTTACCGGCCACAGACTTAACTGGGGCGGGCGCGCGACTCAACAGGGTTGGTTCGATGACCATACCCTCTTCCCTGCCGCCATCCATGCGACCGGCCACGATGCGATCGCCCGCGAAAAGCAGGGCCGCCGCCACGTCGGGCTGGTGCTCCCAGGCGCGGACTTGGGTGAGATCCGGCAAGGCCCAGAGCTTGATGGCCCGGTCGTCTCCGGAGGACGCCAGCCATTTGCCATCGGCCGAGAGCGCCAGTCGCACCACGGCGTCCTCATGGGCGAAGCGGGCGTGAACGAGGGGGTTGATCTTCGGCTCGGTGCGGGAGACGAACCGCCACATGCGCACCCGATTGTCGGCGCCACCGGCGAAGATATAGTTTCCGTCCGGCGAAAACTCGACGGTATACTGCTCGCCCTGCGGCTGGTTGAGCGTGTCGAGCCGCTCGCCGTCGGACACTCGCCACAGCTTCACGGTGGAGTCGCCGCTGGCGCTGGCGAGCACGGTGCCGTCGGGGCTGAATGCCAGATCGTAGACGGCGCCGTTGTGAATCTCGATGGTCCGCAGTCGCTCGCCGCTGGCGATTTCCCAGAGAGCGATCTTCGCGTCGTAGCCGCCGGTGGCCAGCAATTTGCCGTCGGGCGACAACTCGGCGTCGTAGAGGACATCGCGGTGGTAGCCTTCGCCAAACTCGCGGATCACGCGCCCCGTCGCCGTGTCCCAGAGCGTCGCCACACCTTTCAACCCGGCGATCCCGGAAGCGGTGACGAGGCTGCCGCCGTCGGCGGAAAAGTGGAGGGCGTTCACCTTGCCCGGCAGATCGCCCAATGTCCGCGTCGCGGGCGTGCCCGACTCGCGCAACTCGACCGTGGCGAAACGCGCGGCGGCTTCCCATTTGCCATCGGCAGACCGCGCCATGGCCGTGATCGCCCGGGTGCCAGGGGCCTTCGGCAGGTCCGGGACGCTCAGCAGGGTGAGTATGGAAAGATCCTCGGCGGGGCCTTTCGCTCCCTCCCGGATCCAGCGGGCGAACAGCGCGATCTCTTCCGCCGATGGTTGCGGCTCGTCGCGCGGCGGCATGGGTTCGGACACTTCGCCCCCGCTCATCAGCTCCATCAGGTAGCTGCCCTCCGGCTTGCCGGGGCGCAGCATCACGCCTTTCGATCCGCCCTCTTTCAGGTCGGCGTAGCGCTCGACGGAGAAGTCTCCCTCGAAGTCGTCGTCATTGTGGCAGCCGGCGCAGTATTGCCGCAGCAGCGGGGCGATGTCGCGGTGATAGTCGACCGGTGCCGCGCCGGTGGCGGACGCCGCGACGATGGCGAGGAGGGTGGTCAGGAAAACGGTTTTCATGGCGATCCTCGATCAATGCTGGAACAGAAACTCGCGCGAACTCATGAGGGCCCAGAACAGATCCTCCAGCGCCGCTCGGCGCTCGGCCTCGGGGGTATCCCGGAAGATGGCGAGGAATCCGTCGCGTTCCTCCCCGGTCGGCGGACGTGACAAACACAGGAGGTAAGCCTCTTCAATCCGCTCCTCGTCGGTCAGATCGCGGGACAGCAGACCGTCGACGACATTGTCCTTGGCGCCGAGTTTGTCGTTCACCGTCTGGCCGTTGGACACGTGCAGCACCTGCACCAGGCTGGGCTGATTGCTGCGCTCGCACTCGCAGGGGATCTCCCGCTCGTTGCGGCCGAAGGTCTTGAGGAAGTAGGAGTTCACCGCCGAATCGAACAGCTCCAGCGCCCGGGTGCCCTTGGGATAGAACTCGGTCTTCTGGGTACTGCCGTCCCGCAGCGAGATCTCGGTGAAGTCGGTAGGCACGCCGGTGATGCCGGCGATGGCGTCGTGCAGCACTTCGGCGATGAGCCGCCGGGGATACTGGCGCGAGTAGAAACGGTCGTCCTCCTGATTCTCGTAAAGCACATCGCTCGAGCGCTGGTAGGTCTCGCTGCGCAGGATGGTGCGCATGAGGGATTTCAGGTCGAACTCGTTGGCCACGAAGTCCCGGGAAAGGTCGGCCAGCAGGGGCTCGTTGCTCGCGGGATTGGAGGCGCGCAGATCGTCCACCGGATCGACGAGGCCGACGCCGAAGAAGTTCGCCCACACCTTGTTGACGATGCTGCGGGAGAAATGGTCGTTATCCGGCGAGGTCAGCCAGTCGGCGAGAAATTCCCGCCGGTCTCCCTCGTCGTCCATCGCGATGGGGGCGGCGTCGAGCGGCGCGGGCGGCTGGGGCCTCCCGGTGCGGGGCTGGATGAGATCGCCGCGCGATTCCACGTAGACGGTGCGGATACCGTCGCCGTTGCGGGCGTCGCCGCCCCATCCCTTTGCCCGGACGCGGGAGAAGAGGTTGGCGAAGGCGTAGTATTGGTCGTTGGTCCACTTTTCCAGCGGATGATCGTGGCATTTCGCGCAATTGAGCGAGAGGCTGAGAAAGGTCTGACTCACATTCTCGGCCATGGTCTCGGGATCCTGGTGCACGGCGTAGAAGTTGGTCGCCCCCTCGACCACGCTGCTGCCTTTGGCGATGACCACGTCGCGGGCGAAGGCGTCCCAGGGCCGGTTGGCGGCCACGCTGGCGCGGATCCAGTCGTAGTAGGCCTTCACCGCGTCGGGGCGCAGGTGGCGGCCGTTCACCAGCATCATGTCGGAGATGCGGTAGGCCCAGTAGTCGACGAATTCCGTCCGGGTGAGCAGGTGCTCGATGAGGCGATCACGCTTGTCGGGCGATTGGTCGTCGAGAAAGGCGCGCGTCTCCGCGGGGGTCGGCATCATGCCGATGGTGTCGAGGTAGGCGCGGCGGATGAAGTCGCTGTCCCCGGCGCGGGGCGAGGGCTTCAGGTTGAGCCGGCTGAGCTGCTCCAGCACACGATCATCGATGAAATTCCGGCGCGGTGCTTCGGCGAAGACTTCCGCGGGGATCTCGTTCGGCCAGGGAGCGGAGATGCGGGCGATCACGATCCGCGCCGAGAACCACGCGGTGACGGCGCCCTCGCCGTGTCCGATGACTTCGCCGTTGCCGTCGTCGTCCACAGTGGCGACCGCCTCGTTGGAGGAGGTGAATTTGGCCCACTCCGTCACATCCTCCCTCCGCCCGTCCGAGTAGGTGGCCCGCACCAGAAAGCGTGGCTTGGCTCCGGGGCTGAGGGTGGCGAGCGGGGGAAAGATTTCCAACTCCTCCAGCCGGGCATCGTCGGGCGTCGGCGCCGGGGCGCCCGCCGTGATCCACTCCGCCAGCACCCGGTAGTCGCGCGAGTCGGGCTCGATGCGCTTGCCGCCGGTGTGTTTGAGCGCGGTGGTCGCCTTGGTCAGCAACAGGGAGCGGCCGGGATCGCCCAACTCCACCCGGCGCCCGCGCGCCTCGCGGGTGATGCGGTGATAGTCGTCCTCGGGATCATACCCCCGCAGACTGAGCCTGAAGCCGCCCTTGCCGGCGATGGACCCGTGGCAGGCTCCCATGTTGCAACCGCCCTTCGAGAGGGCGGGCAGGACGTGGTTGCGAAAACTCCACGCGTGCGCGTCCGCGACACCCCGCACGGTGACGACGGCGCTGGCGCTCCGACCGTCCGGCGTGGTGGCGGTGAGGGTGGTGGCGCCGTCGCCTTTGGGCACGACTTTGCCATCGACGACTTGGGCAATTCGCGGATCTCCGCTCACGACAGCGGCCCCCTCGGCCTCGCCGGCGAAATTTCCCTGGGCGTCCTTTTCCAGCACCAGCAGGCCCTGGAAAGACTCGGGACCATCGAGCGAGATCTCGGGCGGGAGGATGGCGAGATTTTCTCCGCCGAAAACCGTGCCGGCGACCAGAGCCGCCATCAGGCCGAGAAGCCGGGAGGCAACCCTGTCGAGTCGATGACCCAACCCTCTTGAGTGATTCATTTTCATGGGGGGGGCCGGGAATCAGGTGAACAACTCCTTGATCGGCTCCTCACCGATATCCACCAAGGGGAAAGGCCGCCCGGAGGGTCCGGGCAAGTGGCTGGTGTGGTCGAAGCCGAGGCTGTGAAAAATGGTGGCCACGATGTCTCCGGGGCCGACGGGACGCTCGGCGGGGAAGCCTCCGATGGGGTCGCTGGCGCCGATGACCCGTCCGCCCTGGACGCCTCCGCCGGCGAAGGAGCAGGTGAAACATTGCGGCCAATGATCGCGGCCCCCGGCGGGGTTGACCTTGGGCGTGCGCCCGAACTCAGACACGCCCGCCACGAGGGTGTCATCGAGCATCCCCCGCTGGGCGAGATCCTCGATCAGGGCTGAGTAGGCCTGGTCATACATGGGGGCGACCTGCTCTTTCATCTGGGTCACGGAGATGAAGGGCTTGGAGCCGTGAATGTCCCAGCTCAGTTCGTTGAACACGGTGAGGAAGGTGTTCACGGTGACAAAGCGGACGCCGTTCTCCACGAGTCGGCGCGCCAGGAGCATGCACTGGCCAACGCGGTTCATGCCGTAGCGCTCGCGGGTGACGTCGCTTTCCTGGGAGAGGTCGAAGGCGGCGCGGGCCTGCTCGCTGGTCATCATGCGGAAGGCGGCGTGGAAGTTTTCATCCAAAAGGCGGGCATCCTCGCTGGCCTCGAAATTTTTCACCGTTCCATCCACCAGATCCCGCATCCGCTGGCGGCGTGCCAGGCGCGAGGCGCCGATCTGGTCGGGCGGCAGGAGATCCGGCACCCGGAAATCTTTCTGTGAGGGATCGGCCATGAGCGCGAAGGGATCGTGCGCCTTGCCGAGGAACCCGCCGGCCTGGCCGTTGGGGAGATTCCCGCCACCGCGTCCCATCAGCTCGGGGAGCACAACAAAGGGAGGCAGATCCGTCTTCCTCCCCTGGAGATAACTCACCACCGAGCCGACGTGCGGTGTCTGGATGCCACCGGTGAAGCGGCGCCCGGTCTGCATCATCTGCCAGCCCGCGTCATGCACCGCCGCGCCACTGTGATGGCAGGAGCGCACGAGGGAGAATTTGTCCGCGATCTTGGCGTGCAGCGGCAGGATCTCGGAGATGTCGATGTCGGGGGATTTGGTGCGGATGGGCTTGAAGGGGCCGCGGATCTCCTGGGGCGCGTCGGGCTTCATATCCCAGAGATCCAGGTGACTGGGACCGCCGAGATTGAAGATGAGGATGCAGGAGCGGTTGTCGTGGGACTTCTTCACCGCGCCGGCCTGCTTGGCGGCGAGGTATTGCGGTAGCGAGAGGCCGATGGCCCCGAGGGCGCCGGCCTGGAGAAATTCGCGGCGGCTTTGTCCAAAGGCGCGGGCCCCGCAGAGGGGCGCGCCGTTCTCGGCTAGGAAATCGAACATGGCGGGTGACGATGGGTGGGGTTTCGGAAAATCCTATCATGACCCGGCTGTCGGCGTAGCCCGCGCAACCGCGCCAGAAGTGAACGAAAATCAAGCATGGACCGCATCGCGTGTCTTGTAGTGCCCACCTCTGTTTTGGTATTATCCGATCATGCCCTTGAAAAACCCTCACGCCTTTCAGCGCGAGTTCTTCTCGCAAAACCCGGGTCTGGAGCCGGTGCTGCGGCTGATGGCGGCAACGCCGAACGTGTGTTTTTTCGTGAAGGATCTCAACAGCCGCTACGTGATGTGCAACGCGCTCCATCTCGTGACCTATGACATGGCGCGGGAGGAGGAACTGGTGGGCCGGGCGGCTCGTGATTTCTTTCCCGATCTGCTGGCGGAGGCCTATGAGGCGAACGACCGCCGGGTGTTCGAGTCGGGCCAGTCGCTCTGGAACGAGGTCTGGCTGGTGCCGCATATCCGGGGCACGCCGCGGTGGTTCGTCTCGAGCAAGTCGCCGCTGTTTGATCGCGAGGGCGGGATGATGGGACTGGCGGGGCTGATGCGTCCCATTGCCACGCCGGAGGACCAGAAAACGCATTTTCAGGAGCTGCAGCGGGTGATCGAGCATTTGCGGACCCGCTTCGTCGATGAGGTGACGGTGGAAAGTCTCGCCGCCATCGCCGGAATCTCGGTCCCGCATTTCAATCGCCGCTTTCGCCAGTTGCTCAGGCTCTCGCCGATGGAGTACGTGCTTTCGCTCCGGATTCAGGAGGCGCAGCGTCGGTTGGTCACCACCGACCGGGGCATCGGCGACATCGCGGTGGCGACCGGATTCTGCGACCAGAGCCACTTCACGAAGCGCTTCCGCAAGGTCACCGGCATGACGCCGCTGGCATACCGGAAACGGTTCCGGGAGTGAATCCCGGGACTCACTTTTCGAGCGCTTCCCGAGCCTCGGCGGGCCGATCAGTGATGAGCGCCTCGACGCCCCAGGCGGCGAACTGCCGCAGGCGGGCGAGATCGTTGACGGTCCACACGGCGACTTTGGCGCCCAGATGGTGAAAGGTTTCAATGCCGGTCGGATCGAGGTATTTCTGGTTCCATCCGATCCACTCGGGCCTCAGCGCCTCCAGTTCGCTCAGGCGTTTGGCGTCGGGCGCCTTGTCGCCCAGGGCGCCGATGACGATGTCGGGCGCGAGGGCTCGCAGATCGCGGAGGAAGCCCCAGTCGAAGGCCTGGACGATCACGCGATCCTCGGCCTTGAGGTCGCGGATGACTTTCACGTAGTCGGCGGCGGGACCGGACTTGCGCTCGATCAGGGGCATGGTGTCGCCTTCGAGGCAATAGCGGATCGCCTCTTCCAATGTCGGCGGCCGCTCGGCGGCAAAGGTTTTTTTTGCCGGATCGAACCAGGTGCCGACATCCAGTTTCCGCGCCTCCTCAAATCCCAGCGCCTCTAAAGGTGTCTTCGCGCCGGTGTAACGACGCAAGTCGCCATCATGGAACAGCAGCAACCCGCCATCGGCGGTCTCCCGCACGTCGAACTCGATCAGGTCGGCTTTTGCCGCCACCGCGGACCGGATCGCGGCGGCGGTGTTCTCGGGGGCTTTCTCGCTATCCCCCCGGTGGGCGATGATGAGCGGCTTAGACGCCTGCTCGTCTCCGAGGGAGGCGGGAGTGATCATGGCGAAATGGGGCACCAGGGCCAGGGTGAGGAGTCGGGGAAATGACACATTCATGCGAGGCTCTTGATGATGCGTTTGGCGTTGCCGGAATAGATCTTGGCGCGCGCCTCCGGATCGGTGACGAGATCGCGCACGACGTCGCGCATGCCCGCGCCGCTGCATTTCTCGCCATTGCCCACGGAGTCGGCGCAGTCGCTGGCGTAGCAGAGCTTGTCCTGATGACGATTGAGGAATGCGGCGGCGTGTTCGAGATCGCGTCTCATGGCGTTGAGCGCGGAGCCGGCGGAGAGGTCGCCGAAGATGTTGGGATAGTCGGCGAGATACTTGTCGGTGAGTCCGCCGGGAGTCACCGGGCCTTTCGGATAGAGTTCGGTCGGCTGGTGTTTGGCGTCGATGTTGCCCCACCAGGTCTGGGCATGACCGAAGAAGTTCACCGTGGGATAGGCCTCGAGGATCTTGTGGAACCGCTCGAAGCCATGATTGTAGGTGCCGTGCTGGAAATGAATGAGGACGGGGACCTGGTAGGCTTTGGCGATGTCGTAGATGAGGCGCATGGCCTTGCCGTCGCAGTCCACTCCGAATTTCTGCTCGCCGATGCCGCTGGCGCCGCGGTCCAACCACTTTTCCAGCTCGGCCTTGGTGGTGTCGAGATCGGGCACCTCGTTGGCGAACCAGACGAACTCTCCCGGGTACTCCGCCGCCACCCGGGCCGCGGCGCCGGAGCCGAAGACGCGCGCGGCCAGGCCGTTGGATCGACCGAGGTGGGTGGATTCCCGGTTGAGCTGTGATCCGGAGGGCAGCAGCACGGTTTTCGACATGCCCATGGCACGCTGGTGGGCGATCATGTCCGCGTTCGAGCGGGCGTGATAGTTCACGTGCTGATGGATGTCGATGATCTCCTCCCGGTTCTCCGCCCGCGAGGGGACGAACAGGGACGAGCCGGTGGCAGTGGCCGCCGCGAGGCCGCCGCGCAGAAAACGCCTACGATTCATGCCGGCATTAAGCCCGATGCGACCGGGCTTGTATATCACGCAAACCCGCGCGGGAAAAAGTCACTCGGCGAAGGCCGCGCCGGCTTTTTCCAGCAATCTCAGCGCCCGGGAGCGCAGTTCACTGGTGGCGGGGGCCTCGGGCAGGAGCGCGACGGCGAGTTCCAGTTGGGTGGCGGCGGAATCGGCCTCTCCGTTTTCGAGCAGTCCGATGGCGATCTCGACCAGCGATTCGGCCCGGCGAACCCGCTCCCGCTGACGCACGATGTAGCGCGCGGCGATGTCATCGGTCGCGACTTCCGCCTCGAACTCCGTGTCGGCCGACGACCCGAGCGGTGACCAGACCACGGGAGTCACCCCGAAATCGTAACTGGGATCGGGCTCATCGATGACGGCGGCGGGTTCCCCATCGGCCTCCAGCCGGATCATGCCCTTGAGTATCACCGAGGTCCGCCCCGCGGCGTCCGACCGCTGCTCCGCGCGGTAGAGCGAGCGCGTGCGATGCCCCTCCACCTGAAAAACACCCCCGGCCAACTCCACGCGGCGGTGGACAATTTCGGGATCCGGGTAGCGATCCGTGTCGAGGTAGAGGTGGGATGGTCCGCCGACCCGGGGATCCGAACCGGTGTGAAACATCGCGGTCGTGACCCCGCCCTGGCCGCTCCGTCCGTCCGGCAGGTAACTGAGCAGCTCTGCCGGAACGGGCGCGCTGCGCAGGTCGATGGGATCGTCCGAGAGAAAACGCACCTCGGTGATGGTGGGGTCGCTGCCTAGGGAGCGCGGGCGCGATTCGAAACCGCCCTCCGTGTCTCCGGCGGTCCAGGCTACCTCGTGCAGGCCATCGGTGGCGTCGGTCTCGCCCCGGTAGCCGAATGCGGGCACTTTGGCGGACACGTGGCGGATGGTCTCCACGTCCGCGGGCGCGGGCTGGGGGGCCACCACCGGGTCCACCGACGCCAAGGTGCCGGGGACGCCGCCATCCGTGGTCACCGCCTTGGGCAACATGACCAGGGCGACGGTCACCGCCGCCGCGAGGGTGGCCACGGCGGCCACGCGTCCCCATTTCCGCCGGCTGTCGACGTTCGCTCCGGCGAAGGCGACCACTTTGTCCTCCACCCGCGGCGCCGGCAGGAGGGAGAGCGCGGGCTCATCCCGGACGGCGCCGGCCAGCTCGGCGGCGAAACTTTCGCGGAGCAGGTCGCTCATGGCGCGGAACTCCTCCAGCTCGGCCCGGGCTTCGGGGGAGCGGCGCAGTTGGGCTTCCACAAGGAGCGACTCCTCAACGGACAATTCCCCAAAAAGGTAGGCACTAAGTCGCGGATCGTCGGGACTGATGGTGGCTTCGGATTTCATCGTGGCTTGAGGACGGACTGAGGAGGGGTTTTGAGAAAAAAATAGGGAGGCTGGAAAAACGAATCGACGCTCAGGGATTTTCGGCGACGCCCATCATGGCCCGGAGACGCTTGATGCCGGTGTGAAGAAGGAATCCCACATTGCTCACGCTCAGCTCGGTAATGTCGGCGATCTCCTTGTAGCTGAGGTCTCCCTGAAATTTGAGGCGAATGACTTCCCGCTGATTTTCCGGCAGACGCTCCACCAGGCGCAACACCTCCTCGTGACGCTCGGCCCGATCCGCCGCCGCGGCGGGATCCGGGCGCCAGTCATCGAGCGCCTCGAAGGCTTCACTGCTGGTGACGGTCATGGGTTTTTCTTTGCGGAGAATGTCGATGGAGCGATTGCGGGCCACGGTGTAGAGCCAGCTCTTCAGCCGGCCATCGACCGTGGCGGGGTCCTGCTGATGCAGTTTCAAAAAGGTGTCCTGCACCACATCCCGGGCGCGCTCCCAATCGCCATTCAGCAGACCGGAGACATAGCCGGTCAGCGGCCCTTCGAACTCGCGAAGGGCCGACACGACCATGGCATCCGGTGTTTCCTCGGCCAATTTGGCGGCGGCGGTGGGAGGCATCCTTGATTCTTTCATCCCCTCAAACGGTGCTCTCCGGGTTTTCTTAGGCCGACTTAAAGGTTTTTTTCCCGCCAGCGAGTCGGCGTGTCGCGGGGAGGATACGGAACGCGCCTCATCATAAGCGAAAACCCGCCCCGTAACCAGCGGGGAAAATCGCCGCGCGGGCGCTTCGATGGTTGCGGTGGAGGCGATTCTCCGGCAACACTCACTCCCCGATGTTCCGGTCGCCCACGCCCCACGATTTTCCCCACCCCGTTGATCGCACCCGCGTCGCGATCTTCAGCTGGGCCTGGCTGACGCTTTTTCCCGCCACCGGGCAGGAAGCCCCCTCCGCGCTGGCGGTGGACTTTCACCATTTCGGCGATCCGTCGGACTGGGTGGAGCGGGTGGCGCCCGATCTGGATTCCCCCTCGCCTTTCACCGGCCCGGTGAAGCCCGGTGTCTACTTCCGGCTGGTGGATTTCCAGGTCCACGCGGATCTCGGGGAGGAGTATTTTCACTACGCCAGCGAGTTCCTCACTGTGGCCGGTGTGCATGAAAAGTCCGAGTTCGAGATCGATTTCGACCCCGCCTACCAGCGCCTGACGATTCATCGCCTGCTCCGACATCGCGACGGCGTGACGGAGGACATCCTGCGGCCGGAGTTGATCCGTGTCACCATCCCCGAGGATGAGCGAAATAATGGCCTGCTCGACGGGCACCTCTCCGTGATGCTCCTGCTGGAGGATGTCCGCCCCGGAGATGTGGTGGAGTATGACTACACCCTGACGGGAAAGAACCCGGTGTTCGACGGCGTTTTCTCCGATGTGGTGCCCATGGAATGGGAATCGACAGTGCGCGCCCTCAGCTACCGGCTGGTGAGGGGGAAGGATAGACCCGAACTCCGACAGCGCGGTTTCCGGGTGGAGATCGAGCCCCTCGTCCGCGATCTGGAGGAAACCGGGGAGCGGGAATGGATCTGGCGACGGGACGACATCCCCCCGCGCGTCACGGAAAGCGCGACGCCGTCCTGGCAACCGCTGTTCGCCGCGCTCGAGTTGAGCGAATTCGCCAACTGGCGCGAGGTCGCCCAATGGGGCGCGCGACACTACGATTTCTCCCACGAAGCGGTCTCACCCGAACTGAAAGCGGTGATCGAAACCCTTCGCGCGGCCCATCCCACCCCGGAGGCCCGGGCACTCGCCGCCATCCGCTTTGTCCAGGACGAGATCCGCTATCTCGGTATCGAGGACGGCATCAACGCCTTTCGCCCCGCCGAGCCGAACCGCTGCTTTCTCCGTCGCTACGGCGACTGCAAGGACAAGGCCGTGCTGCTCGGGCAGATCCTGCTGGACCTGGGCATCGACAGCGACCCGGTCTGCGTCTCTCATCAATGGCGCCATCGGGTGGCGGATCTCCTCCCCTCACCGCTCGCCTTCGACCACGTCGTGCTGCGCGTCACCCTTCCCGATGGACGGATACTCTGGTGCGACGCCACATCCAGCCACCAGGGAGGCACCGTGGAAAGCCTCCCCTTCCCCGACTATGGCCACGGCCTGGTGCTGCGCCACAGCACCACCGGTCTCATCGCCACCCCGGACATCGATCCCGAGGATCATCGCACCGAGGTGATCGAGACTTTCCACCTCGGCGATATCGGAGAACCCGCCACCCTCGAGGTCGTCACCACCTACACCGGCTCCGAGGCCGACTCGGTCCGCTACCATCTCGACTCCGACGAGCCGGATTCGTTGCTGCACGGCTATCTCGACTACTATCGGGAGAACTACCCGTCCCTCGAGCCGGATCTCGATCAGCCCATGAACGTCGAGGATGATCGCGAGGCAAATGTCATCATCGTCCGCGAACACTACCACCTCACCAACCCCTGGGCGCCCGATCCCGACGATCCCGGCTGGTACCTGTTCACCGTCTACCTGCAGGCGATCCGCGACACGCTCAGTCAACCCGACCATCCCCGCCGCGAGCTGCCCTACGCCATCGCCCCGCCCGCCTGGTGTCGGCACGAGATGCGATTCATCCTGCCCGGCACCGACGAGGATTGGGCCGGATTTTTCGACGAGGAGCGCTATGCCATCCAGTCCCCCACCGGCACCTTCGAGCGATGGATGACCTACGATCCCGAGAAAGTCCGCGCCTCCATCGTGGGGACCTATCGATCCGGCAATGACCGCGACGCCATCGATCCCGCCGATCTGGAGACCTTCATCGACGCCAATCGCGACATTTACGAGCTGACCTCCTTCGATCTGTGGGAAGTCGACGACCGCCACTCCGCCGCCGCCGGTTCCGACCACTCCAACGGGGAGGAAATGGACAGCGACGACTGGGAAACCGCGGTGACCCTGGGATTTGGCGCCATCGCCGTCGGCTTCCTCGGCTTCTGTGCCGGGGGTTTGCTGATTTTCGCGATCATGCGTCAACAGGCGGCCCAAAAGACCGCCATCCGGAAATCCACCCCACCGCCCCTGCCGCCCTCGGCCGGTCCGCCGGTTTGAAAAAACGGGACCGACTGACTCGCTCCGACGCGAAATAACGGAGCCCCTCCCCCGCGGACCACCGCTCCGACCCTGCGGTGGTTGGAGCCGTTCTAATTTTTTGCAAAATTGAGATTTTTTCTCTTTGCAAAATTTAAGATGTTTGTAATATCTGAGAAATCTAAACGATTTGACTCACTCAACCAAAAACCACTCAACGCCCACCCCACGGAGCCATGGCCAATATTCTCATCATTGACGACGAAGCCGGCATTCTGAATCTCATGACCAAGCTTTGCCGGCAGCAAGGCCATGAAACCACCCCCGCCCAGACGGGACGCGAGGGCATGCAGGCACTCGATCAGTTGAAGCCCGATCTCATGATTGTCGACCTCCAGCTCGGCGACATGAACGGTCTCGACATCATCGCCTACTCCCAGCAGAACCACCCGAACACCCAGGTCATCATGGTCACCGGCTACGGCAGCATCGAGACCGCCGTCGAAGCCATGCGACTGGGCGCCTTCGATTACCTTTCCAAGCCTTTCGAGCTGGCCGACCTCCAGCGCACCGTCGAGCTGGCGCTCCAACAGCGGGGCAAGCCTTCCCCGAAAGATTCCAAGGAGACCCCCGAGTTCGACCTCTCCATGGAGGCCTCCAAGCTTATCGGCAAAAGCCCCAAGATCGAGGAGATCCTGGGAATCATCGAAAAGATCGCCGACAACGACAGCCCCGTCCTGCTCGAGGGCGAGTTTGGCTCCGGCAAACAGATGGTCGCCCGCAGCATCCACAACCGCAGCCGCCGAAATCACGCCCCCTTCAAAGTGCTGCAATGCTCGGCCCTGCCCGAGGAACTCCTGGAAATGGAACTGTTCGGCCTGCCATCCAGCCGCTCCGAGACCATCTTCAGCCGCGCCATGGGAGGCACCGTGCTCCTTGAGGAAATCCACATGCTGCCCCTGCGGCTCCAGTCCCAGCTCGAGAGCTACCTCGAGGAGATCAGCGCCCGCCGCCTCACCGGCACCCTGCCGTCCCACATGGATGTGCGCTTCATCGCCTCCTCCGCCAAAGAGCTGGAGGAATGCGTCGCCGAGGGCACTTTCCGCGAGGATCTCTTCTACAAGATCTCCGTCATCCCCATCCAGGTGCCCGCGCTCCGGGCGCGCAAGGATGACATCATGCGCCTGGCGCAGTATTTCCTCGACCGCCATTGCAACCGCACCGGGCTGAAAACCTTCGAAGTGGACAAATACGCCCAGCGACTCCTCGAGCAGTACAGCTGGCCGGGCAACGTCGGCGAATTGCAGAACGCCATCGAGCGCGCCTGCGCCTTCGCCGAAAAGAACGTCATCCGTCCCGTCGATCTGCCGCCCAAAGTCGCGCAGAAAGTCGAGATCACCGATGACGACGAACAGGTGACACACCAACTCCCCATCGGCACCAAGCTCAACGACTACATCAAGAAGCAGGAGAAACTCTTCATCCGCGAGACCCTCAAATACAACGGCGGTTCCCGCGAGAAAAGCGCCAGCATGCTCGGCGTCAGCATCGCCACTCTCTACCGCAAGATGGGTCTCAAACTGGAACGCGACAAGATGCTCAACAACTGAGCCGTCGCCTCCCCCACACGGACGACCCGCCACCCTCTGGAAAGCCAGGCCGCCACGGGAGCAATTATTCCCAACGGCTTGCCCCTCGACCACCCAACGGTGCCTCAACAGCCCCGTGAACCCAAAAACGCCCGACCGTCCCCGCGGTCGGGCGTTTTTTCTCCTCACACCGGGACTTGGTGAAGGTTTTGTGCCGAATTCAAATTGGCGCATCTCTCCGATATCCGTTATTCTGGGAACCATTCCCAAACCGTGACCCATCGCTCCATGACCAATCCGACTCGCCCTAGATCCGTCGTCCACATCGTCGCCGCCGCCCTCTGGCTGGTGTCACCCCACACGTCCACCGCTCAGGATTCCGCCGCTGAGGGAGGCACCGGAAAAGCCATCGTCATTCTCGACGCCTCGGGCAGCATGTGGGGGCAAATCGGTGGGAAACACAAGATCGAGATCGCCCGCGAGGTCATCTCCGACCTGATGCAATCGCTCGATCCCAATCTCGAACTCGGTCTCATGGCCTACGGACATCGCAGCAAGGGCGATTGCGAAGACATCGAGCTGCTCATTCCGCCCGGCAAGGTGGATCGCAAGGCCTTCCTCGACCGGGTCATGGGGGTGATGCCCATGGGCAAGACTCCGCTCACCGCCGCGGTGGAACAGGCCGCCGAGGTGCTGAAGATCGAGGAGAATCCCGCCAGCGTCATCCTCATCAGCGACGGCATCGAGACCTGCGATCGCGATCCCTGCGAGCTGGCGCGCGCCCTCCGCGCCCGGGGGATCGCCTTCAAGGCCCACATCGTCGCCTTCGACATCGATTCCAAGGACGCCGAGACCATTCGCTGTCTCGCCGACGAGACCGGGGGCCGGTTCCTGCCAGCCCAGGATGCCGCCTCGCTCCGCGACGCGCTCGAAATGGCCGTGACCGCCGCCGCCACGCCAATGTCGCAACCCATGCCCGAAGAAACACTGGATCCCGCGACCATCGAGGCGCCCGACTCGGTGCCGGCCGGGTCCGTTTTCCAGGTCAGTTGGGAAGGTCCCGACAACGAGGGCGACTACCTCACCATCGTTCCCAAGACCGCCGAGGATCGCGTGTACGGCAATCACGCCTACACCCGGGCCGGCTCCCCGCTGGAACTCACCGCCCCCATCGAGGCCGGCCCCTGCGAGGTCCGCTACCTGGCGGGACGCTCGCGCAAGGTGCTGGGTCGCGCGGACATCACCGTCACCCCGGTCGACGCCACCCTCTCCGCCCCCGCCGAGGTGGTCGCCGGCAGCTTCATAGCGGTGAAATGGACCGGTCCCGCCAATGAGGGCGACTACCTGACGGTCGTTGAAAAGGGAGCCGAGGAGGGTGACTACGGAAACTACGCCTACACCCGAGACAGTCCGGATGGTAACGCGCGCGTGCGGGCCCTGGAAAGCGCGGGCGACGCCGAGCTGCGTTATGTCTCGGGCCAGAAGGCCAAGATCCTCGTCGCGGTGCCCATCAAGATTCTGCCCGCCGAAGCCATCGTCAGCGCTCCCGAGACCGCTCCCGGCGGCAGCGAAGTGACCATCCAGTGGAAAGGGCCCAACAACGACGGCGACTACATCACCATCGTCGAGGCCAAAGCCGACGAGGGCGCCTACAAACACTACGCCTACACCCGTGACAGCACGGATGGCACCCTCCGCGTGAAGATCCCCGAAGAAGCGGGCGCCTACGAGATCCGCTACATGACCGGGCAGGAGAGTAAAACGCTCGCCAGCGCGCCCATCCGCGCCGAAGCCGTCACCGCCACCCTCAAGGCGCCCGCCACCGTCGCGGCCGGCGCCGAGTTCAAGGTCGAGTGGACCGGGCCCAGGAACCAGAGCGACTACATCACCATCGTTGAGAAAGACGCCGAGGTCGGCAAGTATCGCGACTACTTCTACACCAAGGATGGCGAATCGCCCGGCACTCTCAATGCTCCGAACACACCCGGAGCCCACGAGATCCGTTTCATGACCGCCGCCGGTAGGATGATCGCCACCCAGCCGATCGAGGTGACCAAGGGCGGGGACGAGTAATCGCCCCGCGCACCCGTCACGCCCCCACCAGGAGACGTGTCGGGTCCTCGATGCATTCCTTCACCCGGACGAGAAAGGTGACGGCTTCCTTGCCGTCGACGATGCGGTGGTCGTAACTGAGCGCCAGATACATCATCGGCCGGATCACGACCTCGCCATTCACCGCCACCGGTCTTTCCATGATGTTGTGCATGCCAAGGATGCCGCTCTGCGGCGGGTTGAGGATGGGGGTGGAAAGCATGGAGCCGTAGATGCCGCCGTTGGAAATGGTGAACACCCCGCCCTGGAGATCGCTGAGCTGGATCTTGCCCTCGCGCGCCTTTTTCGCGTAGCCGACGATGTCCCGTTCGATCTCGGCGAAACTCTTGCTGTCGCAGTCGCGAATCACCGGAACGATGAGACCTTTCTCCGTCCCCACCGCCACGCCGATGTCGTGGTAGTGCTGCTCCACGATGTCTTCCCCGTCGAGCCGGGCGTTGATCTGAGGCACCGCCTTGAGCGCCTCGACGACCGCCTTCACGAAAAAGGACATGAAGCCGATCTTCAACCCGTGTTTGGCGACAAAGCTGTCCTGCACCCGCTTGCGCAGGGCCATGATCTCGGACATGTCGCATTCATTGAACGTGGTGAGAAGGGCGGCATTCTGCTGCGCGCTCACCAACGACGCGGCGATCTTGCGACGCAGGGGGGGCATCTTGCGCCGGGTCACGCGTCCGTCCCGATTCGCCGCCGTATCCGGAGCCGGTCGCGACTCGGCCCCGGCCGGAGCCGACGGCGCGGGCGACTCCTCGCCACCATCACTGGCGGCGAGCACGTCGGCTTTGGTGATGCGTCCCCCGGCTCCCGATCCCTCGACTTCGGCGAGATCCAGCCCTTTCTCCTCCGCCATCTTGCGGGCCACAGGGGTCGCCCGCACCGAGGCGGAGTCTTCCTTCTCTTCCTGAGCACTCTCTTCCGCGGACTTGGGGGCCTCCGCGGCTTTGTCACCCGACCCTGTTGAGTCATCGACCCTACCCTCTTCAATGGTGGCGATGACGGCGCCGATCTCGACTTCCTCTCCCTCGCCCGCGCGAATGTGGAGCACTCCCTCGACTTCGGCCTCCAGATCCTGGGAAACCTTGTCGGTGTCGAAAGTGACGATGGTCTCGCCGGCTTTTACGCCCTGGCCATCCTGCTTGTGCCAGGTGGCGATGGTGGCGGTGGTGATGGACTCTCCTACGGACGGTATCGTGATCTCGTGGGCCATGATGATGAAGCGGAGTGGGTGGAATGAGTAACGGGAGACTGTCAGACGCCGAACGCGGCCTCCACAAGAGCGGCCTGCTCGCGTTTGTGGATGATCTTGGCGCCGGCGGCGGGGCTGGCCGCCCGATCACGACCGGCGTAACGCACCCGGTGGGAAGTCAGTTTCTGCAGACGCGGTCCGATGAAGGTCCAGGCGCCCATGTTGAGGGGCTCCTCCTGGCACCACACCCATTTGGCCTGGGAGTTGGGGTAGCGCGAGGTGATCTCCTCGAGCAAAGAGGCGTGGAAGGGGTAGAGCTGTTCGACGCGAATGATGGCGGCGTCCTTGATGTCATGCTCTCGACGGTAAGCCAGCAGGTCGTAGTAGACTTTGCCGGTGCAGAAGATGAGACGGTTCACGCGGCCGGCGTCCCCGTCGGGGAGCTGCTCGTCGTCGAGGATCTCCCGGAAGGACGTGCCCTCGGCGAAGTCGGCGTCGTGGGAGACGCAGCC
>CAYTNL010000017.1:0-90691 GCA_964439145.1 uncultured Verrucomicrobiales bacterium
AAGTGAAAACTTTTCAAATCGTTAATAATTAGCGTGTTGCGATTTCAAGGTTTACGCGAATGGGGTTGGGTTGGAGACTCGTCGAAAGAGGTAGGTGAGGAGGCACTCTCGCTGAGTGCGCAACCATGACATGGATGGGAAGGTTTTATACATCCATGAATCGAATCACGTGTCTGGTCTGGCTATCGGTGTCCCTGCTCGGTGGAGTATCCCAGGCGCGCGAGCCGGTGCGGGAGACCTGGACGGTGGAGGGGGTGGAACGCGAGGCGCTGATCTTCGTGCCGGCGGTGAAGTCCGAAAAGGGTGGGGCGCCGGTGGTCTTCGGCTTTCATGGTCATGGGGGGAATGCCCGCAACGCGTCGCGCAGTTTTCATTTCGAGGATGAGTGGCCGGAGGCGTTGGTGATCTACCTGCAGGGGCTGCCCACGCCGGGTCGGCTGACGGATCCGGAGGGCAAGCGCAACGGCTGGCAGCATGCGGCGGGTGATCAGGGGGATCGCGACCTGAAATTCTTCGACGCGGTGCTGGCCACGGCGCGGGAGAAGTACTCCATCGATGCAGACAGGGTCTACGCGAGTGGTCATTCCAACGGCGGTGGTTTCACCTATCTGCTGTGGGCGGAGCGGCCGGAGGTCTTCGCCGCGGTGGCGCCGTCAGCGGCAGCGGGCCGGAAGAGTGCGGCGAAACTGACGCCCAAGCCGGCGATGCACCTGGTGTCGGAGAGTGATCCGCTGGTGAAGTATGAATGGCAGGCGCTCATGATCGATGTGGTGAAGCGGGTGAATGGTTGCGCGGCGGAGGGGAGCGCGTGGGGGGAGGGCTGCACGATCTACCCATCCGAAAAGGGAACGCCGCTGGTCGTCTATCGGCACGCGGGCGGGCACAAGTATCCACCGGCGGGTCCGGAGCTGATCGTGAAGTTTTTCAAGAAGCACGCGCCCATGCGCTGAATCGTCTGCCACGGGGATGCGTCGAGGGTCGGCGTGTATTCGCGGATTGTGGGATGCTTGGGGAAGAGATAGAGGTGGGGGGTGATGGAAACACTACGCGGCACGGGAAACGACTCGGACGGGGCCACCGAAATGGGGGACACGGGCGGGTGTGGGAGGCGCGGTCTCGGGCGACATCTCCGCGTCTGGATCGGGCGACCGCTGGGCTATGGGGTGGGATTTCTCCTCGCCATCATCCTGACGGTGTTCGGGGTGGGATCGCTGATCCCGGGATTCGTGGTGGCGCTGGGTCTGGTGGGTGTGGTGGCTTTCCGTCGCCGCCTGCGGCGCGCGTTCACGGTGGGTCTGGCGGTCTGCGTGGCGATCATCGTCTGGCGCTCGGCCCTGAGTCCGTCGAACGAGCGTGACTGGCAGAGGGATCTGACGGTGCTGGTGGAGCCCACGCTCGACGGGGACACGCTGACGATGAAAGGTGTCCGCAATTTCCGATGGGGACCGGATGGGCGGGAAATCCTGGATGAGCGTTGGGAGACGCGTAGCTATCGGTTGCGGAATCTGCGGGGACTCGACCTGATTGTGGAGCCGTTCATCTACTCCGATCTCATGGCGCACACGATGCTGAGCTTCGATTTCGGCGAGGACGGACGCCTGTTGCTTTCGATCGAGGCCCGCAAGGAGGTGGGGGAAAACTACCAGCCGGTACTTGGCGGGTTGAGTACCTATGAGTTGATCTACCTGTTCCTAGATGAACGAGACGGATTCGGGGTCCGGGCGGCGGAGGGCTACGAACTCTATGCCTACCCGGTGAAGGTGGATGCCCTGAGCCTGCGGGCTTTTTTCCTCTCTCTGTGTCGCACCGCGGACAATCTGCGTCGGCAGCCGCGTTTCTACCACATCATCCGGGACAACTGCACCACGGTCTGGATCGAGCAGGCTGATAATCTGAGTGTGAAGCCGATAGGGCTGCGGTGGGAATCGGTGGCCAACGGTCTCATCGCCAAGTTCCTCTTCAGCCGGGGGATGATTGCGACGGATCTGGACTATGAAGCGGCCAAGCGCGCTTTCCGCATCGATGAGGCGGTGAGGCGGGTGTCGCCGGAGGCGGAGGATTTTTCCGAGGAGATCCGAGCGGACTTCCCCAGTTGAGGACGGCGAGGAGAATCAGGAATCCTTGGGGAACAAGTCTTCGTCATAGCGATTCCGGTTGGCCGCCCACCATTCCCTGGCCTGGGCGGCGGAATCGAAATCGTGATTGAGCTGAAACTCGAGGGAGGTCTCCGCCTCAAGGCGGACGTCGGGATCGGGGGACTCGAGGCCTTTGATCAGGATGTCGATGCTCGCGATGTTGGACTCGATTTCGAGGGCGAGAATGGCGGCGAGGTTCACATCGGAGTGGGGAGCATCCATGGCTCTGTCGTAGACCTGGAATCGTGTCTGTTTGGTCTGATGCTCCAGAATGTCGAGTCCGGTGAGCCGCACCACTTCGGAAGGATCCTCGAAGGTCTTCCCGAGGAACGCGACGAAAGAGTCGTCCCGGACTTGGGAGGCGGCGTGGACGGCGGTGAGGCGCAGGTCTTCGGACGGGCTGCCCAGAGCCTGGTCGAGCACGGGCATGATGTCCGGGGAGGTGTTGCCGCCGAGTATTTCCAGAGCCTGGATGGCGAGGGATTCCTCGCCCATACCCAGGATCTCGCGGACGAGGGGGAGCAGCTCGGCGCTGTAATAGTTCGACTCGATCTCCTCCAGGATTTCGCCGCGGCGCGTCGGATTCCCGCGGAACTCTTCAATGAGTTGCAACAGCGCGGCTTTCTGTTCGGCGGACAATTCGACAAACTCGCGCGCCTCGAAATCCTGAGCCATCGTTGCTCCGGCGAGCAGCTGCTCTGCCGGTACTTGGTTGGGTGCCGCGTGGAAGGAAGGGGTTTCCCGGGGATCGCCTTGAAAGGTGACGGGGGCGTTGTCCGAGCTCCGGTCTTCGGGAGAGGCATCCCGATCCCCGGATTCCCGGCCACAGCCGAAGCTGGCGAGTCCGAGACAGAACGCCGTTAGGGTTGCGAGACGTGATGGTTGTGAAAGCCAGGGCGGCGTTTGGCGGGAAGAGTTCACGGAGGAAATGGTATTGCCCGTACGCGGAAGTGGCGAACGCCGAAACGTTCGCCACTTCGAAAGGTATGGTGTGTGGAGATCCGGCAAGGATCAGGGCACTTGAGAGAAACCCCGGCCCGCCAGATTGGCGGTGACCAGCGCGAGGCCTGCGGTGGTGTCGACGGGCTGGGCGGCGGTGAAAGGATGGACTCTCCAGACATCAGCGGTTCTGAAATGGTCGGCACCGGTGACGGAACCGAAACCCCTCAGGACTCTGGCTATCCCGGTGATGGGGACCGAATTGCCGAAACGGAATCCGGCGCGGGGAATCAGGCCGACATAGGAACGTGACACGGTCACACCCGAGGTGAAGCCAATCAGGCCGGCTTGCGTTTCCGGAAAGGCGTCCGCGTTACGATCCAGCACGCCGAAACCGATGGAACTGGGGGCGATGTTGTTGATCATGGCTCCCTGGATGCGGTAGGTCTTGGTGCCGGGGATCAACTCGACAGTGATGGAGGTGCCTGGCGCCGCGGGGTTGTAGATGAGGAAACCACGATGTGAGAAGGTGTTCCCCCCTCTGGTCACATGTTTGGGGAAGAACCTGGCATTCGCGGTGAAGGTCACCGTATAGACAATGGCGGCGGCCTGCGAGGTGGCGGTGAAGGCCATGACGAAGGCCAGAGCGATTAACGACGATAAGAGACGATTCCTAGGCTTCATGCTGCCAATTGTGCTATTTGCCGCAATTACGTCAATCAAAATCGATATCATATTTGGAATAACCTCCACGTCCGGGTTGGCCTGGCGCGTCTTCTACTCGGTGGGCTCGGTTTCCGGGGGTGTCGCGAGCCGGAGTTCGTAATCGCCGCGACTGCTGGTGAACACACCGGAGGAGAGGTCTTTGACAAACTGGATGCGGAACGCGGATTCTCCCATCGCCAACGAGCGACTGGAGGTCAGCTTGTAGGTGTAATCAACTGGGGCGAGGGTGGTGGCCGAGTCGTTATGCATTGTATCCCCGGTGAAAGTGAGCTTGGTATCGCCGGAGGCGGCGCCAGAAAATGGAAAGGCGTTTTCCTGGAGCCAGGGATGAAATTCGTTATTGGAAAACCCTTGAAAGGAATGGCGGACGCCGGCCTCGATGGGCAAGGCCATGCCCGGCTTCACTCGATTGATTTCCGCCTCGATCTTGATCGCGGCCGCGAAATCGCCGGATTTGGACTCGTCGATTTCAGAGAATCCAGGTACCGTATCGGATCAGCCGCGGATTAGATCTCGTCACTCGATCATATGGAAGCCCTCAATGACAGCCTGGCTCTGCTTATCGACGCCGACAACGCGCCCGCCGGGAGGATCGATTTCATCATGGCCGAACTCGCCACGCACGGGGTCGCCAACATCCGCCGAGCTTATGGAAACTGGACCAAGCCTGCTCTCAGAGGTTGGACCGAGCGGCTCCATGAGCATGCCATCGAGCCTGTCCAGCTATTCGATCTGGTGAAAGGGAAGAACGCCACCGACATGCGGCTGCTCATCGACGCCATGGACATTCTTTACACGAAGGCGGTGGAGACATTCGCGTTGGTCTCCTCGGATTGCGACTTCACTCCGCTCTGTATCCGCCTGCGTGGCGAGGGCAAGAAGGTCATCGGATTCGGCGGCCACAACACACCGGAACCATTCATCAACAGTTGCACGCACTTTCTCTATCTCGATGATGATGATGAAACCTCCGCAACAGGACTGAAGGCGCAGCGTAGCTCGGGTAATCAACTCAAGGGTAATGCCAAATTGATCCAGACACTCCGCAATGCCATCGCCAGTTGCGCGGATGAGGAAGGCTGGGCGCCCTTGGGGCCGGTCGGCAATCATCTGTCGAATCAGAGTTCCATCGACCACCGCACCTTTGGTTTTGCCAAACTTAGTGGCCTGCTGGGCGCCATCGACCTGTTTGAACTGGAGAAGCTGTCGAACGGCAAACAGGTGATCTACCGGGTGCGGCAAAAACCGAAAGGCGCCACTCGCGAAGATATTCCGGATGAGCCATCATGAGTCCGTCGTCCGGGATGGTTCCCCGGAAACCCCCATTCCCCTCGACCCATCCCGATGAAGCGCCGCGCCTTTCTCCTCCAAACCGGCGGCCTCCTGGTTGGCGGATCGCCCCTGATCGCGGCGGTGAAAAAGGACCGTCTCGAGGAAGCGGCGCGCATCCTGGAGACCGCGACCGCCTCCCGGCAGATACGGGCGGCGGCGTTGCTGGTGCGGCGGGGAGACGAGGAGTTCGCGCGGTCCTTCGGCGCGGCCGACACCATCGATGGCATCTTTCTCCTCGCCTCCATCTCCAAGACCCTGTCGGCGGCGGCGGTGATGCGGCTCCATGAGGAGGGAAAGTTCGCGCTCGAGGATCCGGCGTCGCGCTACCTGCCGGAGTTCACCGGCGAGGGGAGGGAGCGGGTGACCATGGGTCAGTTGCTGACCCATGTCTCGGGTTTGCCGGATCAGTTGCCGGAGAATGCCAGCCTGCGCGCCGACCACGCGCCCCTGGCGGCGTTCGTCGAGGCGGCGGTGCGGACTCCGCTGCTGTTCGCGCCCGGTAGCCGCTACGGCTACTCCAGCATGGCGATCATGCTGGCCACGGAGATCGCGCGGCGGATCGCGGGCAAGCCCTTCGCCACATTGATGGACGAGCTGATCTATCGGCCCCTCGGCATGACGCGCTCCTCCATGGGGATCGCCGGCTTGGATCCGAAGGCTGTGATCCTGAATCAGGTCGAATACGGCGCGCCCGAGTCCGGGGCGGGAGATCCTTCGACCAAGTCCTGGGATTGGAACAGCGACTACTGGCGGAATCTGGGAGCGCCCTGGGGTGGGGCCCATGGCTCGGCCCCCGATGTGGCGCGTTTTCTGGACGAGTTCCTCCATCCCTCCGGCAAGGCCCTGAAACCCGAGACGGCCCGTCTCATGATCCGCAACCACAATCCCGAGGGCTTGCGACCGCGTGGGCTGGGGTTCGATCTGGGGCCGGAATTGGGAGGCACCGGATGTGGCGAGAATACCTTCGGCCACACCGGCTCGACCGGCACCCGCTGCTGGGCCGATCCCGACAGCGACACCCTGTGCGTGATCCTGACCACGCTGCCGGCGCGGGCGGTGGATCCGCATCCGCGCGATCAGTCGTCCGAGCAGGTGGCCAGGGCGGTTAACGCGAACGAGCAGTCGGAATGAATAGACCCTCCCTCTCCCGGCGCCGCCTGCTCGGCGGCTTGCCACTCGTGGCCATGGCTTCCCGCGTCGGGGTGGCGATGGAAGATGAGCCGCTGCGCGATATCCTCTTTGGCTCCTGTCTCGACACTCACGAGCATCCGATGCTGGAGCGTACGCTGACTTTGCCCCGCGATCTGTTCCTCTTCATGGGGGACAACGTCTACGCCGACAAAGGCGGGATACCCCTGATGAGGGAAAAGTACGGCTTGCTGAAAGACAGCCGGTTCTTCCGCGGCCTCCGTGACCGGCCCATCCTCGCCACCTGGGACGACCACGACTTCGGGCAGAACGACGGTGGCGCCTCCTATGCGGATAAAGTGGCGGCCCAGAGGGAATTCTGGAATTGGCTGGACGAGCCGATGGACTCGCCGCGCCGGATGCGGGAGGGCGTCTACCACTCGCGGATGTTCGGGCCGGAGGGCAGACGCACCCAGGTGATCGTGCTGGACGCCCGGTATTTCCGTTCGGATTTGAAAAAAGTGCCCAAAGAACAGGCTCTGCTCGGCGGGCCGTATGTGGTGCTGGAGGATCCGTCAGCCACCATGCTCGGCCCGGCGCAATGGACTTGGCTGGAAAACGAGCTGAGAGAGCCCGCGGAGTTGCGGCTCCTCGTCAGCAGTATCCAGTTTGCCCCCGAGGTGCATGGCGGGGAGTGTTGGGCCAATCTCCCACGCGAGCGCCGGCGACTGCTCGAGCTGATCGACGAGACGCGGGCGTCGGGCGTCGTCTTCCTTACTGGTGACCGCCATTGGTGCGAGTTCTCGAAGATCGACAGCCCCGCCGGTTATCCCATCCATGATTTCACCTCCAGCTCGATGACCCAGAAGCATCCGCGCGGCACACCGACGCCGAATCCGAATCGCTTCTCCGACACCACCTGTCACCTGCCCAATGTCGGTTGGTTGAGGGTGGACTGGGAGGCCCCCGACCCCTCGCTACAGGTTCGGATCATCGACGAGGCGGGCGGGGAGGTGATGTCGCACCGCCTCCCACTGTCCGCGCTGCGGGCGAAGTGATTCAGGCCAGAATCTCGCGTATGGGCGTGAAGGCCGGGTCAGCGATGGGGAACTGTCTACCACCGACGTCGAGTTTGCCATCCGACCGCAGGCCGAGGGCGCGGAGGTAGGTGTGGAATAGGTGGCCGGCATCGACTTCGCTGTCGGTGACTTCCGTGCCATTATCATTGGTTGCGCCGTGGACAAAGCCCTTCTGCAATCCGCAGCCGCCGAGACACACCGACCAAGCGTTGCCCCAATGGTCGCGCCCGTAGCGGGAATTGATCTTGGGGGTGCGACCGAACTCGGAAAGCACCACCACCAGCGTGTTCTCCAACATGCCGCGCTGGTGGAGATCGTCGATCAGCGTCGCGAAAGGCAGATCGAATTCGCCGAGCTGTTCATGGTGAAAATTGAAATTCTCGTGATGGGTGTCGTAGTTCGAATGAGTCACTTGAACAAAGGTGATGCCATTCTCCAGCAGCCGGCGGGCCATGAGGCAATGCCGCCCGAAATCGTGGGAACCATAGCGGGCCCGATCTTTTTCGGATTCCTTTGAGAGATCAAAGACCTCGGCCCGTTTCACCAGCTCCTCCGCCTGGGCGAAACTCTGCACATAGGCGTCGGTCTCGGCTGTGCGTCGTTTGCTGGCAAAGCGATCATTCACCAGGTTGCGGAGCTGGTTGCGGGCTACCTCGGCGTCATCCGAGAGATCCGAGGGACGGGTGCTGTTGGGAGGCGGTTTGTCTCCGCTGACGCTCATGCTGGCATACTTGGGTCCGAGGTAGGCGGCGTCGGCGCTGCGTCCGCCCCCGCCGGCGGAGATCTTGATATGTCCGGGGAGCGAGACACCGCCCGAATCGAGCGAGCGGGCGACCACGGCGCCGATCTCGGGATACTCCACGCCCGGCATCTGATGGCGCCCGGTGAGCATCATGTAAGTGCCCTTGCCATGGTCGCCGTTGCGAGTGTTGACCCCGCGGATCAGTCCGAGGTGATGCATGCGTTTGGCGGTGTGGGGCAGCAGTTCGGAGATGTGAATGCCCGGGACCGATGTGGGAATGGCGCGGTAAGGGCCGCCGGTGTCGGTACCCGGCTTGGGATCCCAACTCTCTAACTGACTGAGTCCTCCGTGCATGCGAATGACCAGCATGCGGCGCTGGGTACTCGCAAGTTGGGAGGCGGCGAGCGGGTCGACGAAGGCGCCGAGTCCGGCAACGGCGGCGCCCCCGGTTACGAGTGAGCCGAGGAAGTGACGTCGGACGAGTGGGAGATCGGAGAATCGGGAGTTCATGGCTGGTCGGGAAAGGTGGGGGACGATGGATCAGTGCTTGAAACGAAACTCCACAGAGGAGAGCAGCGCCCAAGCCAGCTCCTGCACGGCCTCGGCGCGTTGCCCATCGCGGGCGGCGAGGTAGTCCGCCACCGCCGCTATCTCCTCCGGGTCGGGCTCGCGAGTGAGCACGCTCAGGTAGAGCTCGACGGCGACCGTTTCGGGGTCCGTCATTTTGAGTAAGCGGGCGCTCAGATTTTCCCCCGAGGGGCGCAGCCAGCCACGCGGGGTGTCGGCATTCGAGAGAAACAGCGCCTGGTCGGCGGTGGCGTAAAAATCGGTCTGCGGCAATCCGGCCTCGCCACCGAAGAGCGAGACAAACTGGTTGGTGATGGCGGCCACACGCGTCTGGACAGCTTCCTCGACATGGCGGGCGCGGTCGGATTCGACGAGCGGTGGTGGCGCGTCCTTCCCATCGTCCTTCCCCTTTGTCGCGGCGAGCTTTTTGGAAAACTCGGCCTCGGCGGCGAGGCGGATTTTCCCGAGTTCGCCGGTCGCCTGGAGCATCGCGCCGCAGAACTGCTCGGGGGTCAGATGGGTGATTGCCCCTGCGGCAAACGCCCGCGCCCAGCGCGAGGTGAGTTCCTCCGAGGAGGCGGATACGCGCTCGCGAAGGATCTCCGGTTCCATCCGCGCGGCAGCGGCGCGATTCCGCAGCTCCTGCAGAGCCCGCTCCGCGGCGTCAACCCGCGCGTGGGCCGCCAGACTGCGCTCCCCGATCACTGAGGCGGCGAGCACCAGATCATCGTCGTCGAGAAATTCCTCCCGGAGTTCCTGGGCGCCGACGGCGGCGGCTTCGAGACGTTGAGCGACCAGGCGTAATCTCCCGACCTCCTCCTGTCGTGCCTGGCGAGCGGCCAGTTCACCGTCGCCATCTCCGCCACGGAGCAAGGCGACGTGATCGACGAGGGCGCGCGCGTCTTCCCATTTTCGCTGAGACAGCTTCCAGACGGTCTTGGTGGCGTCGTAGTCGCGCTGGGCGATTTCCAGGGTCCTGGTGACCTTGGCCACTTTCGCCTGCTCTGCTTCGACGGCGGGGAGCAGTTTCCCGGCCGCCGCGGTGGCGGAGGCGAGGGCTACATCAGCGGTCTCCATTTTTTCCCGGGCCGCCTTCACTGCGGCTTCGGCTTTGACCAACCCGGGATCATCTACCCCCTCCGCGGTCCGGGCGATGAGTTCTTCGCGAAGTTTCTCCGCGGCGTCCAGAGCCTCCCCCGCCGTGGAGAGAACGATGGCGGCGGCGACCCGTTTGTCTTCGGCGGCCCGCCAGGCGGACTCCGGCCCGATGGCGGATTTTCGGGCCTCGATCCACATCTCCTTGGCATGGTCGAGGGCGTCGGAGGCGGCTTGTGAGGCGGCGCGGTGATGTGTTTCCTCGGCCTCCAGCCCGGCCAGTGATGGCGCGAGGGCATCGGCTTGGGCGACGAGCTGCTCCGGCGCGGGCATCACCGAACCACGCTGGTAGGTGTCCGAGAGGGCCAGTTCCCGAAGGAAGGCGCGGATATCGTGATTCATCCCGGCAAACTCCTCCGCCAACAGGGTCAGCAGTTCCGGATGAGTGGGGGGATTCGATGCGTGATGAAAGTCGAGCGGCTCGACCAGGCCCCGACCCATCAGGAGCGCCCAGAGACGATTGGCGATGTTGCGCTGGAAAGCCGCGTTGTCACTCTCGGTTACCGCGGCGGCGACCTGATCCCTTCGACTGTGGGTGGGCACCGGCTGGAGATTCTTGTTCTTCGGATCCGGCTTTACCCGATATTCCCCGCCCGGAGGGAGGGGCGGATCGGGAAACACCATGTCGCCCAGAGGCACGCGCGGGAGAGAGGTGGCTTCGACATCGGTGAACACGGATTGGAAATCTCCCCCTCCGGTGGCGGACTCGGCGAGGACGGCCGGCTTTTTCTTGTCGGGTTGAAACAACGAGGTGCGACCGAAAAAGGCGAACAATCCGTGATAGTCGCGCTGGAGATAGTCCGGAATGTTGGGATGATCGTGACACTGCGCGCATTGGAGATCGCGTCCGAAGAAAAGTCGACCAACATCCCGGGTAATGAGGTCGCCCTCTCCCTGTCGGTCGAGGTAGAAGCGCGCGGCGGAGCGGTTTCGCTCCTCCGTCCCGTCCGCGGAGAGGATGTCCGCCACCAGCTTGTGGTAGGGTCGGTTGGCGGCGAGGGATTCTGTCAAAAACCCTCTCCATTCCGCCGTTTTCACATGCGTCTCCGATCGGCGCTCCATCAGCCAGATATCGAAGCTGGTCGCGAGATGCCGGGCATGGGCGGGATGCTCCAGCAGTGCGTCGATGAGCGACGCGCGTTTGTCGGGAGAGGGGTCCGCGAGGAACGCGCGGGCCTCGTCGGCGGTGGGGAGCGAACCCGTGAGATCGAGGTGGAGACGCCGGAGAAAAGTGGCGTCGTCGGCAACCCCGACCGGTGGCGCTGTCAGGCCCTCCGAGACGAGTTCGTCGATCCGTTGGTGGAGCGGGACCCCGTCACTCGCGACCACCGGCGTCAAGCCCGCGAGACAGAGCGCGAGGATGCTCCGAGAATACCATGGACAGGCGACGGGAAAGCTCATGAGAAGACCGCGATCAACCGTTAATACTAAGGATCTGACGAAGATCCGCCAAGCCTCTCAATATGGCGTCATGGAGTCCGGCGCGAACGCGGCGCCTTTACTCGTCTTTACCCTTCCCCGCCATGCGGTGGACGCGGGCGTGGCCGTCGAAATGGGCCGTGGCCACGTGCAGCGAGTCCGGGGCGAGGGCGAGATCCCGGGCGGTGTCGGGCAGTTTCATCTGATGATATTCCTCCGCCTGGTCGGGTTCCCAGAAATGCAGGTAGCCACCCTGGCCCCCGATGCCGCCGATGAGCGTGCCGGTCGGGTGATAGGCCAGCCCCCAGATCACGCCCCGCAGGGCGCCTTTGGTGAGGTGTTCGATCAGAGGGGGGCCGCCCTTTTCCCAATCGAACACCATGATCGACGGGTTGCCGATGCCGGCGAAGGCGTTGGTCACATTCGTCATCCCGCCCCCCGCGAGACGGGTGCCGTCCGCGTTGAATGTCAGTCCCCGGAAACCACCGATGTAAGCGAGGAAGGTCTTGTCGAATTTCACCAGGGATTCGGCTTTCCAGGTCCGGACCTGCTGTCCGGTCTCCAGATCCCAGTCGATGAGATTCGCGTGGAGATCTCCGGAGACGAGATGACCGCCGTCGGGATGAAAGGCGAGATTGTATACGTGCGATTCATGGCCTTTGCATTCCCGCACCAGTTTGCCATCGGCCTCGTTCCAGAGTCGGACCACCAGGTCGTTCCCGGCCGAGGCGATGAGTTTACCGTCCGGACTGGTGGCCACGGAACGAATCCAGCCGTCATGGGCGGCGATCTCCCGGAGTGGGGCGATCTCTTTGGACTCCCCCGTCGCGGGGTCATCGACGGGAAACCACATCAGCCGACCATCGGTGCCGGCGGTGATGAGGCGGCTCCCGTCTTTGGAAAAGGCCATCCCGCGCACCCAACTGCCCGTGGGCAAGGTCGCTTTACCGCCGTCTTCCAACCGCCATCGACAGACCCGGAAATCCTGGGCGCCGGCGAATAGATATCGCCCCGAGGGATCGAAGCGGCTGGAAATCAGCGGACTTTCGTGGGTGAAATCGTGAACGAGATGGGTCTGGGTCGCGTCCATGGGGGGGGGGGGAAGGGGCAAGACTGACGAGCCATCCCACACCAGATGACGGATTTTGAAAATGATGTTCGCGAGCGTGATCATGGACCCGTGGACGCGGGAAGTCGGCGGCATCCGTGGTGACGTACTTGCCCCGCCATCTCCCGACCGCCAAGCTCGGGGCAGTGAACACCGCCATCCTTTCCCGTCCTTACCTCGTTGCTGTGAGCATGATCGCCCTTTCCACGCCCTTGCCGGCGCAGACCGATGAGCGGGAGGAGAAACCGCTGATGGCCTACGTGGGCACCTACACTTCTCCACTGCGCAACATGCTCAAGACCCAGGTGGATCTGCCGCCGGGCAACGGGCGCGGCATTCATCTCTTCCGCGTGAATCGAGAGACCGGGGAGCTGACGCCCGCCGGGGTGCATGAGATGGGGACCAGCCCGAGTGCGCTGGTGCTCAATGCCGACCGCACCCGACTCTACTCCGCCAACGAGACGGAACACCTCGATGATCGGGAGTCCGGCTCCGTCAGCGCCTTTGCCGTCGATCCCGCGGACGGCGGCCTGAAATTGCTCAACACCGTGAGTAGCGGCGGCAAGGGTCCGGCCCACCTCAGCATCCATCCCTCGGGCCGCCACGTGCTGGTGGCGAACTATTTCGGCGGCTCCGTGGCGGTGATCCCCATCCTCCCCGACGGTAGACTCGGGGAGGCGACCCATGTCCACCAGGACGAGGGACCGGTGGGCCCGACCACCGCCACCAGCGCCCCGCCCGGCAGCTTCGCCTTCAGCGGTCACGATCAGGCGCATGCCCACATGATCGAGGCCGATCCCTCGGGTCGCTTCGTGATCCATGTCGATCTCGGTCTGGACCGAATCTACGTCTCCCGCTTCGATGCGGACAAGGGTCGGCTCCAGCCGAACGATCCGCCCCACATCTCCCTGCCGCCCGGCGACGGGCCCCGGCATTTCGCGTTCCATCCCAACGGCCGCTGGTTCTACTCGATTCAGGAAGAAGGCTCCACAGTGGCGCTGTTCGATTGGGATGGAAACACCGGGCGCCTGTCCGCCCGCCAGACCGTCTCCAGCCTTCCGCCGGGCTATGCCGGCAGCAATTTCTGCTCCGAGATTCTGGTGTCGGCCGACGGACGCTTCGTCTACGCCGGCAACCGGCTCCACGACAGCATCGGAGTCTTTGTGATCGACCAGGCGAGCGGCGAACTCAGTCACCTCGCCAACGAGTGGACGCGGGGAGACTATCCCCGCAGTTTCCAGTTCGATCCCTCGGGTCGCTTCCTCTACTCCTGCAACCAGCGGGCCGACCATCTCGCCGTCTTCCGGGTGGATGGGGACCGGGGTACCCTCGAGTTCACCGGCCATTACGTTCCGGTGGGAAATCCATCCATCATCGTGTTTCACGATCTCGCCGCGGAGACACCCTGAGTGATCACTTCCGCGTACGCGCCCGACGTTTCCCCGCTTCGGCGCCCGGCGCGGGTGTATGTTTCCGCCCCGCCGCCGATGCATCACCACCGCCATCCCCGAGTATTTGCCTGGGCCCTCGCCCTGCCGCTCCTGATCGCGGGAGCGGTCATCAGCGAGGAAAACGACGGCGCGGTGCCGGTATGGGGCAACGAGTATCCCGAGGGGCTCGAGCCCCTGAGACCGACGAACTTCGAGGCCCTGCTGACGAATTCCCCATTTCTCAGATCCATCGATCTGTCGGATTCCCTCATCCTCACCGGCATCGCCCGCATCGAGGGAAATGTGATGGTGACCCTGCTGAAACGCGACACCAAGGAAACCCACATCGTGTCCGATGTCGCCAACGCCCAGGGTTGGCGGCTGGTGGCGGTCGAGGGCGACCAGAGCGAACTTGAGAAAGTCACCGCCCAGATCGCACTCTCGGGAGGCGAGGTGTTCTCCGTCCGATTCGACGAGCGCCAGCTCAAGCCCGGCGAGGGCAAACCGGGCGGCGGCACGAGCGGGGGCTCCGGCGGGAGCGGGCGCCCGTCCTCGTCCCCGTCGGACTATCGCCAGGGCGTCTCCGGCGACGGGTTTCGCGGTCCGCCGCCTCCGGAGTTGGTGAAAAAGCTCTCCCAGCTCGATGAGGACACCCGCAACCGCTTGATCCGGGAAATCGGGCAGGCGCGGGAGCGGGGCGTCAGCAGCGAGGAGCGGCAAGTACTCTTCCAGCGCATGGTGGATCGCGCCCTCAGCCAGCGGCGTTGAGGGGCGGCTCAGTCTAGCAGGTAGGCCTCCAGGTCCCCGTCCGCCAGATACATCAGCAGCACCGCGCCGTCGGTGGCGACAGCCTCGAACAGATCCATCATCAGTTGTTCCTGTCCCGGCCAGGGATAGACGAAAAAGAGATCCACCTCCGCGGGATCCAGCCCGTCGTAGAGCGGAGTGACCAGCGCCTGGCCCGGCGCGGTGGTGGCCAGCGGCGGGATCAGGTCGGCGCCGCCCACGCCTTCCCCGACCTCGAACCCGTCCGGCAGATAGCTGATGGGCAGGATCTCCGCCGGGATGTCGAGATCCTCCAGCAGCGAGGCCGCCCGGCGCGCGAGTTCCGTCTCGATTTCAATGCCCACGGCGTCGAAGCCCAGCAGTGCGGCGATGCCGGTGGCGACACCGAAGCCGCAACCCCATTCGCAGAAGACCTCGCCACGCAGCGCGTCATCGCGGAGCAGCGAGGCCAGGGCGGCGTGGACCTTGGCCGGATCGCTCGGCAGATAGCGCGGGTAGCGTCGACCCAACCCATCGGCGAAAAAGTCGTCCACCCGACGATCCGCCTCCGCGATGAGCCTCGCCACCGCCTCGGGCGGGGACTCGGTGGACAAGGAGAGCGGGAGATCCTGGAGCATGGGGGAGCGGCGGGAACGCGCGGCGCGGTCGGACTCAACCCTGTTGACCCGCGGACCCGACCCTGTTTAGTCTGCGATGGGTCGATCTTCAACGAAGACCCTGAGCAGGCGCCGTGAAAACCTCCGGAAACCAGCCCGAACCTTCCTCCCGTTCCGCCGACGAACGGCCGGTGGTCCATGTCGCCTTTCGCGAACTGCGCTGCGTGGAATGCGGTGGCGACATTCATGACGGGGAATTTTTTCTCTACGAACAGTCGGGCGACCACTCACTCTGCCTGGCGTGCGCGGGGCTGGATCGGCTGGTCTTTCTCCCCAGCGGCGACACGGCTCTGACACGGCGATCCACCAAGTATTCTCGCGTCTCCGCCGTGGTGGTGAAATTCAGCCGCCGCCGCCGTCGGCACGAGCGCCAGGGCACCCTGGTGGAGGCCGCCGCGCTGGAAAAGGCCGAGGCGGAATGCCTCAACGACGAGGACGCCCGCGCGCGGGCCCGGGAGAGGGCGGCGGAGCGGCGCGCGGTGATGGACGCGGCCTACCTGGCGGAGTTTGCCGAAAGGCTGAGGGCGATCTACCCCGGCTGTCCCGAGGATGAAGCCAGGGCCATCGCCGAGCATGCCTGCGAGAAACACAGCGGTCGGGTGGGACGCACGGCTTCGGCGAAAAGCCTCGACGAGGGCGCCATCACCCTCGCGGTGCGGGCCCACATTCGGCATGTGCACACGCCCTATGATCGACTATTCGCCAAGGGATGGGACCGCCAATCGGCCCGGCGAGAGGTGGCGGACCGCATCGATGAGGTGGCCCGGCGATGGCGACAGGCATGAAAAATGCGCCGCAAAAAAACCGCTTCGCAAAGGGCCTTGTGTCTCAGGAAAATGGGGCGAACTTTATGACGATTCTGGCACTATGACTGACTCCAGACTTTTTCACATCCTGTTCCGATCGGCGAGTCCGCTGACGGCTCTCGCCCTCGCCACCGGATGCACCGCGCCAGTGGTTTCCGATACCGCCATCGCCCATGCCAAGCAACGCGTGGCGGCCGAGGTGGGGGCCAAGCCGAAGGAGGGCAGCCTCATCATTGTCGATTATTCCAAGCCCTCGTCGGAGAAGCGGATGACGGTGGTGGACCTGAAAAGTGGCCGGGCGAGGATGAACAGTCTGGTGGCGCACGGGGTGAACTCCGGTCTGCTTTACGCGACGGACTTTTCCGACCGGGTGGGATCGGAAAAATCGTCGCTGGGTCTTTTCCGGGTCGCCGAGCCCTATTACGGCAAGCACGGCCGTTCGCTCCGGCTCGACGGACTGGATCCCGGATTCAACATCAACGCGCGCCGACGGGCCATCGTGGTTCACGCCGCCGACTACGTGTCAAAGGAGACCATGCGGGAGAATCGCGACGAGTACGGTCGGCTCGGTCGTAGCGCGGGCTGTTTTTCCCTCTCGGACAAGGACATGGCCAAGCTGGACCGGAAGCTCAAAGGAGGACCGGCCTACATTTTCGCCTACGCGCCGACCATGACGGCGGAGCTGGGCTACGACATCCCCGGACTGCCGGATCCGATGGCGCCCCAACCGATGCCGGCGGCGCCGCCAATGCCCGAAACGCCGCGTCCGATGTTGGCCTCCGCCCCCGAGCCGGCCGCGATGCCGCGCCCGGTGACGGCGGATTACCAGATGGCTGCCCCGGCGCCGGCCCAGCCGACTCCGGTACCGCCCGCGCAGGTGACGGCGGCGGCGGAGCGTGGCACCCGCAACTGGACGCCGCTGCTCACGCTGAGCAACGCGCAGGCGGCCCGCTGATCAGAGATAGCTGGAAAGCAGACGCAGCGCGGCGCCGACCGAGCGGAGGGTGGCGGTCTCGCTGGCGGTATGGTAGCCGGTGGTGGGTATCTGCAAAGTGGTGCCGTTGAGATGGCCTCCGGTGGCGGCGACGAGACGGCCCAGCTCGGTCCGTCCCAGGGAGAGCGGCTTGGCGCGACCGACATTCTGTTGCTCGATCCAGAGATCCTTGTGGGAGTAGGTCAGGCCGAGCCGATCACAGAGCGACTGGATCTCTGCGGTGAATGCCACGTCGAATGGGGCGGTGGCGTCGCGGTGTCGCAGCACCAGATCCTGGGCGGCCGCGGCTTCGGCGTCCGGGTAGGGACTGGTGTCCAGCACCAGCAGCCGACGGGTGTTCCATCGCTCGCGCTGGAACCATGAGAGCGCGTGGCGCCAACTGCGTCCGGCCTCCTCCTGGGCGGTGAACAGGGCGGTGCCCTGAAATCCGAGGCGGAACAGGTGAATGATGAGCGCCACCGAGAGCACATTGTCGAGCTGGGCCGAGAGGGCACCGTCGGCGACGCGCAGCCGATCAAGAAAGGCCACCGGAGTGCCGGGGTGGAGATATTCGAGCCCCTCGATTTCGAAAATGAGATTCCTCCGGTAGGGACACATGCGACCGGAGGAGATGACGCCCTGTCCCAGATAGGTGCCGGTGAAGGGCAGGTGGGCCTGGACACGTTGTCCGGTGAAACGATCCGCGATGGTCGCCATGGTTTGCTCGGAAACCGAGTCGCCATCGAGCTCGCCGCGGTTCCCGGCGATGAAGGCGGCGTACTGGAATTCGTTCGGCCCGGTGCAGAGCAACCCGTGACGGTCGATGTGCGCCGAAAGCACGAGGATATCCGGTTCCCTGCCCTGTGCCACCAGCACGCCGAGATGACGCTCCACCCTGATGTCGAATTCCTCCAGCTCCCGGCGCAACACCCGAAAAAAGGAATCCTCCACCCCTACGACCGAGGGTTCTCGGACCAGTTGCTGGAGGATTTCCAGAAAACCCGACAAGTCCGGGATAGGATCGGGGGTGGTGTGCATCATGTGTCTCCGAGGCGCTGAGCAGAAAGCGTGCCCTGTTCCCATGGGTCACTCCTCCTCGTGAATCGTGATGATCTGGTTGGCGTCGACATCGGAGAGCACCTGGGTCTTTCCGGTGACCGGCCAGTGGACCTCCACCCGCTCGGCTCTGTTCGCCTCGCCCAAGCCGAAGTGCAGCCGGAGGGGGTTGGCCCCGAAACTGCCGCCGCTGTCCATCCATTGATGCACCTGGCGTCGACCGCGTCCGGGCTCGTCGAGGGTGACGGAGACGCGGCATCCCACGCCCCGGTTGTTCGACCGCGTGCCGACCAGGCGCACGCCGAGCCAGGCGCGACCAAAGCCGGGATTCTCGAAAAGCACATCGTAGAATTTGTCGCCCGGCAGGGCGCCGCTCATCTGCTCGAACAGGTCCAGATCCCCGTCGCCATCGAAATCCGCGAAGGTCACGGCGTGGCCTTTCTGCAGGTGACCCATGCGGCTGGTGAGGGTGAGATCGTGATACTTTTTCCCGTCGTGTATCAGGAGCAGATTCGGCACCAGAGCGTCGAAGTCGGGCGTGCCCGAACCGAGGTAGAAGTCGGGAAACCCGTTGTTGGTGAGGTCCGCGAAATTGCTTCCCATCGGCAGCATGGGCCGGTCGAGCCCGACTTCGCGGGCGATGTCGCGGAAGCCTTTGCCCTGTTGGTTGTGAAACAGCGACGCGACGATGGAGGCATCCGGCGGTCCGCCCCTATAGTAGTTCACGTAGTCGATGGGGAGCGAGGTGTAGTTGCTGACGAAAAGATCGAGCCAGCCGTCGTTGTCGTGATCGAGGAACCAGGCGGGGAAACTGCGGATCGGTCCGGCGGTCGGCCCGAGGAGCGCGGAAACGTCTTCGAAGGTGCCGTCGCCCCGGTTGCGAAAGAGCCGGTTGGGCGCGCCCATGCAGGAGAGAAAAAGGTCGGGATAGTGATCCCCGTCGTAGTCGCCCCAGCTGGCGCCTTTCACGAAAGCCCGCAGATCCAGTCCCGCCGCGGCGGCGACATCGGTGAAGGCCTTGCCACCCTCGTTGCGGAACAACTGGCAGCGGGCGTCACCATCCTCGAGGCTCTCGTTCCCGATGAACAGATCGAGATCACCGTCGAGGTCGTAGTCCGCCCACTCGCCGGTCTGGGTCGGGCGCGCCGGCTCGGCCAGGCCGACGGCATGGGTCACGTCGATGAAGCGCCCGCGCCCGTCGTTTCTCAGCAGCGAATTCGGATGACGACCGCTTTTCCCGAGCCAGGCGCCGCGGAGCACCAGGATGTCGAGGTGACCATCGTTGTCGTAGTCGGCCTGGGTCAGGTTGAGGCCGCCACCGATGCCCTCCAGGCCGGCATCGGCTTCGGTGAAGGTGCCGTCGCCATCGTTGAGATGGAGCTTCACCGACACCGCCGGATCCCAGGAGGAGGTCACCAGATCGATCCAGCCGTCGCCGTTGAAGTCGTCGGCGATGGCGCCTCCGGAGAGGCTGAAATCGTTGACTCCGGCCTCGGCGGCGATGTTCCTGAATGCCGGAAACGGGGGCGGATTGCCCGGCTCGCCGCCGCCTAGCCACGGCGCGGGTTCCCGGGGAACCGGCACCAGCCAGGGGGCGGGCACCCCATCGGGATGGTTACCGAGGGTCATGGCGGCGATGTTCAGCAGCCAGATGGCCCGGGCGGTGTCGGCGTCATCCATCGGCATGCCGGTGAGCATCTGCGTCAGGTGGGAGACGGCCTGCTCCGATCCCTCGCGTCGATGGTGGCGGGCGGCTTCGCTGATCGGGTAGATGCAGCTCTCCGGGTGGTTGGCGGCGCAGCAGTTCTCCGTCTCCGCCAGTCGCAGCTTGGCGATGATGAGGAAATGCAGCGCGTCGCGGACGAGTTCCCGGGGGAAATCCGCGGCGACGCTCTGATCGCGGATCACGGCGAGGGCGGACTCCAGATGGGCGATGGAGTCGCGCTCGAGGCCGTGGTTGAGCTCGGCGATCCCGAGTCGCATCAGGGTATCGAAGCGATCCCCGGGGGGTGTTTCCTCCGACAGCCCGGCGAGTCGCTCCCGCAACATCTCCAGTTCCCGCGTGCCGAGGAATGGGTGGGTCGCGGCGGTCTGCTCTCTGAGCTGTGACATTACCTCGAGCATGCGTCGGTGGGAGTCGAGCTCTTCGGCGGTGAAGGGCGCGGCCTCTTCGGCGCCGGTGAGGGGGAATATGGCGAGCGTCCCGGCCAACGCCAGCAGCAGCGGGAATATCGGTCGCCTTTGAGCCATCCCCGGCAGCATAGGCGGTCGCGCGATTCCGGTCCAGAGAGGAAAGCGGCGACCCGACAAGTTGGCGATTGTCACTCACGGGCCCCTGAAGGATAATTGGTCATTTGTCCAGGATCGGCGCGGGCGATCACCGGCTTTCCCCCACATTCCATCATGTCCAGACTAGCCGTCCCCCTCGCCGGAGTCATCGCGATCACGAGTCAGGCGGTCTGTCCCGGGGCCGAGGGCGACCGCGACGAGCACACCATCACCCCGCTGGCGGCGCGCTATTGCAGTTCGTGCCATCTGCCTCCCCGTCCGGGTGCGATCATACGCGAGCATTGGCCGGAGATATTCGGTTTCATGGGCGACTGGATCCAGGAGCGGAAGCTGCCCTATGACGCGGCGGAGTTTCAGGAGCTGCTGGATTACTACGTCGCCAACAGCCCGGAGGAGTTTCCCCCGCCCCCCAACGACCTGCCCGAGAGTCCCCTACCGTTTCAGCGGGCCACCCTGGGGCGCCCCTCCCCGGTGCCCCGGCCCAAGATCACGCATGTGAATGTCACCGACCTCGACCGGAACGGCCGCGACGATGTCCTCATCTGTGACGATGTCGCCGGTCGGGTGACCTGGCTGGAGATCGCGGGCGGGAAATGGAACGAGACTTCGCTGGCGAAAATCGACACCCCGGTGAAGACCCATGTCTTCGACTTCGATGGCGATGGTCACCAGGACATCGTGGTCGCCGCGCTGGGATTTCTCAGTCCCACCGACGACCTCATCGGCACCGCATGGCTCTTGCGCAACCGGGGCGACCAGACCTTCGAGTCCCTCAATCTCCTGCGCAACACCGCCCGGGTGGCCGACATCAAGCCCGGCGACTTCAACGGCGACGGGAAGACCGACTTCGCCGTGGCCCAGTTCGGCTGGCGGGAAACCGGGGTCATTTCCCTCCTCGAGCAGCAGACGCCCAACACCTTCCTCCGCCGCGAGATCCTCCAGATTCATGGCGCCATGCAGCTGGAGGTCGTCGATTTTGATAGGGATGGGAGACTGGACTTCGTGGTCCTCTTCGCCCAGGAGCACGAGAGCGTGGTCCTGTTTCGCAACGAGGGGAACGGCGAGTTCACCGACCGCATCCTGGTGCGCGCCCTCCATCCCGCATTCGGCTCCTCGGGGTTCGAGCTCGTCGATCTCGATCAGGACGGCGACCTCGACATTCTCCACACCAACGGCGACATGATGGATGAGATTTCCCTGCCCAAGCCCTACCACGGGCTGCGCTGGTTTGAGAATGTGGAGGGCGAATTCCAGATCCGCGAACTCCTCCGCATGACCGGCTGCTATCACGCCACCGCCCGCGACATGGATGGCGACGGCGACCTCGACATCGTGGCTTCCAGCCTGAATTTCTATTGGAGCGACCATGACGAGCCCAGCCTGATCTGGCTGCGCAACGATGGGCGGCAGAATTTCACCCCCTACCGCATCGCCTATGCCCCGACAAATCTTGTCACCATGGACATTGGCGATCTGAACGCCGACGGCCTGCCCGACATCATCGCCGGAGGCATGCACGTCCCCGGTCCCCTCGGTCGCGAGGCCCGCGTGACCGGCTTCTTTCAGAAAGCGGTCGAGTCCGGGGGGCGCTAGGTGAATGAGGCGCGATGCGGGGTTTACCTGGCGTTCGATACCTGATTATGCTTTGGAATTTAACGCCGATGAAACCGCGCCCCTATTCCCCATTCCCGTGTTCCCTGGTATCCGCGGTCCTCCTCATCCTCGCCGTTTGTCCCGGATTCGCCTCTGATTGGCCCGGCTTTCGCGGCCCCACGGGTGATGGAGTCGTCCCGGCAAGTGAGACACCGCCTCCGCTCACGTGGAGCGAGTCCGAGAATATCGTCTGGCGAACCGAACTCCCCGGCCCGGGCTCTTCCAGTCCCATTGTGGTGGGTGACCGCGTATACCTGAGTTGCTACAGCGGCTACGGCCTCGACAAGACCGATCCCGGCGATATCCGCCAGTTGCGCCGACATGCCCTATGTCTCGACCGGGCCAGTGGGGAGATATTGTGGGATCACGTTATCGATTCGGGAGACGGTGAGAAGCCCTATCAAGGTGAGTACATCACCACTCACGGATACGCCTCCGGGACACCCGTTTCAGATGGGGCGGGCGTGTTCTTCTTCTTCGCTCACGCCGGGGTGCACGCTTTCAGTCTCGATGGACGAAAAGTCTGGGAGACCAGTGTCGGATCCAACGCCCACGCCTGGGGTTCGGGGTCGTCACCGGTACTCCATGGGAATCTCCTGATCGTGAACGCGGCCCTGGAGAGCGACACTCTCCTGGCGCTTGATCGACGCACGGGTGAGGTGGTGTGGCGGGTGGAGGGCTTTCCCAACTCTTGGAACACGCCAACGATTGCCACCGTGAACGGCAGGCCTGAGTTGATCGTGAACGCCAGCGGCAAAGTGCGCGCCTTCGATCCCGAGACCGGACAGGAGCTGTGGTTTTGCTCTGGCATTCGTGCCGCGGAATTGTGTCCGAGCGTTCTCGCGCACGATGGCGTCGCCTACGTCATCGGGCATCCCGGCGGGGAGGCCATGGCAGTCCGCATGGGCGGTGATGGAGATGTCACCGGCACCCACATACTGTGGCGGATCAAAAAAGGGTCGAACGTGGGCTCTCCGGTCTGGCACGACGGCCATTTATACTTCGCCAACGATTCCCGCGGCATCGCCTACTGTCTCAAGGCCGAGACCGGAGAGGTGGAATATGAAGAGAAACTGCTACCCGCGCGCGTCCGGGACCGTTTCTACGCCTCGCCCATCCTGAGTGAGGGACGCCTTTACTACGTGGCCCGGACCACCGGAACCATGGTGCTGGCTGCCAGTCCCAATTATGAAGTGTTGGCCACCAATGTGATCGGCGATGATCAGAGTGTCGCCAATGCCAGCCCGGCGGTGTCGGATGGGCGGATTTACCTGCGGTCAGACCGATTTGTCTACTGTTTCGGGAAATGACAAGGTCGATTTCAGCCGGGCTTTGTGCAGATCCCATGCGGTCTGGACATGAACTGAACGGGTTTTCCACAACTCACGGTCATCCGGCACCCACTGGTAGCTCATCACCGAGTAGATCCGGTCCTTGAGCAGGTCGAACTCCACCGTGGTGCCGTTCTCGTCCTTGCCAGAGACCACGATCTTTTTCACGATCTCGTTCTCCTCGTCGGAAAAGTCGCGGTGAATGCTCAGCCACGATTCGAGCATCTCCAGCACCAGGGCCTGGTTCAGCGAGGCTCCCTTCTCGCGGGGAGATTTCATCACCAGCTCGACACCACCCGCCTCGGCCTGGGCGGCGTGCTGGATGAGGCGCTTGGTGTTGTCATCGAGTTTCTCCAGCGTCGGCATGACATCGATGAGGGACGAGACGATGTGGAGCTTTCGGATCACGGGCAGCACCTTCACCTTCATCAGATCGGTGGGATGGAGCACGGGCCGGATCTCGACATCCGTGTCGAGGTCGCCGATCTGTTTGAGATAGCCGGCGAAGGCCCGGCTGGAGACGCCCTTGCTGTTGCGCTGGAGCGCGAGCAGAGAGGACTCGAAGTCGAAGTAGAACGCCGAGCAGTCGGCCATGCCCTCGTCCTTGTTGAGATTCACCGGAGTGATCTCGCCGGCGAGATTGGCCCGGAAGCCCGCCGGAGCCATGGAGATGCGCATGAGATCGCCGAGATAGCCCGCGTCCGTGAGCGTGCCCCGAGCGAGGCGGACCCAGTCGTCATTGATCTCCACATTTCGCTTCTGGCTGTCGGGCGGCATCTGATGCACCTTCCGTAGTAGGCTCTCGACATCAGCGGCGGAGGCGTCGGCCATCTCGACGCGGAAGAAATCAATTTTCGCGGTTTTGTGCATGAGCGGCCCCTCCTAGGCGCGAAGCGCGTCCGGGTCAACTGCTTCTGATCCGCGGATGATCCCCGCGAGAGTCAACAGGGTTGGGTTCTCCACCATACCCTGTCAGGTCGTCGAGAATTCAGGCGGTATCAAAGGAGCGCAACCAGGCGTAGAGGGCGTCGCCGAGCTGGCGATAGCCCTCGGCGGAGGGATGGACACCGTTGGACTGACGCTCGATCTCGGTCTCGGTGCGGGCGTGGGCTTTCTCGACCCTGGCGGGGAAACCGTGGACGGGATCGAGATTCAACCACGCGGGCACGAGGTGGAGATTTTCGGCCTCCCGATCGCCGAAGGCTTCGATCATGCGTTCGATGACCCGATGCTGATTGCGCCGGTATTGCCAGCGCGTCTGACCACTCCCGTAGTTGGCGCCGAAGGCGTCCTGACTGGCGGCGGGCGGCATGGGCAGGATGGCTCCGACGCGGGTCGCGGGGTGGTGGTCGCGAATCATTTTCAACAGCGTCTCGTAGTGGGCGAACATGGTGTCGATCCGCTCCTCGATGGTATCGTCCGTGGCGTTGAAAGTGTCGTTGCAGCCGAGCAATATGGTCACGAAATCCGGCGCCTCGCCCTCGTTGAACTCGGCGCAGTAGCGCGCGAAATCGAGCCGGGGCGCATCATCGGAGTCGTTCTGGTAGAGAAACGGGCTGCCGCATTCCTTGTAGGGACCGCCGCGGGCGATGCCGGCGTTGTAATGGGTGGCGAAACGCTGGGCGGTCCAGCCTCCATAGCCTTCGTGGCGATTGCCCGAGCCGTCGCCGCCGTTCGGCTGGGCCTCCGCGCCGGGACCGCGCGTGCCGATGAGACGAAGGGGCAGCGCGTCTTCGTTCGCCAGTTCGAGCACACGACCCGAGTAGATCGACGCATTGGTCAGGCTGTCGCCGATGATCAACAGCGTGAACGGCTTTTTCGGTGGCGTGATTACTATCCGATCACGAACGCGAAGGACGGTTTCCGCCGTGGCGACAATGTGGTTTTCCGCGTCGCGCAGTTCGATCACTAACGGGAATTCGCCGAGGTCCTTCTTTTCCGGGTCGGCGGAGGGCGTCCACGTCCAGCGCTCGCTCTGTTGCGCGCCCCGGGCGCAGGTGACATCGACGGCGTAGTTGGCGGGGTTGAGGGCGAGGTAGGCGTTGTCGAAGTAGAGATTCGTTTCCAGTCCGGAGAGCGCGTGGATCGCGGGTGGGAGAACGAGCCGGAGTGGACTTGGCGGAGACGCCGGCGTGGTGTCCGCGGAGGCGCCGACACTGATCATGGTGGCGAGAACGGCGAAGACGAGGACGCAAGGCGCGGGAATTTTCATCCAACGAGGATGGTTACGAAAACCGACCTCGGCAAGAACCGTGATCAGTGAGATGGGGGGTGGAGAAACGAAAAGTGACCGCGTATGGGAGTACTTCCACCGGGAGTGCGGGCGTCTCGCCCGCCGCGTCGGTCATGCCTGAGCGCAAGCATCCATGCTCGCCCCGGATGGCAGCGCCCAGGCCAAGCGACGGACGCCTCGGCGAGGCGTCCCTACCGAAAATATTAGGCATACCTTCAATGGGAATACCCGGTAGGGACGCACCGCCGGGGCGTCCGCCTCTTCGCTGCCCTCAATAATCCCGATCCAACAAATAATCCGCGATCTCGCGCAGTCGCTCGGCGCTGGTGCCGAAGACTTGCAGGGATTCGCGGGCGCGGGCGGTGAGCCTGGCGGCTTCGGCGCGGGATTTTTCCAATCCGAACAGCGCCGGGTAGGTCGCCTTCCCAACCGCCTGATCCTTGCCGGCGCTCTTGCCGAGTTTTTCGGTGGTCTGGGTGACGTCGAGGATGTCGTCGATGACCTGGAAAGCCAAGCCGAGCGAGTGACCGAAGACGGTGAGCGCATCCAACTGTTTCGGCGTGGCGTTTGCGGCCATGCCGCCGAACCGGATGGCGGTGGTGAGCAGGGCCGCGGTCTTGCTCTCGTGGATGTAGCGCAACTGGGAGGGCGTGATTTCCGCGCCCTGACCCTCGCCTTCGAGGTCCATGACCTGACCGCCGATGAGCTTGCGGCTCCCGCCGGTGTCGGCGAGTTCGCGGACGAAATCGGCCAGGGGATAGCGCTTCGGGGGATGAATGGACGCCACGATCTCAAAGGCCAGCGTGAGCAGGGCGTCTCCGGCGAGGACGGCGACGCCTTCGCCGTAGACCTTGTGGCAGGTCGGATTGCCGCGCCGGAAATCGTCGTCGTCCATGCAGGGCAGATCGTCGTGAATGAGCGTGTAGGTATGCAGGATCTCCACCGCCGCGCCGAGGGTGAGCGCGTTGGCAAACCCGGGATCAGTCGCCTTGGACTCCGCCCCGCAGGCTTCGGCGGCGGCGAGCCCGAGCACGGGTCGCAGTCGTTTGCCGCCGGCGAAAACGGAATACCGCATCGCCTCGTGGATGGTCGCGGGCCGGGTCTTCGCGCTCGGCAGTCGGCGTCGCAGCTCGGCATCGACCAGCTTCTGGCGAGCCTTCAGGTAGGCCTTCAAGCTTGGGGCATGGGGCATGGAGTCTGGGGCTGACTGAAACTCAGAGCAACTCCGCGATCTGCACCGCGTTGAGTGCCGCGCCCTTGCGGACCTGGTCGCCGACGACCCAGAAGGTGAGACCCTTTTCGGCGAAGACGAGGTCGCGTCGGATGCGCCCGACGAGGCAGTCGTCGGCGTTGGTGACGTCGAGCGGAGTCGGGTATTGCGGCGGGGTGGCCTTGATGTCGTCCAGCACCCGGACGCCGGGCGCGGACTCGATGGCGAGGCGTGCGGCCTCGACCGAGGGCTCGTTGTGAAACTCGGCCGTCACCGCCACGGCGTGGGATCGATATACCGGCACCCGCACGCAGGTGACGGAGGCGACGAGATCGGGCGCGTGGAGGATTTTCCGGCCCTCGTGGTGCATTTTCATCTCCTCCTTGGTGTAGCCGTTCTCGAGGAAGACATCGACCTGGGGGATGACGTTCGAGGCGATCTGGTGCGGGTAGACTTTGCGTTCTGGAATCGGCTCGCCGAGCGCGAGCGCCTTGTTCTGGGCTTCCAGTTCGAGGATGCCCTGGGCGCCGCTGCCGGAGACGGCCTGGTAGCTGGAGGCGATGATCTTGGTCACGCCACCGAAGGCCTGATGCAGGGGATTGAGCCCCATGAGGGTGATGATGGTGGTGCAGTTCGGATTGGCGATGATGCCGGCGTGGCCTTTGACATCGCCGCCGTTGACTTCGGGCACCACGAGCGGCACTTCGGGTTCCATGCGGAAGGCGGAGGAGTTGTCGATGACCACCGCATTCGACGCCACCGCGTGGGGACCGAACTCCTTGGAAATGCCCGATCCGGCGCTGAAGAGGGCGATGTCGACGTGCTTGAACGAATCAGCCGTCAGCTCCCGCACCGGGATCTCTTCCCCGCGAAACGTCATCGTCTTCCCGGCCGAGCGTGCGGAGGCGAGAAGAGTCAATTGGCCGACGGGAAAGTCGCGTTGCTCGAGACACTTCAGCATCTCGACCCCAACGGCTCCGGTCGCGCCAGCGATGGCGACATGTTTGAGTTCGCTCATGGAGAGGGTGATATCAGGTGAAAAAAGGGCGGGAAAATACGGGTTCCTGTCCGCTTTGCAATGGGGGAAGAGGAGGCCGATATGGCGCGAAAAATATTTTAGTAAACTTAAATTAGTGCGGAAATTCTATGAAAAGATCGTATCATGGGTTTTGGGTTCGGGAAAGAACCGTGAATGGTCTGTCGTCTTGCGACGTCTGAACGGCTTGAGCGGTTTTTCGTTTCCGCCACTCAATCAACCTCAACAACCACATCACCCAACCTGTCCACAAGATGAAGAAACTGCTCCTTACCCTGTCCGCCATTGCCCTTGTCGTGGGCTTCTCGAGCTGCGCCTCCACCCAGAGCTGCGATTCCAAGAAAGCTTGCTGCCCCAGCAAGAGCAGCTCCTGCTGCCCCGAAGTGACCTGCTCGAAGTAAGTCACCGGACAACATCGGTGGACGGCCTGTCCGTCCCCGCATCTTTCACAGCCGCCCGGGTGATCGTGTTCGCCTCGGCGGCTGTTTTCTTATCGGCTCCGTTCAGCTACCCAGTCCCGTAGCCGCGCGGACGCGGTCGAGGACTTGGCGCGCCTGTTCCCGCGCAGTCTTCGCGCCAGCCGCGAGCACGTCGGAGACGTAGCCGGTATCGGCGGCGATGGCGTCACGTTTTTCGCGCAGGGGAGCGAAGTGGTCGCGGATTTTCTCGAACAACTGCTGTTTGTAGTGTCCGTAGCCTTGCCCGCCGGCTCGGTAGCTGGCTTTCATTTCCCCGACCTCCTCCGGGGTGGCGAAGAGCGAGTACAACTCGACCAAGTAACTGCCCTCGGGATCCTTGGCATCCTCGACCGGGGTGGAGTCCGTCACGATCCTCATGATCTTCTTGCGGAGCGCCTTTTCGGTTTCCTCGAAAATGAGGATCGTGTTGTCGTAGCTCTTGCTCATCTTGCGCCCGTCGAGTCCGGGCACGGTGGCTGTCTCCTCGCGGATGCGCGGCTCGGGGACTTTGAGTAGATTCTCGCCGTAGCGATCATTGAATTTCATCGCGATGTCACGGGTGACCTCGATGTGCTGCTTCTGGTCCTTGCCGACCGGGACGACGTCCGAGTCGAAAATGACGATGTCCGCCGCCTGCAGAACCGGGTAGGCGAAGAGACCGTGCGAGGACGTGATACCTTGGGCGATCTTGTCCTTGTAGGAGACACAGCGCTCCAGCAGACCCATGGGAGTGACGCAGCTGAGGATCCAGGTCAGTTCGGTGACTTCGGGCACGTCCGACTGCACCCAGAACGTGGCCTTTTCCGGGTCGAGACCGCAGGCGAGAAAATCGATCGCCAGATTCCGCACATGACCGCGCAGGGAGTCGGCGTTGTGGGTGGAGGTGAGCGCGTGATAGTCGGCGATGAAATAGAAGGCGTCGCCCTCCTCCTGGAGCCGGATGGCGGGTTCCATCATGCCGAGGTAGTTGCCGATGTGCGGGCTGCCGCTGGGCTGGATGCCGGATAGGATGCGCATGGGTGGGAGGGGAAAGGTGGCGAAAGAGAGGGGAACTTTGCCGCTCAGACAAGCGCGAATCAAGACACGACGCCGTTTCGGGGAAAAACGGGTTGGAAAATCGCGGTTGTGGGGCTTTTTGGCGGTGCCGAATCATACGCCCATGGCCCAGACGTTCCCCGCCCAACTCCAGGAAAAACTCCGCTCCGCGCTCGCCGCCACCAGCGTGGCCTCCGCTCTGCCCGAGGATTTCGAACCCGACGTGGCCCCGTCGACCAATCCGCAGTTCGGCGACTACCAGAGCAATGCCGCCATGGTGCTCGCCAAACGGGTGGGGACCAACCCGCGCGCGCTGGCCGCCGAGATCGTGGCCGCTCTCGATGCGGGCGACCTCTGCGAGCCGCCGGAGATCGCCGGTCCCGGCTTCATCAACTTCCGGATCACCCCGGCCAGGCTCGCCCGCGTGGTCACCGATCTGGTCGCCGATCCCGAACAGCTCGGCGTGCCGCGCACCGACGCGCCACGCACCATCGTGGTGGATTTCTCCGCGCCCAATGTGGCCAAGCCCATGCACGTGGGCCACATCCGCAGCACCATCATCGGCGACAGCCTCGCGCGGGTGGGTCGATTTCTGGGACACCGGGTCATCACCGACAACCACATCGGCGACTGGGGCACCCAGTTCGGCATGATACTCTGGGGATGGAAACACCTCCTCGACGAGTCCGCTCTGGAAAGCGATCCTGTCGGCGAACTGCTCCGCATCTATCGCGAGGTCAACGCGAGGCAAAAGGAGGATGAAACCCTGCGGGACATCTGCAAGGCCGAGCTGGTGAAGCTGCAGGCCGGCGACAAGGAGAATCTCGCCATCTGGGAGCGCTGCGTGACCTTGTCGAAGCGGGGGCTGCAAAAGATCTACGAGGTGCTCGAGGTCGAGTTCGATCACTGGCTTGGGGAGAGTTTTTACAACGATGCCCTGGCCCCGCTGGTGGATGATCTGCTGGAGAAAGGCGTCGCCGAGGAATCCGAGGGCGCCATCTGCGTCTTTCTTCGCGACGACGAAAAGCTGGCCGACAAGCCCTGCCTGATCCGAAAATCCGACGGCGGATTCCTCTACGCGACCACCGACCTGGCGACCATCGACTACCGGGTCGGGACACTCGGCGCGGACGCCATCTGGTATGTGGTCGGCGCGCCGCAGCAGCTGCATTTCGATCAGATCTTCGGGGTGGCGCGGCGGCGCGGTATCACCGCCGACCTCCAGTTCATTCCCTTCGGCAGCATTCTGGGCGGGGATCGCAAGATGCTCCGCACCCGCTCCGGAGACACCGTGCAACTGGCCGATGTGCTCGCCGAGGCGGTGGAGCGCGCCCGGGTCATCATCGAGGAAAAAAATCCCGAGCTGCCCGACAGCGAGAAAGCCGACATCGCGCGTGTCATCGGCATCGGATCGGTGAAATACGCCGAGCTGAGCCAGTTTCGGATGACCGATTACATCTTCGACTGGGACACCATGCTGGCGCTGAAAGGCAATACCGCCCCGTATCTCATCAACGCCTATGTGCGGACAAGGGCGATTTTCCGCAAGCTGGGCGAGGATTTCTCCGGCGTGGAAACGGTCGCGCTCGCCGAGCCCGCCGAAAAGGCCCTGGTGTTGAAACTGGCGCAATTCGCCGAGATCGTGCCCGGTATCCTCAACGACTTCCGTCCCAACGCGCTGGCTGCCTACCTGTATGAGCTGGCCACGACCTACCACGCCTTCTACGAGCACTGCCCCATCCTGAGTTCCGAAGGCGCGGTGCGCGAGACCCGGCTGGCCCTGTGCGAACTGACCGGCCGCGTCCTTGCCAAAGGCCTGGGCCTGTTGGGCATCGCTACGACGGAGCGGATGTGACCGCCGCTTCAGTTGGCCACGATATTCACCAGGCGGCCCGGGACCACGATGACTTTGCGCACCGTGAGCCCTTGCAGAAAGGGCTGAACTTTTTCGCGCTCCAGAGCGAGTTTTTCCACCTCCTCCTTGGCCGCGTCTTTGCCGACCGTCACCTTGTCCCGGACCTTGCCGTTGACCTGGATGACAATATCGATCTCGTCCTCGATCAGGCGGGACTCGTCGTATGCTGGCCATGCCTGACCGGCCAGCTCACCGCCGTCGATGGCCTCGGGAAACTTCTCCGCGAGGCGGGCGTGCAACTCTTCGCTGAGGTGCGGGGCGAAGGGGTTGAGCACCCGCAGCAGCAGATCGACGGCGCGCACCGGCACCCGCTCGAGGCCGGTGAGTTCGTTGGTGCAGACCATCATCTGCGCGATGGCGGTGTTGAAACTCATCGACTCGATGTCCTCGCCGACTTTCTTGATCGTGGCGTGAACGACCTTGTCGGTGGCCTTGGTCGGCTCGATGTCGGCGACGGCTTCGCGCATCACCCAGTCTCCTTCCTGGTCGGTTTCATAGACCAGACGCCACACCCGCGCGAGGAAGCGGAAAACGCCCTCGACGCCCTTCATCGACCACGGCTTCACCTGCTCCAGCGGTCCCATGAACATTTCGTAGAGCCGGAGCGCGTCGGCACCGTATTCCTCGACCACATCGTCGGGATTGACGACGTTGCCGCGCGACTTCGACATCTTCTGGCCGTCCTCCCCGAGGATGAGTCCCTGGTTCACCAGCTTCTGAAAAGGCTCGGGGGTGGAGACGTGGCCGAGATCGTGGAGGACCTTGTGCCAGAAACGCGCATACAGGAGGTGGAGCACGGCGTGCTCGGTGCCGCCTACGTAGAGATCGACGCCGCCGGGTTTTCCGTTCTTCGCGAGCCAGTAGTTCTCGGCTTCCTCACTGATGAAACGATCACCGTTCCCCGCGTCACAATAGCGGAGGTAATACCAGCACGATCCCGCCCACTGGGGCATGGTGTTGGTCTCGCGAGTGATGCCGTCGCCAAGTTCGTTCACCCAATCGGTCGCCTTGGAGAGAATCGGATCGGGCGTGCCGCTGGGTTTGTAGTCTTCGAGTTCGGGCGCGAGGAGCGGGAGATCATCCTCGGGAATGGCCTCGTGATTTCCGTCTTTCCAGATGATCGGGAACGGTTCGCCCCAGTAGCGCTGGCGGGAGAATAGCCAGTCGCGGAGCTTGAAGTTCACCGTCTTCTTGCCCAGTCCTTTCTCCTCGAGCCAGGCGATGATCTTCGCCTTCGCTTCGGGAGTGGAAAGGCCATCGAGGAAGCCGGAATTGATGGCGGTGCCGTTGCCGGTGAAGCAAGTGTCCTCGTTCCCTTCCGGCGCCTGGACGACTTCGATGATGGGAATCCCGAACTGGGTCGCGAATTCGTAGTCCCGTTCGTCATGCGCCGGCACCGCCATGATGGCGCCGGTGCCGTAGCTCATCATCACGTAGTCGGCGATCCATACGGGGATCTCTTCACCGTTGACGGGATTGGTCGCGGTGCCGCCGGTGAAGACGCCCGTCTTTTCCTTGGCCAACTCGGTGCGTTCGAGGTCGGACTTACCGGCGCAGGCCTTACGGTAGGCCTCGACGGCGTCTTTCTGCCCGGCGGTGGTGATCGTGTCCACCAGCGGATGCTCGGGCGCGAGCACCATGTAGGTGGCGCCGAAAAGAGTGTCGGGCCGGGTGGTGAACACGGTCACGGTTTCGCCGCCGATCCGGAAATCGACCTCGGCGCCTTCGCTGCGACCGATCCAGTTTTTCTGAAGCAACTTGATGCCCTCTGGCCAGTCGAGGCCTTCGAGTTCGTCGATGAGCCGCTGGGCGTAGGCGGTGATGCGAAGCATCCACTGCTTGAGTGGCCGGCGCTCGACGGTGTGGCCCTTCGAACGCCACTCCTCGACCTCCTCGTTGGCGAGCACGGTGCCGAGATCCGGGCACCAGTTGACCGGCGCCTCGGCCACGTAGGCGAGGCGCTTGGCGTCAATTTCCGCGCGGCTGAGACCCTTGGCTTCGAGTTCGCTGATCGGCCGGGCCTTCTGTGTTTCTTCGTCGAAATACGAGTGATAGAGCTGGAGGAAGATCCACTGGGTCCAGCGGACGTAGCCGGGATCGGTGGTGTTGACCTCGCGGTCCCAGTCGTAGGCGAACCCGAGCCGCTTCAGTTGGCGGCGGAAGTTGTTGATGTTGTTCTCCGTGTTGAGACGCGGGTGTTCGCCGGTCTTGCGGGCATGCTCCTCCGCAGGCAAGCCGAAGGCGTCCCAGCCCATGGGGTGAAGCACGTTGCAACCCCGCATCCGCTGGTAGCGTGTGATGATGTCGGTGGCGGTGTAGCCCTCCGGGTGTCCCACGTGCAGGCCCGCGCCGCTCGGGTAGGGAAACATGTCGAGTACGTAGTATTTGGGCTTCGAGGGATCGAAGCCCGGGTCGCCGGGATTGGGAACGGAGAAGGTTTTTTCCGTCTCCCAATGCGCCTGCCATTTCGGCTCGAACTCGTCGAAGGGGAATTGCTTGCGTCGCTGGGCCATGGTGGCGGGGAAATTACGGCGAAAGCCGGGTGCCGCAACCAGTGAAGAGGGTTGGGTCCGCGACCCAACAGGGTTGACCCAAACCGCGGGGACTCTCAGGGCGTCTTGATCTCCCGCATCAGCTTCAGCACCATGATGAGCTGTCCGGAGTCGCCCCACTTGGGTCCGGCGATGAAGACGGGTTGGCGACGGAGGATGGCGTCGGATTTCAGGAGCACGTGGTCCTGCTGCCAGAGCTGCAGATGCACATGGACGCCGCCGGTCTTGTCGGGCTGGTTGCCGAGGGAGTCGATCTTCAGGAAGAGCTGTTTCGAGGGCACGATCCAGCATTCGTATTCCTTGAAGATGGACTCGTGATTTTCCCCGATGAGACGGAAACTCGTGTGATCGGGAAAGGCTTTGCCGAGTTGGGAGAGCAGGTGTTTTTGAAACTCATCGGCGTCCTCGTCGCCGGGTCCCGATCCTTTCGCGAGATAGAGTCCGCACCAGACATCGCCGTCGCAGGGATGGGCGGCCGCGGCCGCTGGCTTCCCGGTCTCCGCGTCGTCGGCGCGGGTGCCGCCGACGGGAAGAAGCGCGACCGCGAGGGTGAGGGTGAGGAATCTGGGAAGTGCTTTCAAACGCGAGAGAGGTATGGGGAAGGTGGTGGCGCGGTCGGTCAGGAGCCCACGAGGACCGCGCCGGGCATCTGGTCGCTTTCGCCGGAGAGGACGGACACGGGGAGGCCGAGTTCGCGGGAATCGATCTGGAAAAGCACCCGGTCCAGGGTCTGAGGAAGGCTGAGCGCGGGGGCGTTCGCCGGGAGGTCCGGCGCCCCGATGAGCTGGATGATGGTGGCTTCGGCGCCGGGATGGTAGGAGGTGACGACGGAGACTTCGGGATTGGGCGTGTAGGTGCTGACGACTTCGGAGCGGTCGGCGGGACTCTGGTTCAGGACAAAGGCGACGAGGGCGCCGAAGGTGACGACGAATCCGGCCGCGGATAGCCAGCGGAGGCGTTGAAACAGGGGCGCGCGGTAGGCGCCCTCCTCCTCGACGACGACGGGCGGGTGGCGCTCCGGGGCCTCGTCGCTGAAGATGTCGCCCTCGATCCGGCGACGGATCTGGTGATGGAAAAAGTCGACGTAGGGCAGCTCGCGCTCCAGGGTCACGGCGTCGCGCAACTGCTCGCCGAGGGCGAGGGCGGTGTCGCGTTGGTCCCGCCATTCCGGATGCTCGGCGAGCAGACGAGCGGCTTGCTCCTCGGAGAGTTCGCCGTCGATCCAGCGGGTCAGGTCGGATTCCTCGTTCGTCAGGTTCATGTCTTCGTCGGGTTTCGGAGAGAGGGGGATGGAAGGGAAGGAAACACGTCCGCGAGTGGGGCTCAGGGACGGATGTTCGTACTGGCGATTCAGGCGCGGGTGCGCTCTCGGGTGTTTTCCAGCAGTTGTTGGAGGTTTTTGCGGGCGTAGAACAGGCGGGACATCACCGTGCCGGTGGAGCAGTCCATGCGCTCGGCGATTTCCTCGTATTTGAGGCCTTCCACTTCGCGCAGCAGGATGGTTTCGCGGTGCTCGGGCGAGAGTTTTTCCAGGGCGGCCTGGATTTCGAGGCGGAGATCGTGGCGCTCGGCCTGTTCGTCGGGTGTCTCGCTGGCCCTGGGCACGGTGGGGGCGTTCTCCGCGGTGGGATCGCCGCCGAGGAAGGTTTCGTCGAACTCGCGGGTATCGACCACGTTGGCCTTTTTGCGCAACCAGTCGTAGACGACGTTGTGCGAGATGCGGTAGAGCCAGGTGTAGAAGGCGCTTTTCCCTTTGAATTTCGGCAGCGCTCGCCATGCCTTCACGAAGGCGTCCTGGGCGAGATCCCAGGCGTCGGCTTCGTTCTGAACGAGGTGATAGATCATGGCGAATATCTTTCCGCGATAGCGAGTGACCAACTGGTCAAAGGCTTGCGAGTCTCCTTGTTGCGCCCGTGCCACCAGGGCGGCGTCATCCGGCCCTTCATCCGACTCCGGAGCGGGCGACGCCGGGCGCGACGATGCTTCGGAGGGCTTGGACGTTGTCTCTTCGGATTTCATTCAGCACTGGTGGGGAGAAAGTGGCGCCTCGGCGGGAACCCGTCGACCGCGTGGCTCCCCGATACGGCCGCGGGTGCCGATTCACGCTTTGCGGATCACGATTTCCACCCGCCGGTTGAGCGCCTGATCCTCGACGGTACCGGCGGGATCGACGAGGGGCTTTTTTTTGCCGAGACCCATGACCTTGATGTTGTCGGTCTCGATCTGGAGACGCTCCACCAGCCAGTTCCTGACGGCGACCGCGCGTTTCATGCTCAGGTCGAGGTTGTATTCGTCGTCGCCGAAGCTGTCGGTGTGGCCTTCGATGATGAATTGGGCCTCGGGGTTGGTCTGGACGATGAATGCCAGCTTCATCATGCTGAGCCGGGCACCTTCCTTGAGGGTGTGTTCGTTGTAGTCGAACAGGATGTCGGTGGGCATGAGGATTTTTTCTTCACCGGGGGGGAGATCGCCACCGGTGGCGCCGATGAGGCCGTCGAGCGAGCTGTAGCCCTCCATGAATTTCTCCGCGCCAGTGCCAAAGGCCTTGGAGGCGGCGTCGCGAAAAAAGGAATCGGTGTCGACTCCGGTGGTGAGGTCGTCCTGATTGAGCGCCATCACGGTCTGGTCGCTGGCGGCGACGGAGGACTCGAGGAGTTTTTCGCGCATGTCCTTGAGATCGCCGCGGAGGACTTCGCCGGCGGAGATGTCGATACTGGTCGCGATGCTCTCGAGCGCCTGTTTCGGCACCTGGGGACGCTCGTTGGTAAACAGCTTGGCGGTGTCGACCTCGGGGGTCAGTTTTACTTCCTTGTCCAGGGCCCGCTCCATGAGGTCGAACTCGTCGAGCGACTGATCCACCAGCGGCAGATCGCTCATTTTCGCCGGCTCCACGGGTTCGGGCTTGGCGACGGGTTCGGGCTTGGCGAGCAGGGCGTCGAGTTTTTCGCGATCGATCGTCATCTGCTTGCGCTGGTTGCGCCAGGCGATGGCGTCTGCTTCCTCGGGTCCCTCGAGCCATTCCACCTTGCCGAGCGCCATGTAGAGGGCGACATGGAGGATCACCGAGATGAGCAGGGCGAGCAGGATCCACCAGCCGAGATTCCGGGTCGTCTCGATCTTGAAACTTGGCGGCTGACTCGAGATCGATTGCCAGTTGTAGGAGGGTTCCATGGTGGCGGACGGGGTGGACTGACCGGGACGGCAGAGTTTATCACGGATTTCCCGAGTGGGCAAAGTCCGCGATGGCTTCGCCGGCGAGGCGACCGGTGGTCCAGGCGGCCTGGAAATTGAATCCTCCGGTGACGCCGTCGATGTCGAGCACTTCCCCGGCGAACCACAGTCCCGGCGCGAGCCGACTCTCCATGGTGCGAAAGTCGACTTCCCTCAGATTCACGCCCCCGCAGGTGACGAATTCGTCCTTGTGGGTGCTCTTGCCGGTGACGCGGAACACCGAACCCGCGAGCGATTCGGCCAGCGCCTGGATTTCCTCTCGGGTCAGGTTCGCCCAGCGCCGGTCGTCCTCGATACCGGCATGCGCCACCAGTCGCTGCCACAGACGCGCGGGGATACCGAATCCCGGCCTGCCCGACACCGTGGCGCGCGCTTTTTCCTCCCGGCCGTCCCGCAGCACGGCGGAGACGTCGGACACCGATCCCAGGCCGGTCCAGTCCACCGACGCCTCGAAGCGGTAGTCCCGTGCTTGCAGATCCCGCGCGCCCCAGGCGGAGATTTTGAGAATGCCCGGGCCGCTCAGTCCCCAATGCGTGATCAGTACCGGGCCGCGCTCGCGCAGTCGGGTGCCCGGCACTGAGACGATGGCGTCGGCCACCGAGACACCGGCCAGATCGGTCAGACGGGCGTCACCAGGTATCTTGAAAGTGAAGAGCGACGGCGCCGCGGCCTCGATCCGATGACCCGCCGCCGCCGCGATCCGGGCACCGATGCCCGAGCGGATGCCGCCCGTCGCCACCAGCAGCGCCCGCGTAGTCAAGGCCGTGGCGTCCGCCAGCTCCACCCGCCAGTTCGGGCCATCGGGAGCCGCCCCGCTCACCTCTCTCCGCGTCCACACCCGCACCCCGGCGTTCCGGGCCGCTTCGAGGAGGCAATCGACGATGCTCCGCGAGTCATCCGTCACCGGGAACATGCGGCCGTCGTCCTCCGTTTTCAGCCGCACGCCCCGGCTCTCGAACCAGTCCACCGTTTCCCCCGGTCCCCAGCGATGGAAGGCGCCGATGAGGCTCTTCCCGCCGCGCGGGTAACGTGTCACCAGTTCCCGGGGATCGTGGCAGGCATGCGTCACGTTGCAGCGTCCCCCGCCGGAGATCCGCACCTTGGCCAGCACCTCGGGAGCTTTTTCCAGGATCACCACCCGCAGCCCGGGCGCGGCCTCCGCCGCCGTGATGGCGCCGAAAAATCCCGCCGCGCCGCCACCGATGACGACGAGGTCGAATGATGACTCATCTCCCGGCATGCGCTGGCCCCTTTCCAGTTTGGAAACGCCATTCGCACCAGGCGAAAAAAGCCAGCCACAGCCCCGCGACCACCCCCATCACCGCCACCAGGACCGTGGTCGAGTCGCTCATCAGCCGCGCGCCGAGCACCAGCAAGCCGCCAGCCACCTGAATCGTCAGCTCGCTGGCCGTGACCCGGAGATGTGACCATCCCGAGCGGATCGCCCGATGAAAGAAAAACTCCCGGTGCCGGTCGTAGATCCGTTTCCCCCCCCACAGCCGTCGCGCCAGGGTGAGGCCGGTGTCGAGTACCGGGCCGAGGTGGAGGGACGCGAGGCAGAGCCCCGTGGTCAGGTCGATCTCCAGGGCGGCGATGACCGCGATGGCCGCCATGAGGAAGCCTGTCGCGATGCTGCCGACATCCCCCAGGAACAGCCGGGCGCGGGGCAGATTGTGCCCGAGGAATCCCAGCATCGCTCCCCCGAGCGTCAGTTGCAGAGAGATCAGGCCCTCCGGCTCCGGCGTTCCCAGCGCGCAGAAAGCCGCTCCGAATCCCAGCGCGGTGACGGCCTGGGTTCCGGCCAGCCCGTCGATGCCATCGATGAAATTGAAGGCGTTCGCGTAACCCGCCACCCAGAGCCAGAGCAGAAAAGCCACCAGCCAGGCCGGCGCCCAAGCGGGCACGGCGTCGATCCGGAACAACTGCCAGACAAAGGCTGCCGCCGCGACGGTGTAAACCACAAACCTCAGCCGGCGCGAACGCGAGCGGATGTCGTCGAGAAAGGACACGATCGCCACCGCCGCCACCCCCACCGCTAGGAAGTCGAGACCCGGCGCCGCCGCGTGCGATCCGCAAAAATACCAGCCGAAAAAAGCGATCACCACCAGCAGCCCGCCTCCCCGGGGCACCGGCCGGGCGTGGCTGGAGTGGGCGCGCGGCCTGTCCATCACCCCCGCCGTCACCAGCGCGCGCCGCAGCCCGAAGCCCGCCAGCCAGGCGGCCAGCGCGATCACGACGAAGAGGGATACGGCATCAAAGAGGGTCAAGTCCGGGAGCAAAGAGGGTTGGGTCTCCGCATCCGTCCCTCAATTTTCCCGCCCCCGCCACCGAAACTGGCTCAGGCGATGCCGGGCCTTGCGGAAGGGAAAGCTCCATCCGGCGCGGTGACCGTGTTTGCGGAAGGCGTGGAGACACTCCCGATGATTGGCGAGGATGTTGCGCAGGCTCCGGTTGGTCTCGCCCCCGAGCCGCATGATGACCCACAGACGCGGCACATAGACCACGGGCAGCCGCGCGATTTCAAAGAACCGGAAGAGCAGCTCCCAGTCCGCGCCGAAGCGATACCGGGTGTCGAATCCGCCCCATTTTTCATAAGCCTCGCGCCTCGCGTGGAAGGTCGGATGCGGCGGCATCCAGCCGTGGAAAAAGGCGCCGGGAGAGAACGCTCCCGCGGTCCATCGGCGGACGACATGCCGGGGATCGTCCCGTTTCACATACCGCAGGTCCGCGTAGCAGCCCGCGACATCGGGATCGGCGAAGGCGGCGGCGACCTCGGCAAGCACGGTGTCGGAGGCGTAGTAATCGTCGGCGTTGAGGAAACCGATCACCTCGCCGGTGGCGCGGGCGAGGCCCTTGTTCATGGCGTCGTAGAGTCCGGCGTCGGGTTCGGACACGTAGTGAAAGCCGAATTCACTCCGCCAGGCGGCCAGTTTTTCCGCGGTGCCGTCGGTCGAGGCGCCATCGATGATCCAATGCTCCACGTCATCGTGCGTCTGCGCGGCGACCGAGGCGACACAATCGCGAATCGTGTCGGCGGCGTTGTGACAGACGGTGATGACGGTGATTTTCACGGGTCGATTTCTTGCTCGATCAGGGAAATGGTCTCGGAATCGAGTTCGTCCCGCCAGGTTTCGGCGTGTTCCGGTTTCACCGCCGCAATCATGGTCTCCATCAAGTCGGCGGAAAACGTAAGGCCGGTCGTTCCCCCGATCTGTTCGAGCGCGATCCTCGGATCGGCGATCAGGGCCTCGTAGCGGAGTTCGACCCATTGCGTCGCGGGGAAATGCTCGGTCAGATCCTCGCGGGCCGTGGTAACCAGCGTGCGCCATTGGCGGGCCAGCATGACGGGCGGGGGCAGGTCGAGCCAGTCGCGCCAACCGGTGGGGCGGGGCCCCCACCAGGGTTTCCTCTTTTTGCCCGATATTCGCGGGTAGATGACGTCGCGAAAAAGCAGCGGCGCCAACGCGGGCAGGTCGCGGAAAGGTGTTTCCTTCAGGCGGGCAATCAAGCGCCCCCGATCCGGCGGTGTTTTCAACATGCGAAGCATCGACGCGACGACGGCGCGTCCGTCGCGGACAAGGTGAATGATGCGCGCATCCGGATAGAGCGCCTGGATGAACGGTAATCGCAGGGTGTTGCTCGGCGTCTTTTCCGCGAAACGAGAGCGACCGGTGGCCGCCAGGAATTTCGCGAAGCGATGGTCGATCCCGCTCGCAATCCCGGGTGTCAGGTCAGACGCGACCAGCCGGTCGTGATCGCGCCAGGCGTGTCCCTGGCACCAGATAGATCGGGGCTCTTCCCAGTAGGCGACGTCCGGGTGACGCGAGAGGAGGTCTCCCAACATCGTGGTTCCCGAGCGAGGGCCGCCGATGATGAGGATCGGCTCGCGAATTCTGCGATCACTCATGGTTCAGGCGGAAATCACCCGGATGCCGACGCGTTGAGCGGGATTGCCTTCGTAGATGCCGAACGCTTCGAGTCTGCCTTTGCCAACCGCGCCGGCGGTGAGCATGGCGTGACCGCCGACATGGGTGCCGGGACAGATGATCGATTTCGCGGCGAGCCAGGCGCCGTTTTCGATGATGACGGGTTCGAGCCGTAGATCGAAGGACACCGAATTTCGGTCATGATTGCCGGTGAATATGCAGGCGCCTTGGGATAGGCAGGCGTGATCACCGATCAGGACCGGAGCGACATTGTCGATCCAGACGTTTTCCCCGATCCAGGCGTGATCGCCAATCTGGAGAAACCATGGATACTTAATTCTCAGTCGAGGTTTCAACACCACGCCACTTCCGACGTTCCCGCCGAAAAAACGGAGAATTGCCGATTTCATCGAGCTCGGCCAAGGGATCTCGATCTCGAAAACGAACATGCTGACCACATACCAAAGCGCTCGAAGCCACGACGGGCCAGGGTCATAGTCGCTGTTGTCGTAGCGCGACAGGTCGATTTGGGGCGATGAAGAAGCCATCTAATGAAGTTTGATCGAATTGGGCGGAGGCGGAGATCCGGCTTTCAGGAGCCAATCATACACCGCCGAGAAGCGAGCCGCGATGGCGGGCCAGCGGTAGTCGCGATCTACGATGGAACGTCCGCGAGCCCCCATGGCGGCGCGTTCGGCATCGGAGAGCGCGATGGCTTCGGAGAGCGCGGCGGCGATATCGGAAGGCGACGGTGCCACACGCCAGCCGCAGTGTTCGCGCGTGAGGACATCCCACGGGGTGCCGGTGGTGGTGATGACCGGGAGGCCGTATTGCATGGCCTCCGGGACGACGAAGCCGAAATTTTCCGAATGTGACGGGAGGACGAACAAGTCGGCGCGGCGAAAGGCGGTGTCTTTTCGATCCCCGAAGAGGGGACCGGAAAAGCGGAGGCGATCCGAATCGAGTCCGAGTTTGCCGGCCAGAGTTTCCAGGGCGGATCGATGTCCGCCGTCGTCGGGGCCGGCGATGATCAGTTTCCAATCCGGCGCGTCGAGATTGGCCCATGCTTCCAGCAGCAGGTCGACGCCTTTCTTCGGGTGAACGCGCGAGAGGAAAAGCACTTCGCGATTCGATTTCGGCGCGGCGACGGCTTCGGGATCGAGCGGCTCTGGTGGAACGGGATCGATCCCGAGTGGTATCTCGGCGATTGGCTGGCGGAGGCCGAATTCGCGAAGCCGCGCGGTTTCCGCCGGTGAAGTGGCGTGCAACACGTCGGCGGATTCCAGGTTGCGTCTCTGGTAGAGCCCCAGGGCGAGCCGTTTTCGCCAGGCGTGATGCCCGAGCGCCCAAGACTCGAGCATGCCGTGAGTGGACAGGACGAGAGGTAGTCCGGAGCGCGTGGCGAGCCACCCCGCGGCGACGGGTAGCCTGGCCCAGATACCATGCTGGTGAACGAGATCGAAGGCGTCTGTCGCATGAAAACCCCGGACGATTGTCGTGCGGTGGATCGGAATCGCATCGTCGACCGTGACGGGATTCGCGGTTTTCGGTGAGACCAATTCGTATTGGAATTCGCTTCGGTCCGAATGCGCCAACGCGTTCACCAGTCCGGCCACCGCCACCGGCAAACCGCCGGCGTTGTGATCGAGCGTTTCGACGGCGTGGAGGATGCGCATCAGGCGTCGGTCTGGTTTTCCAACATCCCTCTCGCAATCTCCCGGGCCCGCTGAACGAGCGCGGTGTCAGTGAGAAACTCTGCGAATGCCAGGTCCGGCAGTCCGCTCTGGGCGGTGCCGAGCACTTCGCCGGGACCGCGGATTTTCAGATCGGCCTCGGCGATGCGGAAGCCGTCGCGGGTTTCCTCCAGCACGGACAGCCGTTGGCGGGCTTCGATGTTTTCGGGTTCGATCATGAGCACGCAGTAACTCTTATGCTCGCCGCGTCCGATGCGGCCGCGCAACTGGTGGAGTTGGGCGAGTCCGAATCTCTCCGCGTTGAAGATCAGCATGAGGTTGGCGTTGGGCACGTCAACGCCCACTTCGATGACTGTGGTGGAGACCAGCACCCGGATTTCCCCGGCGCGAAAGGCGGTCATGACCGAGTCCTTTTCCTCCGGCGTCAGGCGTCCGTGGAGCAGGCCGCAGCGCCAGCCCTGGAAGCGTTTTTCCCAGGCCTCGAACTCCGCGGTGGCGGCGGCGGACTTGATCTTCTCCGATTCCTCGATCAGTGGGTAGACCAGATAGGCTTGTCGCCCCTCGCCCAGCTGGTCGCGGACGAAATCCGCCGCCGCCTCCAGCTTGGAGGTGTCGCGGATACCGGTGATGATCCGGCCGCGTCCCCGGGGGAGTTCGTCGATGATGGACACGTCGAGATCGCCGTAGATCGACAGCGTCAGGGTGCGCGGGATGGGCGTGGCCGTCATGATGAGCACATCCGGGCGCGAACCCCGGGCGGCGAGGGCTTCGCGCTGGGCGACGCCGAATTTGTGCTGCTCGTCGATGACCACCACGCCGAGAGGTCGGTCGAAGTCGTCGCCATCGCCATGGATGAGCGCGTGGGTGCCCACCACGATGGAGCCGTGGTGGGAAAAAAGCGGCAAGGCCCCGCCGTCTTCCTTTCGGGAGCCGGTCTTCAATTTCACCGTCACGCCCAGCGGCGCCAGCGAGGCGCTGAGATGGCGAAAGTGCTGCTCGGCGAGGATCTGGGTCGGCGCCATGAGAGCGGCGTCGAATCCCGCCTCCACCCCGAGCAGCATGGTGGCGGTGGCGACGAGCGTTTTTCCCGAGCCGACATCGCCCTGCAGCAGGCGGTGCATGGGACGCGGCGCGGCCAGGTCGGCGCGGATCTCGGCGATGGCCCGGGTCTGGGCGCCGGTGGGGGAAAAGGGGAGGGCAGCGATCCAGCGATCCAGCAGCGCGCCATCGCCCGCGTGGGGGCTGCCGCCGCCCGATTCCCAGGCCTCGCGCCGACGCAGCAGGGCGAGCTGGAGCAGGGAAAACTCCTCCAGGGCCAGGTAGCGCCGGGCGACCGCGAGGGTGTCGAAGCTCTTGGGAAAATGCAGCTCGCGGATGGCGCGGGCGCGGAACCAGCCCGCGTCGTCAAAGGCCCCGTCCGGCAGCAGATCGGGGAGATCGTCATCGGTGATGGCCTCGAGCGTCCGATGGATGAGAGTCCGCAGCGCTTTCTGCTGAAGTCCGGCGGTGAGCGCGTAGACCGGGGTGATGCGGCCCATGTGGATCTCCGCCGCCTCGGTGTCGCCCTCTTCGTCGATGATTTCAAAGTCCGGGTGATCCATCACCAGGCGTCGTCCCTTTTCCTTGGGTAGGCCGTAGAGGATGAGGGTCTGTCCGGTGGCGATGAGCTTGCCGATGTGCGGCATGTTGAACCAGCGCAGAGCGAGCCGCCCGCTCATCACATCGCCGCCCGGATCCTCGACCGTGGCCTCGAAGTAGCGCCGTTTGTGGCCGGGCACGAACTTGGACTGGGTGTCAGTGACCTCGCCGCGAAGGCAGAGAGGCTGGTCGGTCCCGTGATGGGGGAAGCGGTCGAAGCGGGTCCTGTCCTCGTAGCGGCGCGGGTGGTGGCGCAGCAGGTCGCCCACCGTCCGCAGCCCGAGCGCGTCGAGGCCGTCGCGCAGTTTCCGGTCGGCCGCCTTCGTCCCGCCGCCGAAGAATGGCAGCGCCTCGACCGGGGTGTCGGTCGAGATCACGGAGGGTCGGTCGGTGGCGGAGGACGTCACGGGCGAAACCTGACACCGGGGATCAGACGGATGCCAATGAAATCCTGTCCCCGCCCTCCGAGCAGAGAGGGTTGGGTCTCCGGGTCTACCCTCTCGGGTGGACGACGAATTTCTGTAAAGCCGGCGGCGGCTTCGGCGACCAATCCGGACGATGAAAGATGCCACGGTCCTCTCCCGCCCGCTCACCCGTCTCAGTTGGTCGCTCCGCGTCGTGGTCGCGGTGATTCTGCTCCAGACACTGTTCTTCAAGTTCACCGGCGCCCCGGAATCGGTCCACATTTTCGAGACCCTGGGCCAGGAACCGGTCGGGCGCATCGGGTCGGGCGTGGTGGAGCTGGTGGCGGCGATCCTGCTGTTCGTGCCCGGTCTCACCGCCATTGGCGCGGCCTTGTCGCTGGGGGTGATCTCGGGTGCGATATTCTTTCACCTCACCAAGCTGGGCATCGGAGTGCGGGGTGACGGTGGTCTGCTCTTCGCCCTGGCGGTGGTGGTGTGGATCGGGAGCGCCCTGCTGCTGTGGCTGCACCGGGCGGGATTGCCGGTGGTGGGGAGGTTATTTGGGAGAGCGTGAACGCATGAAGGAATCAATTCCCGGCGGATGCTGTTGATTCAAACTCTCCCAGCGCGCGGTAGAAATCTTCGGAATCGGGTTGAGTCAACTCCATAGCGAGGTTCGCAACCGCTCGAAGCGACTCTGAGCATTCCGGTCCGGAATCTTCAGCCATGTCATGGAGCGCAACGGAGAGATAACGAACCCTGCTATGGATGTTGGAGGTGGCCATCGACTCTCCGAAATGGAATCCAGCGTAGGTCCCGAAAAAACCTAGCGTCAGACTAAATCCCACCCAAAACGCTCGTTCCAATTTCATGACATAGAACTGTGATGTTTCGTCGATTCCAATGTCGCAATCATGCCTCGCTTTCAGGTCGAGGTTGATGAGGTAATTGCCCGGGCTTTGTGCGCAAGGCCTAACGACGATTGTTTCTTTTCCTCGGCGCGATCTGGCTCACGGCTTTGGGAAAAGGTCTTCGTCAGTCACCGAGTGGGCGGTCGGGTCAGAGTTTCGAGTCGTCGGGCGGCGCGGCTTCGTCGTCGTCGTCCTCCGGCTGGTCGATGGAGAGGCGATCAATCATGGCGTAGAGTTTCGAATCGCCGATGCCGGGTACGTTCGACACATCGTCGAAAGTGGCATAGGGACGGCTTTCGATGAGGCGCTTGGCCAGCGCGGGTCCGATGCCGGGGAGGGTGAGCAATTCCTCCTCGGTGGCGGAGTTGAGGTTTACCACGGGGCCGTCGGGTTCGCAGACCTCATGATCGTGGGCGAAATCGGCGCCGGAATCGTCGGCGGGTGTCTCGGTGTCTTTGCCGGCGACGTGATCGCTTTCGGCGATGCCGTCGATCTCCTCGTGGTCGGGCCAATCCTGGACGGGTTCGTGGCCAGTCTCGTCTGCGTGGTAGTCGTGGTGGAAAGGGTCGTGGCCGGGATCGTACTCATCGTGCCAACTCTCGTCGTGATCCGGATCGTAGGGGTGGCCCCACTGGTCGTGGTGCTCGTCCCGGGGCGCGTGGGGATCGTGGGGAATGTGACCGGATTCCTCCTCGTAGAGGTGGGCGTGTTCCTTCTCGTATTGTTCGATCTCGTGGCGATGGAGTTCTTGTTTCTCCTCCTCGGAGAGGTCGTCGTGGGATTTCGAGTAGAGGGAGGCGAGCCGCTGCTGGCGCTCCTGTTCCTCGGCCTGCCGGTCTTTCTCCCGTCGTTGCTCCATGAAGTAGGCGATCCAGATGCAGATCTCGTAGAGCAGGATGAGCGGTCCGCCGAGCAGACCGAGGGTGAAGACATCCGGCGGGGTGAAGATGGCGGCGGCGATGAGGATGACGACCCAGGCGTAGGAGCGGGTGTTCCGCATCACGCGCGCGGTGAGGAGCTCCAGCTTCACGAGGATGACGACGACGACGGGGAGCTGGAAGCTGATGCCGAAGACGAGGGTGAGCCGGGTGATGAAGTTGATGTATTCGCCGATCTGATAGCTGACGGTCTGGGTGGGTCGGCTGGAGATGACGAGTTTTTCGTTGTCGGGATCGAAAAACAGGGACACTTCCGAGCCTTTTTCGACCACTAGCAGATCCCGGAGATAGTCGCGGACAGCCGCGCGAGTGTCGGGATCGAGAGCCGACCCGGTCTCGGCGGCGGGGGTGTCGGGCAAGTCGTCGGTTTCGGGGCTCGGGCCGACCTCGGGGGCGGGGAGTTCGGCGGGCGCTCCCAGCACTTGGACGGGAAGATACTCTTTCAGCACCTGCTCGCTGGCGGGCGGGGTCATGAGGCCGAAGCGCTCCAGGGAGAAGGTGTAGAAGAATTTCAGGGCGATGGGCGAGGCCAGGAAGAAGGCGAAGCAGGCGCCGATGAGAAAGAGGATGAACCCGATGCCGACGCCGGGGACGACATAGCGTTTCTCGTTCTGTTTGAGTCCCGGCATGATGAACTCGCCCGCGAACCAGACGAGGAACGGGAAGGAGACGATGAGGGCCGCGAAGAAGGAGGTCTTGATCGAGAGCATCAGGATCTCCTGAGGCTTCAGGGTGAAGAGGCTGATCTTGTCGAAGAGTGTGGTGCCATCCTCGAAGACCGCGAGTTTGGCGGGCACCTGGATGAATTCGAAGATCTGAAGGTTGAAGATGAAGGCCAGCATCGTGGTGACGATGATGAGCACGAGCATCTTGCCGAGGGTCTTGCGGAGATCCTCGAGGTGATCGAGAAAGGGTTTCTCGTAGGGATCGAAGCCCTCGTCGGCGCCGGGCCGGGATCGCCGCGCGCGGTTGGCGGCCTCGCGAGCTTTGAAGAGCTTCTCAAAGGCGAATCGGAGAATCATGGGATGACGTGGGAGGGGGCTGTCGGGTTCGGAAAGGGGCGGAATCTAGCGCCAAATCGCGCGACGGCAAAGAACGGGAAAGGGCGTCCGCGATGGAGCTGGCATGATCGAGGCCAGACCCCGGGGGCGGGGATTTCCGTCACCATTCCGGCGCGGATTTCAGGCGGCGCTCCCAGCGGGCCAGCTGGCGCCCGACATTGGCCGGCGACGGCGCCCCGATGCCTCCGCGCGCTTTGAGAGCGGTCTCCACATCGAGCACCCGGTGGACATCGGGGCCGAAGGCGTCGGAAAAGCGGCGATAGTCCTCCAGGGTCATCTCCGGAAAAGGGGTGCCGGTTTCCAGGGAATGGGCGGTGAGCTTGCCGATGACCTCGTGGGCCTGGCGGAAGGGGACGCCTTTTAGGACCAGATAGTCGGCCAGATCGGTGGCGAGGAGGAAAGGGTCGCTGGCGGCGGCCCGGGTGCGATCGGTCCGCACCCTGGCGGCGGCCATCATCTCGGCGAATACGTCGAGCGCCAGGGTCACGGTGTCGATGGAGTCGAAGAGCGGCTCCTTGTCCTCCTGCAGGTCGCGGTTGTAGGTCATGGGCAGACCCTTGAGCGTGGTCAACAGGGAGACGAGATTTCCGGTGAGGCGTCCGGTTTTTCCCCGGGTGAGTTCGGCGACATCGGGATTCTTTTTCTGGGGCATCAGGCTGGAGCCGGTGGTGTGGGCGTCGCTCAGCTCGATGAAGCCGAACTCCGCGGTGGCCCAGAGGATGACGTCCTCGCTCAGCCGCGAGAGGTGGGTGCCGACGAGGGCGAGCACAAAGAGTAGCTCGGCGATGAAATCCCGGTCGCTGACCGCGTCCATGCTGTTCCGCGTCACGTCGGGAAATCCCAGGATCTCCGCGACCAGTTTCCGATCCAGCACGATGGTGGATCCGGCCAGAGCGCCGGAGCCCAGCGGCATCACATTGACCCGTTTGTGGCAATCCCGGAGGCGGTCCAGGTCGCGGTCCAGCATCTCCAGGTAGGCGCAGAGGTGGTGGGCGAAGAGGACGGGCTGCCCGCGTTGCAGGTGCGTGTAGCCGGGGATGACGGCGCCGGGATGGGCCTTGGCGCAGGTGAGCAGGGCGGACTGGAGCCGATGTACGCCCCCGGCGATGCGACGGATCTCGGCGCGGCAGTAGAGGCGCACATCGAGCGCCACCTGATCGTTCCGGCTGCGGGCGGTGTGCAGTTTCGCGCCGGGGGCGCCGATTTTGGCGGTCAGAGCCGCCTCGATGTTCATGTGGATGTCCTCAAGGCTGGTCCGGAACTGGAACTGTCCCGACTCGATCTCGGCCCGGATTTCGCGGAGGCCCCGATTGATGGCGCGTTGCTCGGCCTTGGTCAGGATGCCGGCGGCCTGGAGGGCGGCGGCGTGCGCCAGGGAGCCCTCGATGTCGTGGGGATAGAGTCGCCAATCGTAGGAGATCGACTCCCCGTAGCGCTGGACGAGATTGGAGGTTTCGGTCTGGAAGCGGCCTTTCCACATGGTGGCGGCAAAGAGACAGGGATTTCCCGCGTTTGACAAGCGGGAGGTGTGGCGGCGGGCGCGACCGCCTCAGGCGGGCAGTTTTCTGGCCGGGCCTTTGCCGCGCTTGCCCAGGCGCATCTCGAGGAGATTCTCGCAAATGCCATCCTTGCGCAGTTGGTCGCAGCAGGCCTCGATGCGCATGGATTTCTTCGTCGGACGAAAGCCCAGCCGCCGGGTGATGCAGTCGAAGAGGGTCTCGATGTGCTCATCCTCGAACTCGATCACCTTTCCACAGTCCACGCAGATGAGGTGGTTGTGGTGGGGATGGTCGAGGAAATTCGGATCGTAATATTTCTGGTCACGCCCGAGATCGATCTCCCGGAGCAGGCCGCTCTCCACCAGCAGCGAGAGAGTGCGATAGAGCGTGGCGCGCGAGGTGGCTGGGTCGAGGCGCCGCGCCATGTCCCAGAGCTGCTCCGCGGTGAAGTGCTCCTCGGTGCCGAACGCCGCCTCGACGATCACATCCCGTTGACTGGTGCGCCGCAGGCCCTTGTCGCGGATGTAGTTGTCGAAGCGTTTTTTGATCTCCGGATCGATCATGATCCGCCCAGTCTCCACGGGTGAGGGGGAATCGTCAATTCATCGGTGCGGCTATCGGAGGAAGATTGCCCCTCCCCGTCGGCTTGACCCCGTCCCGAAGCGGGCGGAAGGGTAGGCGCGATGCGTCCCTACCGCTCCCAGCCAGAAACGCCCTTCGATCTCGGACGACATCTCGGGGAGATGAGGCGCTTTTTTTTCCCCATTCTCGCCCTGGTGCTGGCCGCGGGGGTGGTGGCCTGGGCGCTCTGGTTTCCGGGGAGCGACACCTACCGGGCCGATCCCGACTTCGCGCCGCCGCGGGTCGGACTGCTGCCGGTCGAGAGGGCGGGTGGCGAGGGAGAAGCGTTGCCGTTCGATCCCGCCTTCGTCCCACCGCGTCCACTCGAGTTGGCCCGGGCGCCGCGCTCGGCCCGGTTCGACGCGCCCATGGGCAGTCCGCTCGGCGCCCTCACTTATAATGCGCAGCCTTTCATGACGACCCGGCATCTCGGGGACGATCTCAACGGCATTGGCGGCTGGGATTCCGATCTCGGGGATCCGGTGTATGCTATTGGCGACGGCGAGATCATCTACTCGGGGTGGGCTTCGGACGGCTGGGGAAATGTCATCACCATCCTGCATCGGCTGCCGGATGGCGGGGCCGTGACCAGCTACTACGGCCACCTCGACACCCTGGGACTCCCTGCCGGCGTGCCCGTGCGCCGGGGGGACCGTATCGGCACCGTGGGCAAGGCGGACGGTCGTTACCTGGCTCACCTGCATTTCGAGATTCGTCCCCCGGCTTCGCTGGATCCCGGGGCCGGCTATGGCGACCAAGCGCTCGGGCGACAGTCCGGCGAGCTGTTTCTGCTGAAAAACCGGGGCGCCCCCGAAGATCGGCAAAATCCCGCGCTCGGCCCCGCCTACGAGACCGATCCGCGACGCGGCGTGCGACAGCCGCCCGGAGAGCGTGGCCTGAAAATCCAGACCGAGGGCGCCGATCCGGCTCGCTGAGCCGGTGGGGGGGACCAGAGAACTGCGGCAATCCCGGACAGGCTACCGTTGCTGCCTTCCGGCCCTGGCGGGGTTCGCAAGCCGGTATTCCGCAGCCTCTGGAAGGGCGAATATACCGGGCAATCGCCAATGCGCCAGCCCCGATCATGGAGAGAGTTGCGACGGCCGATAAAAGTTTTTAAAAGAAAAGAAAGCCTCGCATTTTTGTGTTGTGTTCGCGAAAGCTTCTCGCTAGGGTGCGAGTCGGTGTCCTCCCCAGACGGGCGGTGGACAGACGCGCGAATTCATTTTCAAAACAGACGGAGATACAGCCATGTGGAAAGTGTTGCTAGTCATTTCGGCCATGGTACTGGCCGGTTCGGGGGTGATCAGCTGGAACAACCAGCAGAAACTCGACGACCTGCGGACCGAGCGGAAAAACAACGAGGCGCAGGCGGAGCAGCTTGCCAAGCAGTTGGCCGACACCAAGGAGGAGCTGGGGACGACGGTGACCGAGGTCGCCGCGCTCAAGGATGAGGCCCAGAAGCTCCAGGTCGAGGTGGATACCGCCAAGGCGAAGGTTTCCGAGAACGATCTTCAGGTGAACAACCTCGGCACCCAGCTCGAGGCCAAGCGCGCCGAGTTGACCGAGGCCAAGAAATTCCTCGCCGAAATGGGAGACGCCAAGCGGGTTCAGGAAGAGATGGCCATGGTGCGCTCGCAGGTCGAAAAAGCCCAGATCGAAGTCGCCGCCGTCGAGCAGAGCATCCAGGCCGCCAATGCCCAGAAAGAACAACTCACCCGCATCGCCGCTGAACTGGCCGCCTTGAAAAAGGATCAGGAAGAAGGCCGGATCCGGCCCGAATTCAACAGCTCCATCAAGCGCGCCTACAACCAGTGGGGCTTCGTGGTGGTGGAGGGTGGCAACGATCAGGGCGTGGTGAAGCGTGCCCAGCTCGATGTCTCCCGTCGCGGCCAACCCATCTGCAAACTCATCGTCACCTCCGTCGAGCCCCAGGAGTCCATCGCGGAAGTCATACCCGGTTCACTCGTGCCGGGCCAGACCATACAGGAGGGTGACACCGTGGTGAAAAGCTCGGCCCCCATGCCCATCCCCGGTAGCACCACGCCTCCCGCCCCGCCCACCTCGGCCCCGCCGGCTGGCGACGCGGAAGCGCCCGCTCCCGCGATGCCCGAGTCGTCTCCCGCCCCCGCGACGGACGATCCCTTTGGTGGCGGAGGCATGAACGGTGGTGCCCCGGCCGCGCCTCCGGCGGATGATCCCTTCGGGGGTGGTGGCATGAGCGGTGGCGCCCCGGCTGCGCCCGCCGCGCCGCCTGCCGACGATCCCTTTGGCGCCGCGCCTGCGGCCCCCGCCGCCCCGGCTGAAGGCGGCGCGATGGAGAACGACCCCTTCGGTGGAGGCGCCCCCGCTGGCGGGACCACCCCTCCCAAGCCGGAGAACGACCCTTTTCAGTGATCTGATCTACAGAGGCGAATCAGTTCCCTTCGCGGACATCTCATATTCCTTTGAAATTTTAGACATCGAGGCACGGAGTAGACGAAATGAAAAAATTCATCATGGCCCTTTCGATCCTCGCCATGGGCGGGGGCGCGTTTCTGGGAGTTCTCAACAAACAGACGCTCGTCGATGAGCAGTCGGAGTTGAAGCGATTCCAGGGAATCGTGGCCGAAACCAAGAGCGAGTTGAATCAGGTCGAGGACGATCTCACCAAGGCGAAGGAAGAGAAGGTGCAGGCCCAGGATGGCCGCGACCAGATCAGCGCCACACTTTCCGAGACCCAGCAGCAGATCAAACGCCAGGAGGCGCAGATCATGACCACCCAGCAGGAGCTGGAAAAAATCCGCATCGAGAAAGAAGAGATCGACCTCGCCATCCGGCAAGTCTTCCCTCCCGGCAGCCAGATCCAGAACATCGAGCAACTGCGCCAGGCGCAGCAGGCGCTCAAGGACCAGCTCACCGAGCAGGAAAACAAGAAGACCGATCTCATGTCCCAGCTTCAGGCCATCCAGACCGAGATGGTTTCATCCGAGAAACAGGTCCGTGAGCTGGAGGCCGCCCAGATCGACCGCGCCAAGCAGATCGCGCTCAACGGGCTGGAAGCCACCGTCATCGCCGTGAACCGGAATTTTGGTTTCGTGATGGTGAACGCCGGTCAGAATCTCGGGGTCAAGCCCGAGTCCTCGCTGCTCGTGAAGCGCGGCGCGGATCGCATCGCCCGTCTCCAGATCCGCGAACTCGAGCCGAATGTGCTGGTGGCCGATGTGGTGCCGGATTCCATCGCCCAGGGAGCCAAGGTGCTGCCGGGTGACAAGGTGATCTTCGAGAACACCAAATGAGCGGGTGGTCGCCGACCCTCGCCCCCCTCGAAGCGCGATTTTTCCCGTAGCCCGCTATCCAGACATGATTATCCGTGGATTCCTCGCTCTGCTCGCCGTCGGTGGCATTCTGCTGACGAACATCGGTTGCGTCACCAACGAAGGCCCCAAACCGCCGCGCGAACGCATCAGCAGCCTGCCGCAGAATCTCCCCCAGTCTTGGGAAGGTCAGTCGCAGATGGGCGGCATGCCCACCTCCTACTGATCGGCGCTTGCCGCGGGCCGCGAGAGATGCGGATTCCCTTCGGCGAGAAATCGCCAGCGCAGTTCCCGGGATCGTGAGATGCCGACGCGGCGGTCTGATATGATCTGAAAACGGATTTCGCGCGCGACGAAACCGGGACCGTCCGGCGGTCCGACCAGGCTGGCGCCGTGGTGATCTCCGACGATGCCGAAAGCCCCGCTCAGCTTGCCCGGGCCGGAGCAGAGATCGGTGCATCGTTCCCGGTTCCGGCGAACGCGCATTTCGTCAATGCCGGAGAGCGGTTCCAGCGCCCGCAGCAGCACAAAGCCCCGGTTACCGTCCACGGGATTCTTGACGAGGATATTGGTCAGCCAGTGCACTCCGTAATTGAGGTAGATGTAAGCGGTGCCCGCAGGATGATTCTCGACAAAGGCCCGCGCGCTGGGGCGGAAAAACGTGTGGCAGGCCTCGTCCCCGATCTCCGCGTAGGCTTCCGTCTCCACCACAAGACCGGCGCAGCGACCCCAGCGGAATTCCGCGCCGATGAGATCGCGCGCGCAGAGGACCGGATCGCGCTCGAAAAAGGCGCGGGTCAGCCGCCCCGACACCGGATCGACCATACCCTGTCGGGTCTTGGACCCAACCCTCTTTGGTCCGGGGGCTTTCACAGGCCGGTGGGATGGTCGATGAACTCCCAGGGCAGGCCGAACCTATCCTCGAGCCAGCCCGCCAGCGCCTTGACACCAAAGGTCTCGGTGGCGTAGTGGCCGCCATAGATGAGGTTGAGTCCGAGTTCTTCGGCGGCGGTGTAGCTCCAGTGCGGGCCTTCGCCGGTGAGGAAGGTGTCGATCCCGGTCTCGGCCAGCGATAGGATCTCGCCACCCGCGCCGCCGGTGATGATGCCGACCGAGCGGACGCGTTCTGGACCGCCGGGACAGAGATGGGCCCGGGCCCCGGTGGCGGCGGCGACATGGGCCAGGAGGTCATCGCGGTGGAGATCCACGCGCGTCCGCACGCCGAGTTGGATGCCTTTCCAATCGAAGAACGGCTCTGTCGCCGTGAAACCCAGAGCCGCCGCGAGCCGGGCGTTGTTTCCCAGCACCGGATGCACATCGAGCGGGATGTGGGCGCTGTAGATGGCGAGGCCGCCATCCATCGCCCGTCTCAGTTTTTCAAAATACGCGCCCGTGATGGCCTGGGCACCCGACCAGAACATGCCGTGGTGCACGATGAGCAGGTCCGCGCCGCGTTCGACCGCCGCCATGACGACCGGCAGGCAGGCGTCGACGGCGACGGCGACTCGGGAGACTTCGCCGGACGCGTTCGCCAGTTGGAGCCCGTTGAGCGCGGCTGGATAGTCGGGGATCTCGGTGAGTCGCAGTTCGCGGGAGGCGGCTTCGATGACGGTGGAGAGTGGGACGGGCATGGGGGTATCAAAAGCCGGATTGGGGGTGGTTTCCAAGCGGGAAAAAATCAGTGTTCATCGTCGGCGATCTGTGGTTGTTTCCCGGCCTTATGCTCCAGGCAGGTATCGTCGGACTTCCCAATGTCGGCAAATCGACACTCTTCAACGCGGTCACCCGCACCCGCAAGGCGGAGGCGGCGAACTATCCGTTCTGCACCATCGATCCCAATGTCGGGGTGGTGATCGTGCCGGATGAGCGGCTGGAGGTGTTGGGGAAGATCTCGAAGACGCAGAAGATCGTGCCCACGGCGATCGAGTTCGTCGACATCGCCGGACTGGTGAAGGGCGCCAGCGAGGGAGCCGGTCTGGGCAATCAGTTCCTCGCCACCATCCGGGAGGTCAACGCCATCGTCCAAGTGGTGCGTTGTTTTGAGAATGACGACATCATCCACGAGTTGGGTTCGGTGGATCCTCTGCGCGACATCGAGATCATCAACGCCGAGCTGATGCTGGCTGATCTGGCCACGCTCGAGAAGCGCAAGGCGTCGCGGGAAAAGAAGGCCAAGACAGGTGACGCCGAATCGAAGCGGGAAGTGGCGGTGATGGAAAAGCTCATCCCCCATCTCGATCAGGGCAAGCCGGCGCTGACCTGCGATCTGTCGAAAGAGGAGCGGGAGGTAATGCGCGATTTTTTCCTGCTGACATCCAAGCCGACGATTTTCGCCTGCAATGTCTCGGAGGAGGAGTTGGCCGACGCGCTGGATGATCCCGACGGCCACGCCATGGTGTCGAAGGTGCGGCAATACGCCGCCGATACCCACGGCGCCGAGGCGGTGGTGATTTCCGCCCGCATCGAGGAGGAGATGATCGACCTCGAACCGGCGGAAGCCGCGGAATTCCTCGCCGACATGGGGGTGAAGGACAGTGGGGTGTCGGCGTTGATCCGCGCGGTCTACCACCTGCTCGGTCTGCGCACCTACCTCACGACGGGGGAAAAGGAAACGCGCGCCTGGACCATCCCGGCGGGGGCGAAGGCGCCGCAGGCGGCGGGAGTGATTCATTCCGATTTCGAGCGCGGGTTCATCGCGGCGGAGGTGGTCGCCTACGAGGTGCTCAAGGAGTTGGGTTCCTACCAGGCGGCGAAAGAGGCTGGAAAACTGCGGATCGAGGGCAAGGAATACGAGGTCAAGGACGGGGACGTGGTCGAGTTCCGATTCAACGTCTGAGTCGGGCTGGTGACTGCGGGCGCCCCGGTGGCGGCGTTGACTTTCAAAGGCCACCTCTTACACTTACGGCTCGCTTCGTGACGCCGGTGGACTCTGTCGCCGTCACCGGCGTCGTAACCTGCCCGGCCACCCCGATGAAGCGGGGTGGCTTTTACTCCCCCATCTCCCGCCCACGCCCCCATTGATCGTATGAGAAACTCCCGCCTTGTCCTGAACCTTACCGCGCTGGCCTCATCGGTCCTGCTGGTGTCCCCGGCGCCGAGAGCGCTGGCTCAGCAATCGTCCGACGCGGAGGTCGATATCCCGCCGCCGCCCTCGGTGCAGGCGGATGTGTCGGAGATCCAGTTCGAATCCATCATCCGCGTGGAGGTGGACACGAAGCAGCCGAACTACCGGGTGCCGTGGAATATCGGCGGCATGGGCAACGGGGTGGGCACGGGATTTCTGGTGGGCGAGAACCAGTTCCTGACCAACGCGCATGTGGTCAGCAACAACCGCCTGATCTACATCAAGAAAACCAACGATCCCCGGCCCTACAAGGCGCGGGTGCTGCATGTGGCGCACGACTGCGATCTGGCGATGATCGAGATCGAAAGTGCCGAGGAATTCGGGACCGCGTTCAAAGGTGTGGAGCCGCTGGTCATCGGGGACATTCCCAAACTGAACACCACGGTAATCGCGGTCGGCTATCCCATCGGGGGCGAGCGCATCTCGGTGACCCGGGGTGTGGTTTCGCGGGTCGATTTCCGTCCCTACAGCCATTCGGGGGTCGATTTTCACCTGACGATTCAGGTGGATGCCGCCATCAATCCCGGCAACTCCGGTGGTCCGGTGCTGCAGGACAACAAGGTAGTCGGGGTGGCCTTTCAGGGTTACTCCGGCGCGGTGGCGCAGAACACCGGCTACATGATCCCGGTGCCGGTGGTGTCCCGTTTTCTCAATGATGTGAAGGATGGTCACTACGATCACTACGTGGATCTCGCCACGCAGACACTCAACGTGCTGAATCCCGCCCAACGTGTGGCGCTGGGCCTGCCGCAGGATGAAATCGGTGTCATGGTGACCGAGGCCGATCCGGCCGGATCCGCCGGGGGAGTGCTGAAAACCGAAGATGTGCTGCTCTCCATCGACGGCCACGAGATCGCCAGCGACGGTTTCATCGAGATCGAGGGCGAGCGGGTGAATCTCAACGAGATCATCGAGCGCAAGTATGCGGGTGACACCGTGAAACTGGAAATCTGGAGGGATCAGGCGCGTCAGGAGATCGAGATCAAACTCGATCGATTCATCCCCTACCTGATCCAGGCGAACACCTATGATGAGCAGCCGAATTTCGTGCTGTTCGCCGGTCTCCAGTTCCAGCCGCTGGATCGCAACCTGATGGCGGCGCATAATATCAGCGACCTCCAGGTCCGTTATTTCTACAGCTACTTTTCGAACGAGGCGCTCTATCGCGAGCGGCCACAAGTCATCGTGTTGACGGCGGTGTTGCCGGACTCGGCCAACACCCATCTCCAGAATTATGTGCCCAAGGTCATCGACACCATCAACGGCAAGAAGATTCGATTGCTGCAGGATGTCTGGGACGCCCTCCATGGGGATTTCTCCGAGGAGGGCCACGAGGATTTCCACGTCATCCGCTGCCTGGGCGAAGGGCGCCCGCTGGTAATGGAACGGGCGACGGCGCGGGAGGCGCATGATCGCATCATGGCGAAATACAATGTCGGTTTCGACAATCATATCGAGGAGCCGGAAATCCTCCGCGTGAAAGCCATTTTTGCCGATGACGAGGAGGAAACAAAGAAGGGTGACGAGAAGGCTGCGCCCAAGGAAAAGACCGCTTCCGCCCAATGAGATCCCTCCCGGTGAGAAACCGCTAATCAGAATCCATTCCCATTTTCTTCATGAAGTCTTTCCTCAAATCCCCGACTCTCCCGCTCCTGGTCGTAATCGGCGGGTTCTGGCTGTCCGGTTCCGCGTCACGCGCCCAGGAAAAGCCCAGTCCCGAGAAATCGCTGGTCCGGGTGAACGCCACGCTCCAGAGCTACAACTTCCTACGACCCTGGGAAAAGAGCGCTCCCACCCCGCGTCGCGGACTGGGCGCGGTGCTCAGTGGCAAGCGGGTGCTGGTCACGGGCGAACTCATCGTCAACTCGACCTACATCGAGCTGGAACATCCCTCGACGGGCGAGAAAACCCCGGCCCGCATCCTGGGTCATGATTATGAGGCCAACCTGGCTCTGCTCGGTCCCATCGATGAAACCTCCACGGTGATGGATGGGCTGGTACCGCTGGAGCTGGACACCTCCGTCCAGCCCAAGGAGAGCGTCGAAGTCTGGCAGATCGAGGACAATGGCGACGGTGTCACCACCACGGTGGATGTGTTGCGGGCCTCGGTGAGCCGGTACTTCATCGACAGCGCGGTTTTCCTCGTCTATCAGACAGTCGGTTCGCTCCAGGCGCGCGCGAACAGCTTCACCCTGCCCGTGATCAAGGACGGCAAGCTCGGTGGGATGCTCTTGAGCTACAACGCCAAGGAACAGACCAGCCAGGTGCTGGCCGGCCCCATCATCGAGGCATTTCTCAAGGATCTGGAGGATGGGGACTACCAGGGATTTCCCACCCTGGGCGTCGGCTTCGAGCAGACACTGGACGATCAGCTGCGCCGCTTCGCGAAGATCGATGACCGGGAAGGCGGTATCCTGGTAACCAGCGTGTTGAAGGACAGTTCCGCGGGTAACTCCGGGCTCGAGACGGGCGATGTCATCCTCTCCATCGGCGGCAACGCCATCGATTCCCGGGGGAACTATGTGCATCCGGTTTATGGAAAGCTCAATTTCAGCCATCTCGTGCGCGGGGACGCCAAAGTGGGCGACACCGTGAAGATGGACATCATCCGCAAGGGCGAGCCCATGGTGGTCGACGTGAAGCTGGAGCGAAAGGCTCCCCAGGATTACCTGATCGACGCCTACATGTTTGATCGCGGCCCCCGCTATCTCATTCTCGGCGGCCTCCTGTTTCAGGAGCTGACCCTACCCTACCTCGAAAGCTGGGGGGAGAACTGGGAGACCCGCGCGCCTTTCAAGCTCGTGCACGCCAATGCCCATCCGGAGAAGTACGAGGAGGAGGGGCGGGAAAAGCTCGTGTTTCTCAGTCAGGTGATTCGCACGCCCAGCACTTTGGGTTATGAGGAGTTGAACTCGGTCATCGTCACCCAGGTCAATGGTCAACCGATCAAAAATCTCAGGGATCTGGCGGACGCTTTCCAGAAGCCGGATGAAAAGGGGATCCACAAGATCGAGTTTTCCGACTTTCCCAAAGTGATCTATGTCGACGACCGTCTGTCGCAGGTGGTCAATCAGCAGCTCATCCAGTACGGCATCAGCCAGATGGAAAAGCTGGACTAAGCCCCCGGCGACGGACCGACTCCCCGATGACACCTGTTGGCGCGGTATTCGACCTCGACGGGGTGCTGATCGATTCCCACGATCAGCATCAGCGCAGTTGGTTTCTCCTCGCGGAGGAGCTGGGTCAGCCCCTGACGGAGGCTCAGTTCAAGGAAAGTTTCGGGATGAGGAACGAGCGTGTCATCCCCCATGTGTTTCACTGGACAGCTCCGGAGGACGGCGAGCGGATCCGCGCACTGGGTGATCGGAAGGAAGCGCTCTACCGGGAACTCTTGCGCGCGGAGGGGATCGAACCCCTGCCGGGAGTGGTCGAATTTCTCCGCGATCTGCGGGAAGCGGGCATACCGAGGGTGGTGGGTTCCTCCACATCGCGGCTCAATATCGAAGTGTGTCTCGAAATGACCGGCCTCACCGCCTGGTTCGGCGGCCTGTTCGTCGGGGCCGAGGATGTCTCGAAAGGTAAGCCCGAGCCCGATGTCTTTCTGGAGGCGGGGCGTCGTATCGACCGTCCGCCGTCCGCGTGCTTTGTGGTCGAGGATGCACACGTGGGCGTGTTGGCGGCGCGGCGCGCGGGGATGAGAGTGGTTGCCGTGACGACCACCCACGCGGCCGGGACTTTCGCCGGGGAGTACGCGCCGGATCTCATCTGCGATTCACTGTCGGAGCTTTCCGTGTCGCGACTCGCCCCGTGGTTCGGGGAGCTTTGAAGAAGGGTTCTCACCAGCGCCGTAATCGGCTGTCGAGCTGGAATACCTGGCCGGAGACCGCGCCGAGGCGTCCGTCGAGAAAGTCGATGAAAGCGGCGGCATCTTCCGGTGAATTGAATCGTCCCAGGGTGTGATCGTGACGCGCGCGTTCGATGACCTCCGGCGGTAGACCGCGCGTCATGCCCGTGTCTTCGAGGAAACCCGGCAGCACGCAATTGACCCGCACCCCGCGTTTTCCGACCTCCTCCGCGAGCGCCTGGGTGAGACCGATGAGCCCGGCCTTGGCGGCGGCGTAGGCCGCCTGACCCGGAGGCGGGCGCAGGGCGGAGAAGGAGCCGACATTCACGATATGGCCCGTCCGGGCGCGGAACATCAGGCGGATGGCTTCCCGCGAGCAGAGAAAGGCCCCGCGGAGATTGGTGGACTGGACGACTTCCCAGTCCCCTTCCGAGAGCTTCAGCAGAGGAGAGTCGCGCAGCGTGCCGGCATTGTTGATGAGGAGATCCAGCCCGTCGATGCCGGAGAAGTAGTCGCGTATCTCCTCCGCGCGGGTCACGTCCAGTTCCGCCCTACCGGGCGCGAGCACCTCATCGAAACGCCCCGATGCCAGCAGCGTCTCGCGCAGGCTGCGGGCGAGGCGGCCCTCCCCTCCGGTGATCAAAGCGCGTCGCGGCACGGATGGGAGAGGAGAGGCGAATCCTCAGCGTCGATTGTTGAAGGGATCGTTATTGGCCGGCGGGATCGGGCTCAGGGTGGAGGTGCCGGTGTCGTTCGAGTCGAATTTGGACTCCAAGGAGGCGCTCTCCGTGGTGGCCGCTCCGGTGACTTGGGCGTTCGTCGCCCCGACGGGCGTGCCCACCACGGCGAATTCCTCGTAGGTAAAGGCCGTTCCCGAGAGTTGACCCACATACTTCACCACATCGGTGAAAGGCGCGTTCCTGAGTTTCAGGCTGATGGTGGTCCGTTTCTTCAAGTCGTCGCTGCCCTTGTAAATGAAATTGGCGACCACCTTGCCCCCCGAGAGTTCCTCCGACTTCTGGGTAAGGAACTCGAAGACCAGTCCGAGGTCGGTGTTGTTGAACTCCACCGAGGGAATCACGATGGAGGCCAGTTCAGCCTCCAGATCACGCTTCGGTTTGATGCCCTGCTGGATCTTTTGCCGACATTGGGCCGCGTAGTTGCGGGCGTAGGGATAGTTCGGCTGATGCTTGAGAAAAGTCTCGAAGTCCTCCAGAGCGGCGACGTAGTCCCCCGATTCGAAATGCTTCACTCCCTCGTCGTAGACTTCCTTGAGCGTGCGTTTTTTCTCGGCCTGGGCCTCCGAGCTTGCGGGGATGCCCAGGAGAACAAGCGGGGCGGTGAGGGTGAGGAGGCGAGTGATGAGCCGGTGCATGGTGGGGTCCTTTCCGGTGATGCGTTGGGGGTTTGGATCATGGGAGGACTCCGTCGAGGAGCCCGATGTCCCCCTCAGACTATCAAAACGGTGGGTTGGTGTAAACCCTCATCTGGCGTGATGACGCCACAACTTGCCGGAAAATCGGAGGGTTCAGGAATACTTGACGTTCTTCCCCGGCTCGGTCTCGTAGATGAGTTCCATGGCGTCGGTGGTCGATTTCTCCAGGTATTCGCGTTGGAATTTCACCCAGAGGGGATCCTCGCGAAACATGGCCAGCTTGTCCAGGCTCTCGAAATCGATGGCCACGCAGAAGGGGTAGGCATTACCGGCCTCGGTGCGTTTGCCGGAGCGCACGTTGTGTACTTCCTGGATCCGGAGCAACAGGCTGCGGCTGGATCGCATCATCTCATCCACCACGGACTCATCGACCCCGGGGGCCAGTTTATAGAGCGCGATGAAGTGGATCATAGCCGGAGCGATGGTCGCCACGCGGGCGGAGGGGTGGGAGCACGGATGCGCTGGTGCCTCGGCGTCCCGGCGCTCGGGGGTTCTCAGTTGCGCCACTCGAGAGCGCCCTTCTTCAGCGCGTAGAGATAGGCGATAAACAGGATCCCGATGAAGCTCATGGCGCTCCAGAAGACCACCACCAGACCCTGCTCGACGGCCAATTCCCGAAAAGCGACCGCCCAGGGAAAAAGGAAGACCACCTCGATGTCGAAGATCACGAAAAGCATCGCCACGAGATAGAATTTCACGCTGAAACGGGCCTGGCCGTCACCCACCGGGTTCATCCCGCACTCATAGGCGGAGTCCTTGGTGCGGTTGCCGAGCGCCCGTTTACCGAGCAACACGGAAGCGACCAGAGTGGCCACCGCGAAGCCGGTCGCGATGAGGATCTGGAGTAGGACGGGGATGAATTCCTGAAGCATGAAACTGGGAAAGCAAAACCGGTGTGCCGTGATCCTTGGACCACGGTCACACCGGGAATGTAGAGAGTTTCGTTGGTTCGTCCAGGCGAAATCTCGGAGTGCTTCGGCGGAAATACCGCCCATTCACACGCCGTGAGCCGCCCTTGTCAGGATGGGTGGGCCGGAGCCGACACGCTCACGCCTTGGCGGCGTTGGCGCTGGAGGCGTCCTGGATATTTTCCAGGCCGCGATACTCCTTGCCGTTCTTCTCCACCAATCCCCGCGTTACGAGATTTTGAAGTTTCTCGTAAGCGCGGAGACGAAGCATTTCCTCTCCTCCGCTGACTGCGTTGCGAGCTTTCAGATTTTCGTATACTACCTCAAACAACTCGTTGAACCCGAAGGTTTGTTTGTTTGAAAGAACAGTGACCAGCTCATCGGTCACATGATCAGGCACCCGTCTTGAGAATCGTGTTCTACGTGTGGTTGACATAGGTGGCAGAGACTACCACACCTGTCAATGGGTGGCCAACTTTTTCGTCACTGAAGCGCACTTTAGATGATATTCGCAGGAATGACCGATTTCAGGGGGAAAATGCCTGGAAATCAGTCCTCAATCGACCCGATCACCCGGATGCCGGAGTCATCCACCAGGAAAATCTCCAGACTCACCGGGTGGCGGATCACCGATTCATCGTGATAGAGATCGGCCAGAGCCGGCGCGTAGGCGTCCAGCTTGCCCCCATCGGCGGGAAACACGTAGAGTTGGTGACGATCCAGCACGATCACATGCAGCCGTTCGCCGAATTCCCGCTCGAAGCGGGGCAGGAACCGGCGCGAAAGCAGCACGCTGGAGAGCCAGGGACTCTCGTGCCGGAGTACGGCGTAGTCCAGCACTCCGCGGGGATCTCGTTTGAACTCCGGTTCCAGCGTGTCCACCAGGGCGTCCGCGCGCTTGATGGCGGCTGCTTGGAAGCCCTCCCATGCGAGCCCGTCGGTCTGCCATTTTTCCAGGGAATAGAGCTGGATGCTGTATTTCCCCACGTATGCCGGTGCCAGGACCGTCTCCTTGGCACCGGTGACGGGCGCGTAGACTTTGGGAAGTGATGCCTTGGAGACGAGCAGGAGACCGGCATCCCCCTCCTTCGCCGTCGGAGTGGTCTCGGCGTCGGTCTCCTGTCCGGAAACACTCCCCACGCCGATTGCGAACAGAGCGGCCAGCAGGGGGAAACACGGGAGGAGGCGGGGCGGCATCTCGGCGGGCGCGGGTGGGTGGTATTACAGGTTGACCCCATCGGGGCCGCAAGGAAAGTCATTCTACATGCGGTCCGCCAATACGAAAACGGCGGTTCCAGCCGCCCAGCCCCATTCGACGCCTCCATGATCACCTTCCTTCGCGGCATCCTCATCGAAAGCTGGCCGCACCGTCTCGTCATCGATGTTCACGGGGTCGGCTACGAGGTCATCGTGCCTCTGACCGCAGGCGACGTGTTTTCCCGGACCGGCGCCGAGATCACCGTCCTCACCCACCTCCATATCCGCGAGCAGGAGCACACCCTCTACGGCTTCGGCAACGCGGACGAGCGCGATCTTTTCCGACTGCTCATCGACCGGGTCTCGGGTGTGGGTCCCAAAGTCGCCATGTCCATCCTCAGCGGCATGAGCGCCAATGATTTCAAGGCCGCCGTGGTGGCCGGCGATCTCGGCGCCATCGCCAGCATCAAGGGACTCGGGAAAAAGACCGCCGAGCGCATCGTGCTCGAACTCAAAGACAAAGTCGGGGTGACCGAGGCCTGGGAAGTCCAGAGCCGCGGCGGTGAGATCGCCCCCGAGAAGACCATACGCAACGACGCCGTGCTTGCCCTGATTTCCCTCGGCTACAAACAGGCCGACGCCCAGAAAGCCATCACCCGCGCCGCCGAATCCGAACCTCCCGGCACCAGCGTGGATGGTCTGCTCCGCGCCGCCCTGCGCCAGTTGCAGTAAGCGCCGAGGCGCCCGGGCGTCTCAGTTCACTGGCCCTGCGCCCCCCAATTTCCGTGATCCCGAAAGTCTCCAGTCTCCCGGACACCGACGCCGCCCGCATCGAGGCCCTGCGCGCCGCCATGCCCGCCGAGGGCATGTTCGCCGAGAAGACCTGGCGCTGGTCGCCCCGGCCTTTTCCCCTGGCCCCGGCCACCGTGAAGCGTCTCGAGAGGCTGGGGCACCGCCTGGCCCGCTTCCAACGCGCCGCCGATGGCCTCTATCACCGCAGCCAAAAGGGCACCCTCCCCGGCTGGATCGCCGACATCCTGGATCGGGGAAAGCCCGCGGATCTGCTACGGATCGCCCACGATCCCGGTTTGCGCCAAGCCCTGCCGCGAGTCATCCGGCCGGATCTCATCCTCACCGAAGACGGTTTCGCCCTCACCGAGCTCGACAGCGTGCCCGGCGGTATCGGACTCACCGCGTGGCTCGCGGAAGCCTACGCCGGGATTGGATCGCCCGGACTCGTGGGCGGGGCCGACGGCATGCTTTCCGGATTTCGCGCCCAGTTTCGCGGGGAAAGAGGCGTCGATATCGTCGTGTCGCGCGAGTCCTCCGACTACCGTCCCGAGATGGACTGGCTGGCGGAGCGGCTGGGTGCCGGATGGGAAGTCGTCTCCGCCGAGGGCTATCGGACCCGCGGTAGGGATCTCTATCGCTTCTTCGAATTGTTCGATTTGCCGAACCTGCCCGGCTCGCTCGACTGGGCGCGGACTCAGGCGCGGGGAGAGCTGGATCTGACCTCGCCCTACAAGCCCTGGCTGGAGGAGAAAGCCTGGTCGGCCCTGTTCTGGCTGAGACCTCTGCGGGAGATCTGGCGCCGCGAGTTGCGCGACAGCCACTGGCGTCAGCTCCAGGAGATCATCCCCCACAGCTGGCTGGTGAATCCCGAGCCGCTCCCGGCCCACGCCGTGATTCCCCGGCTGGAGATTCAGGATTTCTCCGAGCTGAAACAGTTCAGCCAGACCGAGCGCGATCTGGTGCTGAAAATCAGCGGTTTCTCCGAGCTGGCCTGGGGCAGCCGCAGCGTGAACATCGGCTCCGACCAGTCGCAGGAGGAGTGGTCGGCCGCCGTCGATGGCGCGCTCGCCGGCTGGGACCTCGCGCCCTGGGTGCTGCAGGAATTCCGCAAAGGCCGGCTCGTGCGACATCCCTATTGGAACGAGGCCCGGGGAGCCATGGAGGTCATGGAGGGCCGGGTGCGTCTCTGTCCCTACTACTTCCTCGACATCGCCAACGCGGGGCGGGCGCGTCTCGGCGGGGTGCTGGCCACCCTCTGTCCGGCGGACAAAAAGATCCTCCACGGCATGAGCGACGCCATCCTGGCGCCTTGCGCGATGGATCCCGACGGTTACTGATAGCGCGAGATAGAGAATGTGCCGACTCTACCCTGTCGAGTCCGCGACCCTACCCTGTTGAGTCAGCCCATGAAAGACGCATCCGCACCCGTATCCGCGCCCGGCTCGAGGGCACCCTGGTGGCTGTGGCCGAATCTGGTCGGACTCGACGCCCCGGTGGTGGCGGTGGCGTGGCTGGGCGCCTTCACGGTGGCTTTTTCCGCGCCGGTGAAATTGCCGCACTACCTGGTGCTCTTCTTTTGTGTGTGGTGCCTCTACACCGCGGATCGTCTGCTCGACGCCGCCAAACTGCGGGCGGGGGACCCGGCTCCCGGCTTGCGCACCCATCGTCACGCATTCATGCGTCGACACGCCCGCTTGTTCGCGGTGCTGTGGTTTTTCGTCGCCTTCATCGGGGGACTCCTGGCACTGAATCAACTGGAGAGACCGGTCGTCGGCGCGGGGTTGATCGTGGCGGTGGGCGCGGTCGCCTATTTCCTCACCTTTGTCGCCCCGCTCGGGGGGAAACGCCCGCTGCCGGGCAAGGAGCTGGCGGGCGGCATCCTGTTCGCCGCCGGGACTACGGTGCCGGTGTTCGCCGATTACGCGGGCGAGCTGCCGGTGGTGCCGCCCTTCGCGATCTTCGCCGGGCTCTGCGCGTTGAATCTGCTGATGATCGCTTCCCACGAGGGTGATCTGCCGGGGGGACGCGGATTTTCCCGCCTGCTCGTGGCACTGGGGGTGGGCGTGGCCCTGATGGCGGCGGGGTTGGCGCTGTTCGGCACCACGGTAGAGTCTGCGCCTTCTCTGCGACCACTCTATTTCGTGCAAGCCCTGGCGGCGGCGGCGCTGGTGATTTTGCAGAGTGCCCGCTCCGCGACCAGTCGAGAGGCATTCCGCCTGCTGGCCGATGTGGCGCTGCTGACGCCGTTGCTACCGGTGGCCGCGCTGCTCACTTGAGCGGCCCGATCTCATGCACCGCGCCCACGATGGTCTCCTCGATGCTCTCGTCCCACAAGGCGGGGAGGCCGTAGTAGACGTTGGAGCCGCCACCCTCGTAGCCGCCTTCCCGGAGGACGCGGAGTGACGGGATGTAGGCCATGACGTCGTTGGCGTAGCCCGCCACCCAGGTGCGGCTGCCGTGGCGCTCGCGCTTCAGGCGGAGCGCGTAGTCGACGACCACCTCACCGCCGAGCCAGACAAAGTCCACGCCCGTTTGCGGATCGCCGAGCGTCCAGACGCCCACCGGATAGGGGAAACTGCCATCGAGGCCGACGTCGGCGCCTTCGTTCTTCGTGCGCTCGTGCAGCAGAAAGCGGGCGCGCCCGCCCTCGTAACTGTCGGGAACTTCGGCCGCGGTTTTTTCCAGGGACTCCGTGGTGGGAACTTCCGCGAGAGGGGCGTCGATTTCCCGAAAGCGGGTATCCAATGCCGGAGCCAGCGCCGCCATGGGGGCGTCGAGAGTCTCCCGCACCGCGGCGGCGAGGCGCTGTCCGTAGCTCTCGGCGAGTTCGACCTGCTGCCGGGGCAGGGGATTCTGATCGGCCCCGCAGCCGGCCCAGAAAAGGGCGACGCAACCGGGGTGAGCCTTTTCGATCTCGATCTGTGCATAACCGGGATAATCACCGCACCACTCCTGCCCGCCCAGCACGGTGGCGTGGCAGGCGTAGCCGAAAAGCACGGCCCGGAGGGAGCGGGTCTCGGGATCGCGCACGCTGAGTACGGGCACGTCGTGGTCGACGGGGCCTTTCAGCTCGCCGCGGGCGCGCCACTCGGGCACCTGGTCGTAGGGTTTGTTCTCCCGACGGTTGACGGCGAAGGTGGTCTCGCCGCTGCCCTGCTGGACTTCGGCCGGGGCCAGCCGGGCGATGGCCTCGTCGGCGACGGTGACGACTTTTTCCACGAGGATGGCGGCGTAGGCGTCGACTTTGGCCTGTTGCTCCGCGTCGATCCGCCACCAGTGCAGGGGTCCCAGATTGCGCCGACCCACCACCGGTCCGCTATGGGTGTGGGAGGTGGCGATGGCGATCTGCTCGCGGGCGAGACCGTGTTTCGCGCCGACGCGTTCGCAGATGAGCCGGGACATCTCGCGGTCGATCCCGACGAGATCGAGACTGATGACAAGGCCGCGGCGGCCGGAGGCGTCCTCCAGCGCGAGCGCCTTGGCCCAGAGTTCGGTGAGTTTTCCCTCGGCGGGGGCTTTGCGTCCGCCGTAGCCGGCCATCCAGGTGGGTTCGTCGGGGGTGATGACCACGGAGGCGGCGCCCGCTTTCCAGCCCGATACCTGGTCGGAATCGGCGGCGGAGACCAGCAGCAGACAGGCGCCCCCGGTCAGGGCGAGCAGCAAGGGGGCGAACAGGGGAAGGAGGCGTTTCATGGATGCGTGGTGACTTTACTTGGCCAGGAAATCCAGTGCCGAATTCTGATCGCCGCCGAGGGTCAGGTTCCCGGCGGCTCCGGCGGTGGAGTAGGTGGTCTGGAGCGCTGCGGCGAGAGTGGCGTCGCCATCGATCAAGAGCGTGGCGTGGGGCGCGGAGAGTGTGAGCAGACCGCCGAGGTCGCCGTATTTTTCCGCGCCGGGCAGGAAGTCGGCGTCCCAGTCGGAGGCGAGCTTGCCGAAGCGGAATCCGGCGGTGTCGATCACGGCGCGGTCGATGTCGCCCCCGGCGACGGCGCGGGCGGCGGCGATCCAGTGTCCGGTGCCGGGTTCGCCGGCCAGGCCCACGGTCTTGACCTCCCAGGTCTCGTGGTTGCGGATGAAGGTCAGGGCGGTGAGCACATCGTGCACCCGGCGGGCGAAGAGGCCGTGGTTGTAGCCGTAGTAATAGACGGCGGAGCGTTGCCAACTGTCGGCGGGCAGTTCGTCGCCTTTGTTCGAGTAGGTGGTGCGGGGATTTTCGGAAGCTTTTTCCCCGGGGTTGAGAAATTCGCCCTGTTTGAAAAGATCCAATCCGACCACCGCCACCCCGCGATCCACCAGTTTTCGCACCGGCTCGCGGAGGTTGCCGGCGCCGCCGTCGAAGAGTCCGGCCTTGCCCTCGGGTGACAGCCAGATCACGACCGCGCCTTTCCAGACATCGCGTCCGGGAAAGGCGAAGGCGGCGGGGATCTCCTCGCCGTGCGTTTCATTGGCGATGAGACCGGTCATTTCCACATGGCCGGATCGCTCCTCTTTTCCGATGAGCCCGAAGTTCACCTCGTCCGCGGTCGGCACGGCGCGGCCGATGAGGATCTCCGCGGCGCGACCGAGTACGGCCCGGCTTTCCGCCAGGGTGTCGGCATCCTTCGGCGTCAGCAGCGGGGCGATGAGCGCGTCGGAGTCGTCGGCCCAGTGGCGGTTCACCGCCCGCTCGTGGGCATCGCCCACCTGATCGCCCGAGGGCGCGGGATGTTCCGCGGTCCAGACGGTGAGCTCGGTTTTACCCAACGGCTCGTAGTCACGCTCGAGGACGGGGGATTTCAGACCGAGCCCGAAATGCCGGTTCACGAATTGATACAGGTGGGTCCGGGAGACATGATTGTAGTTATGCTTGAAGTGGATGTCGAAGTGGGCCTCGTAGTTCTTCGGAGCGCCGACCATCTCGTAGAGGTTCTTCAGGTCGGGATAGCCCTTCGTCTCCAGCTCGATGGTCCAGTCGTCCGCGGCCGTCATGCCCTGGGGACGCGGGGCTACCGCGGCGGCGATGTCGATGTTGCCCTGGCCGATGCGGAGCAGGTGGGTGTTTTCGCAGGTGCAGCCACCCTGCATGGCGGTGGAGGGCATCACGCAGGGAAAGGACGCCGTGATCCGGTCGTCGATCGCGGACAGCATCTGAGTTTGGGTGCCCCCGCCGCTGGCGCCGGTGACGAGGACGCGTCCGGCATCGACGTCTTCGAGAGCGAGGACGAAATCGAGCGCCCGGATGCTGTTCCACGTCTGGAGGCCGAAGTTGGTCTGCAATCGGCCGGTGGAGCGGGGACTGACGAATCCCCATTCCCCGGGCGTGTCGGAGATCATGTGTTCGCGCGGGCCGCGGCGGTGTTCGGGGAACTGGACCGAGTCCGCGTAGCCGATCATGTCGTAGGCGAACACCACGCAGCCCATCCGCGCCAGTTGGACGCAGCGGGCGATGATGGGATTGTGGGCGGCGGTGAGGAAACGCTCCGCGCCCTGGGCGATCTGGGCGAGGGCCTGGGCTTCACCGGCGTCGTAGAAGCGGCCGTTGTTCCAGTGGCCGTGGGGACAGAGCACGGCTGGGCGTTTCCCGTCCTTCTCCCCGATGGCGAGGGACTCACCGGTCGGTCGGAAAAGGCTGCCGGTGACGAAATGACCGGGGAAACTTTCGATGATGATACGCTCCACCGAGAAGCCGTCGCCCTCGACCGCACCGTGAACGACGGGATTCAGCGGCGTCTTCGTCGGCATGGGCCAGAGGCCGCAGGCGATCTGGACACGGTCGCGGATGTCGCGCTGGCGCGTTTCCCATTCCCCCTTCGAGGCCACGGGGCGGAAAGGATGGTAGTCGTGCAGCGTCACCGGAGCCGCGAGCCGGGCGTCATTGGGCAGCTCACCGGTTTTCTGGACTCGGGGACCATTCGCCGGGGCAGTCGACGCGAGGAACAGCACGGCGAGACCGGCGGTGGCGGCGGAAACAGGGGAAAAGAAGCGGGCTTTCACGAAAGGATGGGCGAGTGGAGTTCGTAATGGGTGGGCGACCATGATCGTCCATGAGTCGAGGCTATCCCGGCGCCCGCTTCGCCTCCAAGCCGAAAGCTCCGCGCAATCAGGGACTGCAAAGCGGACACAGTTGATTTATCCTTCCCCACCACAGAACCGGAGCCCGAACCGCCGTGATCCAGATTCCCCAAATTATCGCCGTCAATGCCGCTCTCCTCCTGAGCGCTTTCCTTTTCACCTCCTGCGCCTCCAGCAGCGGGCGAGGCCTCTCCTGGGAAGCCCAGCTGGGTCCGGTGCCGACCACACCCGTCACCCCGCAGCAGCTCCAGCAGTATGTGAAGGTGAAAAGCGATCCCATCAGCAAGGGCAGCTATGGCCGCCGCCTGCACCGGCCCATGGAGCCGCGCTACATCACCATTCACAGCACGCAGAACTACACCGGCGACGCTTACGCCCACGCCAAAGCCCTCAAGCGCGGCGCCCTGCGCGGCGGCGTCTGCGGCTACCTCTGCTGGCACTTCACCGTGCAGGACGACGTCGTCGTGCAGCACATCCCCACCAACGAGCGCGGAGAGCACGCCGATTTCGACGGCCCCGGCAACCGCTACTCCATCGGGATCGAAATGTGCGAGCACAAAGGCAACGACCTCGCCAAGACCATCGACCGCACCGCCCAGCTGACCGCCTCGTTGATGTATTACCACAACATCCCGCTCTCCAACGTGGTGCCGCACTATCATTGGCCGCGTCCGAGGACTTCCACGCCGCACAAGAACTGCCCCCATTTCCTCCTCGAGGATGGCAAACCGGGCGCGACCTGGAAATGGTTCCTCACCCGGGTGGAGCGCCACTACCGCCGCATCCAGGCGCCGCGGGGCAACGCGCCGCAGATGGCGACAGCTCCCGCGCCGATGCCGGCGCCCCAGGGCTCCGGTTCATCGGCCATCATCCCCGTGGCCTACGTCGGCGATGGCGGAGGCAGGCGCGGATTGCTGGATCGGTGAGCGGGAGTTCATGTCGGGCGTTATTCCGGCGTCCGCCGATAGGGATTGCTCCTTCTTAGGTGTCATGGTATCTAGGACACCATGAAGGTAGCCATCATCCGCCTGATTCAGGGGATCGCTATTCTCCACCTCGGGGGATTCGTTTCCGTCGCCCAGACCGAGAACCCGATGCGCACCTGGACGGATGAGTCCGGACGCCAGGTGCGGGCAGTGTTGGAAAAGTTTCAGGATGGCGGCACCCTGATCCTGCGACTCGAAGACGGGCGCAGCGTTCCCTTTCCGGTCAGTAAGCTCAGCAAAGCCGATCAGGACTACGCGTTGGAAATGTACGCCGCGCGCCCGACGATCACCGAAGTCGATTGGTCCGCCCCGAAACAGTCCGAAGACTATGTGGTGCGCGGCGTGCGACGCGAAAACTGTCCCGGCTTCGTCTCCACCAAATCAGGATGGGAATACAAGATCAAGTGCATCGAGGCGCGCCTCGAATACAAAGGGGAAGAAGCCTCCGCACCCGGTTACGTCTCCGCCTATTTTTATGATCGCGAAGGCAGGCTGCTGGAAAAATTTGACAAACCTCCCCGCCGTCAGAACGAGGACCGGACTTATGTCGAACTTCCTGCCCGATTCGAGAAGGGCAAATCTGTGGAGGTATATTACCCCCTGACGGAGTTCCTCGAAGCCAGCGACTGGGCCACCGTGCTGATTGTTTTCGGATCGGGAAATGAGTTCACGGCCCAGACCATGCCCGGCACCAGTCTGGAAAAGCTGGATTTCGCAGAGAAGAAGCACCTTTTCCCCGGCTGGGATCCCGATGCCGCCGTTGGATCGCAGCCCAAGCAAATGAGTCAGGCCGAACTGGAAATCCGGCGGGTCAAGCAAGTCGACCATCCCTACGCGGTCGTCTTCAATGGAGGCTACTCGTCCAACGTGCCGTGCGTGACCGCGGAAGTGCGGTCGAAAGGGAGCGCGCCTCCGGGGCAGGGATCCGTCAAACTCTACGTCTTCGACGCCTCCGGCAGGCAGGTCGCCTCCCGCGGGGGACCTTCCAGTGCCATCGCCGAGGGAGGCACCAGCCAGTATGTCGCGAATCCCAAGATCGCGGACGACTCCTGGCATCCTGTCGTCTTCGCGCTCGACCGTGAACTCGAAGACAAGAAACACCCGACCTACGTCGTCGTGTTCACATTTGCCGGCGCCACGACCGCGTACGTGGAGAGTTCCGTGGGGGCGACCCTGGAAAAGCTGGAATTCCCCGAGAAGAAGGATCTGCCGAAATGATCCCACTTCGCTAGGGCGCGACCTCTGGAACAGCGTCCTACCTACCCAGCACGCCCAGCAGGCTCTCCACCAGTTCCTCAGCGGATCGCTCGATGCCCAGCGCTATCGCGCCTTCCTCGGGCACCGGTTTCTCCAACGCGGCGAACTGACTCTCCAGCAGCGACGCCGGCATGTACTCGTGCTCGCGACTCACCATCCGACCGTGGATGAGAGCGAAATCGCCGTCGAGAAACACCAGTCGCGCCCGGCCCTCGTGGCCGCGCAGCAGATACTCCCGGTAGCTCCTCTTCAGCGCCGAACACGACACCACCACCGGGCGGCGATCCGACTCCGCGAGGGCGCGCTCGATTTCCCGCCGCAGATTGTCGAACCACGGCCAGCGCTCCTTGTCGGTGAGGGGAACTCCCGCGCCCATCAACATCTTGTTTTCCGGCGGATGAAAATCATCGCCCTCCAGGAAAGTTCCACCGAGCCGCTCGGCCAGCAGCGCGCCCACCGTCGACTTCCCGCAGCCGGACACGCCCATGATCAGGATGAGATCGATTTCCCGCTTCACGTCGCGTCAGTTTCCAAAACTCGCCACCGGTTCCGGCAGCTCCCGATCAATCTCGCTGACCCGGTAGCCGAAGCCCTGATCAGACAGGGTTGACCCGTCGAGGATACCCTGTTGCCTCCGGAAAAGGCCCGGGTGGATCTCCTGCTCCGGCAGACTCGCCTCCGGATAGAACTGCATCCCGTTGCTCTCCACCCCCATGATCGTCCCCGCATGCGCGGCGAGGAGGAAATGCGGCACCTGCGCCAGCATCGGATTCGTCAGGTCCTGCACCATCAGCGTCATCCCGTGCGCCTTCGCCCAGCACAGACTCAGTAGCGCGCCCGTCTGGGTCTTGCAGGTCTTCAGCGCCACCCCCGTCCAGCCCAGTTCGCGCCCCATCCTGACATAACGCCAATCATGGGCACTCTCGTCCATGAACAGCGGCTTGCGGGCGCTCACGCTGTGCACATCGATCCGGTGCGCCTCCAGATCGTAGGGAAACGGCTGCTCCACGTAGAGGATCTTCTGATGGCAGGCGGGGAAATCGTCCCTCAGCTGATCGAGGATGCCGTTCACATAGCCCGGCTCCGTGACCGTGCAGTTGAAGTCCGTCGTCAGCCAGTCGACATCCTCCTCCCGCGCGATCTGCCCGATCGCCTCCAGCCGGGCGTAGTCCCAGTCGCGGTCGTTGCCGCGCAGTTTGATCTTCAGACAATTCAGCCCGTCCCGGCGTATCCAGTCCCGCAGCAGCACCGGGTAGCCATCGTCCGGTTCCGCGCCAGTGAGATCGTCGAGACAGATGGGATCCAGTCCGCCCACCAGGTGCCAGACCGGCAACTTCTTCGGCGCGTCCTTCAGCAGGAAATCCGCCGGATATTTCCCCGAAAAATCCACCTGATCCGCCCCCGCCGCCGGCTCCAGATAGTGGCTCAGGTCGCGCGACAGATACTCCGGCCCGTAAGTCGCGTAAGTGGGTCGATCATGCAGCTTTCCGAAGGCGTCGTGCGCCGCGATGTCGAACAGTGAAAAACACACCAGCGCCGCCAAGTGCGGCAGATGGGCCTCCGCCGCGCGATCCGCGTTGAATTCGGTCCGCAGCTCCTCCAGCCGTCCCTCGATGAACGCGTGCCCGATCTCGAAAGCGTGCCCGCGTTCCTCGAACGTCGCGTAGGCCTCCGCGACCTTGACCGTGAAATCCTTCATCGCCAGGTGGCGCAGTTCGTAGTCGATGGACGCCGGCCACACCCAGCCCACCGACAGCGGCGTCTCCCCCCAGCCATCGCGCGAGGTCCCCGAACCGTCCTCCACCCGCACCCGTGCCCGCGCGCAGGTCACCGAATCCAGCACCTGATTGCCGAATTTGAGTGGGACCCGCATTTCCACTGGCAGGAAGAATAGTTCGACTCCGCGAATGCGGACGGCGTGATCGGCGGCGGTGGCGGGCATGGCAGGGGCGGGTGGGAGAAGCAGGGACACGAACCGGGGCGAATCCGGTCCCCGTCAGATAACCGTCCCCCGCCCCGGCGTCAAACGCCCGGGCTCCGTATCCGGTTGTGCATGGAGATCGGGCGCTGATCCATCGCTTGCGGTTTTTCGGGGATGACCGCATGATCGGCGGATGATGAATCGACGACAACTGTTCAACACCTCCCTGCGGGCAGGTATTCTCGTCGGCCTCGGCGGTCCCGCGTTCGTGGCGGCTCAGGATGCCGGGAAACGAAAATTCGCCATCGACCTGACACCCGGGGCAATCGGGGTGAAGGCGGATCCGCGGGCATTGCTCGATCTCGCCGCCGAGAACGGATTCGAGTCGGTGCAGCCGAATTCCGGATTTCTCGCCTCGCTCGACACCGCCGCGCGGAAGGAATACGTCGCCGCGCTCGGGGAAAAGGGACTGCGCTGGGGAGCCGCCGGATTGCCGGTCGATTTCCGCCAGGACGAGGAGACCTTTCGCGCCGGCTTGTCCGATCTGCCGAAGCACGCCGCCGCTCTGCGCGACGCCGGCGCCACCCGGGTCGGCACCTGGCTCAAACCGTATCACGATTCCCTGACCTACCGGGCAAACTTCGACCAGCATGTCTCGCGACTGGAAGAGGTGACGAAGGTACTCGGCGACCACGGGCTGCGTTTCGGTCTGGAATACGTGGGAACGAAAACGCTCTGGACCAGCTCGCGGCATTCCTTCATTCACTCGATGGCAGAGGCGAAGGAACTCATCGCGGCGATCGATCAGCCGACGCTGGGTTTCGTGCTCGACAGTTGGCACTGGTTCACCGCCGGCGAGACCGCCGACGACATTCTCACCCTCACCAATGATGACGTGGTCGCCTGCGATCTCAACGACGCCCCGTCCGGCATCCCAGTCGAGGAGCAGCTCGACAATCAACGTGAACTTCCCGCCGCCACCGGAGTCATCGACGTGGCGGCCTTCCTCCAGTCTCTGGCGAAGATTGGCTACGATGGCCCGGTGCGGGCCGAGCCGTTCAACAAACCGCTGAATCAGCTCGAGGACGGCCCTGCTGCTGAGGCGACAGCGAACGCGATCCGGAAAGCGGTTGCCCAGGCCGGGCTGTGACGGAAAAGGGGAAATGGACCGTGACCGAAGAGGCTTGATTCGCCGACCCAACCCTCTTGAGTCCGGCTCAGCGAAACCGATAGCCGACTCCACGCACGGTCTCGATGATCGCGGGTTCGGCGGGGTCGTCCTCGATCTTTTTGCGCGACTTGGCGATGTATTGGAATCGTCGTCGGCGAGTCGGAGAGAGCGCCGGAGGTGCCAGACGACGACGAGCAGGCGAGCAGACTGGCGAGGGTAGGGATGCGTGGTTTCATGGCAAACGCATCCTGCCACGACCGGGCGCGGCTTGCGTCAATCGACGGTGCGATCTTTGTAAAACTTCAGTAAAACGAAACAGCTACCAAGCGAAGGAGAGGCGGATACCGATCTTCGCCGCCAGCTCATTGGCTTCGTCGGATTCGGCAAACTCCCCGGAGTTCGCGAAGTGAATCCGCTCGGACAAACGGGATGGGGTTTCCCCTCCACGGTCCCACAACACGAGACAAAGCTCGTCGGTATGCCGACCGCGATAGCGGATGCCGTCGAACCTGGCGGGATGCTGGGCGATCCTCTCCGCCCACGCCCGCGGGATCGCCAGATCGGACGCGTAGAGCGCGCCCGCGTCCAGCCCCGTAGCGAGGCGGGTTTCGCTGTCGGTCAGATCGCATAGTCTCAGATCGCCGGGCAGATTCGACACCTCTAGGTAGGCCCACCGCTCCGCCTGGGGCAGGGGAATGACATAGACCTCCCGGCCCAGATCCCGATGCGCCGCCATCCGGTCGCCCCAGACCTCGGCCACGGTCGTGAGTCGTGAGGAGGCCAGATAGATGCAGGGAAAATCTCCGCTTTCCGGCGTCAGCCGCGAGCCGGGACTCGGGAAAAACTGGTTCGCGAATTCCTTTCGGTAGAGTCGATGCCAGGTCTCGCCCACCGTGTCCGACAGCGGCGTGACCGGGATGCTCCGCCGATCAAAGGCCGCCTGCTCCGGCGCTTGTCGGATTACCCGGTCGGCCATGAGGACATCGGGAAGTGAACACCTCAGCGCGCGTCCGCGGCGACCGCCGCCAAGACGTCATCGACACGCCCCTCGCGCAGCGCTTCCAGTGGAGGACGACCGCCGGTGAGGGGGTGGGCCTGGAGGAGAAAGGCGAACGCGCTCAGCGGACTGGTGGCGTCCAGCTCCGCGCGGATAGCGGCGAGCACCTCGGGCAAGCCGGCCCAGACCCCGCCCTCGGGACGAAACTGCCACACCGGCACCAGATAGTCGCCGCCGCCACTGCGATAGGCCAGCACCTTCCCGTTGCGAATCTGCAGGGCGAGCCCCTGGCGGGTGACGCCATCCGGGGGACGAAACAGCACCCGCGCCCGCTCTACATTGACGCACCCGCCCTCGGCCCGGAGCAGTTCGGCGAGCCCCTCGTCGCCGGTGGCGTAGCCCTCCACCGCCAGCTCCCCCAGCCGCGAGCGCACTGCGTCGCCCATCATCCGCGTCAGGTCGGGCAACGCGATGCCCTGATCCAGGGCGATCCCGACCAGAGAGCGCAACTGCGACTCTACGACTCCGGCGGCCCCGCGACGGGGCGGCGCGTCGTAGCCGAGGCTGATGTCTTTGAAACGGCTCATGGCTTTGACTTTCCAATATTTCCCAATTATTTTCAACTACATTTCGGTAATTTTTCTCTTTTGCTCCTGCCGCGTATCTTGACCGATACTGGTATGGGATGCGACGGTTGGGCATGTGTGTCCTTCGTCTCGTTCCCCTCATCATGCTGGCGCTGCTTCCGGGGACGGCCCCGTTAGTCGCCTCGGAATTTCCCGTCGTTCCGGTGTTCGAAAGCGGTCGGGATGGCTACCCGATTTACCGGATTCCCGCGATGGTGCGGGCGGCCAATGGCGATTTGCTGGTATTTTGTGAAGCGCGTCAAGGCGGCGACGCCAGCGAGATCGACCTGGTGATGAAGCGTTCCACCGATGGCGGCGTCTCGTGGGGATCGCTGAAGGTGGTTCAGGAAAGCGACGACTTCATCCCCCTGCTCGGTGAGAATCCCCCGCCCGCCACTGTGGGGAATCCCGCGCCCGTGGTAGATCTCATCGATCCCCGGCATCCGGGCCGGATCTGGCTTCCTTTTACGTTGGAAAATGACCGTGTGTTCGTGATCCACAGCGACGATCACGGAGCGACCTGGTCCGAGCGGCGCGAGATCACCGCCGAAGTGAAACTGCCGGAGTGGGGTTGGTATGCGACCGGCCCGGTGCATGCCATCCAGATCACCATGGGCCCTCATCGCGGGCGACTGGTGATTCCCTGCGATCATCGGAAGGGCGACGACGGCGCTGATCGCGGTGACAATGGCGCGCAGGTGGTCCTCAGCGACGACCACGGGAAAACCTGGCGACTCGGGGCCATCGACGCCACCTACGAGGACGGGCTCAACGCCAACGAAACGACTGTCGTCGAACTCGCCGACGGCACCCTCTACTTCAACACGCGGGATCAGAACGGTGACGCCCCCGGCACTCGTGGCGAGACCTGGAGTCGGGACGGAGGCGACACCTTCGAGTCCCGCGATCCGGCCTGGGCGGCATTTCGACCCGTCACCGGGGCGCTCGACACGCCCGTGGTCCAGGGCGCGCTTTGGCGTCTGAATGACGGGCGTCTCGTCTTTTCCGGACCCGATGACAACGGTCCCTCGGGAAAGGGGCGCAGCGATTTGCGGTTGCGGATTTCCGATGACGAAGGGGCTACCTGGCGCGACGGCCCGTTGGTTCACATCGGTCCGGCCGCCTACAGCGATCTCGTGGATCTTGGGGACGGTATCGGGGTGATTTTCGAAAACGGCGATCCCGGACAGAAGAGCGCCTATCAACGCATCAGTTTCGCGCGCCTGGAGCGAGTCGATCCTCAGTGACCGAGCATGGCTTTCAAAAACGGCGCCGTCCGGCTGTCCTTAGATTTCGCCACCATCTCCGGCGTGCCTTCGGCGACGAGTAGTCCGCCGGCGGCGCCGGCCTCCGGCCCGATGTCGAGCAAGTGATCGGCCTCGGCGATGATGTCGAGATTGTGCTCGATCACGACCACGGTGTGCCCGTCGTCCACGAGCCGGTGCAGCACCTCCAGCAGGCGCCGCACATCGGCGTGGTGCAGGCCGATGCTGGGTTCCTCGATCAGGTAGAGATTCGACTTTGGCTGACGATTTTGTCTCAGCCTCGCCTGGTTGGCCCGGCCGATGCCGCGCGTCAGCTCGGTCACCAGCTTGATGCGCTGGGCCTCGCCCCCGCTCAGGGTGGGGCTGGGTTGGCCGAGGCGGAGATAGCCCAGCCCGGTGTCCGAGAGTAGTGACAGGGTGCGGTGGATCTTGGGATGACCGGCGAAAAAGTCGGCCGCCTCGGCCACGGTCAGGTCCATCACCTCGCCGATATTTTTCCCCGCATACTCGACCTCGAGCGTCGGCGCGTTGTAGCGCCGCCCGCCGCAGTCGTCGCAGGGCACGTAACTGGTCGGGAGGAAATTCATCTCCAGCTTGATCTGTCCGTTGCCCTTGCAGGTCTCGCAGCGCCCACCCTCCGTGTTGAAGGAGAAGCGCGATGCCGTGTAGCCGCGCGCGCGCGCATCGGGGAGCTGCGCGAAGAGCGCCCGGATGTCGTCGAAGACTTTCACATAGGTCGCCGGGGTGGAGCGCGATGTTTTGCCGATGGGTGACTGGTCCACCTCGTAGACCGCCTCGATGGCGTCGAACCCGGAGAGCGATTTCCATGGGTTGGCGGCGGCTTTCGGCTTACGGGAGGTTTTTCTCCCGAGCTCGGTATCGATGGCGGGCTTGATGACGCCGCGCATGAGGCTGGATTTCCCCGAACCGGAGATGCCCGCGATCACCGTGAGCCGGGCCACGGGAATACGGACATCGATGTCCCGCAAATTGTTGGCCCGGGCGCCCTTGATCCTGAGCCAGCCCTCCTTCGAGTTTTTCGCCGGGACCGGTCGCCGCGCCTCCCGCATCGGGTGGGTGATCACTTCGCGATAGGCGGTTTGGGTGGGCGATTCGGTGGATCGTTTCTTTCCCGTCTTCGTCGTCGGGGCCACCCCGAAGATCCCCTCCGGCGATCCCTGGAACACCACCTCGCCGCCGAACATGCCCGCGCCGGGGCCGAGATCGATGAGATGGTCGGCGCGACGCATGGTCTCCTCGTCGTGCTCGACCACGACGAGCGAGTTGCCCTTGTCCCGCAGCGCGGTGAGGGTGTCGAGCAGGCGCGCGTTGTCCCGCGCGTGCAGGCCGATGGTCGGCTCGTCGAGGATGTAGAGCACGCCGCGCAGATTCGATCCCAGTTGGGCGGCCAGGCGGATGCGCTGGCTCTCGCCGCCACTGAGGGTGGTGGCGGAACGATCCAGCTGCAGGTAGCCGAGTCCGACCTCCTCCATGAACCGCAGTCGTTGGGTGATCTCCGGGAGGATGTCGCGGGCGATGAGCGCCTCGTCTCCGGTGAAGGACAGTCCCGCCATGGCCTCGCGCGCCTCGGTCACCGTCATCCGCGCCAGTTCCGCGATGCCGCGGCCCCGGACCTTCACGTGCAGCGCCACCTCATTGAGCCGCGCCCCCTGGCAGGTGGGACAGGGGATCAGCTCGCTCTCGTCGTCGGCGCGGGAGCGGCGGTATTCCTCCCTCAGTTCGGCGTCGAGTTGTGATTCCGCGTCGCGCTCATCCGATGTCGGCGGTTTGCGCTCCACGGTGCCGTAGCCGCGACATCCGGGGCACCAGCCGTGCGGCGAGTTGTAGGAAAACATCCGCGGATCCAGCTCCTCGAAGGCCCGCCCGGTCTCGGGATCGCACATTTCCGTGCTCACCAGATGGCCACGATTGGCGGAGTCGAGATACCTCGCCGTCTGCTTGCCGATGCTCAGCGCGAGTTCGGCGAGTTCGCGGATCTCTTCCGGCTTTGTCGATTTCGTCACCTCTCCGACCACCACGTCGATGCTGTGTTCCTTGAAACGTTCGAGCTTTTGGAATCCCCGCGCCGACTTGAACTGGCCGTCGACAAAGAGCGTCTCGAATCCCCGCCGCTCCGCCCACTGGGCCACTTCGGTGTGGAAGCCCTTCCGCGCCTTCACCAACGGCGCGAGCACGCGCACCGGGCGTTTCGTGGTCGCGGATTTCGCGGCCTCCCGCAGGCGGCTGACGATGGCAGTCATGCTCTGTTTCGTCACCGGCAGGCCGGAGTCCGGGGAATGCTGCACCCCCACCTTGGCGTAGAGCAGGCGGAGGAATTGCCACACCTCCGTGACCGTGGCCACCGTCGACTTCCCCCCCCCGCGCGAGATCCGCTGCTCGATCGCCACCGTCGGCGGCAATCCGGCGACCCGATCGATGTCGGGTCGCTCCAGTTGCTCCACGAACTGCCGCGCATAGGTCGACATGCTGTCGAGAAAGCGGCGCTGTCCCTCCGCGAAGAGAATGTCGAAAGCGAGCGTCGATTTTCCCGAGCCACTCAGCCCGGTCACGACCACGAACTGGTTGCGGGGAATGTCGAGGCTGATGTTCTTGAGATTGTGCTCCCGCGCGCCGTGCAGCGTGATGGAGTTCTCCGTTTTCAGCTTCCATTTCACCGTCGCGGGTTCCGCGACCCGGAGGCTGTTCTGAACAGATTCTGAAAACTCCGCCGCGAGAAAGCTTCCGGTATGCGAGGCGGCCACCTTGGCGACGGCTTCCGGCGTTCCCGCGGCGACCACTTGCCCGCCGCCGATGCCGGCCTCGGGACCCAGATCCACCACCCAGTCCGCGCAGCGGATGACATCGAGGTTATGCTCGATCACCAGCAGTGAGTCGCCGTTGTCCACCAGGCGTTGAAAGACCCGCATCAGCATCGCGATGTCATCGAAGTGCAGCCCCGTGGTCGGCTCGTCGAAGATGAGGAGAGCGCCCTTTGGGCGTGAAGATCGGGGGTCCACCTTCGCCTCGCGTGAGCGGGGCTGCGTCAGCAGGTGTCCCACCAGTTTCAGTCTCTGGCTCTCGCCGCCGCTCAGCGTGTTCAGCGGTTGGCCCAGGCGCAGATAGCCCAGCCCCACATCGGCCAGCACCCGCATCGACTCCACCGCCTTCGCCGCCTTGCGGTCGCCCAGGGCGAAGAAAAACTCGATCGCCTCGGTCACCGTCATCGTGAGGATGTCGTGGATGGATTTCCCCTCCACCAGTATCTCCAGCGCCTCGGGCGTGTAGCGTTTGCCCTCGCACTCAGGGCAGGTCACATACAGATCGCTGAGGAACTGCATCTCCACCTTCTCGTAGCCGTTGCCCCAGCAGCGCTCGCAGCGACCGGCGCCGGAGTTGAAGGAGAAATACCCCGGCGACACCCCCCGCGCCGCGCCGTCCGGCGACTCCGCGAAAAGCTTGCGGATCAACTCGAAGACTCCCGTGTAGACCGCCGGTGTCGAGCGCGGCGTCCGCGCCAGCGGCGACTGGTCCACCATCACCACCTCGCCCAGACGCTCCGCGCCATGGATCGCCCGGCAGCGCCCCGGCTCGTTCTCGCTGGCGCCGCCAAACTGACGCAGCAGGTTCTCGTAGAGCACCGAGTGGACCAGCGTCGATTTGCCCGAGCCGGACACGCCCGTGACACAGCAGAAAACTCCCAGCGGGATCTCCACGTCGATCTTCTTCAAATTATGCTGGGCCGCGCGCTCGATCTTGAGCCAGTTCTTCGGCACGCGGCGTTTCGCGGGCGCCTCGATCCTTTTCTTGCCTGAAAGGTAAGCCGCAGTCAGCGAATTCCCGATCTTCGATCTCCCGTCGCCCATCTCCGCCGGTGTGCCGGCAAAAACCACCTCGCCCCCGAGTTCCCCCCGGCCGGGGCCGATGTCCACCAGGTGTTCGGCGGCGCGGATCACGGCCTCCTCGTGCTCCACCACCACCAGCGTGTTGCCCAGATCGCGCAGCCGGCGCATCACCCCGACCAGGCGCGAGATGTCGCGGGGATGCAGGCCCACCGTCGGCTCGTCGAGCACGAAGAGGGTGTTCGTCAGGCTCGCGCCCAGGCAGGTGGTCAGGTTCACCCGCTCCGTCTCGCCGCCGGAGAGAGTGCGCGTGGGCCGGTCGAGATCCAGGTATCCCAGGCCCACTTCCTGAAGGTAGCGGAGACGGTGGGCGATCTCGCCGAGCAGCAACGCGCCCGTCTTGTCACCATCCGCGATTTCCACGGTGTCGATGAATGACGCCAGGTCGTCGATGGACAGCTTCCACAAGTCCGGCAAAGTCCGACCCCGGACCCGGTAGCAGAGCGCCTCGGGTTGCAGCCGCCCGCCCTTGCAGTGCGAGCAGGTGGTGTAGCTGCGGTAGCGGCTCAAAAAGACCCGCACATGCATCTTGTAGGCGCGCGATTCCTGCCAATCGAAAAATCCCCGCACCCCGTACCAGGTGCCGTGCTGCCAGGCCTCCTCGGGATCGCCGCCCTCGCCCTCGATGATCCAGTCCTGATCCTCCTCCGCCAACTCATCGAACGGTGTGAACACCGACACGCCCCGCGCCCGCGCGCAGCGCTCCAGATCGTCCTGACACTCCGAGTAGGTGTCGCCCTGAAAGGCCTTCACCACACCCTCGCCGATAGAGAGCGATTTGTCCGGCAGCGCGCGGTCGATGTCGATGCCGATGACCCGGCCGAATCCGCGGCAATGCGGGCAGGCGCCGAGCGGATGATTGAAGCTGAACAGATTCGGAGTCGGGGGCCTCAGCGCCGTGTCGCTGTCCGGTGAATGCCAGCCGCGGGAAAACTCGGCGCGTTCTCCGGAGTCGGGATTCACCACCGCCATCCGGCCTTTCCCCAGATCCAGCGCCCGCTCCACCGCCTCCTGAAAGCGCGATCCCCGCCCCGGCGCCACGCGGTCCTGGATCACATCCACCACCGCCGGCAGCGATTTCCGATCATACCCTGTCGGGTCGTCGACCCGATAGGGTTTGCCGAAGACGAGAACCCGCAGGTAACCCTGTTCCTGGAGAAATCCGAAAAACTCGGCCACCCCCATGCCCTTCGGCGCGGGAATCCCGAACACGATCAAGAGCGGATTCTCCTTGCCGAATCGCTCCCGGTTTTTCCTCAGGATCGAAGCCGGCGTGTCGGGCTCGACCTCGACGCCGGTGACTGGATCGTAGCCTTTGCAGACGCGAGGAAAGAGCAGCTTCAGGTAGTCGTTGATTTCCGTGATCGTCCCGACCGTGGAGCGCGTCGTCTTGACCGCGTTGCTCTGCTCGATGGCGATGGCCGGGGGGATGCCGTGGATGGCGTCGACGCGCGGCTTGTCCATGCGGTCGAAAAACTGCCGCGTGTAGGGCGAGAAAGTCTCCACATAGCGTCGCTGGCCCTCGGCGTAGAGCGTCTGGAAGGCGAGGCTCGATTTCCCCGAACCGCTCGGACCGGTGATGACCGTGAATTTCCCGAGCGGGATATCGAGATCGAAGCCCTTCAGGTTGTTCTGCCACACCCCGCGCAATTGGATGGCGTCGGCGGGGACTGCGGAGGATTCCGTCTTCGCGGAGCGGGATCTCTTAGCCCGTTTCCAGGCGGACCGGGTCGGGTTCTCTTTCGGCGAGTGAGACATAAAGGAGGGGAAGATCAATCATTACGGGATAGCCCGGACCGGGGACGCATGCCACGGGAATTCCCTGGAAACATTCGCTGCCTATGGGCTGTAGGGATTGCATTTTGACCGATTCTGAATCGCTTGAAGCTCTCATTTTTCTGGTAAAGGAGGTGATTTGGGTCTATTTGTTTCGTCACCAACTCGCGAATGCGAGCTTGCCTCCAGCCGTCATGAGAAGGTCGTTCGTCCTCCCCTTTCCAGTCTCGCTTTCCCTGGTCCTTTCTGTCGTCCCGGCCTTGCACGCCGGAGAAGGTCCGGACGATCATACCTTTAAACCCACCATCAGCGATGACGGGCGCTTCATCGCCTTCCAGACGAACGCGAACAACTTACTCGACTACACGGATGGCGACGACGACACCTTTCCGAACGTGTTCTGGATGGACCGCCACACACGCACCATCCACAACGCCCAGTTGGTGGGCAGTGGCACCGGCGAGGAATACTTCGGGGCAGCGGGCAATCCCTCGATCAGTCGCGACGGGGAATGGATCGTCTTCAATTCATCCAACACCTTCATTCCAGGCAATGACGGCTACCAGAACGTCTTCGTCAGCGCGGTGAGATCGGTGGCCGATGGCATCGCCGCCCCGACGAAATTCAAGATGATCAGCCGGGCTCCGAACGGCGACCCGGGGAATGGCAGTAGTCGGCTTCCCTGTATCAGCGGCGACGGGCGCTACATCATCTTCAAGTCAACCGCCACCAATCTGACCGCGGATGTGGTGAACGGGACCGACTACCGCTATTTTCGGCATGACAGGGATGCCGACAACGATGGTATTTTCGACGAGGAAGAACCGAATGCCACCACGACGATCCTCCTCGGCGGCCCCGATTTTGTCGCCGCCCTGGTGGACACTCATTGGCCCAGCATTTCCCAAGACGGCACCGTGGCGCTCCTTTTCGATGTTTCCACGGCACCCAAGTACTGGAACAACGGAACGATTACCGCCACCACCAGTGGCATCATTCTTCCCGGAGGCCTTACTCCGAACGGGGCGACCGTCCTCAATATATCGCGTTTCCACAGTCCTCCGGACTCGGATACCACTGGCACCTACTTCCGGCGCCGAACCGACGGCTCCACCTTCGGCTTTCCGGACAGCGGAATCGCTGCCGTGGCCAATGATGGGGCCACCCTGATCCTCACCGACACCAAGGCCGACATTGCTGGGACTGACACCAACGGTATCCGCGATCTCTACCTCATCGATCGGATTGGGAGCACCACGACTCTCATCAGCTCCGGAGTGGGAGGGGCGGCGAATGGCGAGTCGGGGAACAGCGGCGGGGTCAATCATGCCGCCTACCAAAGGTCCAGCAACGGTCGGTATCTCGTCTTCACGAGCAACGCCACCAACATGGGCTTCGAGGACAACAACGGCCCGAAATGGGACATCATCTTTATCGACCGGCACGAGGGTATCCGAGACCGAGTTGAAGTGGGCGACGCGGCGCCCGGGCTGAGAATCGAGGGCGGTCCGTTTTTCACCACGAGCGAAGCGGGTGGCGCGGTCGATATCCCACTTTCTTTGGAAACTGAACCCACCCGAGCTGTCACGGTGGCGGTATCGGGTTGGAATGCGGCCGAGGGGCGGGTCTCGGCCACGAGGTTTCTGTTCACACCCGACAACTGGGGTCAGCCTCAGGTCCTCCGAGTCACCGGTGTCGATGACTGGATCGACGATGGAAACCAGACCTATTCGATCCAGTTGAACCTGTCGAGCCGCGACCTTGACTATGGCGGGCTGAGCGAGGAGATCGAGGTCTCGAATACCGACGATGACGGTCCCTCCGCCGGATCGGAAATCCGGGTCGGGCAGGAAGTCGATCTTCCGCTGGACGGCTTAGGCGATGTGCTCGCCGTGCGGGGCGTTCCCCCCGGCATGCGCTGGGATCGCGCTGCCAACGCCCTGGTGGGAACTCCGCGGGGCCCGCGAACCGTTCAGCTTTCGATCACGGTGCGGGAGGCCGAGGGAAACCGGGCCACCTTCCGGGTGCCCTTCACCGTCGCACCCCTTCCCGACCATGCCATTGGCACGTTCAGCGCCAACGTCGAGCGAGTCGATGGGGTCAACGATGGGCTCGGCGGCATGACTCAATACAGCGTCAGTCGAAACGGCGCCTGCAGCGGCTTCGTCCGCATGGGCGGAAAGCGCTACGGCTGGCGTGGCCGAGTCACGGCTCCGGCGGTGGGCGATCCGACCCTGGAGCAGACCGTCAATCGACGTGGCATGGATGCGCTGATTTTCTCGACCACCTTCACGGACGACCAACAGGTCGCGGGATCGTTCCGGATCGACGGCACGTTGGAAATCGCGAACGTGACCGGGTGGCAGCACACCTGGAGTCGTCGCAACCGGTTGCCGGACAGGTGGACGGGAACATTCAACACCTTCGTCACCCTCGGGGTACCATCGGGTGGAAGTCCGTGGATCGGTGACCAGACCATTCCCCAGGGCAGCGGCTACGCCCGAGTGATCGTGGCTCCGACCGGCCTGGTTCGCTGGATCAGTCAGTTGGGCGACGGAACCCGCGTGATGGGCGCCGGGCATCTCGGACCGCAGGGAGGCGTCAATCATTGGCAGACACTCTATCGCAACACCGGCTCGGTGATGTTCGAGGCCGATCTCAACGACAGCGACGAACTCGATGGCGTGGGTGACTGGGTGAAGCTCTCGCCGCAATCGCCTCGCGAGCGCTCCTACACCGAAGGCTTTGGCGAAGACCCGCGCGGGCCCGTAGGGCTCGTTCTCACCGGCGGTCGTTGGGAGAGGCCAGCCCGGGGAGAAAACCTGCTCGGCATACTCGGTTTACCCGAAGTGGCCGACAACCTGGTGGTCGATTTCACCGAGGGCGGCCTTGGCGATAGCGCCACCGATCCCGATGTCTTCGCCACGCTCGATGCGCGAAACCGGATCGGGGTTTCCGATCCGAATCCGGCCCGGGTCATCCTGAGTCTGAACCCCGCCACCGGCATGGTCGGAGGCTTGCTGCGGCCGGTCGACGACAACCCGGAACGACCGGGCCGGGACCTGGTGCGGACGACGCGCTTCATCGGCATCTGGGTGCCTCGGCTGGATCGAGCGGAAGGCGCCTTCCAGCTGCCTCAACTAGCCGAGCCAGGAACGACCACGGCGCGGACTTCGCCCATCCTGTCCGGCAAAGTGCGGGTCGAGGCACCCGACCCCTGAGAGTCGGGATCGGATACCCATCGATCCTCCGGTCCACACATTTCGCGGTTGGACAGGGTACGGCGGGTGACGCTACCCTCTTGCCTCATGGACCATCCCGACAGCCAGCCGCCTCGTCCCGAGCCGACTTCTCCCGCCCGCACTCCACTGGGGAACCTGACGAAGCGCGACTACTACGCCGTTCATCTGTTCCAGGTCGTCACCGCCAACCTGAGCCAGAACTGCTCGCTCCAGGACGAGGCCCCGAGTATGCCGTCAATGCCGCCGCCGCCCAGGGGGAGGAAGGCGTTGAAGCGCCAAGAGCCGCTCACGGCTGGGCAACGATGACTTCCTGGACGCGGCGGTCCACCGTCGCGGTGAAGAGGTCATGACCGCTGCTGCCGACGACTTGGCCGAGAGTTCGTCGCAGCCGATTCCAGCCTCGCGGATTCGAGAAACACAGGCCTGCGACCTCCGCCTTGGCAACCCGCCCCAGAGGCGTCATCGGGGCAATCGATGCCGGGTTCGTTCCCATCGAAAAAGCGCTCGTTGCGCGATTCGCCGGGGGCGCTTTTTTGAAGGTCGCCATGCCGCCTCCTTTTACCCCACCCACCGAACCCGGTTTCCGTTTTTCCGACGGGAAGCTGCGGATTTTCCAGGGTGATGCCATCATCGTGATCCAGGCGTGGCCGGAGCTGGAGGCGGTCCGAAAAGCGGCGGAGAGCCCGCGGTGGGAGCCGTTCCAGCCGGGCTTTCGGCTGGTGAAACCGTATCGTCCTTCGAAGGCGAAGAAGAAAAGCGCCGCGACGAAATCACCGGCGGCGTCGCAGGACCAGTTGAGTTTCGGCTTTCTCGACGAGGTGCCGAAACCGGAACCAACGCTGGCTCAGCAACGAAAGCAGGCCTTCGACCGCTTCCGGTTTTCCCTCCCGAAAGACGTGGCTCGGGCAGTGGAGCCCTTTCGCAGCGATCAGTGGCCGCTGCTGGTGATGCTGCGGCACGATCTGGCGAGCCTGGACTTGGCGTTGCAGAACCCGGCGCTGGCCTACCTGCTGGCAAAGAAACTCAACGCTGATCGCGACCTGATCGCCTCGCTGCAGTGCGGGACGCTGCGCCAGCGCGAGATCCTCGGCTGTCTCGATTTCCCTGACGATAACGGGGCCGTGAGCCTGTTCCGCAAGATCGATCCGGCCTCGGTCAACGGCGACAACTGGCAGGGCCTGCTCTCCCTGCTGCGCAGCTTCGCCGGCAGCACGCTGCGCCAGCGACTGGGGCACCTACCGGTCATCAACACGGGCGTGGTCGAGATCCTCCTCGACGAGTCGGCCTCTGGCGCCGCCGGAAACCGGCTCCTGCAGGAGGTGGCCGAGGACAGGCGCGAGAGCTACCGCGCCCGCGTGGTCCACTTGGTGACCAACACCCTCCAGATGCAGGACGTCCTCCAGGCACGCCGACCGGTGACGAAATTTCCCGACCTCGAACGCCTGGAAATCGTTCATCGCGAAGTCTCGGAGGCCTACCGCCATCGGGTGCGGCGCCTCAACGAGGCGCGTCGACATTCCCACGCCAATTTCAGCCGGCCGCCCATCCCCGGCATCCCGGGTGAGATCGAGCCCCTGACCTCACCCGAGCAACTCGTCGACGAGGGCGAGGCCCAGGGCAATTGCGTCGCCTCCTACGCCCACAAGGTCGAGCGGGGCGACACCTTTCTCTACCGGGTTCTGAAACCCCAGCGCTGCACCCTGTCCATCGTCCGTCACTCCAGCGGCGGGTTGTGGCGGATCGGAGAACTGGAGTCGAAGTTCAACACTCCCGCCGCCGACGACACCGAACGCGCCGTCACGGCGTGGCTGCGCCGCTACCAGATCGAAGTCTGAAAAAAGTCGGCGCGCCCTCAGTCGCCCGCCACCTCGCCCAGTTCCTGCGCCAGTTGAAAGGCGCGCTTCACCTGGGCGATGGGCAGATGCGGGATGTCGAGGCGCTTCTCGCGATCCAGCAGGATGGAAAAAGTGGCCAGCCCGTGGCCCTCGTCCTTCATGAGGGTGTTCGTCACCGATTTCCACCGATGCGTTTCCAACTCCAGACCGCTGCGCTTCTCGTGGAGGATGAACAGCCGCTTGTTGGTCATGGCGATGGCGGCTTTCTGTTTGGAGAGCAGGCCGGTTTTCTCCTGGACCGAGATGTAGTAAATGTCTTCCCCGCTCGCGAGCATGGGCGACACCTCCTGGAAAATCTCCGCCACCTTGTGCCGGTCCTGACCGTCGTCGATGAAATGGCTGATCTGCTCCTGGATCTCGAACACCTCCTCGATCGGCGCCCAATCCTCCATCCCCTCGTAGTAGACGTAATCCTCCCGCGAGAGTTGATCGTCTTTCAACAGGGCGAAGATCTGGTCGATCGTGTAGGGACCGAAAGCGGTGTCCTCATTCCGTCTCATCACGGAAAACTGAATTTCGCCAGACTCTTCCGGCGCGGCGGTGGCTTCGTTCTCGCTCATTTCCAAGGGATCGTAGTCGGCGGCGATGGTGGCGGTCATGATGGGGGCGACGGTCGATGTTTCCAAGCAAAAACTAGCGACACGTATTTACAATGTCAATCGTTTGAATGACAAAGGCGTCACTTCATTGCGTCATTCAACCACGGCGGCGGCTCGGAGTTTCTTTCGGGGAGGCCCGCAGTCGCGTCAATCAGTCCGCCTCCGGCAGCAGAGCCAGCCATTCGGCGGGGATACGGCGCGGTTTCCCCTCGGGCATCTGCACCAGCACACAGACCTGGCGGCATTCGGCGATGAGCGCCTCGTCCCCGCCGATGCGGCGCATCTCGAAGTGGCAGTGCAGGCGCGCCTTTTCGAAGCGCTCGACGCGCGCGCGGATACGCAACCTATCCCCGAGGCGGGCGGGCTTGCGATAGTCGATCTCGGTCCGGGCCACGGCGGGAAACAGATTCGTCACCGACATTTCCGCCAGCGTCAGGCCGAGGGCGTCCGTCAGCCGGGTCCGGGCCACCTCGAAGTGGCGGAGGTAGGCGATGTTGCTGACGACCCCGCCGCAGTCGGTGTCGAAGAACATCACCTCGGCTTCGCATTCGGCCCGGGTCGACAAAGTTCGCATCATCGCCAGTTATCTACAGGGTTGCCCCCGGAGTCAACAGGGTAGGGCCCATTCGCGTAAACCTTGAAATCGTAACACGCTAATTATTAACGATTTGAAAAGTTTTCACTTGACGGGCAGTGAGCTGCGGCACGCTGTCGGTGCAAAGTACTCAAAGACACCCACTC
>CAYTNL010000018.1:0-88363 GCA_964439145.1 uncultured Verrucomicrobiales bacterium
GCCGACAAATCGGCGAAATAATGGACTCAAGTCCGACAGGCTGCTAGGTTCAGGGATCATCCTTCCCGCAATGACCCCGATCCGTTTATTCGATTTCCGCTGGGCGCTGCTCGGCGCGTCGGCTCTGCTGGCGAGCTGCGCCACGGTGACTTCTCCCGAGGCCCGCATCGCCGCCGAGCCCGCTCTTTTCGACCAGCTTCCGGAAAAGCACCAGGACCTGGCGCGCCAGGGACGGGTGACCGAGGGCATGTCGAAGGACGCGGTCTATCTGGCCTGGGGGCGGCCCCACGAGACGAAGGAGAGCAGCCGCGACGGCAAATCGCGCGAGACCTGGGTCTACTATGGTTCCGAGGCGATCCCGGTGCGGACGGTGGGGCTGAGCGTCGGCTACGGCGACTATTGCCACGGTCGCTATGGCGGCTGGGGCGGGCCATTCTACGACGTCGGCTACGGTTACGACCGGCGGGACTACGTGGCCGCGAAGGTCGAGTTCGACAAAGGCCGGGTGGTCTACTGGGAGCGCAACGAGCGGCGTTGAGGGGTTCCCCCGTCGGGCGCCTGGTTCAGCGCTTGTCCAGTTGGATGCCCTCGATGTCCATCATCCGCGGTTGGGTGACTCCGGAGGCGTGGAGTATCAGGGTATGGACCCGGCCCGGCTCGAGCGCCACGGTGCCATCGACGGTCACGCCCTTGAACTCGGTGGCGGAGGCGGTGCGCTCGCTCGTTCCGGTCAGAACCTGATCGCCGACGAGGATTCTGAACTCGCTGGTGCCTTCGCGGGGAAAACTCTGCCGCACGGTGAATCCGTAGTTTCCGGCTTCTTTCACTTGGAAGTGCCAGACGAACCAGGTGTCGGTCGATCGCCAAAAAGTGAGAGTTCCGTTCTCCTGATTGAGGATGGCGCCCTGGGGATCGTCGCCGCTGATGGTCGCCTGGGCGGCCGCCAGGGTGTCGCCCCCGCCGAGGGTGGGAGCGTTTTTCTCCGCGTTCTCCAATTGGGTCAGCGCCTGTTTGGCGAGGCTGGCCTGCCCGGGATCGCGGAATTCGCCCTGGAGCAAGGTCTTTACCTCGGGCGCGGGAAGTTCGGCCATGGAGGCGAAGACCCGGCGCAGATCCTGGCCACGGTCGATGAAGCCGAAGGCTTTCTGCCAGGCCTCGACTTTCTCCGCGACGGGCACCGCCGAGGGGAGGCCGCTGATGCGGGAGTAGGCTCTGCCGGCGGCGATTTTCAGGGCGTTGTCGTCCGAGGTGGTGAGGATCTCCTCGACCACGGGCAACGCGGAGCGGTCGGGCCAGTTCAGGAGCGCGGTCATGGCGTCGTAGCGCAGGCTTTGCTCGGAGTCGTTGTTGAAAATGGTGCGCAGGCGGGTCTTCACATCCTCCGTGCCGAGAGCGCCGAGGATGCGGAACAGGCTGCGACGTTCCTCGCTGGAGGTGTTGACCAGCCTCGCCAGCATGGCGCGGATTTCCTCCGATTTCAGCGGCTCGCGCCGGTAAACGGCGATGACGATGTCCTCGAAGATGGAGCGCACCTGGAGACTGTGATTGCCGGCCAGAGCATCCAGCAGCACCTCCATGTTGTCCTTGGTGGCGACACGGCGGACGGCGCCGAGGATTTCGGCCTTCTGGTTGTCCGATCCCGCCGCGCGGAAAGCGGCGATCATGGCGGGCACCGCTTGCGACAGTCCGCGCTCCGCCGCCGCCTGGGAGAGGGTCAGCCGCACATAGGGCGACGGCGAGACGCCCAATGAGGAGGTGATGGCGGCGTCCACGCCGTCGCCGGTCAGTTTGGCCAGCAGCACCGCGGCGTTCGTTTTCTCGTCACTGGTGGCCTCCTTGGATTCGAGAAAACGGATCGCCAGGGCGATGTCATCCGCGTTGCCAACCGGCGCCTCCTGGGCGGCCAACTGGCCGAGCCTGGCGGATGCCGCCCGCGCCTTGGCATTTTGCGCCACCATCCAGCCGATGCCGCCGAGGGCCAGCGCGCCGACGACGCCCAGCACCAGATAGAGGGGCTTGCGGTTTTTCTCAAAGGGGGGACGGACGGGGCCCGTCATCCTCCCGCCGCGTCCGCCACGTATCGGGGTCGAGCCGGTGTGGGCCCGGGCCACCGGAGCGGAGCCGGTGCGCAGGATGGGGGCGGATCCGGTGCGCACGGCGGGCGGCGTGGCACTGTGGGTGGGGACGACCACCTGCACACCGGTGGTCGCGGTGCCGGGCGAGTCCTCCACCGGGATGGCCTGTAGGACCGGCTCGGCGTTGGGTGGCTCGGGATTGCGCGGAAACCGCTCCAGGGCGTCGCGCGCGTCGGCGGGCCGGTTTTCCATCTCCCGGTTGATCAGCCACATGACCCACTGGCAGACCGAGGGCGACATGTCCGGTCTCAGCTTGTCCAGCGGCGTCACCCGATGCTGGAGGTGGGCGTTCATCACTTGCGGGGCCGTTTCCCCGCGGAAAGGGTATTGCCCCGTCAGGGCGTGGTAATAGACGCAGCCGATCTGGTAGAGGTCGGTGCGCACGTCCAACTCCGAGCGCTCGAACTGCTCCGGCGCCATGAAATAGATAGACCCCATGACCGCGTCCTCCTGATCCATCGTCTGGACCGAGGGCGATTTGCTGAATTTCGCCAGGCCGAAGTCGAGGATTTTGGTCTGGAATTTTCCGCTCGGCTGCCAGATGACCATCACATTGGTCGGCTTGAGATCGCGGTGCAGCACATTCGAAGCCTGGGCCGCGATGAGCGCCTCCATGGTCTGGTAGACGATCTCGATGAAATCCTCCTGCGTCAGCACGCCGCGTGAGACCGTCTCGTCGAGCGTCTCGCCCTTGAGCAGTTCCATCACCACGAAGCCCCCCTTCTCATCCTGACCCACGTCGAAGACGGTGACGATATTGGGATGGTTCAGAGAGGAGAGCGTCTTCGCCTCGGCGATCAGCTTGTCCGCCGCCGCCTGCACCTCCTCCTGGGTGGCGTGTTCGGTGGTCAGCACCCGTTTCATCGCCACCTCGCGATGCAGCTGCGTGTCGAAAGCCTTGTAGACCGCGCCGAGTCCGCCTTTTCCGATCTCTTCGCGGATTTCGTATCGTTGGCTCATGCGGATTACGTAGACCGGTTGGGCAGGCTGGTCTCGGGGGACGGGGGGAGGGCGGGAAAGTAAACCGAATCTTGCGGGATTCCGCGAATCTTTCAAACATTTCCCGCCTGAAATGGCAAATGACAAGCGACACCTCCCCCGGCGATTGCCAAGGCCGGGGCGCTCGCGTAAAGATTTCCCCACCGATGAGCGATCCGGACCCACGCCCCCACCTCACCCTGCTCGGCCACTCGGAGAGCCGGCTGCCGACCTCTCCCGATGAGGCCCGGCTGGAGACTTTCCCCAACCGCAACCCCGAGCGCGACTACTGGATCACCCTCGATTGCCCGGAGTTCACCTCCCTGTGCCCGGTGACCGGCCAGCCCGATTTCGCCCGGCTCCAGATCCGCTACATTCCAGACCAGTCCTGCGTCGAGACGAAATCCCTCAAATTCTACCTCGCCTCTTTCCGCAACCGCCCGTCCTTCAACGAAGAGGTCGTCAACCGCATCCTCACCGACCTCGTGACCGCCACCGATCCCCGCCGAATCATCGTTACCGGGCAGTTCGGCTCCCGCGGCGGCATCGCTCTCAGCGTCGAGGCGGAGCACCGGAAAGCCCCGCAGACCGGCTGAAAAACTCCCCTCAATCCCCGCTTGCATCCCACCCCGGCCTGACTTAGGGTGCGCGCCCCACGAACCAAGCACCTTTTCCAGTCATGTCGCAGCACCCCAGCCTCAAAGGATCGAAAAATGTCGGCGCCAAGCGGAGCGTCCTCAAGCGTTTCGAGCGCGTCAAGCTGATCAAATCCCGTGGCGAATGGAAAGACGGCATGACCGCCATGGGCCTGCCCAAGACCAAGCCGGAGGAGTGATCCCTCCGTCAGGTTCACCGAATCATCCCGGATGTCCCGCCCCTCGTCGCCTGAACCGGGCGTCCGGCTCAACCGCTTCCTCGCCTCCTGTGGCCTGGGTTCCCGTCGCAAATGCGAGGAACTCATTGAGGGCGGACACATCGAGATCAACGGCGAGGTCGTTCTCGATCTGGCCACCCGGGTACTGCCCGAGGACTACGTCCGTTGCGACGGTCGTGTCGTCCGCGCCGAAAAAGAGATCACCATCCTTTTCAACAAGCCCAAAGGCTACCTCTGCACCCGCGACGATCCCGAGGGGCGCAAGACCATCTACGAGCTCCTGCCGCCCACCTTCCGGAACCTGTCCTACATCGGTCGGCTCGATCTCGAAAGCCACGGGCTCCTGCTACTGACCAATTCGGGAGCACTCAACGAGACCCTGTCCCACCCCCGGCATCGGGTGGAGAAAGAGTACCACGTCACCCTCAATCGCGCCTTCGATCCCGAGCACACCGCGAAATTCCTCGAGGGCATCCGCCTGGCCGAGGGCCTGGCCAAAGCCGATTCACTCCATTTTTTCACCCGGAAACGTCTCAGCATCGTCCTCACCCAGGGCTACAACCGACAGATCCGGCGCATGTTCGCCAAGTACGACTACAAGGTCAAAGAGCTGGAGCGCGTCCGCATCGGCCGCCTCACCGCTCCCGATCTGTCCACCGGCGCCCACCGCGTTCTCAGCGGCAAGGATCTCCAGGCCGCCTGCGAGAATCCCGTGCCATCGAAAAAAAAACCGCCGCGCGAGAAACCGCCCGGCGAGAATCGTCCGGCGCGAAAGACCATCGCCACCAAGTCTTCGGCCAAGAAAAAGTCGTCGAAAGCCAGAAAATTCGCCCCCGACAAGCGGGCCCGCCGCTCCCCCGGAGGTCGGCCTCCCCGGCCGGACAACCCGCGCGGCGGTCGGCGTTGACGGTTTCCTCCCGGACCCAACAGGGTCGGGTCCGTGACCAGACAGGGTCGAATCTCCCCGGAATCAACGCTTCGTCCGGCCCTTGCCGCCAGCACCGTAGGTCACCTTGCGTTTCTTGGCTGGCATGGCCAGCAGCGGCTCCCCGTTCTTTTTCTTCAACTCGTTGATCTGGTCGCGGATCAACGCGGCGCGCTCGAACTCCAGTTTCTGCGCGGCCTCCTGCATTTCCTCCTCCAACTCTCGGATCACGTTGACCGTGTCGAGATCGCGGCCGCTCTCCCTGAGCACCGAGCTTTCCACCTCCTTGCCGCGCACGTAGACCCGGAGGCTGTCCTGCACCGCCCGCTTCACACTCTGCGGGGTGATCCCATGCTTCTCGTTGTATTCGGTCTGCTTGAGGCGGCGGTAGTCGCTGATGTTGAGCAACGCTTGGATCGATTGGGTGACCTGATCGGCGAAAAGCACGACCTCGCCATTGATGTGGCGCGCCGCCCGACCAGCGGTCTGGATGAGGCTGGTCTCGCTGCGGAGGAAGCCTTCCTTGTCGGCATCGAGAATGCAGACCAGGCTGACCTCGGGCAGGTCGAGGCCTTCCCGCAGCAAGTTGATCCCCACGAGAATGTCGAACTCGGCCGCGCGCAGACCGCGCAGGATTTCCACCCGCTCGATGGCGTCGATGTCGGAGTGGAGGTAGCGCACCTTCAGGTCCACTCCGCGCAGGTAGTCGGTCAAATCCTCCGCCGTTCGCTTCGTCAGCGTGGTCACGAGCACGCGCTCGCCTTTCTCCACCCGCTGGCGGCACAGCTCGATGGTTTCATCGATCTGGCCCCTGAGCGGGCGCAGGGTGATGATGGGATCGAGTAATCCCGTGGGACGAATGATCTGCTCTACGATGAGGTCGGTGCCGGGCTTCGCGGGATCGAATTTCTCCACCGGCATGGTGCTGCCGGAAATGCGGGGCAGCATCTCGGGCACGGTTTCCTCCTGGCCGATCCGGTCCCGCTTGTGCGGGATGTAGCCGGTGAGTCCGGCCTTGGAATTCTCGATCTCGAACTTCGCCGGCGTGGCGCTGACGTAGAGCTTCTGCTTTGTCAGCTCCATGAACTCGGGGAACTTCAGCGGGCGATTGTCCAATGCGCTGGGTAGGCGGAAACCGAAGTCGACCAGGGTGGTCTTGCGCGAGCGGTCGCCCTCGTACATGCCGCCGACCTGGGGCACGGTGGCGTGGCTCTCGTCCATGATGGTGAGGAAATCGCCCCGGAAAAAGTCGAGCAGCGTCCCCGGCCGCGCACCGGGCGGACGTCCCGTGAGATGCCGCGAGTAGTTCTCGATGCCCTGGCAGAAGCCCATCTCCTGCATCATCTCGATGTCGTATTCGGTGCGTTGCTTGATGCGCTGGGCTTCGAGGTATTTCTGTTCTTTCTCGAACAGTTCGATCCGTTCCTTCAGTTCATCGCGGATCGCCTTGATCGCCTTGGCCATCTTGTCGGCGGGCGTCACGAACTGCTTGGCCGGATAGAAAGTGAAACCGTCGAGCTGGGATTTCGCCGTTCCGGTGAGCGGCGAGAAACAGGTGACGCGATCAATCTCGTCGCCGAAGAATTCCACCCGTATGGCCTCTTCGTCGAGGTAGGCGGGATAGACTTCGACCACATCGCCCCGCACCCGGAAGTGGCCTCGGGAAAAGGCGATGTCGTTGCGTTCGTAGAGGATGCCGACGAGACGCTTGAGGAATTCATCGCGATCCATCTCCATTCCGACCGCGACGGGGATCATCATGCCCTCGTAGTCCTCCGGCGAGCCGAGGCCGTAGATGCAGGAGACGCTGGAGACCACGATGACGTCGCGCCGGGTCAGCAGCGAACTCATCGCCGAGAGACGGAGCCGTTCGATCTCGTCGTTGATGGACGAATCCTTCTCGATGTAGGTGTCCGTCCGCGGGATGTAGGCCTCCGGCTGGTAGTAGTCGAAGTAGGAGACGAAGTACTCGACCGCGTTGTTCGGGAAGAAATTCTTGAACTCCGAATACAGCTGCGCCGCCAGCGTCTTGTTGTGCGACATGATCAGCGTCGGCAGCCCGGTCTCGGCGATGACGTTGGCCATCGTGAAAGTCTTCCCCGAACCGGTCACCCCGAGCAGGGTCTGGTGGATGTTGCCGGCCCGGATCGACTTCACCAGCTTGGCGATGGCTTGGGCCTGGTCGCCTTGCGGGGAAAATTCGGACGCGAGCTGGAAGGGGGAATCGGGCACGGGAATGGCGTTTTTTTACGAATCGCGGTGGAAATGGACGCGCTCAACTGATAACTCAGGGACATGGACGCCCTCAGCATCCGAGAACTTCGCCAGGAAGCCGGCCCGCAGGCCGATGTATTCCTGATTCATGCCCAACTGGAAAGCCTTCACCAGAAGACCACCAAGACCAACAAGCCCTACTACGAGCTGAAGTTGGTCGATGCGGAGGATTCGCTGGTGCTGCGGGCGTGGGACAATTCGGACGCCTTCGCCGCCTGCGTCTCGGCTCAGGCCAGAGAATTCTACGCGGTGGAGGGGGCGTTCTACCTGAACGCGGAGCGCAACTCGATCGATGCCCGCGATTTTTCGCTGAAACCGCTCGCCCCGGAGCAGATCGAGGCGCTGCTCGCGGGGTCGGGCGAATTGCGGGAGCGACAGGATCGCGACTACGCGGACATCGTTCGCATGGTGGACGGGATTCGCGACCCAAGGCTGAGGTCGCTGGGTGGAAAATTCCTCGCTCAATACGGGGAACGCATGAGGCGGACCGGCGCGGCGCGGCGGAATCATCACGCGCGTCGCGGCGGTCTGGTCGAGCATGTCGCCCAGATGATGCGGACCGCGATTCAGATCTGCGTGGCCTACCCGATGCTGAACCGCGACCTGATCGTCAGCGGCGTGCTCTTTCACGATGTCGGAAAACTCTGGGAGAACGCCTACGCGGCCAAGGGTTTCACCATGCCATACACGGAGGGAAGCGAACTCATCAGCCACATCCCGGTGGGCATGGAACTGGTCAACCGTCTCTGGCGCGAGATGCTGGAGACGCCGGATGCGTCGGACTGGCAGACGCTGGAGCCCGCCACCGACCGGGTGCGTCTCCACCTGCTGCACCTGGTGGCCTCGCATCACGGCACGCTGGAGTTCGGTTCGCCCGTGGTGCCGAAAACGCCGGAGGCCCACGCACTGCACTACATAGACAATCTCGACGCCAAGCTGCAGATGATGTTCGAAGCTTACGAGAGCGCGGCGGAACTCGGGAAGAACGTGTTCGAAAAAGTTTGGCCCCTGCTCGGAAATCTTGTCAGACCTCTGGAATCGTTCGAGGGCGAACTCGTTACGGCTGAGGAGGAATCGTTTGTCGATGGCGTGGAGCCTGTCGTCGGGGTCATTGATGTCGCGGCTGAAACCGCGCGCGAACCCGAGCCCGCTGACGGGCTGCCCATTCCCGAGCCCGATTTCGGGGACGAGCCGTTGCCGGATTTCGAGGCGGAGAGCGACGACGTCGAGGAGGAGCCGTTCTGAAAAACTCCGGCGCGTTCCGCGTAGTCCAGTAACCTAACGCATTCCGTGACTCGCCTCCGATGATTCGCCGCGTCCTTCCTCGCATGCTCACTTTCGCATCCATTGCCGGCCTGGGATGGATCGCGTTTGTCGCCTGGAGGATCGCGAAATTTGGAGGAGAGGCGCTGCAAAGCGAGCCTGAACCCGCCTCCGCGATTGTGGTTCTGGGCGCAGGCATCGAGGGGGATCGACCGTCACCGATCTTCGAGGCCCGCCTGCGTCACGGGATAGAGCTGCACCGGCAGGGACTGGCGCCGTGGCTGATTCTGACCGGAGGATTCGGCTCCGATAAGCGCGCCGCCGAGGCCGAGGTCGGTCGAGAATACGCCCTCGCCGCCGGGGTGCCCGATTCCGCGATCCTGATCGAGACGCATTCCCGTACCACCCTCCAGAACCTCAAGGAAACGGATCGGCTGCTCGATGAACACGGATTGGACCGGGAGCTGATCGTGGTCAGCGATCCCTATCATCTGTTCCGAGCCTCCCGAATGGCGGAGAGCCTCGGCTTGAAGACCCAGGCATCCGCGACCCCGAGTACCCAGTTCCGCTCCTGGCAGACCAAGCTACCTTTTCTCGCCCGCGAGACCTATTTCGTGCATCACCACTTTTTCTTTCGTCAGTGAGCTGAGAGAGTGAGGTTGATGCGGCGGGACACTCACACCATGATGTCATGCAACACGTGCCCATGCACGTCGGTCAGGCGCATGTCGCGGCCGGACCAGCGGAAGGTGCTCTTCGTGTGCTCGATGCCGAGCAGGTGCAGCATGGTGGCGTGGAGATCGTGAATCTCGATGCGGCCATCAACGACTTTGTAACCCCAGTCGTCGGTCTCGCCGTAGCTGATGCCGCCTTTCACGCCGCCGCCAGCCATCCACATGGTGAAACCGAAGGGGTTATGATCGCGACCATCGCTGCCCTGGGCGAATGGGGTGCGACCGAACTCGCCACCCCAGACCACAAGGGTGGATTCCAGCAGGCCGCGTTTCTTCAGGTCGGTGATGAGCCCGTAGATCGGTTGATCGACGGTCTGGCAGTTCTTGTTGTGCCCATCGACGAGCCGGCTGTGCTGGTCCCAGCGATCGCCGTTGCCGCCGGGGCAGGTCAGTTCGATGAAACGGACGCCGCGTTCGACGAGCCGCCGGGCGACGAGGCACTGGCGACCGAAGGTCTGCGTCTGAGGATAGTCGGCATCGAGTCCGTAGAGTTTTTTCGTCGCTTCGGACTCACCGGAGATATCCATCAGGTCCGGCACTTCGCTCTGCATGCGGTAGGCGAATTCGTAGTTGGTGATGGCCGATTCCACCTGTTCCTCACCGGCGAAGCGATCCATGGCCGCATCGTCCAGCGACCGCACCAGGTCGAGCTTGCGGCGCTGGCGGGCGGGGTCCTTTTCCTGCGGACGAATGTTGGCCACCGGCAGGTCGGCGGGCTTGAACACCGATGCCTGGTAGGCGGCGGGGAGAAATCCGGAATTGAAACAGTCCAGCCCGCCAGGAGGAATGAGTCCGCCGTTGAGCACGATGAAGCCGGGCAGGTTCTGGTTCACGGAACCGAGCCCGTAGCCCGTCCAGGCGCCCATGCTGGGGCGTCCCTGGAGGCCGGAACCGGTGTGGAGAAAGTAGTTGGCCGAGGTGTGCTCGGGGAACTGGGAGACCACCGACTTGAGAACGCAGAGGTCGTCGGCCACCTTCGACATCCAGGGAAACAGGTCGCTGATCCAGAGCCCGCTCTCGCCGCGTTGCTTGAATTCCCACGGTGATTTCAGCACCTTGCCGATATTGTCAAACTGGGTCGGCTCCAGTTTGCCCATCGCTTCCCGCGGATCCTGGCCGTGGTATTTCTCCAGCATCGGCTTGTGGTCGAAGGTGTCGACCTGCGACGGACCGCCGTCCATGTAGAGAAAAATCACGTTCTTGGCCCGGGCCGGGAAATGCGGTGCCTTGGGGGCGAGCGGATTCGTGGATGCACTCGGTCGAGGCGTCGAGGAAAGCGCGCCGAAGGCCGGATCCCGCATGAGCGCGCTGAGCGCCACCGCGCCGAAGCCGTTGGCGCATTGTTGCAGCATCCGGCGGCGCGAGAGGGGGGATTTTTTGAAGTTTCCGCAGTGCATGGGAGAGAGGTTCCTCGGTTTTCGGTTCAGGGTTTCCGGTTGTGGCTCAGGTAGTGAATGAAAGCACCGGCCTTGGCTCGGACGAGACGTGCCTGTTCGTAGGCATCGTCGAATTGGGATTGGGTAATGTACTCTTGGTCCAGTGCCACGTAGAGTTGGCTTTGGACTTCGGTGGAAGAGCGCTTGGAAAAACGCAGGAAGCGAACGAATTCAGGATTGGTTCCGGCGTCGAAACCCTCGGCGATATTGTGCATGGAAGATCCCGCCGCTCTCGTGATCTGGTCACGTAAGGCAAAGTCGCGGGCGAACTCAGCACCCTTGGCCAAGGTGTAAACCATTCGCGTAAGTTCGCGGGCGAGTTTCCAGCATTCAATGTCTTCAAAACGTTTGATAGTCATGGCTCCTAACCGAAAACCCTGAACCGAAAACCGTCCAACCTAATTCAAATAGATGAATTCTTTTTTGTTGAAAAGGGCATGACAAAGATCGGTCCACGCCTGTTTTCCGTCGGGCTCGGAGGCGAGGAAGGATTCGATCTGCTGGCGCTCGCGATCTTCGGGTTCGCGGGCGAAGGCGGCGAGAAAGAAGCGGTCGATCTTCTGTTCGACGGTCATCGAGTCATCGGCGAAAATGCGTTCGGCCCAGAGCGCGGCTTGCTCGGCGACGAAGGGATCGTTCATCAAGGTGAGAGCCTGGGCGGGGACGTTGGAGACACTGCGGCGGCCCATGGCGTTGAAGGGAATGGGCATGTCGAAGGCGAGGAGGAACGGGGGCAGGAAATTGCGCCGGATCTCGGCGTAGAGGCTGCGACGACCGTCGCCGTCGAGAGGCCCGCTCTTGCCGGGACGACCCCGGCCTTCCATGAAGGCGGTGAGGTGGACGGGCACGCTTTCGCCGCCGACCGCGGGATCGAGTCGGCCGGAGACGGTGAGAATGGCGTCGCGAATGGCTTCCGCCTGGAGACGGCGCACAGGCGCCTTGTGGAGAAGGATGTTTTCGGGATCGACCACCGCGAGTCGAGCCGGATCAAGATCGGGGTGGGGAGTCGAACTCATGCGGTAGGTGCGGCTGAGGACGATCTCGCGCAGCAACGACTTGATCGACCAATCATGCGTTTCGGAAAACTCGGAGGCGAGGTGATCGAGTAGCTCGGGATGGCTCGGCGGGCGTCCCATCACGCCGAAGTCGTCCACCGTGGCGACGATGCCCCGGCCGAAGAGATGATGCCAGACCCGGTTGACGATCACGCGACGAACGAGCGGATTGTCTTCGCTCACCAGTTCGCGGGCGAGTTGGAGTCGACCGCTGGTGTCCTTTGGCGCCGGGTTGCCGCCGAGGGCTTCCAGGTTGCGGCGCGGGACCTGGTCGCCCAACTTGAGGTGGCTGCCGCGGATGTGGACGTGTTCGTTTTCCGGAGTGCCATCGAGCAGGGCGGTGACTTCAAGGGGAGATTCCACCGCGACGGATTGGAGGGACATCGCCAGCCGCTCGAGTTCGGGATTCTTCGGCCAGAGGCCTTCCCGCCAGACGAGGTTCAGCAATTCGAGGTCGGCGTTCGACGGAGTGTCCTTCCCTAGCGCCGCCAGCGCCTGCTCCCAGCGCAGTTCGAGCGCGAGAGCTTCGACGGCCGGCGCGGGCGGCATGGCTTCTCTACTAACCACGACCTGATCGAGCATGGCGTGTCCGCCATCCACATCACTGACTTCCAGCCAGACTCGGTGACCGATGTACTTGTCGACATCTCCGGTCATCGTCAGCCAGCGAAATTCGCCTTCGGTGTCGATGTTCTTGAGGATGGTTCCCTTGAGCAGCAACGTGTGGAAGCGATTCATGTAGTGCCCGTCGATGACGAGCCGAACCTGGGCCTGGCGGGCATTGATCCGCAGGTGGATGTGATCTCCGGTCAGTTCGAAGGTGGGGGAACGGAGGACGCCGTCGAATTTGCCCGGCACGCTGGCGCTCGTCATGGCGCCGGCCGGAGCGAGCAGGCCTCCGCCCGATCCCGGTGACCAGGTCGGCCGAGTGGTTGGGACGGGATCGAAGGCTTCTCCCGTGGCCGTCCAGCCCTGGGCATCGCCGTTTCGGAAATCCGCCAGCACGGTGGCATTTTCGGGAAGCGGTTGATCGGGGAAATTCGGGAAGCCGCGCTCGCCTCGGCGGAGGCGCTCGACGTGATTCAAGAGGGTTGCTTCGTCGAGTGAACCCTCTTCATTCGCGACCCGGGAAAGCAGCGCGCGATCGATGGGACGGCTGGCGGGATCGAAGCCGGGTTTTTCGTGCTCGGAAAAAACGATGTGATCGATGTCGATGTGCCCCCAGCCTCCGGTGGCGGCATCGACGATCTCGAGGCGGGCGCTCTTGCCGGCGAATTCGGAAACGTCCCAAGTCGCGGCGGCGAGGGCGTCGCTGTTCTTTCCCGTCGCGGTGCGGACCGGTTTGCCGTCGATCAGCAGGTTCATGCAGGTCTGCTTCTCGTGGGCGCCGCCCCCGATGAGGAAATGGATGAAGGGGCGCTCGATGGTGAACTCACGGGAAAGGGCGCGACCGGTTGGCTTGTCCGATTTCAGGTAGGTATTCACCAAGCCCTTGCCCAGAAATCCGCTGATCTTCTGGTGGGCGGCGAGATTTCCCGGAGCGGGCGCTTTCCCGAAGGCTTCGCCCTCGATCTTCCAATCGCCGTAGCCGTTTTCGAAATCCTCGAAGACCTGTTCGCCCGGATTCCGGGATTGTTGGTTCTCCATTTCCTCGAGAACCCGGCCGGCGGCGGAAACGTAGCGGGCCATGACCTGGCCCGCGTCATCTCCGGAACTCGCGAAGGCCCGGGGCAGGATCTCCTGGCCGCGATCGTGAAGGGTGCGCGCTTCCTGAGCGGCGTTGGCGATCTTTCCCTGGGGATCGAGGAAGGCTTCCTGACGACGCGAACTCTGCAGGTAGCCGGCCATGGCGTAGTAGTCGGCGGTGCTGATGGCGTCGAACTTGTGATCGTGGCAGCGGGCGCAGGCCACGGTCAGGCCGAGGAAGGATTTTCCGAAAACGTCGATCTGGTTGTCGATCCGTCCGGCCTCGTCGCCGCGGATATCGGTGGGCGCGTGGACGGCCTCGTGAAGAAACCAGAACCCGGTGCCGGCGATGGAGGCGTTGGTGCCGTCGTCGGGATTCCGGCGCGGATTTTCGAGGAGATCGCCGGCGATCTGTTCGACCACGAACTGGTCGTAGGGGAGGTCGCGGTTGAAAGCGTCGATGAGGTAGTCGCGGTAACGCCAGGCGTGGGGAATGGGATAATCGAACTCGTGACCGCAGGTTTCGCCGAAGCGCGCCAGGTCCATCCAGTGACGGGCCCAGCGTTCACCGAAATGCGGGGAAGCCAGCAGCGACTCGACCACGTTTTGCTCGGCGATGTCGGAATCGGGATGCGCTTTTTTTTCCGTGAGGAAGTTCTCGATTTGTTCGGGCGTGGGCGGCAGGCCGACGAGATCGAAATGGACGCGACGCAGCCAGGTTTCGGGAGCGGCGACTTCGGCGGGACGCAGGTCCTCCTGTTCCAGTTTCGCCAGGATGAATCGATCGAGCCCGGCGATGGGCCAGTCGCTCTGTTTCACCGAGGGAAATTCCGGCCGGGCAATCGGCTGCCAGCACCAGTGCTCGGCGCGCCGTTTCTCGAGGTCGAAGGCCTCCATCACCATCTCGGTGCCATCGACCTTGCCGCCGCCACCGTGGCGCGGGGAGACCGGCTCGTCGGGCCACGGGGCGCCCATGGCGACCCATTTCTCGAAGTCGGCGATGACGGCGTCATCGAGCTTGCTCTTCGGCGGCATCTGGAGATCGGGATTCCCGTAGCGGAGGGTCTCGATCAGCAGGCTGTCATCGGGCTGGCCCGCGACCAGGGACGGGCCGCTGTCGCCGCCGGCGAGAAGGTGCTCGATGTGATCGACCTGAAGTCCGGCCTTGAGCTTTTCGGCTTCGGCGCTGTGGCAGCGGTAGCATTTCTCCGCGAGCACGGGCCGGATCTTCTTTTCGAAAAACTCCAGCGACGCGGCATCGGCGGCGTGGGCGGAACCGCAGCCGAAGCCTGACAGCACCGCGGTCGGCAGGAGGAGAAAGAGAGTTTGGGGGAGGTTCATCGAGCGGGAGAAAAGGTCGATTCGATGCGGGCGACGCGAAACTGGCGGGATTGGGGAATGGCCCTCGTTCGCCATCCTCAGCATACGGGAGTTCGAGATCGACACCACGCCGATTTGGACAGAGACTGATACGATTTTCGCGGAAATGGTGGAAATGGCCGGCGCATCTGCGCTTGGATGGTATCAATCGGGACAAAAAAAATGGCGAGACCGCAGCTGGAAGTCATCCCCTCGACAGGCACGCGCGCAATGATCTTCAAGATCGATCGCGACGTCTGGCCGGTCTATCACTACCATCCCGAATTCGACATCCTGCTCTCGCTCAAGGATCACCGGGGACGGTTTCTCTCCGGCGATCACGTCGGGGCGCTGGAGCGTGGCACCCTGATCATGAACGGGCCCAACATTCCCCACGCCCTCCATTCGGGCCGGCCGGACGAGGAAGACTGGGATCGCCCCTCGCTGGCGGTGATCCAGTTCTCCGAGGCGTCGTTGGGCGAAGATTTCCTGCAGCGCCACGAACTGAAGCCGGTGCGGGAATTTCTCCACGCGGCGCGCTACGGATTCGAGTTTTTCGGGGAAACTCGCGACCGGGCAGCAAAACTCATCCTGGCGATGCGGGAGGAGGACGAGTTCGAGCGTTACCTTCAACTGCTGCGACTTTTGCGCCTGCTGGGGGAGTCGAAGGAAAAGCGGGTCCTGGCGAGCCCGGCCTATTCGCCCTCGCTGCGCGATCGCGACATCAGCCGGCTCGACCGGGTGATCCGATTTCTCCACCAGTCGAAGAACCACGAGGTCCGGCTCGAGGAGGTCGCCAAGGTGGCCGGTCTGGCGCCGAAGTCGTTCTGTCGCTTCTTTCGAGCGAACACCGGCAAGACGCTGATCCAGTATGTCAACGAACTGCGGGTCGGCGAAGCTTGTCGCCTGCTGCTCGGGACCGGGGAACCCGTCACCGACATCGCTTTCCGGGTGGGATTCAACAATCTCTCCAACTTCAATCGCCGATTCCGCGAGCTGAAAGGCCTCTCACCGCGCGAGTTCCGCACCCGGGGCGACATCGATGCCAGCCGCCAGCAGGAACCGCTGCCGGAGGCGCGGGTGTTCGGGTAGGAAAAACGTGTTCAGGCCACGCAGAAAAAGTCCTCCCCCTCGGTGAATTCGGCGGCCTTGGCGAGGGTGCGGATGCGGTCGCGAGCGCCGGGGAGACCGACGGCGCCGACGAGGACACGGTGGGGTGATTCGGGAATGGCCTCGCTGGGCAGGACGGGGATGCCGTCGATCTCGTTGCCGATGCGGTTTTCGCTGACTTCGAAGAAGGCACCGACGGAAATTCCGTGCTCGGTATGGAGTCGACGGGCGAGTTTTTTCCCGATGGGACCGGCCCCGCAGATGGAGACGCCGCGTTGTCTGACGATCGGCAGGCGGGCAAGGTAGTGGGCTTTGGCCTGCTGGAATTGGTCCTGGGTGTAGCGATCGATGGTGCGGGTGGATCGGGTGTCGGAGTCGAACCAGTCGAGGAGCACCTTCTCGACTTTCCCGAGCGTCTCGCCGGCATGGAGCATCCGCAGCCAGAGGTCGTAGTCTTCGGCCCAACTGGGATCGGCGTAGCCGCCGAATTTCTCCAACGCGGAACGTCGCACCAGGGTCGAGGGATTGGCGAGCGGGCTGTCGATGAAACGCTGGGCGGCGATGGCTTCGGGCGTGACCACGGAGTTGATCCACGTTTCGTAGTCGGCGTAGCCGTCGTCGGGATCGGTGTGGGCGCGGCTGTCGGGTGAGCGACGTTTGCGGATCCGCACCAAGGTTCCGCAGGCGGCCATCTCGGGATGTTCGGCGAGAAATTTCGCCTGGTGCTGGAGCCGTGCGGGGTAGGAGAAATCGTCGGCGTCCATCCGGGCGATGAGGTCACCGCGCGATTCCTGCCAGGCGAGGTTGGCGACGGAGACGAAGGGAGCGGAGCGCGGCTTTTTCAGGACATCGATGCGCGAGTCCTGCCGGGCGAATTTCTTCATCAGCGAAAAGGTGCCGTCGATGGAGCCGTGATCCACCAGCACCAGTTCGAAGTCCGGAAGGGTCTGCGCCAGGCAGCTCTGGATCGCCATCGGCAGGGTGCGCTCGGCATCGCGCGCGGGGATGACGATGGAAATCGTTGCCATGAAGGGATTCTACACGGCAAAGCAGTCATCGAACCAGTCCGCCTTCAATGGTATGAAAGCATCTACTTGGCGAGCCAGTTCGGCCCCATTCTGAGCGGAAACGGCAAAGACCTTCTTTCCCAAGGATTGGACCAGAGAAACGGCAGGGGTAAAGTCTCCATCGGCGGTCAGGAGATAAGCCACATCGAACTTGTCCTGATGGGCCATCGCGACCAAATCAACCGCAATCATGACATCAACCGCTTTCTCGACCATTACGGTTGCCTGGCGATGGCTTGTGGCGATTCGGACGAGTTCGCGATAGACGGCTCCGTCAATTCTAGTCTTGAGATTTCCGAGGAAAGCTAACATTTCCTCAGCTGCCTCGTTTTTTGATTGTCTGGGTTCGAGTCTTCCGAAGTGGGCACTGATTCTTTGGTCCTGTTTGCAAATCCGGTCCAGAAATCGTCTCTGGTCGGCATAAAGCTGGGTGTTTTCGGTCTGCGAAACTCGGCCCACATAGTAACGGGTTTCCACCCATATTCGAGGATGAGTGAGTTTCTCGGAGATCCTACGGTAGTCGAGTTCGCCCAGAAATTTGACACCGGCCTTGCGAGTACCGTGATACCAGTTGTTTCCGTCGATCAATAGAACCGCTCGTTGTGCGTTCATGGCAAAAAAAAACCCCGGCGTGTGGCGAACCAGACACCGGGGGGATAAAGACCTCATCCCCGTAAGGAATTGGCGCCGAAAAGTAGCTACTTCGATCCCCAGTGTCAACGGCCATTTCTATTCGTCGAGGCCGCGGGCGAAGGCGGTCACCTCGTCGGAACAGGGCTCGGGTTCGAAGTTGATGACCATGGGCCGGCAGCAGACTTCGTAGTCGTAATCGACCTCGCAGGGCGTCTCCGAAGCGGGCGGGACCGGCACTTCGAAAGTCTCGAAGCAGGTCGGACAAGTGACGGGGGCGGTCTCGGTCATGGGTGACGATCTCCGCGAGGTTACGCCGCGGGAGTCACTCCTCGGTCCACCAGTAGAGGATGCGTCCGCAGTTTTCGCAGTGGGTGATTTCCTTTTCGGTCTTCACCGCCACGACGGTCGATTTGATGACTTTCATGTGACAGCCTTTGCACTGGCCGTCTTCAAGCGGAACCACGACGAGTCCGCCCTTGCTCTTGAACAGGCGGTTGTAGATGTCGATGACCTCCGGCTGCACGGCGGCGGCTTCGTTGGCGCGCTGGGCTTCGATTTCGGCCTTCTCCTTGCTCAAGTTCAGGCGCCGGGCGTCGATGTCGGCGAGGTCCTCATCAACCAGTTCCTGAGAGGCGGCCAGCGCGGCTTCGGCGGAAGTCAGTCGTGCCCTGAGGGTCTCTCCCTTTTCCATCAAATCGAGTTCCCGGTCCTCCAGTGCGGTGACTTCTGCCTGGTACTTTTCAATTTCCTGCCCCATGGCTCGAAACTCCTCGTTCTTCCGGGTCTCGAACTGCTGGACCTTGAGCTTGGCGATGGAATCCTGCCGCGTCTGGATGTCGAGTTCGAGATTCTTCATCGCGACCTCGTTCTCCTGCACCGCCAGCTTGGCCGCCTCGACGGCGCGTTTGTCGGCGGCCAGTTTTTCCCTCACGTCATCCTCCTCCATGGGTAGCTGATCCAGCTCTTTCTGGATGGCGCGGATCTTGAGATCGCGATCCTGGATGACGACGAGTTTTTCGACTTCGGGAAGCATGGCTATTGGCCGCCGCTGGCGGCGAAGATGGGTGATGAAAGATGGGAGATCGGGATCGGCAAATCAGTAGGTTTCCACGGGTGAGCGCTTGCCGTCTTCGACGCTGAGAATCTTCGCCCGTTCCTCGCCGAGGGTATCGACGCGGAGATCCCAGATCTGGCCGTCGATTTCCTGGAATTTCTCGATCGACCAGGGGTAGGGATTGACGAGGCGCTTCTTGGTTTTCTCGATTCGTTTCAGGGCGTCGTGGAGAATGGGGCCGGGCACCTTGGTGAGGTGCTTCTTTGCTTCCTCGACCAGTTCGACCCGGTGACAGATCATGGCGAGGTCGTTGCCGGCCTCGATGCAGGCGATGATGGTTTCCTCGAAGGTGACCTCGTTGAGGATGGCTCCCATGTCCAGGTCGTCGGTCATGACGAGCCCTTCGTAGGCGAGCTGGTTGCGGAGAAACTGGCCGATGATGTTCTTCGACAGCGAGGCCGGCCAACGCGGACGATCAGCGTCCCAGCAGGGAAAGTGCGAGTGACAGGTCATGAGGCTGTCGAGATCGTCGAGCAGGGCGCGGAAGGGCAACAGCTCGGTGGCCTCCATTTCCTCGAGCGTCTTGTGAATGATCGGAAGAGATTCGTGCGGGTCGCACTCGGCCGAGGCGTAGCCGGGGAAGTGCTTTCCGCAACTGAGGATGCCCTCCTTGCGGAGCGAGAGATTGAAGACGCTGGCGTTGTCGATGACTTCCTTCGGCGTGGTGCCGTAGCAGCGGCCCTTGAGCGAGTTGTCTGCGTTGTCGTCGTAGGAAATGTCGAGGACCGGGCAGAGGTCGAGATTGAACCCGAACATGCGGAGAATCTGCCCGGTGAGCTGTCCGTGACGCTTGATGAGCTTGAGGTCGCCCTTTTCGCGGAGCTGCTGGGCATTGGGCGGTTCCGACCCGATGAGACGGAGGCGCGAAACGCGTCCGCCTTCCTGGTCGATGGTGATGAAAGGCTCGATATCCGAGAGATCGCGCAGGTCGTCGATCAGCTTGCGCAATTGTTCGGGAGAGTGGATATTTCGACCGAACAAAATAAATCCCCCCGGCTGAATTTTACGGAACCGTTCCGCCGTGGCGGCATCGAGTTCGGGACCGGGAACACCGGTGAGCAGCAGTTGACCGAGGAGGCGCTCTTCCATGGGAGGGGAGATCTGAGAAGCGCCGCCAGTTAAGCAGTCATGAAACGCGAACACAAAAGCTTTTTCGCCGCGGCGGCGGGCGCGACCATCCTTCTCGCCGTCCTGATCGGCTGCGAAACGACGCCTGGTGGCGGCAACAGCCGGATCAAGGGCCAGGTCGCGACCTATCGGGGACCGGTGAAACTCGGGATCGATGTGCTGGAGGACAACGGATTCGACCTGCTTCGCGGCAAACGCGTCGGGCTGATCACCAACCAGACCAGCGTCAATCGGCACGGAACGAAAACGCGACTCGTGCTGCATCGCTCTCCGCAGGTGAACCTCACCGCGCTCTACACGCCGGAGCACGGGCTCGACGGCACCGAGAAGGCGGCGGTCCACATCGCCCACCGTCGCGATCCCCTGACGGGTCTGATGGCCTACTCGCTCTATGGACCGACCCGCAAGCCCACGCCGGAGATGCTGGCGCCGATCGACGTGATGCTCTTCGATCTCCAGGACATCGGTTCCCGGAGCTACACCTACATCTCGACGATGATCCGGGCGATGGAAGCCTGCGCGGAGAACGGAAAGGAATTCGTCGTGCTCGACCGACCCAACCCGCTCGGCGGGCTCCGCGTCCAGGGGCCGCCGATGGAGAGCCGGTGGATCAGTTTTGTCGGTCAGGTGCCGACGCCCTACCTCCACGGCATGACCGCCGGCGAACTCGCCCAGATGGCCAACGCGAAAGGCTGGATCGCGAAACCGTGCCGGCTCACCGTGGTGCCGGTGCTCGGCTGGAACCGGGCCATGACTTGGGAGAACACCGGACTGCGCTGGGTGCCGACCTCGCCCAACATCCCGAAGCCCAGCTCGCCCCGCTACTACGCCGCCACCGGCATTTTCGGGAGTCTCAGCGGAGGCGACATCGGGATCGGGAGCGATGGTCCGTTCGAATATGTCGGCGGGCCCGGATTCGACGCCAACGAGTTCACGAATTACCTGAACTCCCTTCGACTGCCCGGGGTGAAGTTCACTCCCTACACTCGCAACAGTTTCGGCGGTTCGCGGGTCATCATCGATCCGCACGCGCCCATGGACCTGGCGGGAATGAACCTGATCTTCATCGACGCCGTCAACCGCCGAATCGGTTCGCGCAACCTCTTCGTCCGCACCACCGCCAGCAACAAGGACGTTTTCTACAAGGTCTATGGCAGCACCAGCATGGAGCGCGATCTGCCGCGCGGAGTCCATCCCGCGAAGATCATCGCTTCGTGGCAAAGTTCGAACGAGTCGTTTCGTCGCGCGCGCCAGCCGTATTTGATTTACGAGTGAGGTTCCGTTTGGCTTCTCACTTTTCTGCCTTCTCCGGTTTTTGTGGAGCGGAAAGAATCACGCGACCGTTGAGTCGTTGTCCCGAAGCCCGGACGCCACCGTCTTTGTTGATCGCCAGTGCGTAGACATTGCCGTGACCTTTGACTTCGATTGCCGAGGTCAATTCATCCGGATCTCGAACAATGTTTCCGAGGTAGGGATCATCGACGCTACCCGGAAAAACCAGGTCTTCCCTCCAATCGATGACGTCACCCAGGTCAAGCACCGAGGCTCCGAAGCTGCTTCCCGTTTTCACTTGGGTATCGGAGCCGACAAAGACACCGGCGGGATTCACGAGCATCACGTTGTCGGGTAGTTTTTCCGTCAAGTGGGTCGGGTTTCCCCCGGTGACTCTGAGGATGATCGTGGTGTCCGGATGGTCGCAGACGAATTCCGTCCGGCTCATGTCGAACTCGTCCAGATTGATGATGGCATGTCGGGTGGTGACTCGAATGGTCAGCTTCTCGGTGAAGGGATTCCTTTGAACCTTTTCGCTGGTGAATTTCGGGGTGTTCGCCGGAGGGCGGAGCAGCAGGACTACGCCGAAGATCACGTAGGCGGCCACGAAGAGAGGGAGGGCATGGCGTTTCATCCAAGGATCACGCTACCGGAATCGAGGAACCTCGAAAAGCTCGAAAAGCTTCGATTTCGCACTCTCCTTAGAGCGGATCTGCAGTCAACAGGGTTGGGTCCCGCATGCAACCCTGTTGAATGAGCCTTTCAAAGGTAGAGCGGCGCCATGCGTCGCCAGTAGTAACCCCGGTGGGCGCGCTCGCCCCAGATGTGGAACTGATGCGGGATCTGCTTGGCGTGCAACACGGCGCTGAGTTCCACGTTGTTCTGGCGAAAGGGATCTTCCTCCCCGATGACGAGGATGATCTCCATGTGGCGCAACTGATCGAGACGCTCGGGGCATTCGAGATTGGGCAGGAAATGCGAGGGAGTGTGGTAATAGACGTCCTCGCTGTAGTAGCCGTCGAAGAGGTCGGGGAAATCCTCCACCGAGAGAGTGAGATCGTAGCGACCGGAGAAGGCGGCGAGTTTTTGAAACAGGTGGGGATGGCGAAAGGCGAGATTCGCGGCGTGGTAGGCCCCGAGGCTGCATCCATGCGAGATGGTGCATGGGTGGGGATTTCGCTCGCTCATGAAAGGCAGCACTTCCTCGAGCAGGTAGGTCTCATACTGGATGTGTCGCTGGATGCGGCCCGAGGGATGAGCCCACCAGCAGTAGAAGGTTTCGCAGTCGATGCTGTCGACACAGAAGAGCTGGAGTTGCCCGGCCTGGATCTTACCGGCGAGGACATCGGTGAGGCGCAGGTTTTCGTATTCGTAGAAACGTCCGCCGCGGGTCGGAAACACCAGCACCTTGGCGCCGGCATGGCCGAATACCAGCAGCTCCATGTCGCGTTCGAGGGCGGGGCTGGTCCACCGGTGATACTCTCGGTTCAAGCGGGCGCGGGTCAGAGGTTCTGCCGGGAATCTTGGCAGCTACGGGGTCAGAGGTCCGCAAAAAAAGTGCCAATTTCCTGTAACAGAAGCGCTTCTTCGTCCGCTTGCCCGGGATATGCGTGATGCCCGGCGATGAGGGGGCGCAGGTTTTCCGGCTGATTGGTGGCGTTATGAATGGCGAACTGTCCGGGTGGCGCCACCACGGGATCGAACAGGGCGCAGGCGCAGTGCAGGGGGATGCGGAGATGGCGCGCGGCGACGGCGGCATCGTGAAAGAGCAGGGTGTCGATGATGGACGGGTCGCGGCGGAAATATCTCCTCACGGCGGCGCCACTCCCGAAGGTGGGCAGCTCCAGCCGCAGTCGTTGATGACCGAAACTGGGCACGTTGAGGTGGGCTTTGCGAAAGCGGTCATCCCAGGGAAGCGCGAGCGCGCCGATTCCGCCGCCGAAACTGATGCCGAGGTAGCCGAGTCGACCGGAGATCTCGGGAATGAGTGCCAGCAGGGCGGTGGCGCTGGTCCAAAGATCCTCGACGCAACCACCGAGGATGTAGTGGTCGCGCTCGGTGATGCGATGGACGACGTGTCGCATCGGATCGGCCGGGAAGTCGCCGGAGCGGCTGCGTCCCAGTCCCCGCGAGCAGGGAAACAGCAGGGCGGCGTCGGGGAAAGGCAGGTGAAAATCGGGCGCCTCGCGACCCCCGTAACCGTGTCCGACGATGAAACCGCGTCGCACCGGGCCGGTGGCGGGGATCAAGAGCCAACCCCGGAGGGCGACGCCATCGGTCGAGGTGGCGGAGTAGTCGTGTACTCGCCAGTGGGATCGGGTCGCCCTGGCGGCGCCGATTTGAGGCTTGGGATCGATGGCGCGCGCGCGCTCGTGGCGATCTTGCCAGAATGATGAGAAACCCTCCGGAACTGGAGGCGGGGGCACCTCCAGCAGGCTGTCGAGGGTATGCCCGTAGGTGGGGTCGAAGTCGTAACCGTGGGAGGGCATGGCGAAAGATCAATCCGGGCGCCGGGTATAGCGGCGCAATTCGAACTCGGGATGGGTCGCCACGATCTCGGCCAGATCGAAGTGGTCCTCGAAAGTCGGGAGGAAAGTGTCGCCCTCGTGGGGTTCGAAGACGTAGCTGAGGTAGACCTCGTCGCAGTGGGGGAGCATGAGTCGGTAGAGCTCCGCCCCGCCGATGATGAAAACGGTGTCCGCGAGTTTTCGGAGCGTTTCGGGATCAGCTTCCGTCTTCTCGAATCCCTCCGGGAGATCGGCTTGATCGAGGGAGCGGGAAACGACGAGGTTGCGTCGCTTCGGGAGGGGGCGGCCTCCGAGCGAGTCCATCGTCTTCCGACCCATGACGATGGGGTGACCGAGCGTGAGTTTCTTGAACCACTTCAGGTCTTCCGGCAGGCGCCAGGGCAGATCGCCGTCGCGTCCGATGACGCGATTGCTGGCCATGGCCACGATGGCGATGAGCGAGGAAGTCTTCAGGATTCAGTTTTCCGTAGGCTGACCGAGGAGTTCGTCCACGGTGCGGCTGAAGTCCGCAAAAATGTCGCAGGTCAGCCGATCCGTTCCCGCGAGGGTTCGATGGTCCTGGTAGATGCCGTTTTCCGGTCGGGAAAAGACATCGATCTGGAGGTCGGCGGCGCGAACCAGCCATAACTCCGGGATGCCGGCTTCGGCGTAGATGGGCGCTTTCTGGAGATCGACCTCGATGGAAGAGATCGCGACCTCGACGACGAGGCGGGCGGTGGTGGGGTGGTGCCGCAGAAAGTCTTCGGGACGCCCTGAAATGATCGATAGATCCGGCTCCGGCTCGGAGTCTTCAAAAGTCAGCGGCTGTTCCTGGCGAACGATCCATCCGCTCGAATTTGAAGCGAAAGCGCGAAAGATGTCGGCCAAACGCTGGCAGACAAAGGAATGGAGAGGCGACTTGGACATTTTCTCGACGATGACACCGCGCAGGAGTTCGACCCGCTCATCCACATGACCCAGTTCCCCCAGAGCGTGATAGTCCTCGACCGAGAGCGGGTGAACGCGGTCGCGGACGCTTTCGATTTCGAGGAATGACTGGGTGGCGGTCACGGGGAGAGCATACACGATCCGGTTAAGCTCGCGCAACCGGCATCAAACGGCGATAGGCGCCTTGATGGCCGGGTGGGGATCGTAGCCGATCAGCTCGAAGTCCTCGTAGCGGAAGCCGTCGATGGTTTTGACCTGGGGGTTGAGCTTCATCACCGGCAGCGGGCGCGGCTCGCGGCTGAGTTGCAGCTTCGCTTGCTCAAGGTGGTTCTGATAAAGATGCAGGTCGCCGAAAGTGTGGACGAAATCGCCCGGTTTCAGGTCGCAGACCTGGGCCATCATCAGGGTGAGCAGGGCGTAGGAGGCGATGTTGAACGGCACGCCGAGAAACAGGTCGGCGCTGCGCTGGTAGAGTTGGCAGCTGAGTTCGCCGGCGGTAGTGTCGACGTAGAACTGGAACATGGTGTGGCAGGGCGGCAGGGCCATGTGGGGCACGTCGACGGGATTCCAGGCGCTGACGATGTGGCGCCGGCTCTCGGGAGTTTTCCGGATGGACTCGACCACGCCGCGAATCTGATCGATGGGCGCGGCGTCGGGCGCGCCCTGCCAGCGTCGCCACTGTTTGCCGTAGACGGGACCGAGATCACCGTTTTCATCGGCCCATTCATCCCAGATGCTGACGCCGTTCTCGCGGAGGTAACCGATGTTGGTGTCCCCGTTCAGGAACCAGAGCAGTTCGTGGATGATGGATCGCAGGTGGAGCTTCTTGGTGGTGACCACCGGGAAGGTTTCCCGCAGATCGAAACGCGCCTGGGCGCCGAAGACGCCGAGCGTGCCCGTGCCGGTGCGGTCGTCGCGCGTTTTGCCCTCGTCGAGGACGAGTCGGAGGAGGCGGTGGTATTCCTGCATGGAAGTGGGGAAAGTGGCCGGGACCGGGCGGATTGGCAAAAGAAAAGGCCGCGCGTGTGACGGCGCGGCCTCCGGGAAACGCGGGATACGATCCCGGGCATCACTGCTGAGGTTCCTGGGAAGCAGCTTCCTCGATTTTTTCCTGAAGCTTTTCGAACATGCTGGAATCGACATCGTCCTCAGTACCGAGGATGGCGTCCTTGCCGGGAGAGATCACCTTGATGCCGCCGTCGGCGGTCTGCTCAAAGCCCATCTCGTTTCGGGAAATATCGACGAATTTGCCATCCTGGATGAGGTTTCCCAAATCGTTTCCGCCGCCGACCTTGAAATCCTTGAGCGCCTCGGCCCAGGCTTCGTTGGTCGGGGGAATCTGGGCGTCGGGATTCTGGGTTTTGTATTCCTGAATCGCGACCTCGATCGCCAAGGCCGCCCCGGCGTTGGGCGCTTTGGTGATGAAGTCCAAGCCGCCTTCACCGAGTTTCTTGCCGACGACGACAATTCCGGCGACTACGGCGATGACCAGCACTACGGCTACGATGATGGCGATGACACAACCCTTTTTCATGCGCCCAGATTAGCCTCTGGAAACGGCGGGGCAAGCTCAATCGTGGGATCTCTTACGCCAGGATGTCGCGGATTACGTGACCATGAACGTTGGTCAGGCGCCGTTCGAATCCGTTGTGATAGTAGCTCAACCGTTCGTGATCAAGCCCCAGCAGGTGGAGGATGGTGGCATGGAAGTCGTAGACGGTGGTCACATTCTCCACCGCGCGATGGCCGAACTCGTCGGTCGCTCCGTAGGTGAAGGGAGCCTTGACCCCGGCACCCATGAGCCAGGTGGTGAAGCCCTCGGGATTGTGATCGCGTCCGCTGGCGCCTTTCTGGAAAGTGGGCATGCGGCCGAATTCGGTGGTCCAGACCACGAGCGTATCCTCGAGCAGGCCGCGGCGTTTCATGTCGCGCAGCAGGGCGGCGCAGGGTTGGTCGAGGACGGGTCCGTGGACGTTGTACTGCTCGACGATCTTCTTGTGGCCGTCCCAATTGCTGACGCCCTCGCCGCCGGTCTGGTAGGCTCCGTTGAAAAGCTGGACGAAGCGGACGCCCTGCTCGATGAGGCGACGGGCGAGAATGCAGTTCCTCGCGAAGCCGGCCTTGAGCGGATTGCCGGTGTCGTCGGCGCCGTACTCACGGAGCACGCTATTCGGTTCGGTGGAGAGATCGGTGACCTCGGGCACGCTCAACTGCATGCGGGCGGCGAGTTCGTAGCTGGCGATCCGCGCGGCCAGTTCGCTGTCGCCGGGAAAGCGCTCGAGGTGTCGTTCGTTGATCCGATGGAGGAAATCACGGGTCGCGCGATCCCTTTTCGGTCCGACGGACTCGGGAATGTCGAGGTTGGCGAGCGGCTTGGTGGCGTTGAATTCGGTACCCTGGAACGCGGCCGGCAGGAAACCGGGTCCCCAGTTGTTCACGCTCGACTGCGGGGTGCCGCGGGGGTCTGAGATGGCGACATAGGCGGGCAGGTTCTCGTTCTCCGTGCCGAGCGCCCAGGTCGCCCAGGCGCCCATGGAGGGAAAACCGTCGAGCGTGTCGCCGGTGGACATGAAATTTTCCCCCGGACCGTGGGTGTTCGTCTTTCCGGTCATCGAGTGGATGAAGCACAGGTCGTCGGCCAGATCGGCGAGATGGGGGACCAGCTCGGAGATCATCTTGCCGCTCTCGCCGCGCGGTTTGAATTCCCACGGACTGCGGGTGAGGGCGCCCTGTTCGCCCTGGAAGGTGATGAGATTCTCCGCGCCGGGCAGAGGCTGGCCATGCCGGCGGATCAGCTCCGGCTTGTAGTCGAACGTGTCGATCTGGCTGCAAGCGCCCGAGCAGAAAATGACGAGCACCTGCTTCGCGGCGGCGCGGTGGTGCGGGTGACGCGAGGCGAAGGGACTGGCGGCATCAATGACGGGACGGATGGGACCCCTTTCCGTGGCGGCGAGCAGGCTCTCCCGCCCCAGCAGACTGGCCAGGGCGATGCCCGGTAGGCCTCGGGCCGTGCTTCCGAGAAACTGGCGTCGGTCGAGTAGGGAGTTCATGGTTGTGCTTGGTCCGGTCTACGGGATGAACACGAATTCGTTCGCGTTGAAGAGCGCGCGGGCGAAGGCGGCGAGGCCCTCGGATTCCAGAAAGGCGAGGGCGTCGGCGCGCTCGGACTGGTCGGGAGCGCGCCCGAAACAGAGCCGCCAGGCCCGTTCGATCCGGGCGACGGGAACATTTTCCTCCTTGCTCAGCCGCGCGGCGAGGATCTCGGCCTGTTGCATCACGAACGCGCTGTTCAACAGACCAAGGGCCTGGAGCGGGGTGGTGGAGCGGCTGCGCTTCGCCACCGCCTGGCTGGCGTCGGGACAGTCGAAGGTGCCGAAGACGACGTCCTTCTCCTGCCGCACCTTGGTCATGTAGATCATGCGACGCCAGTCCTCGGGACCGTATTCGGTCTTGGGATGGTAGTGGCGCACATTCTCGGCCTCGATCTCGAAAGCGCTGAAACCCGGGCCTCCCATGCGATCACGTTCGAGCGCTCCGCTGACGGCGAGAATGGCGTCGCGGATGCCCTCGGCTTCGATGCGCCGCGGCGGAAATCGCCAGAGCAGGCGAGAGGCGGCGTCGACGCGAACTGCCTCCGGTCGGGGCCGGTGATCCTGTCGCCAAGTGGCGGAGTGAAGGATGAGCCGGTGTATGTGCTTGAGAGACCAGCCGCTCTCCACCAGTTCCGCCGCCAACCAGTCGATCAGCTCGGGATGACTTGGCGGCGCGCCGTTGAGCCCGAAGTCGCTCGGGGTATCGACGATCCCGGTGCCGAAATGGAATTGCCAGAGTCGGTTGACGATGACGCGGGCGGTGAGGGGATTCTCCGGGCTGGCGATCCAGTTCGCCAAAGCCAGGCGGCGGTCCCGCTCCGGAGCGTCGCGCGGCAACTCGAGCGCGGTGAACACGGCAATGCCGCCCGGGGCGACTTCCTCGCGCTTGGCGTCGGGTTCTCCGCGATAGAGCCGATGGGTGGGCCCCGGCTGCTCGAAGGTGCCGGCGTAGGCGAGAGTGGATTCCTCAAGCGCTGTCTTTTCCTTCCGAATTTCCTCGAGCCGCGCCAGCCAGGATCGGCCCTGTTCGGCTTCGGGATGATCGGTGAATCGGTAGTCGGTCCCGCTCTCCGCCTCATCTCCCGGCGCCAGTCTGTCGGAGGAATTCGCCAGCAGCGACCACTGCCCGGGCTCGGTGGCGACCTCGATGCGGTACTTCGTCGCGAGTCGGTCGGTGTATTCGCCTTCCCGATCACGCGACCACTCGACGCGATCAATGGTCCGGACTTCGGGCAGTTCGATCTGAACCCAGCCGCCCTTGGCTTCTTTCGCGATCCAACTCCGGGCGTTGCCATAGCGACCGTCGTTGATGTGTTCGAGACGATGGAGCGGATGTTCGAAATCGCCCGACGAGGTCGCCCGCGCGCCCGCTTCGGCGAGGGCGATGTTGTCCCGGTCGGACCAGACCTCGAACTCGTCGAGACATGGCTGACCCCGATTCGTTTCCTCGATGGTGAAACGGATGAATCGCGCCTCTCGCGGCGGAAAGGTCTCCACGTTCCGCTTCGCCGAGACCGCGGCGCGGGCGACGGGCGCCTCGGCGGCGGCGGCGCTCTCCACGGGTTGGAAAAAGACGGCGTCGGCGGTGATGGCGGTTCCGGTCTCACCACCGCGCAGCACGAGGATGTCGTCCGGCGCCAGCAAGTGGACTCCGGCGTCGTGCGGTCCGCTCCAGAGCGCCCGGTTTTGCGGCTCGTCACCCTTGTCGGCGGTTCGTTGCTGGTCGATCCTCGCGATCTCGATTTCCCGGTCGCCCGATTTCAGGACATAGCGGGCGTCACCGGAGTGCGTTCGGTATCCGGCGCCCCAGCTGAGCCAGACGCGGTAGAGTCCCCGGACTCCGGGACGCCAGGCGGCGACTTCCTTCCCGGCGGAGTTCGCCCACCAGGTGTATCCGTTGCGGCCGGGGTCCCGCGTCGGGCCGACGGTCTTCTCGGCCCGTCCTTTCGGCTCGGCGAGCGCCTCCGCGGCGGTGTCATCGATCAGGATCGTGGCGTCGGTCGTGCCCGACACAAACCGGGACAGTTTGCCGGTCAGGTCCTCGATCTCTCGGTCGATCACCGCGATGGCTTCCCGGGTTTCCTCCGGCAGCGGCAGCTTGCGGTCGGCGTGTTTCACGCCGGCGAAGACCGCCTGCAGGGCGTAGTAGTCGCGCTGGGATACGGGGTCGAACTTGTGGTTGTGACAGCGCGCGCAGCCGGTGGTCAGCCCGAGAAAGGCGGTGCCGGTGGTGTTGATGATGTCGTCGAGTTCGTTCATCCGCTGCATCAGGCGGAGCTGCGGATCCTGCCCCTTGACCTGGTCCCAGGGGCCGGCCACGAGAAATCCGGTGCCGATTTCCGCGCCCAGCGCGTCGCCGGCGATCTGCTCCCGCACGAAGTGGTCGTAGGGTTTGTCGGTGTTGAAGGCGTCGATCACCCAGTCCCGGTAATGCCAGGCGTGGGGCCGCTCGCGGTTCATCTCGAATCCGTGGGTCTCGCCGAAGCGGACCAGATCGAGCCAGTGCGTCGCCCAGCGTTCCCCGTAGTGCGGGCTGGCGAGGGCGGATTCGACCAGGCGCGTCCACGCGTCGGGCGAGGTATCGGCGACGAAGGCCTCGACCTCTTCCGGCTTGGGCGGCAGGCCCAGCATGACGAGATAAAGTCGGCGAATCAGGGTGCGTCGGTCGGCTTCCGGGGAAAGATCGAGCCCGTTTTCGGCGAGTTTCCTTTCGACAAAGCCATCAATGTCGGTGGCGGAGTCCGGTCGCTCCACCGGAACGAAGGACCAGTGGCTCAGCTCGGTCGTTTCCTCGGCCGGGCCGTAGCTGTCGGGCACCTTCGCGCCTTCGGCGATCCATTTTTCGATCAGGACGATCCGCGAGTCGTCCAGAGGTCCGCCTTTCGGAGGCATCTCGTAGTCCGGTTCGGTGTGGCGGATCGCCTTGACGAGAAAACTGTCCTCCGGCCTGCCCGGGACCACGGCGGCCTCGCCCGAGTCGCCGCCCCGGAGCAGGGAAGCGAGTCGGTCGATCCGGAACTGGCCTTTCGGCTTGTCTTCCCCGTGGCAGTCGATGCAATGCTCGGCAAAGATGGGCTCGATCTCCTTTGCGAAATCCACACCCAGGAGAGGCGTTCCGGTCAGCGCCATGACGAGAAGGGTCGGGAGAAAAAACTGCCGGGTGTTCTGCATCATTGGATCAGTTGACGACGTTGCGCAGAGGTTCGCCACGGAGCGCGCGGAGCGCCTCCAGCGCGCCTTTGACACGGAATTCGGCGCAGCCTTCCTCGGAGTAGAAGGCGGTGTGGGGATTCAGAATCAGGCGATCATGGGCCGGGTGATCGGGATCGCGCCACGCCGCCAGCACGGGCGAGTCCGGCGGGGGGGGCTCCTTTTCCAGCACATCGATCCCGGCTCCGGCGAGGTGGCCGTCGGCGAGGGCCGCGATCACCGCCCCGGTATCGACGATGCCGCCGCGCGCGGTGTTGACGAGGAAGGAGCCGCGGGGCATCTGGCGGATTTCGTCCTCACCGATCATGCCGCGGGTCTCCTCGGAGAGCGGGCAGTGGATGCTGACGAGGTAACCCTGTCGCATCAGCGACTCAACCCTGTTGACCCGGCGGATGCCGAGGGCTTTTTCGATGCCGTCGGGCAGGTGGGGATCGTAGAAAACGACATCGAAACCGAAGGCTTTCGCCCGCAGGGCGGTCGCGGTGCCGATGCGGCCGCAGCCGATGATGCCGAAGGTGCGTCCCCGGAGGCGCGGGATGGGGGCGGCCTGCTCGACATTCCACTCGCCGAGACCGCGCCGGAGGCGGCTGTTGAGAAAGTGGGTTCCGCGGGCTAGAGAGATGGCCATGCCGATGGCGGAATCGGCCACCTCCTCGGTGCCGTAGTCGGGCACGTTGCAGACCGGGATGCCGCGCGCGCGCGCGGCGGCGCGATCGATCCCGTCGTAGCCGACTCCGGGACGAACGATGACTTTGCAGCGCTCCAGCCGGTCGATGGTGGCTTTGGTGAAGCGGAAGTAGTGATAGACCATGACGGCGTCGGCATCCTCGATCCGGCCGATCAGATCACTCTCGTTTTTCGCGTCGAGGGCGTGGATCTCGGCGTGACCGTCGAGCACGGAGCGCTCGTGATCGAGGGGCTCGACGATGAGGTCGGTGATGACGACTTTGGGCAGGGAAGACATGGGGCAATCGGGAATCTTCCACCGGAAACGGACGCGGCCAACGGGTGGGGGAGAAAAAACCGCATTTACGCCGCCGCTGGTCGGGGCTAAGGGAACAACGGGTAATCTTGGACCTGAATCGTATTGTATACAATCACGCAATTCCGCTATGCCAACTCGTCTTCTGCAATCCGCCTCCACGGCGCCGGTTCGTGTGGCGGGCAAGAGCGGAGTGGTGCGCGGCGTGATCGCCGGGTTGCTGGAGGGGGTGTGGAAAGGTGGCGACCGGCTCACCGAGGCGGAGGCGGTGGAGAGATTCGGGGTCAGTCGCACGCCGGTGCGGGAGGCCTTGCTGGAGTTGCGGGGCTTCGGGCTGGTGGAGTTGCGGCGGAACTGCGGCGCGGTCTTCGCGCCCTTCGGCCCTGAGGAGTTGAGAGAGCTGTACGCGGTGCGTTCTTTGCTCGAGGTGGAGGCTACCAGGTTGGCCACGACGCGGCTGGACCGGGAGTGGTTGGAGCGCTGCGAGGCCGACTTCCTGGCGGTGCGCGACGAGGCCGGGGGAATCGATCCGGGTTGGCGGCATGATCGGGAGTTGCACGCCGCCATCGCCGAGGCTTCGGGAAACCGGCGACTGGCGGCGGAGATCGCCCGTTATGGGGATCTGGTGCAGTTGATGCGCGAGATTGTCGGCGCTCGGGCCCTGGCCGACATTCACACGACCACGGTCAACGAGCATCTCGACATTTTGCGCGCCATGCTGGACCGCGATTCCGAGGCGGCGGCGGAGGCCATGCGGCGTCATCTGGCGCAGGCGGCGGACTCCGCGGCGGCGGTGGCGCAGGGGCGTCGGCGGGACGGGGAATGAACAAGAAACGGGCATCGGATCGCTCCGAGGCCCGTTTTCGTTGAGTGGTTTGCGATCCGCCGCTTACTTGTGCTTGGCGAGGCGCTCGGCTTCGGCCTTGGCGATGATCTCGTCGGCGATGTTCTTCGGGCAGGGCGCGTAGTGGCTGAACTCCATGGAGAACTGGCCGCGACCGGAGGTCATGGTGCGGAGGTCGCCGATGTAGCCGAACATGTCGGCCAGGGAGGCCTGGGCCTTCACGCGGATGCCGGTGGGAGTGCGCTCTTGGGCGGTGATCATGCCGCGGCGACGGTTGAGGTCGCCGATGACGTCGCCCACGTTGTCTTCGGGAGTGAAGACATCGATTTTCATGATGGGTTCCAGGATCTGGGCGCCGCATTTGGGAATGGTCTGGCGGTAGGCGGCCTTGGAGGCGATTTCGAAGGCGATCGCCGAGGAGTCCACCGCGTGGTAGCCGCCATCGGTGAGGGTGACCTTGACTTTCATCATGGGGAAGCCGGCGAGGACGCCTTTTTCCATGGAGAGGCGGAAGCCTTTCTCGACGGCGGGCCAGTATTCGCGCGGCACGTTGCCGCCGACCACGGTGGATTCGAACACGAAGTTGTCGGTGATCTCCGGATCATCGATGGGTTCGATGATGTATTCGAGTTTCGCGAACTGTCCGGTACCGCCGGTCTGCTTCTTGTGGGTGTAGGAATCCTCCATCCGACGGGTGATGGTCTCGCGGTAGGCGACCTGCGGGGCGCCGACCTTGACCTCGACTCCATGGGTGCGCTTGAGGATGTCGACCTTGATGTCGAGGTGGAGTTCGCCCATGCCTTTGAGGATGGTCTCACCGGAGTCCTGATCGGTCTCGACATGGAAGGAGGGGTCCTCCTTCACCATCTTGCCGATGGCGATGCTGAGTTTTTCCGCGTTGCCCTTGTCGAGGGGTTCCACGGCGATGGAGATGACCGGATCGGGGAACACCATGGGCTCCAGGGTGCCGGGGCTCTTGGGATCGCAGAGGGTGTGGCCGGTCTGGACGTTTTTCAGCCCGACCAGGGCGATGATGTCGCCCGCCTGGGCGCTGTCGAGATCCTGGCGCGAGTTGGCGTGCATCTCCACCAGGCGGCCGATGCGCTCGGTCTTCCCGGTGAAGGTGTTCAGCAGGGTGTCGCCTTTCTTCAGCACGCCGGAATAGACGCGGGTGAAGGTGAGGGAGCCGTACTGGTCGTCCATGATCTTGAACGCCAGGCCGCGGAAGGGTCCGTCGGTGGTCACGGTGGCCACTTCGCCGGTCTCCGCGCCCTCGAGGTCGGTGATGGGTTGCGGGGGCACTTCGGTGGGGTTCGGCAGGTAGTCGACCACACCGTTGAGCACGTTCTGCACGCCCTTGTTCTTGAAGGCTGAGCCGCAGAAGGTCGGGAAGAAATCGAGCTTGATGGTGCCCTTGCGAATGCAACGCTTGATGGTGGCGATGTCCGGCTCCTGCCCTTCGAGGTAGGCTTCCATGACATCGTCATCCTGTTCCACCGCGGTCTCGATGAGTTCGTTGCGGTACTGCTCGACTTTGTCCACCATGTCGGCGGGCACATCCTCGATGGTGTAGTTCTCCGGCTGGCCGGAGTTGTCCCAGATCCAGGCTTTCCGGGTCAGGAGATCGACGACGCCGCGGAACTCGTCCTCCACACCGATGGGCAGCACCATGACGAGGGGCTTGGCGGCAAGCACGTTCTTCACCTGCTCCACCACGCGGTAGAAATCGGCCCCGAGACGGTCGAGCTTGTTCACGAAAATGACACGGGCGACGCGGGAATCGTTCGCATACCGCCAGTTGGTCTCGGACTGGGGCTCCACCCCGCCGGATCCGCAGAACACGCCGATGCCGCCGTCGAGCACTTTCAGCGAGCGGTACACCTCGATGGTGAAATCAACGTGGCCGGGAGTGTCGATGATGTTGAAGCGGTGCCCGTCCCAGAAACAGGTGGTGGCGGCGGACTGGATGGTGATGCCGCGCTCCTGCTCCTGCTCCATGAAGTCCGTGGTCGCCGCGCCGTCGTGCACTTCGCCGGTCTTGTGAATCTTGCCGGTGAGCTTCAGGATGCGCTCCGTGGTGGTCGTTTTCCCCGCATCGACGTGGGCGAAAATGCCGATGTTGCGGTATTTGGTGAGATCTGCGGACATGTTACTGGATGGTTGGTTTTGGAGCGCCCGGAGTCGGGAGGGCTGCGAAAAAATGAACGGGATAGCTAATCTGAATCCGCCGCTTCGCAACCGAGAATTCCGACGCCGACCGCGGGGGCATCATCGATTCACGGGGCGAGTCGGGAAATCTCCCACCCTCCGACCGCCGTCGACTCGGGCCGATACTCGAAGCGATCATGAATCCGATCCTTCCCCCCCTGCCAGAACTCGAAGCGGGTCGCGACCACGCGGTAGCCGCCCCAGAAATCCGGGCAGGGAATCTCTCCATCGGCGAATTTTCGCTTCATCTCATCGAGCTTTGCCAGGAGCAGGCTTTTCGAGGAGACCACGCTGCTCTGTTGCGAGACCCAGGCGCCGAGGCGGTGACCGATGGGGCGGGAGAGGAAATACTTTACCGTCTCTGTCCGGCTGATCTTTTCGGCCCGGCCCTGGACCTTGACCTGCCGCTCGAGGGCGATCCAGGGAAACAACAGCGCCACCCGGGGATTGGCGGCCATCTCGGCGGCCTTGCGGCTCTCGTAGTTGGTGAAAAAGACGAACCCGCGCTCGTCGTAGGCTTTCAACAGGACGGTGCGGGAATTCGGCTGGCCCTCGGCGTCGACGGTGGAGAGGGTCATCGCATTCGGCTCCAGCACCTCCGGCGCGGCGGCGGCGTCGGCGAACCACGCGCGAAACTGGGCCACGGGATCCGGATCGAGATCATCCCGATGCAGCGCGCCGCGCTCGTAGCTGCGACGCAGGTCGCGGGGGTCTGTGGGTTGCTCGGGCATGGGAGGAAGGGGGAGCGGGATAGTTGCCGAGGGATCGGTGCTAGCGCGAAAGAAAAACTCACACTCCGCGGTCGGATTCACCTCATTCCCGGAAAGCCGCCCATGCCGCCCGGTCCGCCACCGCCGAACTGTTTCATCATCTGTTTCATCTTGCCCTTGCTCTTCATCATCTTGCGCATCATCCCGAACTGCTTCAGCAATTGGTTCACCTGCACCAGGGTGGTGCCGCTGCCGCGGGCGATGCGCTTGCGGCGGGAGACGTTGATGATTTCCGGGCGTGAGCGCTCCTTCGGCGTCATGGACAGCACGATGGCCTCGGTCTGGCTCATCTTTTTGTCATCCACGGCGGGCATCTTGCCCATCTGCTTGCCGAGGCCGGGGATCATCCCGAGCAGATCCTGCATGCCGCCCATCTTTTTCATCATCTTCATCTGGGAGAGGAAGTCGTTGAAGTCGAACTGGGCGCTCTGCAGCCGCTTGGCCATGCGCAGGGTCTCCTCCTCGTCCATCGCCTCGGCCGCCCGCTCCACCAGACCGACCACGTCGCCCATGCCGAGGATGCGGTTGGCCACCCGGTCGGGATCGAAGGCTTCCAACGCCGACATTTTCTCGCCCGTGCCCGCGAACTTGATGGGCTTCTGTGTCACCGCGCGCATGGAGAGGGCCGCGCCCCCGCGGGCGTCGCCATCGAGCTTGGTGAGGATGAGTCCGGTGATGCCGATGGCCTCGTCGAAGTGGGTGGCCACGCTGACCGCCTGTTGGCCGGTGGCGGCGTCGGCCACGAGCAGGGTCTCTTTCGGCTCCAGAAAATTGCGGAGTTTTTTGAGCTCGGCGATGAGGTTTTCATCGATCTCCTGACGTCCGGCGGTGTCGAAGATGGTGACCGTGCCGTTCTGGTTTTCGATCCATTTCAGCGCCTCCCTGGCCACTTTCACCAGATCCGTCTCGCCAGGCTCCGGGGTGAAGACTGGCACGTCGATCTGTTTCCCGATCTGGGCGAGTTGCTCGATGGCGGCGGGGCGATAGAGGTCGAGAGCGATGAGGAGCGGTCGTCGCCCCTGTTTTTTCAAATGCACCGCCAGCTTTCCGGAGGTGGTCGTTTTCCCGGCGCCGTTGAGGCCGACCATGAGGATGCGGGCCGGCGGGTTCAGATCCAGCGGCGCCTGGTCCCCGCCGAGCAGGCGGGCGAGTTCGTCGTGGAAAATCTTGACGATCTGTTGGCCGGGTTTGATCGCCTTGAGCACCTCCTCGCCGAGGGCCTGCTCCTTGACGCGGGCCATGAAATCCTTGGCCACGGAGAACTCCACATCCGCCTCTAGCAGCGCGAGGCGGATTTCGCGGAGGGCGTCGGAGATGTTCTTTTCCGTCAGCTTGCCGTGGCCGCGTAGCTTTTTGAAGACGCCTTCGAGATTGTCGGAAAGTTGGTTGAACATCGAGGATGGCGGTGGGATCGGGATGCGGAGAACGATTGGGAAAAAGAAGTCCGATCATACCCGTGAAGCGTGGCGGCTTCACCGGTTTTCTTTCGCGCCGGACTCTGACCAGACAGGGTAGGGTCGGCGACCCGACCCTGTTGAGTGGCGTGGCTCAGATCGCGAGGGCGTTTTCGGCGTCGCCGAAGCGGTCGACCCGCACCCCCATGCGATCCATGAGGGCGAGGTGGAGTCGACAGAGTTTGCGGTTCGGGTCCGCGCTCAGGTCGTGGGCCCGGCCGCCCTTGATGGTGCCGCCTCCGCCACCGGCGAGTACCACCGGGAGTTCCCGGGAATCGTGGGCGTTGCCATCCATGAGGCTGCTGGTCAGGACGATCATACTGTTCTCCAACAGGCTGCGATCGCCCTCGTCGGTGGTGGCCATCTTGGTGAGGAATTCAGCCCAGAGTTTCACCTGGAATTCATTCACCCGCTGGTAATGGGCCAGTCGGGTCTCGTCGCCGGCGTGGTGGGAGAGTTCGTGGATGCCGGAGGTGACGCCTTCGAGGCTGGGGAAGCGCATGTTGGACAGGTCGTTGTTCAACATGAAGGTGGCGACGCGGGTGCGGTCCATCTGGAAAGCCAGCAGCAGGATGTCGAACATGAGCCTCAGGTGATCCTCGGAACTGGCGGGGATGCCGGACTCGGGGCGGCCGATGGTGGGTGTCTTCACGGTCGGATGCCAGCCCCGCCCGCCGGTTTCTGCCTGGCTGATCTTTTCGGCCTGCTCGACGCGTTGTTCGATCTCGCGCACGGAGCTGAGGTATTCGTCGAGTTTCCGGCTGTCGCGCTGGCTGAGCCGGGTGCGCAGGCCCTTCGCGTCATCGAGCACGAGATCGAGGATGCTTTTGTCGCGCTTGCGCTTGCTGCCATCGTCGAAGAGCTGGTCGAAAGCCTGTTGGGGGAAAATCTCCTTCGGTGCCGGCGTGGTGGGCGTACTCCAGGAGAGGTAGGCCGAGTAGATGGAGGTGAAGCCCGAGTCGGTGGCGTAGCTGGGGCGCTCGGTGCCGAGGACGATGCTGGGCACGGGAGTTTCGCGACCGGTGTGGGCGGCGATGATCTGGTCCATGGTGGTGCCGACCTCCACGTCGGTGGTGGTCTTCTTCACCCGCAGACCGGAGAGGACGTTCATCTTCGGGTAGTGACCGCCCTCGCCCTCAATGGTGGTGGGATTCCACAGGCCTTTGAATACGGATACGTGTTGTTTGAGAGGAATCAGCGGGCGCAGGGAGTCGGCGAACTCGATGCCGTCAGCCCCCATGGTGGCGCCCCAGTGGTGGGGATTCACCCCGTTGCCGGTGAAGCAGACCGCGAGGCGTCGCGGCGCGGTGGCGGCGGCCCTGGCGGTTTCGGCCCCGAAAGTGGAGACGGATTCGAACCAGGGCAGCCCGAGGGCGACCCCGGTGCCTCTGAGGAAGCGGCGGCGGGAAAGGGAGGTCATGGCGGGTGAAAGGTAAAAGGAGGAAGGGAAAAGTCAGGTGAAACTGGCTACGGGTTTGTGGACCGGTCGTCCGGGGAGATATCAATAGAAGCTAACTTCCCCTGTTTTCCGCCACGCGCCTTGGGAGGAACGCTTGGATCAGGTTGCGGTTGGCGAGGACTTTGCCGTGCCTCCTCAGTATCAATCGCATTTTCGCCAGGGCGTTGAGGTCTCTCTGCACCATGCGGTCGCCAGCTCTGGCATACTCCCGCGCCAGTTTGGGGGTGAGCAGTGGAATCTTCGACACCTCTACCCAATTGCCGTGATCCGTGAGGTCGAAAACCAGTTCCCGTCGGCGTTTTTGCGTGGGGGAGTTCTTCAGCTTCCGGAACAGACCATGAACATAATTTTCCCATGCCACGCGCATCTGCTGCTCCCGAACCAGGGCAATTTGTCCTCGCAAACCATCCAAAAAACCGCGCAATGCATAACGGATAAAGGGCAGCAGATCACCTCCGGACTGGCTGGCCCTGGCCAGTTCCCGATAATACTCTGTCCGGGTGAGATTGTAGTGGTCACTAAGCAAATGAGCGGCTGGCAGAGGAACGCCGCTAGCAAACAGAACGTGGAATTCCATCATTCGCGCGGTACGCCCGTTGCCGTCACCAAACGGGTGGATCCATGCCAGATAGACATGCGCCACGATGGCCTTGATCAGGGCGAACGGAACGCTCAATTCCTCGTCTGGCGGCACGAAATCCGAGCTGTTCAGCCAAGCGCACAAGCGTTCCATGAGGTATTCGCAATCCTCTGCCGGAGCGCCACGGTAGATCGTGCCAACTACGACGGAATGCGCGCGAATCTCTCCCGGAATGGTCCCTTCGGGAAGATCCAGACCTTTCAAAACGCCCCGATTGTAATCGCGGATCAAATCCAGGCACAAACACCGCTCAGTGACATCGGGATCGAGAAGTAGCTGTGTCTCGAGGTTGCAGAGATCGACGATGTTCTGGACTTCTTGTTGGAGGTATTTCTGAGACTTGGGCAAGTCCAGTGTCCCGTCAATGACTTGGCGGACCTGCGCTTCACTCAGGGTGTTGCCCTCGATCGCCGTGGTCGCCAGGACACCTTTGGCCAGATAAATTTCGTGCAACTCTGCCGCCACATCCGGACGCAAAGGAGCGCCGCTCAGATGCTGAACCTTTGAAGCAATTTCTCCGAGAGTCAGCCAGAGGCGGGAGTCATCCTGTGGCAGCCGGAGCGCAAAGCGGATCCATGGATGAGACTTTTCGTAATTCTTGGCCATACGAAGAGCCTAACGGCTGTGGACGCAAGGCGCCAGCACTACTTTGGGTCTGAATTGACCTTTTACCGGGGATTTTTTAGGGATTCGCCGTGAGGGCGGGAGTTTCGGGGCGGCGATTGAGGAATTGGCGGCTGGTGACAATGTCGATGACGAGGGCGGAGACGGCGCCGCCTCCCTTGCTCAGGGAGGTCTGCATCCTGGCGATGAGGTCGGTGTCGCTGGGCCGCACTTCGCGACCGAGGGCGTAGCCGAGGAGTTTGCGGGAAAAATGCTCGGTGAACTGGCTGTCGTGCGCCGCGAGGTAGGCGCGGAGGCCGGCCATGCCGTCGAGGCGGGTGCCGTCGCGCAATTCTCCGGTGTCGTCGATGAGGTCGCCACTGTCGTCCCGCTCACGGAAGCGTCCGATGGGATCGAAGGCCTCGAGGGCGAAGCCGAGCGGGTCGATGCGATCATGGCACACGGCGCAGGCCTGGTCCTCGCGATGGCGCATCAGTGCTTCGCGGAGGGAGGCGGGCTTGAGGCTGCTCTCCTCCAACTCCGGCACGTTGGCGGGCGGAGGCGGGGAGGAGTGGCCCATGACGACGGCGTAGAGGAATTCGCCGCGCACCACGGGGCTGGTGCGGTGGGGGCGGGAGGTCCCGGTGAGGATGGCGCCCATGCCGAGGAGACCGCCGCGCTGGTGATCGGCGACTTTCACCTCGCGAAACTCGGGGCCGGTGACGCCGGGAATGCCGTAGAAGCTCGCGAGCCGCTCGTTGAGGTAGGTGGTCTCGCCGGCGACGATGTCGACGACTTTACGATCTTCGCGGAACAGCCGGGAGAAATACTCGACCGCCTCGCGATGCATGTCGGCCCGAATTTCGGGGGTCATCTCGGGGAATTTTTTCAAATCGACCCCGTCGTGGGAGTCGAAGCCGGTGAATTTCAGCCATTGTCCGGCGAACTCGTGCGCCAGGGCCGAGCTGCGCGGGTCTTTGAGCAGGCGCCGGGTCTGCGCCGCCAGGACATCGGGTTGCAGGAGGCTGCCGTCTTCGGCGGCCCGGCGCAGGGTGGCGTCGGGCAGTGAGGACCAGAGAAAATAGCTCAGCCGCGAGGCGACTTCCCAGGCGGTCAGGGGCAGATCGCCATCGGGGGTGAGGGTGATTTTGTCCGCCTCGTCGGCCACGGGCAGGGTCTCGGCTTTGAAGAGGAAATGCGGCGACACCAGCACGCGCACGAGGACTTCGCGGGCGGCGGATTCGCGGTCCAGCTCCTTGGCCAGGCCTTCCCGGTAGAAGTCGGCGAGGGCAGTCTTTTCCCCGTCGATCAGCGGACGGCGCCAGGCGCGGGAGGCGAACTGATGGAGGTGCCAGACCATGGCGCCGTCGTATTCGTTTTTCTGGGCCTCGTTGAGCTGGCGGGGAGAGGCGCAGCGCCAGTCTTTTTTCATGGCTTCGAGCCGGGCGCGGTCCTGATCCCCGAGGACGGCGCCGAGTTGTTCGTCGCTGAAGTAGTAGACGGTGATGCCGGGTTTGCTCCGGTAGAGATTTCTGGCCACGGTCTCGAGGCGGCGCTCGAACATGTCGGGAAAGGCCTCCTTCATGACACTGAATTCTCCCATGGTGCGGCGGGCGGCGTCGGTGCGGACTTTCCAGATGGTGAGCACGCCGGGCATGATGGTGGTGGCGTCGCGGGGCGCGCCGGTGGAGAGGGTCCACTGGATGGTGGCCTGATCGACCTCGGGGTGTTCCATATCCAGCCGGGTCTCGGCGCGGACGTGAACGGCGCCCTCGGGCAGGGGCAGGGTGAGCACGCGAGGGGCGGCGAGAGCGAGGACGTGGGGCTCGATCTCGCGCCCGGCCACGGGATGTTTGCCGAAGGCGGCGAGGACGGGTTCGAGTTCCGCGAGACGTTTTTTCAACGCCTCGGCATCGGCGGGCGGGGGCGTGGCGGCGAGGGATTCGCGGGCCTCAGCGAGGCGTTTTTTCAACCAGTCATGGTAGTTCACGCCACCCTTCTCGAGGCGGACATCGATTTTGGTGATGAGGGCGACATCTCCGGCGTTGCCATCGCCGAGATCCCCGACACAGAGGTGGACCTGGCGATGGCCTTTGACGTCGGCGGTCATTGGGTAGGCGCGAAGACCGTCGGCGTCCTGTTGCCGGCGCTGCACGCCGCTGCCGGGTTTCTGGGGATTGTTCCACGAGAGCAGATCGGCTTCGATGGTCGCGATGCGCTCGCGGACGGCGGTCGGAATTTCCCGAGGTTTGGCGGGATCGGGGGCGGGCAACTCACGCCAGCGGACTCGGGTGAGGTCGAGGAAGCGGGACTTGGGCTCGGTGGCGTTGACGAGATTCCACCAGTTCTGGAGGAAGGGCAGCTTCAGGTCCAATTCGGCGGCGAGAGTCTCCAGGGGAGTCTGAAAGTGGCGATGCTGCCAGCAGGCGAGCAGGTAGTCGCCCTCGCGCATGGGATCGAAATCGCCCGGCAGGTGGGGCGCGGCCTTTTGCTGATACCACACGTAGAGACCCTGCTCGGCGTGGGCTTTGAGCTGCTCCGGACCGCGCAGACCGATGCGGTGTTCGTGAAACTCGATGCCGGTGCCCGGCATGATGGTGGCGTGATCGGCCGCATGGCGCGCGGCGCTGAAGTATTTGTCCAGAGCGGCCGGGCTCATGAACAGCACGTCGCCGATGTTGGTGAAGCCTTCCCCGCCGCCGGCCTCGGTCTGGAATTCCTTCGCCAACCCGTAGTCGCGCCCGGTGAGGTCGCGGAGGGTGCGGTCGTATTCCGCGTTGGTGAGGCGGCGCATGGTGACGGGGCCGGGATCGCCGGAAAAGGCCCGCGCGAGGGCGTCGAGTTCCCCGGTGACCCAGGCGGTGATGGCGGTTTGCTCCGCCTCGGCGAGGGGATCGGCTTTGGGCGGCGGCATTTCACCGGACTCGATGGTGTCGAGCACGCGCTCCCAGAGCTCGAATTCGTCCTCGATCCTCGGGTCGGCGGCCAGGGCCTTGAGGTCGATCTGGCCTTTGGTCTTTTCGCCGCCGTGACAGCGGTAGCATTTGGCGCCGAGCAGGGGCTCGACCGTTTTCCAGTCGGGAGCCGCCGACAGCGATGAGACGGCGGTCGCGGCGAGCAGGGAGAGCGTGAGGCTTCTCATTCGGGAAAAATCAGGGAGGAAAAAAGGAGTGGTGTCGGAGGGGAAATCCGACGCCGGGTAATGAATCGGCTGATTTGGCGAGAATCCAAACGCCGGGAGCGGCGTGAAAGCGTGAGTCCGGGTCCGACACGGCGACGCGATGTGGGATGGAGGCCACCGCGTCCGGCGGAGTCCGGTCATGGCCCCGGAGTGATTCGTCTCTTGGACTTGACGCGGGGCCGATTTCCGAGTCCCGGTCTGGGCAAACTTTCCCATCCATCCTATCCCCATCAGACCACCCATGAGCGTTCTCATTTCCGGATCCATCGCCCTCGACCATGTCAAGACGCCCCACGCGGAGCATGACAACCTCCTCGGCGGGTCCGCCTCCTACGCGGCCATCGCGGCCAGTTTTTTCGCGCCGGTGAATCTGGTGGGCATCGTGGGCCATGACTTTCCCGAGCCGCACATCGAGCTGTTCAAGCGACGGAACGTCGATCTCGGCGGTGTGGAATTCTCCGATGGCGAGACGTTTCGCTGGTCGGGCGAGTATTTCGACGACATGAATTCCCGCGAGACTCTCGACGTGGCGTTGAATGTCCTCGAAGCCTGGCAGCCGAGCATCCCCGACAGCTTCAAGGAAAGCACCCGCATCGTGCTGCTGGCCAACGCGCATCCGGAGAATCAGCACTCGGTGCTCGATCAACTCGGCGACGCCCCCGTTTTCTCCATCGCAGACACCATGGACCTGTGGATCACCATCGCCCGCGACCGGCTCCACGAGCTGCTGCGCCGCGTCGACCTGCTGGTGATCAATGACAGCGAGGCCAAGCAACTGATGGAGACGTCCAATCTCATCACCGCCGGTCACCGCATGCTCGAGCTGGGTCCGAAGTATGTGATCATCAAGAAAGGGGAACACGGCGCGCTCCTTTTCGGCGCGCACCGCTTTTTCAGTTGCGGCGCCTATCCGTTGAAAGAGGTCTACGATCCCACCGGGGCGGGCGACTCCTTCGTGGGCGCTCTCGCGGGCTACCTCGCCGGATTGGGCAAGGAAACCTTCGAATTCGACGATCTCGCCTCCGGCGTGGCGCGGGGCACCATCGCGGCGGGCTACACCTGCGAGAGCTTCAGCACACACAAGCTGGAGAAGCTGAGTGAGGACGAGTTCGAGACGCGTCTGAGCGAGTTTCGTCAGTTCAGCCAATTCGCCTGAGACGGCGGACGCACGTCATGGCGTGAATTGCGCCGACCGGGAAGCATTGTATACAAAACGCCATGCATTGCTCCCGACAGGGTTGCGGGCGGCCGCTCCCGGCACTCTGGGTGTGGTCCGTCATGGCCGCGACATTGGCGGACGCCGCCCCGCCGTCCGGTCTGATCGCGGTGTTGGACCGTCATTGCCTGGAGTGTCATGACGATGTGACGGCCAAGGGCGATCTGGATCTGCTGGCGCTGGAGTTCGATCCCGCCAATCCGGATTCCCGCGCCGTCTGGGTGCGGGTGTTTGACCGGGTGGAGAAAGGGGAGATGCCGCCGCCGGTAAAGGCCGGCGAATTTTCCGACAAGGATCGCGGTGATCTGCTCGCGAGCCTGGGAGATCCCCTCCGCGAGGCGGATGAAACCGATATTGCCGGGAACGGGCGCGGCGCCCTCCGGCGGCTGACGAGCGTCGAGTACGAGCATAATCTGCGGGATCTCCTCGAACTGCCCCGGCTGGATGTCGCCGCGCGTCTGCCGGCGGATCGCCACGCCCACGGATTCACCAAAGTCTCGGCCCTGCTCGATCTGTCCCGGGTGCAGATGGAGGCTTATCTCGACGCGGCGGAAATCGCACTCCGAGAGGCCACCGCGTCGGGGGTAGAGCCGGAGGCGCCGGAGCGTCAGCGTTTCACCGGCACCGATCTGTTTCCCTCGCTGGCGACCTTCGGCGAGCGCGAGGCCATGTTTTTCGCGCGAGCGGGCAAGATGGTCGAGATCGGCAACGAGGCGTACAAGGCGATGACCCCCGGCCAGCGGCGCGATCCCGGGCTGGAGATGGCGCTCTTTCGCTCGGCGACATGGCCCTACTTCGGCTATCCGCGGGGATTCAAGGCGAAGCGCGACGGCGACTACCGGGTGCGCTTTTCCGCCCGAGCCGTGCGGCAGATGCCGGGATTCCGACTGCTCCCGGCGCACGATCCGCAGCCGATGAGCTTTCGGGCGCGCCAACCCTCGGGGCCCGACGTGTCGGGCGATGTGCGGGAGACCGGCGGCTGGATGGATCTGCTCCCGGAGGCGGGAGTGTTCGAGACCACCATCCAACTGAAAGCGGGCGAGACGTTTGAGTACAGCTTGCTGGGATTGCCGGTGCCTTTCATCCGCACCGATGGCGGCTTTTTCTACGACTTCCCACCCATGCCGCCGGAGGGGCATCGGGGCGCGGCTTTTCAATGGCTGGAGGTCGAGGGCCCCATGCCGACGGAGGACTGGCCGCCGACATCGCATCGGATGTTGTTCGGTGATCTCCCCATCCGGGCCGCCGCCGACGGCATCGAGGTGGTGTCGGCGGATGCGAAAGCCGACGCCGCTCGCCTGTTTCATCAGTTCGCCGAAAAAGCCGCCCGGCGTCCCCTGGCGGCGGTAGACGCGCAAATCTTCCTCGATCTGATCCTCGCCTCCCTTGATGCGGGCGCCCCTTTCGCCGAGGCGATGCGGAAAGGCTACCAGGCGTTCCTGTGTTCCGGCCATTTTCTCTACCTGCATGAACCGCGTGGCGGTGACGCCCACGCGCTCGCCTCGCGCCTGTCCCACCTGCTGTGGAGTTCGCGGCCCGACGAGACGCTGCTGGAGGCGGCGAGGTCTGGCGACTTGGCTCGACCGGAGCGGCTGATCGCCGAGGCGGACCGACTCATCGCCGACGGGCGCTTTGATCGATTCGTCGCGGATTTCACCGATCAATGGCTGGACCTGCGCGAGTTGCGACGCGATCTCGCCGACGAGCGGCTGTATCCCGAGTATCGGCGCGATGATTATCTGGTGGACTCGATGGAGCGGGAGACGCGGGCGTTTTTTCGCGCCATGATCCGGGAGAACCTGCCCGCGACCGTGGTGGTGGCCGCCGATTTCACCTGGGTCAACGACCGGCTGGCGGCCCACTACGGACTGCCGCGCGTCGGCGGCTCCGCCATGCGACGCGTGACCCTGCCGCCGGGAAATCCGCACGGCGGGCTGCTCACCCAGGCTTCGGTCCTCAAGCAGACCGCCAACGGCACCACCACCTCGCCGGTGTTGCGCGGAGTCTGGGTGATGGAAAAACTCCTCGGCGATCCGCCGCCGCCACCGCCGAAATCCGTGCCCGCCATCGAGCCCGATATTCGCGGCGCCACCACGGTGCGCGATCTCCTGGCCAAGCACACCGAGTCCGCCTCCTGCGCCGCGTGCCATGCGCGCTTCGATCCCGTCGGCTTCGCCCTGGAAAATTTCGACATCATGGGCGCGTGGCGGGATCGCTACCGCGGACTGGAGCGGGGCGAGAAGATCACCGGTATTGATCGCGCGGGGCATCCCTTCGCCTATCGGATCGGACCGGAAGTCGATTCCTCGGGCGTCCTGCCGACCGGCGAGTCTTTCGCCGACATCCACCAACTCAAGACCCTGCTCGCCGCCCGACCCCGACCGCTCGCCCGCAACCTGCTCCACCAGTTCATCCTCTACGCCACCGGCGTGCCGGTGCGCTTCTCCGAGCGTGGGGAGATCGAGGAAATGCTCGACGCCTGCGAGGCGGACGGCTATCGCTCGGGCGATCTCTTGCGCGCCGTCATCACCAGCCCGATCTTTACCGGCGACGCCCGCGAGCCATGAAAACATCCCCACCAATTCCCGGTTGTGATCGACGGCGGTTTCTGCGCGGCCTGGGCGTCGGTCTCGCCCTCCCGGCTCTGGAGAGCCTGGGCGCGCGCGCCTTTGCCCGCGAACAGGCCGCCGAGGCTCCGCGCCGGATGCTGCTGATCTCCAACAATCTCGGCGTGTTGCCCGGCCCCTTTTTTCCACAAGATGACGGTCCCGACTACACGCCATCACCCTACCTGAATGAGTTGGGCGAATTTCGCGGGGAATTCACCGTCTTCAGCGGCCTGTCCCATCCCGCCGTGGTCGGCGGCCACTCCACGGAGAACTGCTTTCTCACCGCCGCCAAGGATCCGACCCGGAGCGGCTTCCGCAACACGATCTCACTCGACCAGTTCGCGGTCGAGCATCTCGGGCAGACGACCCGTTTCCCGACCCTGAATCTGGGGGTCAACATCGACAAGGCCAACCGCAGCCTCTCCTGGACCCGCGATGGCGTGCTGCTCCCGGCCGAGGACAGCCCGTCGGCGTTGTTCCGGAAAATGTTCGTTCAGGGCGACGCCGCCACGGTGGAGAGACGACTCGGTCAACTGAGGGAGCGCGGCAGCATCCTCGACGCGGTGGGCGAGGACATGCGGCGCCTGCGGCGCGGACTGGGGACGGGGGATCGCGACCGGCTGGAGCAGTATCTGACATCCGTCAGGGAGTTGGAGGAGAGCCTGCACACCGCCGGAGAGTGGGAGCGCAGGCCCAAGCCGGTGATCGATGACGAGCCGCCCGAGGACATCCATGACAAGGCGCGGTTTTTTCCCAAGTTCGAGCAGATGCTGCGCATGGCGGAGCTGGCCTTCGAGAGCGACTCCACCCGCATCGTCACGCTCATGGTCGATGGCTTCGCCACCCCGGTGTTCGAGATCAGCGAGGAGGAAAAATCGCTCAACGGTTATCACAATCTCAGTCACCATGGTCAGGCCGGGGAGAAGATCGCCCAGCTGGAGCGGGTAGATCTGCGGCAGATGCGGGTGTTGCGCGAGCTGCTGGCGCGACTCTCCGCGAAACCGGACGGCGGCGCCCGCCTGCTGGATCACACCCAGGTGCTGTTTGGCAGCAATCTGGGGGACGCGAATGTCCACAACAACACCAACCTGCCCATCCTGCTGGCCGGGGGCGGATTTCGCCACGGTCGGCACCTCGCCTTCGACAGGAACGACAACACCCCTCTCTGCGATCTGTTTGTCAGCATGCTCCAGCGGCTCGGGGTGGAGACGGACGCCTTCGGCTCCGGCGAGGGCGCGCTGTCCGGTCTCGAATTCGCATGATTCCCGCGAGGGGCCGGGATTTAGCGGAATTTTTTTGCGGCTACGATCCCGCAAGTCTGTGGAATGACTAAAGCGCTCAGGTTTAGTTCGCCGCAAATATCATGCTTGGCATATACGGTTAGCTGTGGGATCGGGAACCCGGTGGTAGGCGGGTTGGCTGGCTTTGTTCCTGCTCCCGTGGAGAGAGTGAGACACGCAAGCATTCTCCCTTCCCTCCCTCCTATGAAGTCACGATTATCCCCGTGCCGTGGTTACGCCGCGGCGCAGTCACTCGTTCTTAGTCTCCTCTTCCCGGGGTTGGTCCTCATGCCACTGCCCCTCGCCGCCAATCCGAGCGGCGGTGTCGTGGTTAATGGTGGCGTCGAGATCGGCGACGGTCTCGGCGGACATCTCGCCATCACCCAGTCCAGCCACAAAGGCATCATCAACTGGGAAGACTTTTCCATCGGTATCGGAGAGCTGACGGAATTTCGTCAGCCGGGAGCCGACTCCGCCACTCTCAATCGGGTGGTGTCCGGCAACCCGAGCGCGATCCAGGGCGCGCTCCGTGCCAACGGGAAGATTTTTGTCATCAATCCCAATGGCATCATGGTCGGTCCGGGCGGTTCCATCGATGTGGCCGGCCTGGTGTTGTCGACGTTGGATGTGAGTGACGCGGAATTTCTCGCCGGTGGCGACATGGTGTTTCGCGGAAATTCCGGAGCCGGGGTGCGGAACTTTGGACGCGTCAACGCCATCGGCGGCGACGTGTTTCTCATCGGCAAGACGGTGGAGAACGCGGGGACTCTCTCCGCGAGCGGCACAGTGGGCCTGGCGGCGGGCGAAGAGGTGCTGATCACCGCGAGTCCCGACGCCGCGGGGGAGCGGGTCTTCGTGCGCCCTGTCGGAGGTGGTGGACAAGGCGCCGGGGTGAGCAACAGCGGCACCATCGAGGGCGCGGCGGTCGAGTTGAAAGCCCACGGAAATCTCTACGCCCTGGCGATCAACAACCGGGGATCGATCCGCGCGACGGGAGCTTCCCGCGGCGGTGGCGGAGTCTATCTGCGCGCGCCGGGCGGGCGGGTGGACAACAGCGGCTCCATCGCCGCCACGCTCCCGGGTGGGAATGGCGGACGCATCCTGATCGAGGCCTCGATCCTCAACGCCGGAGGCACGCTGGACGCCGGGGCGACGACTGAACAGGGTCAAGGCGGCGAGGTAACCCTGTCAGGTGAGGAAATCAACGTCACTGGCAGAATCTCGGCCGACGGAGGAATCGGCGGTCGGGTGACCATCGGGGGCGCCGAGACAGTAAGGTCAAAGATCGGAGACGGCGCCTCGATCAGCGCGTCCGGAGCGGTCGGCGAGGCCGGCACCGTGGTGGTGACTGGCGCCGAAGTGGTAATCGATGCGGCGAGCCTCGCGGTCGATGGCTACACCGGCGGAGGCGAGGTGTCTGTGGGCGGAGGATTTCAGGGAGGCGACGCGGCCATCGCGAACGCGGTGAACACCACCGTCGGCGCCGCCGCGACACTATCCGCGAACGCCCTCGGTGATGGCGACGCGGGCCGGGTGGTGATCTGGGCCGATGGTCAGACCGACTACGCGGGAACGGTGACCGCGGAAGCTCGGGGCATCGGCAATGGCGGTCTGGTGGAGGTGTCGGGCGTGGAGGGCCTGCTGGTGACGGGATTTGTGAGCACGTTGGCGGCGAATGGTCGCAACGGCACGCTGCTGCTGGATCCGAGAAACCTCTCCATTGGCGCCGGCGCCAGCACCGCGAGTCACCTCAACGACGGCACCCTGGAGGGTCTGGTGGTGGCGAATCATGTTGTGGTCTCGACCCTCGATCCCGGGACCGCCGAGGCGGGCAACATTTCCGTGACGGGCATCGTGCGCTTTTCCTCCTCCAACAGCCTGACCCTGCTGGCCGAGGGGGACATCTACGTGGCGGAGGACATCATCAACCAGAGCGACGGGAATGTGAATCTGGTGGCGGGCTGGGATTCCGCCGCGTTGCCGCTGTCCGCCCTGCTGGGCGGATCGCCCGCCGCGCCGGGTTCCACGACCGGCTCAGTGGACATGGACGCGAGCTTCTTCGACACCGCGTTTTTTGGCAATGACGGAGGCAGCGTTTATCTCGGCACCCCGGACGGCGGAGTGACGGCGGCGGACGCCAATGTGGTGGTGGCGAGTCGAGGTGGTCAGACCAATGTGGCCGGGCACGATGTGTTCGTCTGGGGCGGCGCGCTCACTGGCGGCATCGATACCGGAGAGAGGAAGTATTCGCAGATCGGCTACAATCGCGTGGTGGGGGGCACCTCGACGGCGCTGGACGCCACGGGCCGCATCCGGGTGCAGGCGAAGCATGATGTCGATCTCGACGGCAATCATTTCGCCGTCGGCGGAAACAGTTACGAGGGTTGGACCGGCGCCAACAGGACGGGGTTGGCCTCCTTCGCGATGATCGGTCATGGCGGCGAGCGGGATTCGGCGCGCGACATGACCCTGACCGGAGAGATCGTGGTGGAGGCGGGCAATGACATCACCGCCGACGGTGGCAAGACGAGGGAGTCGTTCGCCAAGATCGGACATGGTGGTTATGACAATGTCGATCCCAGCCCCACCGCGGTGGTGGGAGGGAACATCACGGTGAACGCCGGGGGCGATATCAGGTTCACCGGGGGGAACGGACAGATCTCCTTTGTCCAGCTGGGTCATGGCGGCAACTCGCTGCCTCTGGGTGGCTACACGGCCAGCGATATCAAGGTGACTGCCGGAGGTGACGTGGTGTTCCGGGGCAACGACGGCGCCATCGCCTCGAACGGCTCGACCGCGTTCGCCCAGCTCGGACACGGCGGCTACAACATGGATGTGATCGGCGCGGTGGCCGCGGAGCAGGGAGACATTCTGGTGAACGCGGGAGGAAAGGTGGAGTTCGTCGGCGGCGCCCGGGGAAATGAATTCGCGTTGCTGGGTCACGGGGGGAGCGCCACGGACGGCAATTTCACCGGCGATGTCACGGTGAACGCGGGTGGGGGAGGAATCCTGGTGGAGGGCGGCGGGGGCAGTTCGGCCTTCGCCATGATCGGTCACGGCGGCGTGACGATTTCCGGTCGCTACACGGGTGAGGTGAATGTTTCGACGCTCGGCGGCGGGGTGAACGTGCGGGGGGGCACGACCACGGGAACCTTTGCCAACATCGGCAGCGGCGGGTATCAGGCGATCGATGGAACGGTGTTCACCGGGGGCACGACAGTCGATGCGAACGGCGGCGCGCTGACGGACGGGATTGCCCTCAACGCGGGCAACGGGAACTATGCCCATGCGGTGATCGGCCATGGAGTCACGCGATCATCGGGGGGCACCGCTCATCCGCGGGTGGATCTGTCCGGCGCGGTCACGGTGACGACGGAGGCCGGTGGGGTGCTGGTGCGGGCCTCGACGCCCGGGTATTTCAGCCACGCCCAGATCGGCCACGGCGGGCGCGACATTACGGGTGAAAAAGACGGCGATGTCACCGTGAGCGCCGACATGGGCGACATCCGGGTGGCGGGCGGCGGGGCTTTCGCCACCAGTCGATACACCCACGCCCAGATCGGCCATGGCGGCTATGGCAATGGAATCACGGGAAATTCCTCGGGTGACATCGCCGTGACCGCATCGGCTGGAGGGGTCGGTCTGACGGGAGGCGACAGCTACGGTGGTTACACCATGATCGGTCACGGAGGCTTCGGCGCCGGCACCAGTCCGAGCGGAAATCGTCATGGTGATGTCTCGGTGGTGGTGTCGGGCGATATCCTCGTCGCCGGGGGCACCCAGAGCTACACCTTTGCCCAGATCGGTCATGGCGGGCGTGACCACGATGGCGACCACGGCTTGGCCGGGGAGAGCATCCGCGTGATATCCGAGACGGGAAATATGGAGCTGCGCGGTGGCGCCGGCACGGACTCGATCGCGATTATTGGTCACGGGGACAACTCCGCCTCCTCGGGGCAGCGCCAGGGCGATATCCTGGTGGATGCGGCGGGCGAGATCTCCCTGGTGCGCAATCCGAACATCGGATGGATCGGCCATCGCACCGCCACCGCCACCGCCGGGGCGATGGCGGACGCGGATGTGACGATACGGGCCAGCTCGACCGACGCGGAGACGGGCGTCTCCGGAAGCGGAATTTTCCGCATCTCCGGCGATCTGGACGCGGCGGCGTCGCGCAATCTGCTCGGGGGTGATGTCTCGTTGATCGATCTCGGGGACGGTGGCATCTGGGTCGATGAGGAGATTCGCGCCGTCACCGGACACACGCTGAATCTGTTGTCGTTCAGTGACATCTTCGTCGGGGACGACCTCATCAATCCGGGGACTGGCGACATCAATCTGGTGGCGGGATGGGCGCCCGGTTTCAATGATCTGGCCGATCTGTCCGCCGCCACGGAATTGGCTCCTTTCCGTGGGTATCTGGTTGGCGACGTCGATATGGCGGGCGCCATTTTTGACAATCCGGGTTCCTACGGAGCCGGTGGCGGCAGCGTGCATGTGGGGCTGGACGCCGGGGGCGCAGGAGCGGGAGCGGGGGTGATGGTGGGCAGTCGATATGGCGCCACCCGGGTGGCGGGGTACGATGTCAATGTGTGGGCGGCGGCGTTGGCCACGGACAGTCCGTACAGTCACGCGCAGATCGGTTACAATCGGCAGGACTCGGTGGAGGGCGCGGTGCCGGTGCCGCCGAGCGCGCCTTTCGAGATATCGGGATCGATCCGGGTGGGTGCCGTCAATGATGTCTCCCTGATCTCGAACCTTTTCGCGGTGGGTGCTGATGGTTATCCGGGATGGGGCAACTCCCCCACTCCCGGGGCGGGGAACGAGGGCTATGCCGCGTTTGCCCGCATCGGCCATGGCGCGCGCGATTTGAATCGGGGTTCGCTGCTGAGCGGGGACATCGTCATCGACGCGGGAAATGATGTGTCGGTGAACGGAGGACGTTCGCGGGAGAACTACGCCATGATCGGTCACGGAGGCTTCGACAACAAGCGGGCGGGAACGGATATCGACAACGCCGGTATCGGGCCCGCGAAGATCTCGGTGGACGCTCTGGGAAATGTCGTTCTCAACGCCGGGAGCGGGAGTGTCGCCTATGCTCAGATCGGGCATGTCGGAGCCACCCACGATCTATCTTCCTTCACGGAAAACGCGATCAATGTCTCGGCCGGTGGCGACGTGACGCTACGGGGAGGCACTGGCGGGGGAACCGCCAGCTACAGCTCTTACGCCATGATCGGGCACGGCGGTGACAACTCGGATTTTGTGGGATCGCCCGTCGGATTCGCGGGTGACATCGCGGTGAATGCGGGCGGTGCCATGGCGATGGAGGCGGGTGATCGCAATGTCAATTTCGTTCAGATCGGCCATGGGGGGAATGCGTCGGAAGGCAATCATCGCGGCAAGATCGAAGTCATCGCGGACGGCGGCGCCGGGGTGACGCTGCGGTCGGGGTCGTCATCCAATGCCAGCGCTTATGCCCAGATCGGCCACGGCGGGACGGGAGCCAACGGGAGCCATGGCGGAGAAATCTGTGTGGTGGCGACAGCCGGGGGTGTCACTCTGGACGCCTATCACACGGCCTCGGGCACCGGATCGCGCGGCTACACCCAGATAGGTCACGGAGGCTACGCGGCCGACGGGGCGCTGGACGGAGATCTCACCGTGGTGGCACGGGGAACGGCGGGAATTCAACTCATCGGCGGGGCCGGGGTCGGGCGCTATGCCCAGATCGGTCATGGCGGGGAGGCGACCGACGGCGACCAGACCGGCGACCTGCGGGTGGTGGCGGAATCCGGCGACCTGAGTCTGCTCGGCGGCGCCGGCACCAACGCCTACGCCATGACCGGGCACGGTGATGCGGCGGCCACCTCGACCGGTCAGCGCGGCGGCGGAGTGCATCTTTTCGCCGCAGGCGCCATCTCCGGGGCCGTAGGAGCGGGCGCCGGAAGTGGAGTCGAGAGCTATCATCAGAGCGGCGGCGGGCTGACGGCGGGCGACTATCTCGGAGGCGACGGGTTCGAGATGATCGCCGGAGAAGGGGTCAGTCTGCCCGACAGCGCGTTGATCGACGTGCAGACGATGATTGATGGTAATCTGGCCAGCGGACCGATCTCGCTGGCAATCGGCAACGTGATCGATCTGACCATCGGTGCCGGGAACGATTTCCTGGTTGATACGGCGGATGACTTCTACCTGCTGACCGGCGGCTCTCTCACCCTGCTGAGTTCGTATCAGAATCTCGGCGATGGAGACGTGTTTCTGGTCGCGGGTTGGGATGGCTCCGGCAGTTTCGCGCCCGGCGCGGTCGCCTATCCTGATCTGGGGGGTGGTATGTTCAACTACTGCGAGCCAACCTTGTCGACGGGACAATTGACGCTCGATTTCAATGACTGCGATGCCTTCGGAGCGGGAGGCGCCACCGTCACCCTCGGCGACGCTGCCCGGACGGGGCCTACCTTTGTGGGTAGCCGGGGTGGATCGACTTATGTGGCCGGGGCCGGCGTCGCATTGAATGCCGGGGCCTCCGCGGGAGCGGCGACTCAGCTCGGATTTCACGCCACTGCGGCGGGTCAGGGCGCCACCGGCGACATCCGGGTGGGGGTGAAAAGCGGTGGCCTGAGCGTGCTCTCGGGAGTCGGCGAGGGCGCATACACCCAGATCGGCCATGGCGGAGGGGGCAGCTTTGACGGACTCGGCCACACGGGCGGAGTGACGGTGGAATTTTGTGAAAACGGCGATCTGACGCTGATGGCGGGTGGCGAGGAGAGCTACGCGCAGATCGGTCATGGCGGATCGGGTGTTTCAGGAAATCACTCGGGCGCCCTGAAGGTCGGGGGACACGAGGCCGCGGTATCGATCAATACCCTGACTGTCCGCGGCGGAGCGTCGGTGGCCTATGCCCAGATCGGGCACGGAGGCCGCGACAGTTCGGGGGCGCTCGGGGGCGATCTGGTGGTGGCGGCCAATGTCATCGATCTCGACGGCGGCACCGGAACGGCGGCCTACAGCCAGATCGGGCACGGGGGATATCAAGGCAACGCCATCGCCGATGGCGCCATCAGCGGCAATCTTCACCTCAACTATGATCCGCTGGTGGGCGTGGCGACAGGCGGCGGGGGTGACATCACCCTCAACGCCGGGGCCGGCACGGATCGCTATGCCCAGATCGGCCATGGCGGCCTGGCCCGAATCAATGATATCGAGGGGCTGATCAAAATCGGGAAGGCGGAGAATCTCGGGGTGACGGCCGGCGGGCTGACCGCCTACGCGATGATCGGGCACGGCGGTGAGGACGCCGCCGGTCAGGTCAGCTCGGCCGATATCGAGATCGACATCGTGGGTGACATCGATCTCAACGGCGGGGCCGGAGGCCAGGCCCACGCCCAGATCGGGCATGGTGGCCATGATTCCGATGGCTTGTCGGTCGCCGATGCAGACATCATCCTCAATGCCGCCGCCGCCAGCGGGACCGGTGACATCACACTCGACGCCGGGACTGGCAGCAATGCCTACGCCCAGATCGGCCATGGGGGCACGGACTCGGGTGTCGGGAGTCCCGCGCGATCCGGCGACGTCAGGATACTGGGCGCCGCGAATGTGCGGCTCGGCCAGACTGGCAACGGCGGGTCGGATGCCTACTCGCAGATCGGTCATGGTGGCGATGATTCCTCGGGGGATTCCACGGGAGAGATTGAAATCGTCAGCGCGGGGGTCATCACTCTCAACGGTGGGGCGTCCTCCGACAGCTACAGTCAGATTGGTCATGGTGGGCACGATGCCAACGGCGCGCACACCGGGACGATTCATCTGGCGGCTGGGGGCGACATCGTGCTCACGGGGGGCATTGGAGCGGGCGCCTACGCTATGGTGGGGCATGGCGGCGCGGACGCCGATGGGGTGAAGAGCGGAGACATTTGCGTTCACGCGGATGGGCTGATCTCGCTGAGCGCGGGCGCCTCGGGTGCGGCTCGCGCTTTTGCCCAGATCGGCCATGGAGGAGCCGAGGACGCCACGGTACTCGACGGCAATCTGAGCGGTGACCTGGTCGCGGTCGCTCGCGGCGCCGGGGGGATCGCCCTGGCGGGCGGGGTCGGTGAGAGCGGTTACGCGCATATCGGTCATGGCGGTATCGGTCGCGCCGGGGCGATGACCGGGCATGTGCGGGTGATCGCGGAGACCGGCGACCTGTCCCTCACCGGTGGCGGCGGAGACGGTGCCTATGCCATGCTGGGACATGGCGACGGGGCGAAGACTTCGACCGGAGCGCGCGGAGGCGGGGTGCATCTGTTTGCCCAGGGGGACCTGATCGGTGTCGGCGGGAGCGGCGCGGCGGGTGACGGCAACGTGTATTTTTTCCACCAGAACGCCGATGGGCTGCAAGCGGTAGATTATCTCGGCGGAGACGGTTATCAGAAAGTGATCAACGGCGTGATCTCGATGCCCGCCTACGCGAGCGTGGACGAGGGCGCGGTGATCAACGGCAACATCGGTCTCGGAGCGATCAGTATTTTCGACCGGACCGACACCGATTACACCATCGATGGTGGTGACACGTTCGTGGACACGTCCGACGATTTCTATCTGGTGACGGGTGGCGGGATCACCCTGCTCAGCAGCTATCAGAATGAGGGCAGTGGTGGCGTGACCCTGGTGGCGGGCTGGGACGGCAGCGGCACGCCGACGCCGGGTAGCGTCAGTTTCAACAACGGCGATCTCTGTGATCCGGTAATCACGAATCCGGGATTGAGCATCGATTTCAACGACTGCGACGCCTTCGGAAACCGGGGAGCGCTCGTGACGTTGGGCGCGGCGGGTCAGACGAATCCGGTGATGGTGGGCAGCGCCGGCGGCACCACCACGGTGGCGGCGCACGGGCTGGTCCTGAACGGAAGCGACACCACCAGCGGAGCTTTCACGCAACTCGGCTTTCGGCCCACCGCAGCGCAAGGCGACGCCTCGGGGGCGATCCGGGTGTTTCTGAAAGGCTCCGGCCTGACCCTGGATGGCGGCAACACCACCAACGCCTACGCCCAGATCGGTCACGGGGGATTCGGCAGTGTCGAGGGTGGCAGACTGGACGCGCCCATCGCGGTGACGTTTTGTGAACCTGGCGATGTGGCGCTTGAGGCGGGTCTGGCGGGCAATGGGGCCTACGCGCAGATCGGCCACGGGGGAGGCTACTGGGACGGCGTTCGTCTCGGGGACATCGCGATCACCGGGGCGGGGAACCTCTCTCTCACTGGCGGGAACGGTCTATACAGTTCCGCCCAGATCGGTCACGGAGGCGTGGCCGGGGTGGGCGAGATCGATGGGGACATCACCGTCGAGGCGGCCGGTGACATCCTCGCCACCGGCGGCGCGAACACCCTGGCGTTTGTGCAGATCGGCCACGGTGGGCAGAACACGGCGGCGTTCAGCGGCTCCTCTCTCGGCGCTTCGGCGATCAGGGTCAACGCGGGCGGCGATGTGGTACTCCGGGCGGGCACGCACAACTACACCAGCGCCAAGATCGGCCATGGCGGAAACAACATGCGCTGGAACAGCTTTGGCGATAGCCCGGTGTCGGTGATCGCGGGAGGAGATCTGCGGCTGCTGGCGCCCCAGTTCGATGTATTCACCGCCCGCTCGTATTCGCACAGTCAGATCGGGCATGGCGGCTACGCGGCGTCCGTCGCTTCGGGAGCTTCCGGATATCGGGGGAATGTCGAGGTGGAGGCGGGTGGCGGGATCGACGTGCTCGCCTCGCGGAACGCGGCGACTTTCAATTACGCGCTCATCGGACACACGGCTTACTACAACACGCCGGGTACGCACTCCGGCGACATCCATGTCACGGCGGGCACCGCCGAGGGACTCGCTGACTACGGACTCACCATCCACGCGGGCACCGGCGACTATCCCGGTGTCGCGGGGACGAGCACCTCCTACTACAACTTCGCCGCCATCGGGCATCGGGGGCACAACTCGGCCACCTCGCTCACGGGCGACATCGAGGTGGATGTGCTACGCGGGGGAGTGACGATGATCGGCGGCACCGGCATCAGCGGCAGCACCAGCGATCCGACCACCGCCGACATCCGCCTCCATCCGGCTCAGATCGGACATGGCGGGTATAACATCACCAGCACCGGCGTCGATGGATCGATCCGGGTGCATGCCAGGGACGACATCCTCCTCCAGTCGGATATCGGACGGATCTCGCCAGTCCAGATCGGGCATGGCGGCTATGGCGTCGATGGGACGTTTGGCAAGGCGGGGGATGTGATCGAAGTCGTCTCCCTGGAGGGTGGTCTCGAGTTGAACACCACGGGGGCGGATGCGGGGAACACCGCCTTCATCGGCAACGGCTCGTCGAGCGCCGGCACCGGCCCGCGGCTGGGGGACATCCTCGTCGATGTGGCCGACGAGATCTCGCTGGTCAAAGGCGTGGCTCCGGTGTGGATCGGTCATCGCGGAAACAGCATCGCCACCTATTCCGACGCCGATGTGACGATACGCGCCCGATCAATGGACGATCTCGCGGGCGACTCCGGGAACGACCTTTTCCACCTGACCGGCGATGTGGGAACCATGATACAGCACAATCTCGCCGGCGGGCATGTGAGCCTCATCGACACCGGTGCGGGGGGGATCTGGTCGAGCGTCGGGATCGTGGCCGACTCGGCCTTCGATCTCAACTTTCTTTCCGGCGCGGACATTTTCATGGCGGGCGACGCCATCAATCGCGGCTCGGGGGATGTGAACCTGGTGGCGGGCTGGGATCCGTCGGTCGCCGATCTCTCCCCGGGGGACGAGGTGGCGCCCTACCGCCTGTACTTTGTCCGCGACATCGACATGGACGCCGAGGTCTTCGATGTGGACGGCGCGTTCGCCAACTTGAGCGGCAGTGTCTGGATCGGGGCCAACGCCGACCTCGGCGGCGCGGACACCGGCGTGGCGGTGGCCAGTCGAACCGGGCAGACCAATGTCGCCGGCCACGATATCCATGTCTGGGGCGGCGCGGTGACCGGTGGCATCGACGCCGGCAACCGGAAATACTCGCAGATCGGTTACAATGTCATCGACGCCGGGACCGGAACCAGCTCGCCGGTTAGTGGACGCATCCGGGTGCGGGCCGTGAATGATCTCTCGGTGGAGGCGAATCACTACGCGGTCGGCACCGTGGGCTACAACGGCTGGACCGGCATGGATCAGACCGGCTACGCCTCGTTCGCCCAGATCGGTCATGGGGGCGAGCGCACCTCGGTGCGTGACATGGATCTCACCGGCGAGATCATGGTGGAGGTCGGCAACGATCTCTCGGTCCGGGCGGGACAGACGATCAACAGCCACGCCCAGATCGGTCACGGCGGCTACGACAATCCCGACGACGACGACGGGGCCAATCTGGCCGGCTTGGGGGGAAAGATCACCGTCGATGCCGGGGGCGACATCCGTTTCGAGGCGGGACAGGGCTATTTCGCGTTCGCCCAACTGGGTCACGGAGGCGGGCAGCATTTTCCCGGCGAGTTCGCGGAAAGCGACATTGATGTGACCGCCGGCGGGGACGTCACCTTCATCGGGGGACCGGGCAATACGACGGGCAACACGAACAGCCAGCAGGCCCACGCCCAGCTCGGCCATGGCGGCTACAATGCCGACTTCATCGAAACGCCGGGCACGGGCAACAACTCGGTGCCGGTGAGTCCGGGATCGGGACGCGGCTACGCCGGAGACATCCGGGTGACGGCCGGCGGGGCAGTGAACGTCCTCGGTGGCGGGGGCGACGACTACAATTTCGCGGCTATCGGCCATGGCGGAGCCGCTGCCGACGGGGATCACTCGGGTGACATCACAGTGACCGCCGACGGCGATGTCATTGTGTCGGGAGGAGACACCGGCGCGGCGGTTTTCGCGACCATCGGGCATTTCGGCTATCTCAGCGGGGGGAGCTTCTCCGGGAACACCACTGTGATCTCCACTGACGGAGCAGTCTCCGTGGCGGCGGGCGACGCGGTTACCGGGCAGGCTCAGATCGGTCACGGTGGCTATCGGGTCGCGGGAGATTTTTCCGGCGATGTGGCGGTGACAGCCGGAGGGACCGGGGGCGTCTCGGTGCTGGGTGGCGGCAACACCTACGCCTACGCAGCGATCGGAAATGGTGGCCTTGCTCTCAACGGATCGGTGAGCGGATCGACCACTGTGACCAGCACCGGCACGGCGGCGACCGACGGCTTGCGTGTGCGGGGCGGCGAGGGGAACTACAGCTCCGCCACCGTGGGCCATCTCTCGCAGGGTTACGATGGCGTCCATTCGGTCGCGGCGCTCGATGGCGCGGTGACGGTGAATGTGGCCGCCGTCGGCGTCATGGTGGCGGCTGGCACGGCTGGCTATTTCTCCCACGGCATGATCGGTCACGGCGGGCGCGACGCCGACGGGGACAAGTCGGGCGCTATCCTGGTGACGGCCGAGTCCGGTGATATCGGGGTGGAGGGTGGCGGCGTGTTTGCCAGCAATCGCTACACCCATGCTCAGATCGGTCACGGCGGCTACGGTAACAACACGCCCGGTGACAACAGCGGAGCGGTCACAGTGGAATCGACCACGGGCTCGGTGACACTTTCCGGAGGGGAAAGCTACGGCGCCTACGCCCAGATCGGCCACGGCGGATTGGGCGCGGGCAGTCTCATCAATGGCGCCATGAGCGACGCGGTTTCCGTCACCGCCGGGGGCATGGTGGCGGTGGGCGGCGGCTCCCAGGCCAATGCCTACGCGCTCATCGGGCATGGCGGTATCTCGGTGAACGGGGCGCTCTCCGGCGATGTCTCTGTCACTTCGGGCGCGGGAGGAGTCTCCGTGCTCGGCGGCGCGGGCGCGCAGGCGTTCGCCCAGATCGGGAGCGGTGGCTACAATAACGACAACCCCGCCTCGGGAGCGGTCACCGTGATCGGACTCGGCACCGGGGTGGACGACGGCGTGCGAATCGCGGGAGGCGAAGGCGACTACGCCGTCGGACAGATCGGTCATGGCGGCAACTTCGGTCCCGGCGATCTCTCCGGCGATGTCAGCGTTCTGGTGGCGGGCGGCGGGATTCAACTGCGCGCGGGGACCGAAGGCTATTTCGCGCACGCGATGATCGGTCATGGCGGGCGTGACAACGAAGGCGATCTCTCCGGAGCCGTCGCCGTGCGCGCGGACAACGGCGACATCACCCTGACCGGCGGCGGCTCGTCCGATCAGTATCGGCGTTACACCCACGCCCAGATCGGTCACGGCGGCTATCGCGGCACCGCTCAGACCGGCGGCTACGATGGCGACCTCTCGGTGACCGCCGTGTCGGGAAATGTGGCGCTCCAAGGGGGCGACGACTATGGCACCTACAGCCAGATCGGCCATGGAGGACTCTCGCTCGGAGCCGGTCGGCTGGGTGAGATCTCCGGCGAGGTGGCGGTCACCGCGGGCGGTTCCCTCGGGGTGGCGTTGACCGGTGGCTCGGATGAAAACGCCTTCGCGCTCATCGGTCACGGCGGTCATCTGGGCAACGGCGACATGAGCGGAGATGTCGACGTTCTGGCGACCGGCACGGGCGCGGTAGTGATCGATGGCGGCGGCGGACCGGGGGCATTTGCCCAGATCGGGCACGGTGGCTCGGGGGGATCCGGGGATTCGCGGAGCGAGGTCTCAGTGAGCACCGTCACGGGGGACATCACGTTGCGCGGAGGCGCGGGCGCCGACGCTCAGGCGCGCATCGGCTTGGGCGGTGCCGGGGTGGGAGGCACCAAGTCCGGCGCGGTGACGATCAATACTGGTGGAACGCTGGAGCTTTTCGGCGGCGACGGCATCGGCGCTTCGGCCCAGGTGGGGCACGGTGGCGCGGGTTCCAGCGGTCTGAAAAGCGGTGAGATTCTCGTCAATGCCGCCCGGGCCAATCTGACTGCGGGGAACAGCGGCGCGGGAGCCCACACTCAGATCGGTCACGGCGGGCTCGGCGCGCGATTCGGCGCGACAGGTTTCGTGACGGTGATTCTCGATGGGGGAGGCTTGACTCTGGACGCCGGCGACGCGGAGAACAGCTTCGCCTTGATCGGCCACGGTGGCGCGGACATTCCCACGGCTCCTTTCGCGGGCAGCGTGCAGGTGGTGGCCACCTCGGGAGGCGTGGCGCTCAACGGGGGCAATGGCGGGGGCGCCTTCGCCCAGATCGGCAACGGAGGCCACGAGGTGAACGGCTCCAAAACCGGCAGCGTGCTGCTGATCGCCGGACAGTCCGTGAGCCTGACCGCCGGTGACGGGGATGGCGCCATCGCCCAAGTCGGCATGGGAGGGTTCAACTCACCGGGCAACACTCTCGGCGGAGACGGCACAGAAGTGCGGGTGCTGTCCGGCGGGGACCTCACCCTGCGCGCTTCCGATGTGGCGGAGGGAGGCATTGCCATGATCGGCAATGGCGGGCGCAACTCCGACTCCGTGACCGCTTCCGGCAATGTCGTCGTGATGGCGGAAGGTGACATCGACCTCACCGCCGGGGCCGCCGAATGGGCCGCCGCACAGATCGGCAACGGCGGAGTCGCCTCCGATGGAAATTTCATCGGAGATCTGCTCGTTAGCGCCGAACGGGATCTCCGCATCACCCGCGGTGGAGGCGACAATGCCTACGCCAAGATCGGTCACGGGGACTGGCAATATACCCCCAGCCCCGCGCCCAACCTCAGCGTCGGCACCGGGGACACTCTCGGCGGCGATATCCAGGTCACGGCGGGACAACACATCAGCCTCTCCGGCGGCATGATCGGTCATCTCGATCCCGCGCTCAATCAGCAGGGAGTCGGCGGCGGGGGCGACACCCTGATCGCGGTCAGTCGCGACGATCCCACCGCCACCGGCACCGGAGTCTTGAGCGGCGACGCGGAGTCGGTACTGGCGTCGGATCCGACGGGGGAACTCCGGCTTTACCTGCCCGGTCGGGCTGCGAATCAGTTGGCGGGCACTCACCTCAATGGAGTGGGCTATCCCGGAGCCAACATCGATCCCATGAACCAGCAGATCGATGAATTCGTCATCCATCAGATCGACGCCGATGGCGTGGCGGTGCTGACGCCCGCCGAGCATCAGAATCTGGAAAACGCGGAGCTGAACTTGCTCGCCGGCGCCGTCACGACCGACACCGCGAACTACCGGTCCGACCTCGGAAACTACAGCCTCTACTACGACACCATCACTGTCATCGACGCGGGACCGCCTCTGGTCCCCGGTGGCGCGGGCGGGCCCGGAGGCGCGGGCGCCGGAGGAGGAGGCGAACCAGTCACCGAGACCGTTCCCGAGATTCCTGCCGACGAGGGCGAGCCCGGTACCGGTTCGGTTTTCACCGTCACCGGTCCGGATGGCGCGCCTTTCCAGCTCAGCTTCGCTCCCGGCGAGGTGCCGGGACTGTTCCTCCGCATGGCGGATGGGTCGATGTTCTACGTTGTCGGCCGCATGGGCACCGCGCCGCTCTTTTTCCCGGTGGGCGATCTGTTGGAGGATTCACTCGACGACTTCCTCAACACCGAAGCGCCCGAATTCCTGATCGAAAACCGTTCGCCCTGGGATCCTTGGGGCGACAGCGGACAACCGGATTTCGAAATTGTTTACCAAAGCCTCCCCCGCCCCGGTTTCGGCAGCTTCGATCTGTTCGGTCCCGGAGGGATCCCCTTCATCGACATCGTGCCAATGGGAGTGGATGATCCCGCCGCGGCGGGCGACGATCTCCGTCGTCTGATCGAGCGTCTCCAGATCGAACTCGAGGAGCTCGACATCCTCGGCGGTCTGTCGGGCCTGCTCAGCGCCGAGTGAACCGGGATTGCCAGCCCGAGCCTTGATCGGGGCGCGGTCTCGGGGCAGACTGGGTCCCGATGTCCCTCCTGCTCCAAACTTTTCTCCGAGTCGGCATACTCCTGATCGCCATCGGCCCTCCGGCGACCTCCGCCGCCGAGAGGCCGCACATCCTGCTCATCATGGCCGACGACCTCGGCATCGAGGGCCTGGGTTGCTACGGCGGCGAGTCTTACCCGACCCCGCGCCTGGATCGACTCGCGGACGAGGGACTCCGGTTTACCCATGCCTACTCGCAACCGCTGTGCACCCCCACCCGGGTGCAGCTGATGACCGGAAAGTACAACCAGAGAAATTGGATAGCTTTCGGAATTCTCGATCCCCGGGAGCGCACCTTCGCCCATCTCCTGCGCGATGCCGGCTATCGCACCGCCATCACCGGCAAGTGGCAGCTGCACTCCTACGATCCGCCGGACTTTCCCAACGCCGGGCGACGCCGCGGCATCGGCATGAAGGTCGAGGACTCCGGCTTCGATGAATGGTCCCTCTATCATGCCCGGCACACCGAGGAAAAGGGATCGCGCTACGCGGCCCCGACCTACGACCGCGACGGGGAGATCGTCGGCCCGGTCGCGGGCGGTTACGGACCCGACACATCGGTGGATTTCATCCTCGACTTCATGCGGCGGCACCGGGATGACGGCGCGCCGATGTTCGTCTACCACGCCATGTCGCTCCCGCATTGGCCCATGGTGCCCACGCCGGATTCTCCGATCTGGACCGCCGATCCCACGCGTCAACTGGAAGAGAGCGTCGATTATTTCCCCGACATGGTGGCCTACATGGACAAGATGGTGGGCGGACTTGTCGATGGGATCGCCGCACTGGAGTTGCGGGAAAAGACCCTCATCCTTTTCTACAGCGACAACGGGACCGACCGGCGCGTCGAGTCCGTCTTTCGCGGGGAAAGCATCCGCGGCGGCAAGGCGACCCCGGCGCAGACCGGCATCCGCGTGCCCCTGATCGCGAGCTGGCCGGGCGTGATCGCGGCCGGACAGACGACGGACGATCTCATCGACGCCTCGGATTTCCTGCCCACTCTGGCCGAGCTGGCCGGAGCCCGGGTGCCTGACGACTGGGTGACCGATGGCCTCAGCTTCGCCCCGCGGTTGCTCGGAAAAGCCGACCGGGCGCGGGGACGCGAGGCGGCTTTCTTCTGGTACGATCCCCGGCCCGGTTGGGACAAGGAGAGCTACACCCGCCATGTCTTCGCGCTCGATCACCGCTTCAAACTGTTCGCCGACGGGCGCTTTTTCGACATCGCCGGGGATGGCTTTCGCGAGGAGGCCCTCGATGTCGGCGGACTCTCCCCGGAGGCCGAGGCGGCGAAGGCGAGGTTGCGCTCGCTGATCGACGCCCAAATGGGGGAACCCCTGTCCCCGGCGGCGAAAACGGAGGTGGACGCTTTCGGAAATCCGCTAGATTGAACCTGGCCCATGAACTCCAACGACCAACCCCTCCGCGATCCCTTTCCCGAGGCGAGAAAAGCCGGCCCCGTCCTGCGTTGCCCCTTCCGGGGCGAGGAGATTACCATGATCCTCCGCCACGCCGATGTGCGCGAGGCCGCGAAGGACTGGGCGACCTACTCCTCCGACGCGCCATTCCGGGTGCCCATCCCCTCGGAGGAGGATGTACGCGGCATGAGACAACTGCCCATCGAGACCGATCCGCCCGAGCACACCGAATACCGCGCCATCGCCGAACCCTACTTCCAGCGCGCCAAGCAGCCGGAAATGATCGGGAAAGTCGAGACCCTGGTGCGGGAAATGGTTAGCGCGGCTCTGGAACGCGACTCGCTGGAAGTGGTGAACGAGTTTTCCCTGCCCATCCAGTCGCGCGCCCTGACCTACCTGCTCAACGTTCCCGAGTCCGAGGCCGAGATCTACATCGGCTGGGGCATCCACGTTTTCAAAGTCACTGGCGGTCCGTTCAAGAAAGGCACCGAGCTGGAAGATTACCTCCAGGCCCGGTTCGACCGTGCCGAGGCTGACCCCGGTGAGGACTTCTTCAGTGCGCTCACCCAGGCGACCTACCAGGGGCGAAAGCTGACTCGCGAGGAGATGATGGGTTTCGGAAATCTCACCTTCGCCGGCGGGCGCGACACCATCATTCACAGCATCTCCTCCATCATCGCCCACCTCGGCGAGCACCCCGAATCACTCGAGTTCCTGCGCGAAGATCCCAAACGGATCGTGCTCGCGTCCGAGGAATTTTTCCGCGTCTTCATGCCGCTGACCCACATCGGCCGAGTCTGCCCGGTCGAGACCGACGTGCACGGCTCCACCGTTCCCGCCGACGGGCGCGTGTCCCTGTGTTGGAACTCTGCCAATCACGACGAGACCGTCTTCGACGAACCCGGAGACATCCGGCTCGACCGCAAGCCCAATCCGCACCTCTCCTTCGGCTTCGGCGCCCACCTCTGTCTCGGCGCGCCCCACGCCCGGCTCATCGTTCGTACCCTGTTGCATGAACTGGTCAACAGGGTTGGGTCCATTGAGATCCTCTCGGTGACTCCGCACATCGAGCACGAGGCGAAATACACGCGCCTCAACGGCTACGAAGCCCTCGAGGCGCGGTTTCTCGGTTGCTGAAATTTCGTAATGAATTCGAAGTGGCCTTTAGCCCGGTTCTCTAGAGCAACTCCATGAAGAGTCTCCCGATCTTGGTTGCCGTTGGAATCTCCGCGCTATACTCGGAGACCGCAAGTGGGGGTGAGGACGGTTCCCCCAAGGGGGCTGAATTGACGCGCTTAGTTCGCCAGGAGGATTCGTTGGAGTTGTCTCGAATCTCCCGATTCCAAGGTAGTTTGGATTCCGTTCGATGGAAGTTGATCGGGCTGGGAGAGGTGCCGTTCGATTTAGTGCTGGACGTCTACCAGGTTTCGGGGAAAACCGCGATGCCCTTGATAAAGGGCGAGGTGATCGCGGAAGGCATAGTGAGCCCGGATGAAAACGCGGTTGAGGTGAGTCACGCCCTGTCAGATCGGGACTATCGCCAAAGGACGTCGAGTTTCTTGTTCCGGCTGTGGTGTAAGCGCGAGAACAAGAGTCGGCTTGTTGATACCTTTCTTTTGAAACTCGAAGTACCTGGAATGCTTGAGAAACTTGGAGACTTGACCATCTTCCTGGAGGGAGAGGCTGCCGAGCAGAAATGGTTGACTCCCCTCCGTGCGCATGGCGTCAAGATAGTCCCGCTCAGCTCCGAGGTATCGGAGGAGAGGGTGGTCGGGAATTCTCTATTGATCACCGAGGGCGGGGTATTCGAAGCAAGTGACTCCGGGAGACTTCGGTGGAAGCGGGTCATTCGACTCGACGCCTCCAGCGATTCCTCCGAAATCAAACCGGTGGCGAATGACACAGGAGGTTGGGTATTGACGATACGCCCTGAATTGTTGGATACTTTGGAATGGGATCCGGAGTTGCAGCGGCGATTTGTGGGCTGGTTCAGCGAGGAAACCGTTCCAGCCGGAAAGAAAGCGAAGGAATAACCCCGTGAAGAAAATGAAGACAAATATATTGGGAATACTATTGGCTGCGCTTGGAATCCTGCAATTTGCCGGACTTACCACTTCGGGCGCGGAGAAGGATCTGCTCTCGGTGGCTGTCCTCGATTTTGTATGCGGGGAAGACGAAGGTAGCAGCGGGAAAGAGGCTTCCAACCTGCTGACCGGCCTTCTTTCCTCGGAAGAGGGAATCATCCTGGTGGAACGGGCCGACTTGGAAACCTTGCTTGGCGAGACGGAATTGAGCCTTTCCGGGGCGGTCTCCACCGACGATGCGGTGGCCTTGGGTAGAATGACAGGAGCCAAGGTGCTGATCACCGGTAGGCTGTTCGCCTCCGGCAAGCAAGATTACGTCGTTGCCAAAGTGATTAGCACGGAGACCAGTCGCGTGTTCGGGGCCAACGTGAAGTATGTGCAAAGCGAGGGATTCGCCTCCGGTGTTGAATTGCTGCGGGAAAAGGTGGCGGAGATCCTGAAGGCGCAGCGAGCCAATCTGGTTGCCGACGTGGAATCGGCCGAGGAGAGGATTTCGCGCCTCCGGAAACTGGTGGACAAGAAGAACAAACTTCCCCTGGTGTTCGTGGAGATTCCCGAGGAGCATCTCAGCCGTACCGTGCCGGATCCCGCGGCTGAGACCGAGATATTGAAAACGCTTCAGGACGTGGGTTTTCCTCTCACCAGTTCCATCGAGGAGGCCGATATTGTGGTTCATGGCGAGGCGTTCAGCGAGGCGGCTGGCCGCCGGGCAAACCTGATTTCCTGTCGCGCTCGGGTGGAGATCAAGATTTCAAGCAAGAATGATAAGGCCGACCTGCGGGTTGATCGACAGACTTCTATGGCGATCGATCTTTCAGAAAACATCGCCGCGAAATCCGCCCTCCAGAATGCCGGCAGTATGCTTGCCGAAAGGTTGGTGCCGATCCTGGTGCGCTGATCCCTGCGCCATCCTGAGAACCGCGATGGGCAGACGGTACCGGCGAACCGACTCAACGCTCTGGATTTTGCGGGGACTCCTTGCTCCTCCCCTGTAGAGGAGTCCGACTTTCCAAGTGGTCCTGGAGTTTCTGCATATCGAAGACAAAGAATCCGTAGGCGAACTCGAAAAACATCAGGTTCTTGTGGATCGAGATGTTTCGAATCGTATCGCGGGCCAGTTTATTGTAGCGGTCGGCATCCTCTTGCGTGTAATTTTTTCCTTCGCCCGGTGAAAAGGAATCGAAGGCAACCGCGATCCGTATCGGGTAGCGCTGCGAAGGCGAGCGCCACACGTAGAGGAGTCGTCGACCGTCCTGAGTGAGTTGTCCCGAAAGGAAGAGCAACTGTTGACCATCATACCAGATCGACGGATTCAGCTTCGAGGAAGTCCCCATAAGGGTATGATCCGACGGAAAGCTGTACAGCGGTTGCGTTTTGCCTTCATTGAAGTTAGCGAATGAAGGGTATGCCTCAAGATCATAGGTTCTGTCGTAATCCGAATCAAGAACCCATTGAATTCCCTGCTGCCCTGGTCTTCGCGATATCGCTGCCACTTGGAAGCGATCTTCAGGGTCGTCCTTCTGCATATTTCGCTTCAGCCGATTTTGGAGAAGAATCGTGGTGGTGTCGTTTGTCGTTACCCCGGTAGAGTAATGGTGCGATTTCATCGGAATTTGCATGTCCAAGGGCATTGGTGGGATCGTTGGATCTGCGGTCATAAATCGGCACAGCTTCAACGGTAATTCCTGCTTGGTAGGAAATCCGTGAATTCGTAGAACGAACGCACTGTTTTTGCCTGCCACGATGGGTGGCACGAAGCGAAGATTCGAAGCCCAATCACCCGCGTGGATTGGCGGACGGCGACTCGTGTCGATCAGGGCGGTGACTTCTCCTGAATCGAGTTGTAGACCGTACAGCCCATGCACAGTCGATTCTCCGTAGGAGCCATCGAACTCTGATCCGAGATAGCTGACAAGGTGATTGCCTACAAATGTGAAACCTTTTTTGTCACGTAGAAAGGTGTGTTGGGTAACGCCCCATTCCTTCGACTTACGATCATAGATGGCTACAGCGCCTGGTGCCCCGATGAGAATCTTGTCTTCTCGAACATCGAGCGCACCGTGCTCTCCGTATTCGAAGAACAAATCGGAGACGGAACGGGGCATGTCGATGAAATCGGAACTGAAGTGTTGTCCGTATTTGAAGATGGCTACGCCACTATCTGCATCCCTATTCTGGTCTCGAATGTCATGTTTTAGTAAGAAAGCCTCCGGGGCCGCAATGTGACTGGCAAGCGTGGGTGCGCCCCAATAGCTATAGGTTGTGAAAGGAATGCGCAGGTGTTCTTCTGTTCCGATATCATCAAGGCCTTCGATTTTTTTGACAGGTTCTCTCAATCCCTGTTGGAAACTCTCAAGGTAGGATTCATTGATCCTTCGATCTTCGGCCACACGTTGGTTGTACGATTTTGCATCTTCAAAAAGGAAGGCCAGGATTTTTCGAGCCTGGTCGGGCTGATCTATTGTAATTTTTCCATTTTCCACCAGGTAGCGTAGCATGGTGGTGAAAGACCACTCGCCGCTGATCGGTCTGCGATAGGCTGCTTGGTGAAGTCCTCGCCAATAATCTAGTGTGGAATTATCGGGATCAAAGAAACCGCCTTCCAGATGGCGATTCATGTCAATCTGAAGTAGGAAGGTCGCGTACGTGCCTAGGAGTCCCAATTCGTCAAGGTGTGCAGCTTGGTCGTTAAGAGTTGTCCGGGCTCTGGCGAAGGCTTTCCGTCTAGCTTCGCCAGGCTCCTCCAGTTGGATCTCCATAAAGGCCCGATCAACGATGCGAAGGCATTCAAAAGCGTCATCATGTGGTGCGGTCGCCTCAAGAAACAGGGTTCGTGGGGTGATAGGCGCGCCTCCTGCAAATCCCACAAACGCATCCTCGGCAAATTCTTGGCCGGCCATACGCGAACTGTTATCGGATCGGGTGAGTCCTAAGAATTTCAGGATTTTGTTGCGAAGCAGAGAAAAATGATGGATTTGAAGTACTGCTTTGGAGACGGGTAGGCTCCGAAGTTCGCTGAGCTGGTCGGGATACAGCTCATTGTTTAGAGAAGTAACGGCCTCTGAGCTGGCGGGCATTACGGCCGCAGAGCTGAAAGGGTTGCCCATTCCTATGTTCAAATCAGGGTGGGCTTTCTGCTGTAAAGCGTTCAATTTCGTGAGGTTTCGCCCCATTTCGAGAAGTTCTGTGCTGCCTTCTGCGAAGTTCGACTGTTTCGCGCGCCCGTAGCTGGACCATATCATATTTTCGAGAAAGGGATCCAGAAGGTATCGGATACGGCGAAGTTCTTGCTTTAGGAGAGTCCGATGATGGGTATTTTCCCGGTTGTCATGTCGTTCGATGAAATCGGCGAGATCCAGGATTGTCAAATTGATCACCTCCCAATCTTCTCGCGTGGGATCGAAAATGGAGCCGTGTTCGGATTGATGGAATTCCCATAGATCGAGGGCGTGTATCCTGCCGTCTGGACTCTTGATCTGGGGTAGATATGTCTGCTCAGGGATGCCGGGGAGTCCGGGAAAAAGGCGCAGAAAGTTGGCTTGGATGCGAAGACCTTCGAAGCCCGGGTTGCCTGTATGATCGATCAGTTGAGCCGATTCGGCGTGCCTTGTCGCGAGGGAATAGAGACCGAGTCGAAAATTTCGCTTCGCTTCATCGAAAAAATACCGTGCTTCGGAAGGACCCAATATTTCGGTATATCGCGCCTCTCCAGGTGCCGCCGCCTCCCGAGCTTCGGCCGTCTCAGCTATCGACTCGGCTATTCGTCTTGCCAGTTCGACCACACCACCATGATCCGTTGAAAAATTGGTGGTCAAGGAATGCGCCTTGCGATTGTTCAGGATGTTTAATCTGATGGCGCCAGACTCTCCCGTGATCTGGAATGCGCCGGACACCGAAATATCGGCCTCCTGTTCCCCGGAGTGGTCGAATCGAGTCAGAAACCTTTCGAACTCGACTTGGCCAAGATCGAGCCTCTCGACTACTTCCAACTCCGGCCAGTTTCCCAGCGCCTTGATTACCAGGGACGAGAGAAGCGAACTTTCGAACCTGGAACGCGGTGAATCCGGCTCGGATTCGAGGTGCAATGATTTGATGGAAACCCGGATAGTGCCAAGATTACGGGGTGCGTTCCTGCTTTGCGCCAACTTATCCTTTATCTGCGAGCTCCAGTCATCGAGGTCGGTGGAGTCTGGGAAGAAATCTGACCAGATGATTCTACTGGTATCCCGATTCACAGCTCGCGTGGCCAGAATCCGACGGGATTCGAACTCAAAGGACTCGAGTATGAGAATCAAGGGTGCGCTCTCCAAGCGGGCGAACGTCGAGCTCGTGATGACACCTTCCTGGATGATCTCGACTAATTGTCCGCGCTCCAGTACTGAAACCAGATTCGGACCATTGGACAGAGCGGCGGCCAGTACGTCCGCCTCCTTGGTGGTATCCTCGGATGCGATGAGGCTGACAGCAAGAGGTAGCTTGGTCAACGCTTGATCCTGTCCCGTCACAGGCTGTATTGGGAAGAATGCCGAAATCGAAAACGCTAGATATAGAATGAGATGTTGGCGTGTCATGTGATGGGATAAGTATGATCTAGACTACGTTATTACTGGGGTATTCCGTCAATGTGAAATCTCGACGTGGCCTTCCTGGTCAAGCAGGTGGCGGCGGCCCTGGTGGGCATCGAGTTCGAGCCGTTGCGGAGTTTTCCCATCGGCATTGTCGTGCCGACGACTCATCGCTGGGCGGAGCGATCGGAAGTGAGCATGGACGAGTTGGACGAGGAGCGATTCGTCGTCTATGCGCGCGAGCTTTACCCCGACTACCACGAGCTGCTCCGGCGGGTGCTTGGCGGGCGGGTGGATCGCCTCCGCATCGTCGAGGAATGCGACAGCGGCACCAGCCTGATGGCGGCGGTCGAGACCGGTTGCGGTGTTGCGATCACCGCCGAGTGGGCCATGGACATCGCCGGTGGTCGGCTGATTTTTCTTCCGCTTGATCCTCCGCCCGATCCCGCGGTGGTGGGCATGGCTTTTCGCGTGGGTGAGGACAGCCCCGCGGTCAGAGAGTTGCGGAAATTCGCCGCGGCGCTCGACGGGTAGTTCAACGAACGGACAGGACGCGGTCGAGAAAGGCGATGGCCGCGGCTTCCGATTCGCCCTCGAAGAGGAACCCCGTTACGTGATTCCGCCCCTCCATCCAGAATAGCTCGCGCGGCACGCCCGCCTCGGCCAGGGCGGTGTAGAGGCTCTCGGCGTGGACGGGTGGCACGAGATGATCGTTGGCGGCGTGGTAGAGAAACACCGGCGGATCCCCGGCATCGACGTGGTTCACCGGGGAGGCGAGACGATAGGCATCCGGTTTCTCCTCCCGCGATCCGCCCATGAACTGCGGCACCAGGGCGCCTCCCTCGTAGAGCGTCAGGTCCGAGGGCGCGCCGCCGGCGACGATGGCCTTGACCTCCGGCTGGTCGGGACCAGGATCGAGCCCGAGAAGGGCGGCGAGGTGACCCCCGGCGGAATAGCCGAAGGTCGCGAGCCGGTCCGGATCGATCCCGCGTTCGCCGGACTCGGAAACCATCCAGCGCAAGGCCTGCCGGAGATCGTTCACGGCCGCCGGCCAGGTCCACGTCGGGGAGAGTCGGTAGGTGGTGTTGAAAACCACGTAGCCCCGGGCGGCCAGTTTCTCGGCAATGCTCGCCATCTGGAAACGTCGCTCGGGCTCGGACCAACCACCGCCATGAATCAGCAGCACCGCCGGGCGCAGATCGCCGCTGGCTTCCCGGTCGGGGAGGTAGAGATCACCGACCTGGCGCGTGGGCCAGTCGTCGGGCGTGTAGACGAGGTCACGCTCGATAGTGAAAGGGAGTGGCGAAGCTTTGTTCCCGGCTTCGGGGCGACTGACCACCGGTTCGCCGATGTGAGTGTGCGCACAGGAAGCGAAAAACCCGGCCAGAGTGAGCGGAAGAAGCCATCGGAGTGGGAGAGGGCGGGACTTGGATGGGTCAAACACGGTATCCAAGGAGTTCGCGGCTGCGCCGTGTTCGGATTCAGAAATGTCGAAGAATCGGATGACAACGTTGCCGGAGGGTACGGAACGGCAAAGCGGCATCGCGGGCCTTGCCAGCATTTTCCGCAACTCGTTCATTGCCGATCCGCTCCGGAATACCCTATGATCCGGGGCTCTCTTCGTACCCCTCTCATGAAAATCCACCAGCTCTCGCTCATCGCCCTTCTACTAGCCCAGGCGCCGCTCTCGGCCCAGGACGACGACGGTTTCCAATCCCTCTTCAACGGCAAGGACCTCACCGGCTGGGATGGCAATCCCGAACTCTGGACCGTCGAGGACGGCGCCATCACCGGGCGGACCAAGGGGCCGGAGCATCTCGACTACAACCAGTTCCTCATCTGGCGCGGCGGCTCGCTGAAAAACTTCGAGCTTCACGCGAAAATCCGCGTCACCGGCAACAACTCCGGCATTCAATACCGGTCCCGTGAGCTGCCCGAAAACGGGAAATGGTCGGTCGGCGGTTACCAGTGCGATGTGCATCCCACGGCGGCGAACAACGCCATGGTCTATCACGAACGCGGTCGCGGCATCGTGGTCCAGAACGGCCAGAGCGTGGTCGTGGATCCCGACGCCCGCAAATGGCTCGTGGCCGAACGCGACCCCGTCGCGGTCGATGTCGCCGAATGGCACGACTACACCGTCATTGCCAAGGGCAACCACATCACCCATAAACTTGATGGAAAAATCACCATCGAGCTGGCCGACTACGACGAGGCCGGCCGCTCCCTCGAGGGAATCCTCGCCTTCCAGGTGCATCGCGGCCCCGCCATGGAGGTCCAGATCAAGGACATCCGTCTCAAGATCCTCCCCGAAGGCGGCGTGACCCCTTTCGCCAAGGCCGACCTTCCCTCCGATGCCCAGGAAATTGGGAAACCCAAGCCGAAACCCAACGCCAAGCCGAAGGCGAAACCGAATGCGAAAGCCAAACCGCAGGCCAAAGCCCCTCCGAAACGCCCCGCCGAAGTCGGTCCCGCCATCGGTGAAAACAAGGCCACACCGGTGGATCGCATCAAGGTGCCGGATGGCTTCCAGGTCGAGCTCCTCTACTCCGTGCCCGGCGGCGAGCAGGGCTCCTGGGTGGCGCTCTGTCACGATGACAAAGGCCGCGTCTACGCCTCCGACCAATACGGCGATCTCTACCGCTTCGATCCGCCAGCCGCCGGACAGCCACTTCGGCAGGCCGATGTGAAGAAAGTGCCGGTCAACATCCGCGCCATCAACGGCATGGTCTTCGCCTTCGGCGCGCTCTACGCGGGGGTCAACGACTACGAGCAGCAGGCGCAAAGCGGCCTCTACCGGATCACCGACACCGACGGCAACGACGAGCTGGACCGGGTCGAACTGTTGAAGGCCTTCGACTCCAAGAGCGACCACGGCGTCCACGCCGTCATGCCCACCCCCGATGGCGAGGCCCTCTACCTCATCACCGGCAACAATGCCGTCATCGAGGGCGGTCCCATCGACGGCACCGCGCCCGATTCCCCCGTCGCCAAAGTCTGGGGCGACGACCACCTGCTGCCCCGCATGCCGGACGGACGCGGCCACAACCGCCACGTCCTCGCCCCCGGCGGCATCATCTACCGCGTCGATCCCGACGGAAAGAACTTCGAGATCTTCGCATCCGGCTTTCGCAACATCTACGACGCCGGCGTCAGCCGCGACGGCGAGCTGTTCACCTACGACGCCGACATGGAGTACGACTTCAACACCCCGTGGTATCGGCCCACGCGGGTCAATCACGTCGTTAGCGGCGGCGAATACGGCTGGCGCAACGGGGCCGGGAAATACCCCGAGTTCTACCCCGACAACCTTCCCGCCGCGGTCAACATCGGCCCCGGCTCGCCCACCGGCGCCATGTTCGGCTACGGCGCGAAGTTTCCCGCCAAATACCAATCCGCCTTCTACGCCTTCGACTGGAGCTGGGGCAAAGTTTACGCCATCCATCTGGAGGAGGACGGCGCCAGCTACACCGGCACCAAGGAGGAATTCATCACCGGTGCACCCTTACCGGTCACCGACGCCATCATCCATCCCGGAGACGGCGCCATGTATTTCGCCATTGGCGGACGCCGCGTGCAGTCGGGGCTCTACCGCGTGACCTATGCCGGTGGGGAGGACACCTCGCCGCTTCCCGAGACCTCATCGACTCCCTCGCCCCTGGTCCAACTGCGTCGGGACCTGGAGAAATTCCACGGGAAAGCGGACCCGAAAGCCCTCACCGCCGCCTGGCCGCATCTCGATCACGCCGACCGCTTCGTCGCCTGGGCCGCGCGCGTCGCCATCGAGCATCAGCCCGCCGATCAGTGGGCTGACAAAGCCCTCGCCGAAACCACACCCGGCAAACGCATCCCCGCGCTCATGGCCCTGGCACGCGTCACCGGCGTGGCCCCGAGCCAGCGCCCCGAGACCGGCCACACCATCGACACCGCCACCCGCGACCGCATCCTCGCCTCCCTCCTGGAGCTTGATTTTGCCGGGTTCTCCCATCCTGATCGGCTCGCCTACGTCCGCACCCTGCAGATCGTGCTCACTCGCTTCGGCGATCCCGCCCCGACTGTCATCGAAGCCTTGGTGGCGAAGCTTGATCCCTCCTATCCCGCGGACAACTTCGAGGAAAACTGGCTCCTCACCGAGACCCTCGCCCATCTCCAGGCGCCGAACACCGCCGCCAAAGGCATGGCCCTCATCGCCGCTGCCGAGAGCCAGGAGCCGCAGATGGAATACGCCCGCAGTCTCCGTTTCCTGAAGACCGGTTGGACTCCCGAGTTGCGGAAGCAGCAACTGGAGTGGTTCCTCAAAGCCGCCAACTACCGCGGCGGCGCCAGCTTCGAGAAGTTCATCGAGTTCATCCGCAACGACAGTCTCGCCACCTTCACCGAGGCCGAGAAATCCGCGCACGCCGCCCTCATCGCCCAAAAGCCCGAGCGCAAATCGGCCATCGAGAACGTCGGCGCCATCTTCGCCGGCCGGACGCCGACCCTATGGACCCTCGAGGAACTCAGCGCCGCCGCCGAGACCGGTTTGAAGGAACGCGATTTCGAGAATGGGCGGAAGATGTTCTCCGCCGCCGCCTGCTACGCCTGTCACCGTTTCGGCAACGCCGGGGGCATGACCGGCCCCGACCTCACCGGGTCCGGCGGGCGTTACAGCCCGCACGATTTCCTCGACCAGATCATCAACCCGAGCAAGGAGATCAACGAGCAGTTCGCCCCCATCGTGGTGACGCGGAACGACGGCACCACCGTCTCCGGCGTGGTGGTGAACCTGAGCGGTGACAACGTGACTCTCAACACCGACCTCTCCGATCCCAACCAGCGGGAAAACGTGGACCGCAAGGTGGTGAAGAGCATCGAGCTGTCCAAGGTATCCCCCATGCCGCCGATGTTGCTGAGCATGTTGAAAAAAGAGGAAGTCCTCGACCTCGTCGCCTACGTCCTCAGTGGCGGCGACCGCGGCCACGCGATGTTCGCGAAGTGACACCCGTGCCATCTAACAGGGTCGGGTCCGCGACCTGACCCTGTTGACCCGGGCATGGTCCCGCACTGGGAACGCGGGCGTCTCGCCCGCTCCGGTCGATGAGGCCGCTACGCCACCTCACCATGGCGCCCGCTCTCCGCTCTCGGGCACGCTTGCGCCCGAATCCGATTGCCTCGCCACTCAATAGTGCGAATGCTCGCGAAAACAATTCAGAAATATGCGAAATTTGTTGTTTTTATAATCAATTGCGATAATTTCGAGCCGGATCCCTCCCGTTCTGGCCATGAAAACTCGCGCATTCTCACTTGTTGAAGTCGTCATCACTCTCGCCGTCCTCGGTATGTTGGGGACCTTTGCCGCTGTCTCGATGGGCGGGCTTTCCGAACGATCCGCGCGCCAGAAGCTGGTGTCGGATGTCGATACCCTGAACCGGGCGGTCGGCGCCTACCTGGCAATGGGCGGTTCGCTCGCCGAGGTGAAGTCGCCAGCCGAAGTCATCGTCCGACTCAAATCCACCGTCAGCGCGGAAAACGCGACCCTCACACCGGGCCTCGCGTCTTCCTTCGTCGATCCCCGTCTCGCGGTGGTGTTGTCGGCGGATCAGATCGGAGTCGTCTGGGACGCGGGGCGGAGGCGTCTGGTGCTAGATGGCTTCGGGGTCGGGGCGGTGCGGGCGTTCACGCTCGATGACTCTTTGGCTGAGATCGCCGCCCCGGTGGAGTCCCGCCAACGGGTTCTTTCCTACGCGAAGGAATCATCCTGGATCTGGGATTACGAGGATCGCTCGGTGTCACATGGGCCGGGCGCGACCGAGTTCGTGGTCGCCTTGCCCGGCGACGATTCGGGAGCGGGCCTGCCGGAAGCGACCACGGTCACCCAGCCCACCTGGACTCTGGCGCCGCCGCGTTTCTCCCGGTCGGGGGGACTCTATGATTTTCGTGAGTTCGATCTGCCGATCTCCCTGACCAATCCGAATCCTGGGAACTCGTCGAAGCTGGTCTATGCCGTCGATTACGGGGAGTGGCGCGACTACACGGGGCCGGTGTCCGTGGCTCCGGGATCGGTGCTTTCCGCACAGGTGGTGGCTAGTGGAGATCGCTGGGGAGACAGCGCCAAAGCCGATCAGCGTTATGAAGCCGAACCCGTCGCGCTGACCACCCCGGTGATTCAGCCGAGCCACGACTCTTTCGGCATGTTCCACCATCGGGAGGTGGAAGTGGCTTTGTTCAATCCCAATCCCGACGAGCATTCCCGGCTCGAGTATCGTGTCGGTGGCACGGGAGATTGGCTGCCCTACGAGCTTCCCTTTGTGCTGAGCCGTGAGAATTTCTCCGCCGGAGCCGACATCGAGGCTCGCGCGGTCTCCGTCGGATCACCCTATTATCAGCCGAGTCCCGTCACCACGCGGTCCATCCCCGTGACGCCATTCGAGGCCGGCGGCGGAACGTCGGGCGTATTCGCCAATGCCGGGGGATCTTCCCGGATGGTCACCAGCCTGGACCAGTCGGGACCGGGCGAGACTTTCGCCTGGGGCGAACTGTTGCCGACGGGGAACGCGGGACGCACCGACCAGAGTCGCCTGGCGTTTCAGGGATCCGAGTTCGCGGGAATCGGTCCCGATGAGGCGTTCGAGATCGGCGTACTCTCCTATTTCAATGGCACGATTCTCTCGAACACGGGAGCGGATCGTGTCGATCTGACCATTCAGCTGGACCTGTCGATCAACGGGGTGGTCTTTCGTCCCGATTTCACTTTCTCCTTCGATCTCGTCAACACGGTCAACACCGGGGACGCCTGGGCATCCGCCGACTTTGTCCGCATCGTCGATCCTGTCGCCAGTCAGAGTCTCGTCGTCAACGACTACGAGTATCAGTTCCAGATCGAGTTCGGACTCACCACGTCGGCCGGCTACGCGGTGTTCGACGAATTCCATGTGTTGGAGGGAGCCGACGCGGCGGCGCAACTATTCGGCACCCTGGTCGAGATCGGTCGGGTGTCGCGATGAGGAGGGGGGGGGCGAAGAGGTTTCTGTCGTCAAGGGGCGGCGACTCTGGTAGGAGAAATGCCACATCCATCCCCAAACCCCATCCTTCCGCTCATGAAAACGTTGTTCCTGTCGTCGCTTCATGCCGTCATCCTGTGCCTGACCCCGGTCGGGGCCAAAGAACCCGCCGTGGCCGATCCGCTCGCGGCGGTGATCCCGGCCATGGAGGCCCAGATCGAGGCGGGTCACACGGCCGGCGCGGTTACGCTGGTGATGAGAGATGGCAAGCTCGCCCATCACGCGGCGGTCGGTCTCGCCGACCGGGAGCAAGGAACGCCGATGACGAAGGACGCCCTCTTTTGGATCGCCTCGATGACGAAGTCGGTCAGCGTCACCACCATCATGACCCTGGTGGATGAGGGCAAACTCTCCCTCGACGAGCCCGCCGCCACCTGGTTGCCCGCCATCGGGAAGATGAAACTGGCCGACGGCAAAGCCCCGGCGAGACCGGTCACCCTGCGCGATCTGATGTCGCATACCTCGGGTCTTCAGTTTCCCCCGCGCAAAGCCAACGATGGCGCCCAGTCACTGCGTGGCTACGTCGATCAGTTGGTGAAGGCGCCGCTGTCCTTCGAGCCGGGCGCGGATTACGAATACGGATTCGGCATCACGGTGGCGGGACGCGTCGCCGAGATCGTGTCCGGGAAGCCGTTCGATGTCTTGATGCGGGAGAGAATCCTCGATCCGCTGGGCATGTCCGACACCGCTTTTCATCCCGACGACGCGTTGCGCGCGCGCATCGCCAAAGCCTACAAGACGTCCGAGGGCGGAGAGTCGTTGGAGCGCGGATACAATCCCTTCCACACCTCGGACGCCGGGGTGCGGCGGATGACCGAGCCCTCTGGCGGCCTGTTCTCGACCGCCGCGGACATGGCGCGATTCTACCAGATGATCCTCGACGGCGGCGTCTGGGAAGGGAAACGGATCGTCTCGGAGGCCGCCATCACCGAGATGACCCGCCCGCATGACGCGGGCGACACGGAGCTAACCTACGGCCTGGGCTGGATGTGCAATCGACCCGATCAGATGATTGTGAAGGGTTTTTCGGCGACGGGGTACGGGCACGGGGGCGCCTTCGCCACCCACGGCTGGGTGGACCCCGAGAGGAAGCTCGTGGTCATCCTCATGATTCAGAATGTGATGGTCGAAGGCACCGGCGAGGTGCGCAAAGCCTTCCACGAGGCGGTGGCGCGGGCGTATCCGGAATAGGGCGCTTTTCGAGATGCCGCGAGGCTCCCGCTTGCCGAAGGGCCAATCCGGACCGATCAAGTTTCATGAAACGCGCCATCTATGCGGCCATCCTCGCCGCCTTCATTTTCGGGGCGGCTCCCGCGCTCATCGCCGGAGATCGCCAGCCCAACGTCGTTCTTTTTCTCGTCGATGACATGGGCTGGATGGACTCCTCCGCCTACGGTTCGAAATACTACGAGACACCGAACATGGAGCGGCTGGCGAAACTCTCGATGCGCTTCACCGACGCCTACGCCGTGCCGCTCTGCTCGCCGACACGGGCATCGATCCTGAGCGGTCAGTATTCCTCGCGGCACCGGGTCACCAGCGCCAGCGGTCACCAGCCGCCGGCGGAGGAAGGCGCCTCGCCCTACCCGGCCAAGGCCTCGCCCAACAGCCAGTTCATTTATGCCAACAGCAAAAACTACCTCGATCCCGGCATCGTCACCCTCGCCGAGGTGCTGCGCGACGCCGGCTACCGCACCGGGCATTTCGGAAAATGGCACCTCGGCCTGACGGCCGAATATCGGCCCGATCACCACGGATTCGAGACCACCTGGCAATGCGCGCCCGATCCGGGACCGCCGAGTTATTTCTCGCCCTATGGCGTGAAGCCCGACGGACGACCGGGCGGACAGAATCGGGTCGGCAACATCACCGACGGACCCGACGGGGAATACATCACCGATCGCCTCACCGACGAGGCGTTGAAGTTTCTCGACGCCCATCGCGACGAACCCTTTTTCCTGAACCTGTGGCAGTACGGCGTCCACGGTCCCTGGGGTCACAAGGAAGCCTACACCGCCGAGTTCGCCAAGAAGACCGATCCCCGCGGCGAGCAGCGCAACCCCATCATGGCTTCCATGCTCAAGAGTGTCGATGAGAGCCTGGGACGGGTGCTCGACAAGCTGGACCAGCTCGGTCTGACGGACGACACCCTGTTCATCTTCTACTCCGACAATGGCGGCAACACCCACAGCAACACGCTCGACGACGCCAAGCTGTCCAAGATCAAGCCGGGTCACCCGAAGTACGATTTCATCGCCGACTGGCGCAAGTGGGCCGGCCCCGAGGCCCCGACCAACAACGCTCCGCTCCGCGAGGGGAAGGGTCGCATCTACGAGGGCGGACAGCGTGTTCCCTTGATGGTCCGCTGGCCGGGACACATCGAGGGGGGCAGCGTCAGCGACGCCGTGGTTGGCTCCATCGATCTCTACCCCACCATCCTCGACGCGCTCGGGGTGGCCAAGCCGGAGAGCCACATCGTGGACGGCATCTCCTTCCTGCCCGTGCTCGAGCAGAAGGGCGAACTGGAGCGCGTCACCCTCTTCACCTGGTTCCCGCACCTCATCCCCGCCGCCTCGGTCCGCGCCGGCGATTGGAAACTGATCTATCGCTGGGAACCGCACCGCGAATATCCGGAGACCCGCGAACTCTACGATCTGTCCACGGACATCGGCGAAACCAAGAACCTCGCCGCCGAGCACCCGGAGAAAGTCGCCGAACTCGAAAAACTCATCGAGCAGTTCATCGCCGACACCGGCGCGCTCGCCCCGAAGCCCAATCCCGCCTACCAGCCCGCCGCCGCGAAAGCCTCGCGGTCGCCCGACGCCGGCCTCGTTCCGAAATTCTGTAAAGCCACCGTCGTCGATGGCGCCCTGCGGGTGGAAAATGACGGCCGCCTTCCCTTCCTCGGCACCGCCCAGCTCCGCGATCTGGGAGGCCCGCTGAAAGGTACCCTCCGCCTCCGCGGCCCCGCCGGAAAAGCCCAAGTCCGCTGGATGCTCGAGGGTCAGGAGGAGTTCCCTCAACAGGGTCAAGCCGTCGACTATACCCTGTCAGGTGGCGGCGAATGGGAAGACATCGCGCTCGACCTGCCCGTCACAGGCAAGCCGCGCCTCGTCCGCATCTACCTCCCCGTCACCGACGAGGCCGCCGTCGAAATCGAATCGATCGAGTTCCGGGGAAGTGGGGGCGGGGAGCGACGGTGGGACTTCGGCTATGCAAAGGAGTAGGCCAGCGACTCCTGCCGCGACTGAGCCGAATACCAAAGTACCGCGTTCCGTAATTGCTCTTACAGAAATCTCTGGTGAGCAGTCAGTTATGGCAGATGGAAAATCAACATTCACCGGCTGACCCCTATCGGCAGAGCCGGCCCTGGCGATCATGGAAACCGCTGGCGAAGAGCGGGACGAAACCGTTGTAACCCGCTTCAAACCGGGGCGAAGCGTGGTGATGGAGTGCCGGAGAAAAAAAAATCCCCTGCAGTCCATTTTCCGCGAAACGTCGCCGGTTCTTTTTCCTTGGTGGGGGTAGCAACCAAAACCGTCCACACCACCAAGCTCATGAAAATCCACGCTCCCCACTCCCGGAACCGTCTTCGCCGAAAGATCGTGACCCTCCTCCTCTCCGCGGCCGTTGTCGGCGCTTTGTTCGCCACGCCCCGGACATCGCTCGGTGCTGGCCCCCAGCCCGTCGCCATCTATCGGGTCGTTACCCAATCCAACCTGACCAGCTTCGGTCCCGACAGGCACAATCGAGTCGCCCTTCGGCAGGACTACTTCCTCATCCTCGATCTGAATTCCCTGCGGTATCGAACCGTGAACCTCCTGCCCAATCGGAAGTATCGCGCCGACGACGTCACCCAGGATTTCTCCCAGGCATTCGCCTCGGTGGACGCCGCCAATCGCGCCCGCCTGGTCCTCAGCATCGCCGGCCCGGGAAGCAAGTGGCAGGTGACCAATGGAGCGGACTTCAAAAGCTGCATGACCGACACCGCCACCGGGCTGATTCGCAACCTATGGACGAGGGGTATCGACCGCCGATTTCAGATCCAGGCACCCACGGTGCTGCGTGGCCAGGGGCGCTACGAATCCGCCGATCTCGACGACGATGATCGGGAGATCGAAACCACTCAGACCGTCCTGCGCTACCACACCATTCTCACCGACCTCAGCAACAGTCGCGGAGGCGGCACCGCGGGCGGTCAGGACGACGTCGTGGGGTTCCTAAGGGAGCGCGGCTGGGTGAATCTCTTCGGGGACGACAATGTCAACATCATCAACTGAGCGGCACTCCCGATCCATCGATCCCATGAAAGCGACTCACCTTTTCGCCACCAGCATCCTCGCCGCCGGACTGCTGGCTCCTCTCGCCTGGTTCACTCTGAAAGAGGGAAATCCTACCCCGAATACTCGAATCCCTTCACCCAACCCTGTTGCATCCGCGACCCAACCCTCTTCGGTCACGCCTTCCGAGTCCCTCACCTCCACGCAACCGGCCTTCGCCGCTTCTGATCCAACTCCCCGGGTAGTGTCAGCAAAATCTCCTCCCCGGACGCGCGCCTGGTCACTGTTGGGAAGCCCGGACCAGGAACAGCAACTCGAAGGTCTTCGACTCGCGCTGGATCTCGCCGACAGCAAAGCCAAGTGGGAGCACTTCGACCGTGCCCTGCAAAGCTCGCTACCCCGGACCCGCGGAGCCGCCGTCGAGTTGGCGGTGGAAACTGGAGGCGAAAACCTCGGCGAGTTTCTCAATCGAGCCGTCGTCGATGTCGATTCCCACGTCGGCCTGACGGCCCTGTTCGCCGCGGAAACTCAACCGGCAGCCATTCGCCAGTCCGTTCAGGAAAGCGCCCTGCATTCGGGCAACCCGGAGGTGGGTTCCTCCGCCATCGGCCAGCTAGAGATCGCGGGAAACGCCGCCGCGCTCGAGATCCTGTTCACCGGTCTCGACTCTTCGGTGGGCGAAACCCGCGCCGATACTCGCACCACCCTCGAGCTGATGTTCGACGAAACGTTTGACTCCGCCGCCGAAGCGGAAGCCTGGTGGAAAAGCAATCGGGATCGCTACGATCAGGATCTCGTTCTGATTGCCGAATAGGGGCGAGAAAACTCCGAGACTTTCGCGCAAGAACAGGCGACCTTTCGACTTCCCGAACCTCCATGGCGGGGAACCCGACAAAGAGCACGCACGCATGCCCGCTTCCCTGTTATCCGATGCCAGTGGCGAATCCGCCGAAGAGATCGAACGCGGTCGATTTCCACAGACTCGCTGGAGCCTGGTCATCGACGCGCAGACCGAGGAGGACGAGAGCCAACGCGCCCGCGCGCTGGCCGAACTCTGCGAGACCTACTGGTATCCGCTCTATGCCTACGTACGCCGACGCGGGTTCAGCCCCGCCGACGCCGAGGACGCGACCCAGGGCTTCTTCCTCGAACTGGTCAGCAAGGAGCGTGTGCGGTTGTTTTCCCAGCACAAGGGAAAACTCCGCGCCTATCTGCTGTCGGCCATGAAACACCATCTCAATGACCTGAGAAAACACGAGCATGCCGCCAAGCGCGGGGGCGGCGCCAGGCTGCTATCGCTCGAGATCGACGTCGCCGAGCAACGCTACGCCCGCGAGCCGAGGGAGTTCGACACCCCGGAGAAACTGTTCGAGATGCGTTGGTCGCTGACCGTGTTGGGACGCGCTTTTCAACGGGTCGAGGACGAGTATCAGCGACTGAAAAAGGGCGAGGTCTTCGCCGCGTTGAAAGGCCACCTCGCCGGTGATGGCGAAGACGTATCCTTCCGCGAGATCGGTGAACAGCTCGGCATCTCCGAGGGCGCGGCCCGTAATGTCCTGTTCCGAATGCGGAAGGTCTATCGACGATTCCTGGAACTCGAAATCGCCGAGACACTCGCCGAGGGAGAGTCGGTGAAAGAGGAAATTCGTTACCTAAGCGGCGTGTTCGACCGGTGAAAAGCGAAAACGCGGAACCCCAGATCTGCCGCGGCTGCGACCAACCGATCCCGGCCTGGTCGGTGGCGGGCAACTGTCCCCTCTGTCTCATGCGTGGAAGCGCCAAGAAGGTTGCGGCGCCGGCGCGGGAGAAGGTCGGCGGATGGGAGATCGGGGAACCGCTAGGTGAAGGCGCCTTCGGCACGGTCCATCGGGCGAAGCGCGAGGGCACGCGCGAGCTGGAGGGTGCCATCAAGATACTGCGCCCCGCCTTGCTGACCTCGGAAACGCGGAGCCGTTTTGAGATCGAGTGGCGCGCGCTGGCGCAGTTGGATCATCCGGACATCGTCAAGATTCTCGATGCCGGAACGACGGAGGACGGGCGGCCGTATTTCGTGATGGAGTATCTCGACGGTCAACCGCTGACCGACCTCTCCCGCACGCTGAGTTTCGAGGCCAAAGTCGATCTCTTTGAACGCGTCTGCGCCATCGTCGAACACGCCCATCGCCGGGGAATCATTCACCGCGACCTCAAGCCGGAAAATATCCTCGTTAGCGAAACCGGCGATCCCGACCACCCGCTCAAGCTGAAGCTTCTCGATTTCGGACTCGCCAAGGCGACCGAGGATTTCCTTTCCGAAGACACCTCGACCTACACCCGCCGGGGCCAGATCCTCGGCACGCCGGAATACATGAGCCCGGAGCAGGCCGGGGAGAGCGACATCGACACCCGCACCGACATCTATTCTCTCGGTATTCTCCTCTTCGAGATGCTGGCGGATCGACCGCCGTTTCGCCTCAAGTCGAACGCCACCCAGGACGTCCTCGCCTTTTTCGAGCATCTCCGGAATGTGGTGCCACCCTCGGTTTCCAGTGTCGCCGCGGAGCCGATACCCCGCGAGCTGGACTGGATCGTCGCCAGGGCCATCGCGCCCGACCGCGAGCAGCGCTACGCCACCGTCAGCGAGTTTCGCAACGACCTGGTCTGTCTTCGCGAAAACCGTCCCGTGCTCGCCGGACCGCCGGACAAGCTTTACAACCTCCGCAAATTTCTCCTCCGCCATCGCAAGACCGCAGTGGCCGCGGCGCTGCTGACGGTTTCGATTCTCTCGGCGGCCGTCATCAGTGTGGTGATGGCCATTCGCGCCCACGATGCCGATCAGGAGACTCGAGCCGCCTATTCGAAGTCGGATTTTCGCGTGGCGGTCGACGCGCTGAATCGGAACCGAATCGCCGAAAGCACCGTCGCGCTGGCCCGAGCCGTTCGCACCGATCCAGAAAATCGGCTCGCCAACCGGCTGCTGCACTCGATCCTTGATCGCTACGAGTTTCCCCGATTGTTGGAAAACCAGGCGCTCGACGAGTACGGTCTCAAGTTCTGGAAAGAAACCTCCGACGGACTCGTGATCTACGTTACCGAAGACGGCACCCTCGCCACCCACCCTCCCTTGTTTGCGGATCCCGTTCGGGTGCCCGGCAGCAACCATCTCGTCATTGCCGACGCTATTGGCAAGCGGCTCGCGGTCTCCAACCTCCAGGGTGGGATCTACCTGATCGACCTCGGCAAAGATCCCGTGATGGCGCGGGTGCTGTTGGAGCGGGAAAACAAGCCCTCCTCCGAGATGGGTTTTTCCCAGGATGGTGAACGCCTTTTCACCGCCGCGCGCGGAGGCGCCGTGCGCGGATGGAACGTCGCGAGCGGAGAACTTCTCTGGAGTCACCAGCCCGGAATCGTGCCGCTGAGTCTCGCGGTTTCGGTCGGCGATTCGCATCTCGCGGTCGGCTACCAAAATGGCTCGGTGGAATTCCTCGACGCCAGGACCGGCCAGAAAGCGGGAGCCGATTTCCGTCTGTCGAGCCAGGTGGATCATCTCTTTGCCCTCTCGGGGAATGAGTTCGCTTGCCTGCTCCGCGACGGGACCAGCGCGCGGCTGAAATTTTCCTCCAGCGAAAAGCCGAATCCGCGCGCGATTCGCGGTCCGGTCTGGCACGGGGCGGTCACTTCCGCGGAGTTTGATCGCGAACGAGAGCTCGTTGCCATCGGGACGGAGACCGAGGTCATTCTCTGGAACATCACACGCCAGGGCTCCGGAGACCGCTGGTATCTCGACGAAGCCGCGCTCGAACTCGCTTTTCATCCCGTTCTTCCCCGCCTCGCCATCGGGACACTCGCCTCCGGCGTGCATCTCTGGGATTTCGATCAACACGAAGTCGTCGCCTGCCAGATTCAGGAGGCGAAGAGTCCGGTCGTGCTCCAATTTTCCCCGGATGGTCGCGAACTGTCCATCGGACTCCGATCAGGATCTCTCCTTCGTTACCAGTTTCCCGAGCCGAAATCGGGGAATACCAAGCCCGATTCCAATCTGCCCCCGGGATGGGATCGCATCGCCATCGCCAATCGACTTCGGCTCGTCGATCCCGCCGCCGAGATTCCCGATCTCCCGCTGCCGCCCGATGCCGGACTCCCGGTATTCGTGGGACGCAACGGTGACTGGCTTTTCGGGGCTTACCGGAATCACGGCCTCCTCGTGTGGGATCTGGAATCCGAACCTCGGGAATCCCGGACCTTTCTCCCTCGCGAGGGATATGTTCGCTGCGCCGACGTCGATCCGACCGGTCAATGGCTCGCCTACACCGAGGCTCACGGTGCCGCCGCCGTGATTCATCTCGAAGACGGCGAACGCCAACCTTTCATGCTCGATCACGAGCGCGCCGTGTCCTCCATTGTCTTTTCCCCCACCGAACCGATCATCGCCACCTCGTCCTTTGACGGCGTCACCAAGCTCTGGGATTTCCGCACGGGACGGGCCATCCGCTCCGCGATGCGGCACGACGGCGGCGACCTCTCCGCACCGCATCACGCGCGGTTCTCCTCCGATGGCGGTAGTCTGGTGACATGGGGAAGTACCGACCGCAGCTTTCGCGTCTGGAACATAACCTCCGGAAAGCCCGTGGCTGCTCCGATCGCGACCAACGGCGAACCCGTGCTGGCCGAATTCCAGGCGCTACCGGGTGAGCCCGTCCCCGCCCTGTTTACCCTGAGCCGTACTCGCCACGACCGATACCGCGCCGAACTATGGTCGATCACTGAGTCCACCCCCATCGCCGCCCCGCGCGTTTTCACCGAGCCCATCGCCTCCCTGCCAGCGCCCGAAGCGACGCCCTTCGATCCGGCGGAATTGGATCTGCTTCAACAGGTATTGGGACACGCGCCCTGATTTTCTGAAGGAAATCCGCCAGCAGACCCGCCTGTGGGCTCTGCCGATACGGGTACCAGGGCTCTGCCTGACCCCTATCGGCAGAGCTGGAGGAGTTCCCTCAACAGGGTCAAGCCCATTCGCGTAAACCTTAAAATCGCAACACGCTAATTATTAACGATTTGAAAAG
>CAYTNL010000019.1:0-88236 GCA_964439145.1 uncultured Verrucomicrobiales bacterium
GAAGTGTAGCGATCACCCATCGCTTCGATAGATGCTATGTATGAGACGCTTACAATTCATCCTACCGAAGATGGCCTTAAGTCAGTGCCATTCCACCCAGACCCTTCTGATGCAAATGTTCGCGCTCCTGCCGTAATCGTTCTTGCGCGGAGCGCTTGGCTCGGCCAGAAAGAAGAGTGGGGAATCCGGTGAGGAATGGGGATTGTCTTAGCATCAAAAACCATACCGAAATCCGGATTTTCCACACCCAAAAATCGAATCCGAATTATCGCCATTCCTGACCGATCAGGGTGCTTAACCTTGCGCCATTCGGCCTAAGAGACTGTTGAAATAGCAAATGACACAGTCTGTCTGAGTGGGTGTTATTGAGTATTTTGCACCGGCAGCATACAACAGTCCTATGCCCGTCAACTGAAATCTTTTCGAATCGCTAATAATTTATGCGTTGCGATTTCAGGATTTACAGGAATGGCCCCTACCCTGTTGGGTTCAAGTCCCCGATCAGGATTTTTTTTTCGGATGTCATCCGTGTATTCCGTGCTTTCCGTGGTTTAGTAGCAACGCCTCTCAATGACCCTGAAATTTACCAAAATGAACGGAGCCGGGAATGACTTCGTCGTTCTCGACAATCGCGACGGCTCGCTGGCCCTCTCCAGTGAGCAGATCGCCCACCTCTGCGATCGCCAGCGCGGTGTCGGCGCCGACGGCTTGCTTGCCGTGGAAACCGCCGGCAAAGGCGCGGATTTTCGGATGCGCTATTACAATGCCGACGGCGGCGAGGCCGAGATGTGCGGCAACGGCGCCCGCTGTTTCGCGCGCTTCGCCAACGCGCTCAGCGGCGGCAAGTTCGACAAGATGTCTTTCGAGACTCCGGCCGGCGTCATCGGCGCGGAATTCGAGGGAGAGCTGGTCCGCATCGAGTTGAGCGAGCCCTACGATCTCGAGGTGGAGACCGACCTCGCCATCGATGGCGAGCTGATGACGGTGAATTCCGTCAACACCGGCGTCCCGCACGCGGTGGTGTTCGTGGAGGATCTCGAATCGGTGGATGTGCGTCGCTTCGGGCGCGCCATTCGTCGGCACGATCACTTTTCCCCGGCGGGGACGAACGCGAACTTCGTCCAGGTGCTGGCTCCCGATCACATCGCCATCCGCACCTACGAGCGCGGGGTCGAGGACGAGACGCTGGCCTGCGGCACCGGGATGGTGGCCTGTGCCATCGTGCATTTTGAACTCAACGACGGCGAGCGTCCCGTGCGCGTGGATGTCCGGGGCGGCGAGACGCTGGAGGTGACTTTTCGCAAGACCCGCGACGGCGACTTCAAGGACGTGCGCCTGCTGGGTCCCGCCGAAGTGACCTACACCGGCACCATTGATCTCTGAGTTTTTTGGATTCTCTTTTCCCGATTCACCCCACCCACTTCTCTCCCAGACCACGCTCCCATGTTTGCCGGCGCCCACACTGCCCTAGTCACTCCCTTCACCGGCCACGGTCACTCGATCGATGCTCACGCGTTCTGTGAGTTGATCGACCGGCAGTTCGCCAACGGCATCAGTGGCGTGGTGCCCGTGGGCACCACCGGGGAGTCGCCCACCCTGAGCCATGAGGAGCACGTCCGAGTCATCGAACTCGCCGTCCAGCACACCGCCAAGCGCGGGCTGGTGATCGCGGGCACGGGCTCCAACTCGACCGACGAGGCCATCACCCTGACCCAGGCGGCGGAAAAGGCCGGCGCCGACGCCGCGCTGCTGGTGGCGCCCTACTACAACAAGCCGTCGCAGGAGGGGCTCTACCAGCACTACAAGCTCATCGCCGAGGCGACGGAGCTGCCGCTGATGCTCTACTCCATCCCCGGCCGATGCGGTATCGCGATCGAGTTGGAGACCGTGGTCCGGCTCGCCGAAACCTGCCCGAAGATCCGGGCGATCAAGGAGGCCGGTGGGAGCACCGAGCGGGTGAGTCAACTGCGCGCCGCGTTGCCGGATGATTTCGAGATTTTGTCGGGCGACGACTCCCTGACCGTGCCTTTCATGTCCGTGGGCGCCTGTGGAGTGGTGAGCGTCGCCTCGAACGTGATCCCCGGTGTGATGAGCGATCTCGTGATCGCGATGGCCGAGGGACGGCTGGCGGACGCCCGCGCCCTGCACCGAAAGTATTACCCGCTGTTCTCCGCATTTCTCAAGTTGGACACCAACCCGGTGCCGGTGAAAACCGCGCTCGGCCTCATGGGTCATTGCTCGCCCGACCTGCGCCTGCCCATGGTGGCGATGGCGATGGACAAGGCCGATGAGCTGCGGGCGACGATGCGGGCGCTGGGATTGGTGGCCTAAGAGTCTGTTGATTCTAATGACTGGTATTCAATAGATAGCGATTACTTTTTATTCCGATGCTGAAACTACTTGTCACCGGCAATCGCGGCCGCATGGGTCAGGCTGTCACCGCCTGCGCGGGCGAAGATCCCGCCGTCACCGTGGCCGCGGGGATCGATGTGGGGGACTCGCTGGCCGATGCGCTCGCGAAGTGTGATGCGGTCATCGATTTCACCCTGCCATCCTTCACCGATGAACTTATCGCCGGTTGTGTCGAGCGGGGAAAAACCCTGGTGATGGGCACCACCGGCCACAGTGACGCCCAGTTGGAGGCGATCCGCCGAGCCGCCGACAGCATTCCCGTGGTCCATGCCCCCAATTATTCCGTCGGGGTGAATACCCTCTTCTGGCTGACCCGCAAGGCCACGGAGATCCTCGGGGCCGACTTCGATCTCGAGGTGGTCGAAATGCATCACCGTCACAAGAAAGACTCGCCCAGCGGTACCGCCCGCCGTCTCGCGGAAATCCTGGCGGAGGTCAGTGGCGTCTCCTACGACGAGGACACCCGCCACGGTCGATTCGGCGATGTCGGCGCCCGGACAGATCGGGAGATCGGGGTTCACGCCGTGCGCGGGGGTGATGTGGTGGGCGATCACACCGTCATTTACGCCGGCGACGGCGAACGTGTCGAACTGACCCACAAGGCCAGCAGCCGGAACACGTTCGCCAACGGCGCCATCCGAGCCGCGAAGTGGGTCGCCGAACAGGGCAAAACCCGCGGCCTTTTCGACATGGAGGATGTTCTCGGCCTCCGCTGATTCGCTGTTTGGATGAAGGTCGGCATCGCGCTCGGATCGAATGTCGGCGACCGACTGGCAAACCTGCGCGCGGCTCGGGATCGTCTGCGCGAATGGCATGAGGGGACCCCTGAGGCCTTTCTAGTCTCTCCCGTCTACGAAACCGAGCCTGTGGATTGCGATCCGGGAGCGGCGGCATTTTTCAACGCGGTGATCGAGCTGGAGAGCACTCTGCCACCACTCGACCTGCTCGACGCCGGCCAAGCGATCGAACGCGAACTCGGGCGACCCGACCGACGACCGAAAAACGCTCCCCGCACCATCGATGTGGACCTGCTTTATGCGGAGGGAGTGGTGATCGAAAATGAGCGACTGAGCCTCCCGCATCCGCGGATACGGGAGAGATGGTTCGTGCTTCAACCCCTGTCCCACATCCGAAACGCCTTGCCCCGGGAAATTGGCGTATCGGGTGATCTGGCCCAGCTGATCGACGCTCTGGGAGGCGAGCGACCGCGAATGATCCACCCCGTCTGGTGATCCGGCATCCTGATGATTCGCGGGTAACAGGGAGAAAAAAGAATTGACGAGAGACGAATGCCATACACAGTATGGCATCATGAAGATGACCATGCACATCGACGAAGCCCTGCTCGACGACGTCATCGAGACCTTCGGTTGCCGGAGCAAGACGGAAGCCGTGAGCTTTGCCCTCAAAGAGGTGCTCCGCAGACGGAGGCTCCGGGAATTTCTCAAAGGCGGTCTGGGCCTGACCGAGGAGGAACTGCGTGATTCCGTGGATCCAGCCTACGACCCGCTGTCCATGCGGGTGGCCGAAGACAGCTCGCCGGACTATCGGATCCGGCCGAAAGACTGAAGGCTCCAAGTCCTGCAAGCAGCGCCCGAACCCGGGGATAGCTCATGGATTGCGACGTCCTGATCGACTCCAATGTCTACATCGGACTCCTGCGGGCGGGACGCGATCCTGCCCAGGCGATTTTCCGTCGCTACGAGTCGGTCGATCTCGTCATCTGCGGGATGGTGAAGCTGGAGGTGCTGCGAGGGGTCAAGCTCCCCAAAGCCAAGGAGCGGATGGAGGCCATGTTTTCCCTCATGCAATGGGTGGAGACCGACGCCAAGCTCTGGGAATCGGCCACGGAACTGGCCTGGGGATTGGACCGACGGGGCATCACCCTGCCGGGAGCCGACCTGATCATAGCGGCGGCGGCTCTCCGGGCCGGCGCCGCGATCCACACCTTTGACCGCCATTTTCTGACCATTCCCGGATTGGCCGTGATCCAGGCTCCCCTGTGACTCACTCCACCTCGTGGGCAAACTGCAGGCGCGCCAACATGGCGTAGAGGCCATCGGGTCGCGACACCAGGCTCTCGTGGGTGCCGATTTCCACCACGCGCCCCTTGTCGAGTACCACGATGGCATCCGCCTTACGCACCGTGGCCAGCCGATGGGCGATGATGAAGGAGGTGCGCCCCTTCATGAGTTCCTCCAACGCTTCCCTCACCTGATGCTCGCTCTCCGAGTCGAGCGCGCTGGTGGCCTCGTCGAGTATCAGCACCGAGGGGTCGGCCAAGATCGCGCGGGCGATGGCGATGCGCTGTCGCTGCCCTCCGGACAGTTTGACTCCGCGATCCCCCACCGCCGTCTCGTAGCCCTCGGGAAACGCGGAGATGAACTCGTGGGCGTTGGCCTTTTTCGCCGCCTCCTCGATTTCCGCGGACGTGGCGCCCAGGCGCCCGTAGGCAATGTTCTCCCGGATCGATCCGCCGAACAGCAGCACCTCCTGCGGTACCATCGCCATCTGAGAGCGGAGTTCATCGAGCGGGATGGACGCGGCCTCCCGCCCATCGAAGCGGATGCTTCCGCCGCCGGGTTCATAGAAACGGAGTAGCAGGGAAATGAGCGTCGATTTTCCGGCGCCGCTCGGTCCCACGATGGCCACACGGTCGCCGCTCGCGCACTCGAAGGACACCTCGCGCAGCACCGACACATCGGGTCGACCCGGATAAGCAAACGAGACCGCGTCCAGCGTAACCCGCCCGGTCAACCTTGTGACGTCGTGCCCGGCGGACGCCACACCGGTGGCTTCCGGAGTCTCGTTGAGAATATCGCGCACCCGGTGCGTGGCGCCGATGGCTTTCTGGATCTCGCTGATCGCCTCCGGCAGAGACCCCAGCGCTCCGCTCAGAAAGACCGTGTAGAGAATGAACCGGAAAAAGCGAGAGGCCTCAATCCCACCCTCCTCGGGCGGCAAAGCCAGCAATCCCGAGCCATACCAGACGATGAGGGCCACCACCCCGAACATCACCAGAATGATGAAGGAGACAAACCCGGCCCGGGCGCGTGCCGTTTTCATCGCGGTACCGAAATACCGCGTCACCGCCTCATCGTAGCGCCGGAACTCGGCGCCCTCATTGCCGAAGGCTTTGACATCCGCGATCCCCTGGAGGCTCTCCTGGACGATCACATTGCTGTCCGCCATCTGATCCTGGGCATCGCGCGAAAGCCCCCGGATACGCCGCCCCACCACGGCCATGGCGAGGATGACCACCGGCAGGCAGGCCAGCATGAAAAGACTGAGTTTCATCGAGGTGATGAAGATCATGACCAGACTGCCAACCAGCGTGATGAGCTGGCGAAGCACCTGTGGGGTGGTGTTCACCAACGTGTCTCGAATCAGGCTGAGATCGGCGGCCAGTCTGCTGGAGAGTTCGCCGACGCGGCGCTCGCTGAAAAAGCGCATCGGCAGTCGGACCAGACGTCCGTAGACCTCGCGCCGCAGATCCGCGAGCGCCCCCTCGCCCGCGCGGGCGAACCAGGTGATGCGGAAAAAAGCCACGATGGCCTGGAGCAGCAGAACACCGATCAATACCACCACCACCTCGTTTCTCCGGGCCAGCACGCGATCCACATCGACCCGCTCAGCCGCGCCACTGCCCTGAAGGGCGACCCCGAACAGTTCCCCCATCAGGTAGGGAAAAAGCAGAATCAGCCCTCCCGAAATCGCCATCGCCATCAGCGCGGCGGTAAAATAGCCGCGATATCGGCTCAGGTAACCAAAGAGCTGTTTTGCCCCCTTCCAGCCCTCCCGGTCAAAGCGGGCCTTCTCGGCATCGGATTCGGATTCGTCCGGGGTGTCGGTGGGAGGAGAGGAATTCTTCATGCTGGAGAGAAAATGGCCGGAACACCCGGCCGCCGGTGGAGCGGCGAGGAACTTCACCATCCGGCGGAAGGGCCGAGGGCGTCCACGATTCCACGCTTAGAGGGATTCCTCAATCATGTCTTCGCGTGAGAATGCGGACCCCTCACCCCAAGCGAGCCGATTCACGCCAGCCACTCTCGAACCACGCGCCCGTGCACGTCGGTGAGCCGATGATCGCGTCCCCCGTGCCGAAAGGTCAAGGTTTCATGATCGATCCCGAGTTGGTGCAGCACCGTGGCGTGGACATCGTGAATATCGACGGCATTCTCGACCACCGAATTGCCGAACTCGTCGGTCTGCCCGTAGGCGGTTCCGCCTTTGAATCCGCCACCGGCCAGGAAAATCGAGTAGCCGTTCACATGGTGGTCGCGCCCACATCCCTCCTTCACCTGGGGAGTATGCGGGGTGCGTCCCATCTCCCCCGCCCAGAGCACGACGGTCTCGTCGAGGAGCCCCCGCTGTTCCAGATCGACGATCAGGGCGGCAACGGATTGGTCGGTGATGCGGGCGTTCTTCTCGTGATTGGTCTTCAACTGCCCGTGCTGGTCCCAAGGAGAATTGTTGCCGTCGAAACTGGGACAAGTGATCTCGACGAAGCGCACGCCGGCCTCGACCAGTCGCCGCGCCCGCAGGGCCTGGGTGGCGTAGAATCGCTGGTGCTCGTCCCCGGAATCGACTCCGTAGAGCTGACGGATGTGCGCCGGTTCGCCCTCGATATCGGCGACGGAGGGCACCTCTGCCTGCATCCGGTAGGCGGTCTCGTAGTTGGCGATGGCACCCTCGATCGGGTTGGAATCCGAAACCCGCGCGGCAAAGGCGCGGTCCTGCTCGGCGAGAAGGCTGAGCTTGCGCCGCTGCAATGCCGCCGGATCGGAGGGCTGGATGTTGTCGACGGGGACTCCCTTTGCTCGAATCATGGTGGCCTGGTGCGAGGCGGGCAGGTAGGAACTGCCGAAGTTCTCCAGCCCGCCGTTGGGGACCCAGTCGTTGTTGAGGACGACATAGCCGGGCAAGTTGGCGTTTTCGGAACCGAGTCCGTAGGACACCCAGGCCCCGAGGCTGGGCGCCTGCCCGAGAATGCGCCCAGTGTGGAGGAGGAGATTCTGCTGCCCGTGTAGCGGAAGTTGACCGACCATGGAACGGACCACGCAGAGATTGTCCGCGACCCGGGCGACATGGGGAAAGAGGTCACTCACCCACAGCCCGCTCTCTCCCCGCTGGCGAAACTCCCACGGGCTTCCGAGCCAGACGCGGTTCGGGGTCGACTGCGAGCGGGTCGAGACGGCCGACTCACCGATCTTTTCTCCCTGTTGCTTAGCCAGCATGGGCTTGGGGTCGAAAGTGTCCACATGGCTTGGCCCGCCGTCCATGAAGCAGAAGATCACGTTCTTCGCCCGGGCGGGGAACTGTGGCTTCGCAGCAGCCTGAGCGAGACCGGAAAACGCCAGGTATCCGAATCCCGTGGACGCCGAGGCGAGCAATTCACGACGGGTGAAGCCGCCTGCCATCCGTCCGGAGCAACAGCGGGTGTTTTCGCGAAAGTCGGCTGGTTTCATGGGATCAAGAACCTGCGAAGGGTCATCGATAGTACAAAAACTCCTTCGTGTTGAACAGGGCATGCGCAACCTCGGACCAGGCGCTCGTGTCGCCCATCAGGTCTTCAGGCCTGCTCGAAAATTCCCGCGCCGCCCTGCCCCAGCGCTCGACCTCGTCCGCGCTTGCTAGCCGGCCAAAGGCGACCAGGAACATCGCCTGGATCCTTGCGGTCGGCGATTGTCGTCCATCCGTCACCAGCTCGCTTCCCCACTGCTTCGCCATCGCCTCGACGAAGGGATCATTGAGCAAGACCAGTGCCTGCGCGGGAACATTGGTCACGTCGCGCTTGCCGGTGGGAAGCTTGAGGTCGGGCAGGTTGAACCCGACGAGGAATTCGGGCGGCTGCATGATGGACATTTCCAGATAGATCGAACGCCTGCCATGGCCGTCGAGCGGGCCTGAGAAAAGCCGTTTCTTATCATCCTCGACCGAGCGATGAGGCCGGATGGGACGTCCGTAGAGAGTCGGATCGAGATGGCCCGATACCGCGAGGAGACTGTCTCGAATCGCCTCCGCCTCGAGCCGCCGGGTCGGATAGTGATGGAGAAGCCGGTTGTCGGGATCCTGCCGGGAACCGTCCTCGCTCACCTCGCCCGATTGCCGGAAAGCCTCGCTCATCACCAGTCGCCGCACCAGTTTCTTCGTCGACCAGTCCTCTTCCACGAACCGTAGCGCTAGCCAGTCGAGCAGTTCGGGGTGTGAGGGACGCCCGCCCAGTTTCCCGAAGTCGTTCGGCGTGTCCACAATCCCGGTGCCGAAGATCCACCGCCAGACGCGGTTCACGAATACCCGCGCGGTCTGCGGGTTGTCGGGACTGGACAGATAGTTGGCCAACTCGAGTCGTCCGCTCCCGTCGGAATCCCTCACACCGTGAAGTCCCGCGAACACCTCCAGAAAATCCCGAGGAACCGGTGGCCCCTCGTCATATACATCGCCGCGAATGTTGAGCCGAAAATCGATCGGCTCGACTCCGCGCTCGTCCATGCTGTTGGCGCTGCGCGGAAAACCGATCATCGTCTCGACCTCGCGGTAGCGATCAACGAGCGCGGCGAGGCCGGGGGTGCCATCGAGCGCGTTCGGCAGCAGGTCGGCATCGAGCAGGGCGTTGAGCACCTCGACGTCACCCGCCGTGCTTTTTCCTTCGGCAAACCGATGCACCGGGCCGGAGATCCACTCTTCCACCCGATTCCAAACCGCCTTCATATTGTCCGGAGGAGAGCCCTCATAGAGCGAAACCCAGGCTTCGAGCGTATCGACCGGCGCCTTCCCTTCGTCATCGGCGACAATCCCGACGAGGCTGAACCAGCTCCGCTTGTCGAAACCGCCGTCCTCGTTCGGCAGAACGACGCTCCCCATGCGGGCGACACCGGCGCGGGGCGGAAAATTCGGGTGAAGTGAAGCGGTCACGAAATCGGTCAGCACCCGGGTGACACCATTGTTCAGCTCCACCGGCGTGTCGATCGGCATCCATTCGGGCGGCTTGGCGGGATCGAAAAAGACGGGGCCCTCGTTGAGAAAGGCGTTCTGCGGCACCGCGCTGCGACCGGCCCACTCTCCACCCGCGATCTTCACCCGCGCCTTCGCCCTCGGGAGCGTCTTCGGATCCGGTGCCCGCACGGCTCCGGGCAGTTTCGAGGAAAGCGCGTGCGTGTGATAGCCTCGCTCCAGTATCCGGGCCACGACCCGGTCCCCCTCAAGGGCAACCAAGAGGGTACCGTCCTTCACGTAACCCTCTTCGATCCCGGCGCCCTCGGTGACCCAGCCCTCGGGGAATCCCGGTTTTGAGAAATCGGTCAGGACGGTGAAGGACTCGTTCCGCTTCCGCCGCTCCGCGCGAGTCGTGCGCCATTCCGCGGCAAGTTCGCGCCATCGCGTCAGCAACGTTTCCTCCGGGACTGAATCTCCGGAAAACTCCCGGCCCGGCGTGACCCGGAATCGCCCGAGCGTGTGCCCGCCACCCAGCCGAAAATCGAGCGTCACGGTCCATTCTCCCCCGTTCGGCAGCGAAACCGGCTCGGCGAAAACGAGCTGGGCGGTGCGATCGACGTTGCCACCCAGCCCGACTCCCCAGCCGGTTCCGGCTTCAGTCAACGCGGCGGCGACAGGATAGTTCGGCTGCTCGTAGTCGGCCGAGGCCGAAGCCAGGGCCACCGGCATCGCTTCGCTCTCGCCCGTCGGCGCAACCTCGACTTGGATTCGTGAGAGCACGAAGTTGCCGTGGACGGTGCGGCCCGGACCTCCGCTTCCGAGGCTGGGATGAGTGAGCGCCTCCAACCGGAGCAGGCTCGCCTCTCCCGGAGGCGTGGTGAAGCGGACGGTGTAGGTATCGGCCTGCGGAATCTCGGCCCCCGAAGCGAGAACGGTTCGGCCATCGCCTTCGATGGTGAGCGTGGTCTCCGGTGCGGTCGCCGTAGCGGAAACGTCGGCGATCTCGAGCCACCTGGTTTCGCTCACCAATTTCGCCAGGGGTTGCAGGACGGAATTCCCATCGACGCGGTTCGCCGCCAGCCAGCGTTGCAACACCGGCCCTTGGAATGCGCCGCTTTTCGCATTCTCCAGCCAGGCCCGCCCTAGCTCTGCTCGAATCTCCTCCCGCAGGCGCTTCAGTTCCGCGATCTGTACCTCGTGTTTCCCGGGCGCGTCGATGACCCGGCTCGTCCATCGCGGCGTCATGAAGATCCCGGCGAGGGCGTAGTAGTCCTTTTGGGAAATCGCGTCGAGCTTGTGGTCGTGACAGCGGGCGCAGGCCACCGTCATGCCGAGAAAGGCCTTGGAGAAGGCGTCGACCTGGCTGTCGATCATGTCCTGGTGGATGCCGTTGAACATCCCGCTGTTGCCGTGACGACGCTCCCCAAGATGGTAGAACATGGGGCCGATCAGGCTTTCGTTGACTCCGGCCCTGTGATCGATCCTCGGCTCCGCCAGCAGATCCCCCGCGAGGTGCTCACGGACCAGTTGATCGTAACCGATGTCGCCGTTGAAGGTGCGGATGAGGTAGTCTCGGTATTCCCAGGAACCCTTCGCCGCAAGATCCCACTCGTAACCGTAAGTATCGGTGTAGCGAACCACATCCATCCAGTGGCGGGCGAATCGCTCCCCGAAATGCGGCGACGCCAGCGCGTCCTCCACTGCGTCCGCAAGGGCCGCATCGGGATCCCTCTCCCACGAATCGATGAAAGCCGCCACGCGCTCCGGTTCCGGCGGCAGACCGGTGAGAACGAAAGACATGCGACGCAGCAACACCTCCGCTTCGGCGGGCCGCGCCGGGGAAAGCCCCTCCTCCGCCATTTTCGCGAAGAGAAATCGATCCACCGGTTCCTCACTCCAGCGGGGTTCGTTCACCTCCGGAGGATCGACCCTCTTCGGCGGCTGCAGGCTCCACCAGCGGGAACGCTCCAGCAGCTTGGCCTTCCAGGCTTCCCCCGCCGCGTCCGTGGCCGAGGGGGGTGTGTCCCTGGGATCGAAAGCACCCCACGCGATCCAGCCCTCGACGGCGGCCACCAAGCCGGGCGGCAACGGATCGGCGTTTTTCGGCATGGCCAGATCATCATCGACCTGTCGGATCGCCTTCACCAACAGGCTGGCCTCCGGATCGCCCGGCACGATGGCCGGTCCCGACTCGCCCCCGCGTACCCAGCCTCCCCGGTAGTCGAGCCGCAACCCGGCTTTCGCCTCCTCACCGGAATGACACTCGTAGCAGTGCTTCACCAACGCGGGACGAATGACGCGCTCGAAATGAGCTCGCCGTTCCGCATCGTCTCCCAAACCCTTCGCCGACAGCGAGCATGCGGAAACGACCACGAGCGCGCGGGAGAGCCGGTTCATCCAGGACAGCGATTTCATCGGGCTGCTCGAAGAATGCCTGAATTCCACGAAAATCACAAGATGCCCGCTCGGACAAAAAATGGTAAATTTCCGCCATGGAACCCCGCCGGAATGACTTCTTTGCGCCAATCGATGACATCCTCCAGGTGCTCGACGTGCTCGAGAAGATCCCGGGCGCCCTCTTCATGATCAAGGACCTCGACTCGCGCTACGTCTACATGAGTCAGGCCTTGCGCGAGGCGATCCACATCGCGCCCGGGCAGGGGGTGGTGGGAAAAACCGACTTCGATCTCTTTCCCCGCATCGTGGCGCAGAACTTCCGGGAGAACGACCTCCTGGTCTTCCGCCATGGGAAACCCCTGGTCGGCGAAGTTCACGCGGCGATGTTTTTCGAGCACGCCGCGATCTGGGCGATCTCGAGCAAGTATCCCCTCCGCGACCGCCATGGCGAGATCGTCGGCCTCGTCACCATCAACGAGCCCTATGACGAGGTCGCAGGCGACGACGATGAATTGAACCGGCTCCTTCCCGCCATCGATCACATGTCGAAGCATTTTTCCGAATCTCTGACTGTGGCCGACCTCGCCAGGCACTGTGGCTATTCCGAGCGCCACTTCCAGCGCCTGTTCAAGGCGAGGATGCGGGTCAGTCCGCATCGCTTCCTCGAGCAGGTCCGAATGTTCCACGCCATCGATGCCATCCGGCGAACCAATCGCCCCATCGCCGCCATCGCGGAGGATTGCGGGTTCCACGATTCCAGCGCCTTCGTGAAACGCTTCAAGCGCTTCGCGGGAACGACACCGCTTCGTTTCCGCCGTGAGCAGCAGGAGCCATGGAAACGGAAACCCGGCATGGCGATTCCCCGGCGTCACTGATCGGGTAACAGGATTTCGCGGTGGCAAACCGGGAGTCACCATGATCTCTTGTCCCCTCCGGTTCCGTTCATTCCGACCCAAAGCCATGAATTCCGCTTCCACTGATCGCCGCCGATTCCTGCAACAATCCGTCCTCGGCTCCGCTTCGGCGGCGGCGGGCCTGACCATCGCCTCGACCTCCCACGCCACCGCCCAAGCCTTACCGAACGCGGAGGAACCGGAAGTGACAAACGATGTCGATGTCCTCGTGGTTGGTGGCGGCACCGCCGGACACGTGGCCGCCATCCAGGCGGGCCGAGCCGGCGCGCAGACCCTGATCGTGGAGCGCAACAGCCAGCTCGGCGGCACCACCACCACCGGCGGCGTGGCCTTTCCCGGACTCTTCGATGCCTGGGGCAAACAGGTCATCGCGGGGATCGGCTGGGAACTGGTGAAGGAGAGCGTGGAGATGGACGAGGGCACCCTGCCGGATTTTTCCAAAGTCCCCCAGCGCCACTGGCACAACCAGGTTTTTACGAACCAGTTTCTCTACGCCATTCTCGCGGAGGAAAAGTGTGCCGAAGCCGGGGTGGAGATCGCCTACTACGAGTTTCCCCAAGCAGTGAAAAAAACGGAGGGCGGCTGGGAGGTGGATTGCGTCGGCTTCGGGACACGGCGGAAAGTGCGCTGCAAACAGCTCATCGATTGCACCGGCGGGGCCGAGGTCGTGGGCATGGCCGGTTTCACGCGCCTGCGCGAAGAGGAACGCCAACCAGGCTCCTACCTTTTCATGATGGACGACGCTCACGAACCGGGCCGGAACCAGATTCACCGTCTCTACGTCCACGGCGCCGACTCCACCAACTCACGCACCGCCACCGAGGCCAACCTGACCGGGCGAAAATCGATCCTCGAGAAAGTCCGAAAAGAGGGCAAACGCCTCATGCACCTGCAGCCGGAGACCGGGTTTCGCGAGAGCTACCGGATCGAGGGCGAGACCGTGGTCACGGTGAACGATTACACCTCGGGCCGCGTTTTCGACGACGCCATCAGCTACGCCTTCTACCCGGTCGATCTCCACACCCGATCAGGCGTGAAGCCGAAGCCGCTCAAGCCGGGCACGGTGCCGACCATTCCCCTGCGGGCTCTCGTTCCCAAGGGCAGCCGAAACCTCATCGTCGCGGGCCGATCCGTCAGCAGTGATCGCCTCGCCAACTCCGGGCTCCGGGTTCAGGCCTCCTGCATGGGCATGGGTCAGGCCGCCGGAGTGACCGCGGCGTTGGCCGCGAAGTCCGGATCGACGCCGCTGGAAGTTCCTCTGGCGGAGATCCACGTATTGTTGAAGGAGCACGGACAAATCGTGCCGGGAAAAGCGTAGACCGGTGATGAACCGGAAACGAAGTTTCGTCACCCTGCTCACCGCGTTCACCTTCGTCGTCCTCGCGGTGTCGGGTGTCCTCGCCTTCGCGCGGCCCTTCTCGATCATCATCATCGGGCTGCACGCGTTGATGGGTTTCGTCTTTCTCGGGCTCGTCGCTCTTCACGCCACCAACAACCTAGGGCATCTCTCGCGCTACTTCCGCGGTCGTGGACTCTGGGTGACGATGATCCTGACCTTGGGATTGACCGCGCTTTTCCTCTGGCAACCCGGCCCGGTGAAAGGGGTTCTAGGCTTGAGCAAAAACCTCGGACCGGCACTGGATCGATTCGAGGTGACCGACAACGGCCTCGTCTATGATTACGCCCCCGCCCCCTCCTACCGGATGTACCTCGAAGTCCGGGCCGGGACCGCCTTCGATCCCGGGCACCCACCCCACTTCGCCATCTGGCTGGAGAATGCCTCTTTCTACCACATCAAGACCCTCCACGAGCCTCCCGACTCGACCGAGGCCCGGAAGTCGCTCCCCTACTGGGATTTCAAGCGGCGGGGTTGGGAGGAGGCACGCCGGGAGGCGGAGGAATCCGGAACAGACCTCGCCGAGCAACTGGACGTCGATGCCGTTTCCGAACCGACGCAGAACAGTTCCTTCGATCCCGCCGACTACATCCTTCCCGCCGATCCCGAGAATCCGCTGCCCTACCGCCTCCTCCTCGAGATCGACCGGCCCGGCGACGACCAGCCCTCGCTCGTCTACGCCGTCGATATCGACAACGCCGATCCCCGCGCCTTCCAGCTGCTGGATCTCGTCGGCTATCCCAAGCGCGAGGAAAATGACGAAGCCGGCAAGGAAACCTGGGCGCTCTACTTCGTGGACGACCGCTTCACCACCGCCCTCGACCTGGTCGACAGCGCGCTGTTGACGATCGAGCGGGATCGGTAGCCTTTTGATTCGGAATCGGGGAATTGAATCGCGATCGACATGAGTTCGATGAACTTGTGTTCCTCCATGAAATCAATTGTTGTCACCTTTTTTGAATTTCTCGACAAAGCTTGATTCGGGGGTTCAGATAAAACTCTGAGCGGAACGAATCGGATCGTTGTGAGAGGATTTCGGTCACATCTTTCCGCCGCGGTCCGAGTCATGATGCTACCAACCATTTTTGCAAACAGTGGAAACCGGATCGCCTACGCCGATGCCGAACACACGATTCTGCATAGCGGAATCGCTTCGGACGGAGAACCCTACGTCGAACTCGAACCGCCAAACCCGGAGTTGCGGCAGCGAATGATCGAGCAAATCAGACAGCACGGAAATCTCCGAGTCCGCCTTGGCTGTCCCGATATGTTGGTTCTTGGGGAAGACGAGTATCCCTACTTTCGCTGAAGCGGTTCGATCAGCCGCTCCCAGAAGAATTCGGCGGCCCCTTCGTGGGTGAGGTTTCTTTGCTTTTCTCCCCTCATCGCAACGCTTATCCCCATCGGCTGTAAGCCCAAGGACTGTTCCCCTTCATCAAGGGTCAGGCGCTCACTGAAACTGCGCCCGCCGCCATGGCTTCGTTCATGGGCGTAAATGATTCCGTTGCCGAATCCACCACTGGAAACATGCTCGATGAAGCACTCGTTCGCCTTCTTTCCGTCGCGGTAAATCGTGGCTCTGAAGGTTTGGGCGTCGATCCGCTTGAAGTTTGTTTCAATCTCCGAATGTCGCCGTTGAAGCTCTTCCAGAGAGCCTTCAAAATGGCGAGCCATGTATTCGAACGCCTCCTCCATGAAACGATCCTGATCGGCATCAGTGAACTTGCGGGCGATCCGCAGATTGCTCGACCGTGGGAACGTTGTCCCTGTCGGGACCGCCGTCAGCGAAGGGGCCGGAGGCTGAGTCTGAGGAGGGGTGGCCGGAAGCGCGGCGCGGATCTTGGTGACGACATCCAGAAAGCCGTCATCAAGCGTCGGCCATTTGACCACGGGGCGGCCATCGGTCGGAGTGACCAGCAACTTGGAGAAAGGCGTCTCCTTCCACTCACATGGGCGGAGGATCACCGCGATGACCCGGGCGCTACCCTCCTCATGCCGTTCCATCGCCCTGCGGACTTCGACATCGTAGCAATAGCTCGAGGCCAGAAAATCCGGACTTACCAGCAGGAGCACCACATCAGCGGCTTCCAGTTGGGCATCGATCCGGCCATCGAACTCGTCTCCCGCGAGAATCTTGCGGTCGTGCCAGGACTCGATCAGGCCCTGTCGCTTGAGCATGGCGAGATGCACCTCCAACTCGTCGCGGAGCGCCTCGTCTTTGTGGGAGTAGGAGAAGAACAGCTTAGCCATCTGGAGTCTCGATTACACCGGGATAGGGAGATCGCGATCAGGTATACCTCATTGAAACTCACGCCCGCAGGAATTGGCAAATCTCCGCCTCCATCCGCGTCAGCTCGGCCTCGTTATGCCGGAGCAATTCATGGGTCCAGAGATTCTCCTCGGATCGGCCCACGCACCCCTCCGCGAGTCCTTCGCCAATTTGTTCGAAGCTATTGCCGGTTGCGGCACGAAGCGCCTCCGGTTCGCTGGCCACGCCGAGCACAAAAACGCGATCGATCAAATCGTCCGGAATTTTTTCTCTCGCAACTTGAAGGCGGGATTCTCCCCGGCCATCAAAGTCGATCAGCAGCAGAATGTGGCGATCTTGGAAACGTCTCGCCGGCTCAATGTGATCGGTTTCGAACCGATCTAGCGCGTGGGACCAGCCGCGGGCGACGTTTTCGATCTGAACCTGATGCGAATTGACGTCCAGATGCCCCATAAATCCCGTCATGAGCTGACGGTTCGCCTCATCCTCGGGGATGACGATCAAGTGCGGTCGCTTTCGATTCACACTCATGGCTCGATGTCCCCGCGAACGAGAGCTCCGATGAGATCCTTGCCATATTCGATCTCCGAGAGCGGGCGGATCTGGGTGGGTTCGAAGTGGTGACGCCGAAACAGCACATAGGTGTTCTCGTCGCTGAAGCTGCGGATGGTCTCGGAATTGTGCGAGGTCGCGATGAATTGCCCGCCCTTCTTGAAAGCCTTTCGCAGATCCATGGCAAAATCGCCGATCTCGGAAATCGCGAGGAAATTGTCGGGCTCGTCCCAGAAACAGAGCAGAGGGCCATAGGCTTCGTTGGCGGCCATCACCATCGCCCAGATCACCATGCACTTTTCGCCGTCGGAGAGGACACGGAATGGAAGAGTGAGTCTCTCTCCTTCATATTCGAAATGGACCTCCAGGCTTTTTGAGTCTTTCGCGATCACCGGATTCCTGATGTCACTTAAATCGGGAAGAATACGACGAAGCGTCTCGGCAATCGGCGCGTACGAAGCGGGCGCATCGGAAATGAGGCCATTCCACCAATCCCCGAGATTCGCGAGATACTTCTCCGGCTCTAGCGTCTCACTCGACGACTCCCCGTCGATCTGACAGGGAATCGGACTGATGATGAGCATACGTGCGAGCCACTTTCGGAAAATGTCGATGGGATCGCTTTCCGATCTCGCCTGCGCGACGGAGAGCCAGATCATGTGCCAGTCGAAGCTCATGGTAACGGGCTCCCGATGCGGTCTCGGAAACTCGACTTCCGCGACTTCTCGGCTGAATTTTTTCTCCCCACCGACGCTGAGACTTTCCGTTTGAACCCTCAGCTCGCGGAAACCCTCGGGCAGCTCCAATGCCAAGCGATAGTCGAAGAGGCGCCCATCTATCTCAACTTCCAGTTCGATCCGCAGAGGCTGACCGCTTGACCAGCGAGTCACGTCATGCAACTCGATCAACTTTCGAATCCGATTGTTACCCCTGCCGATCTGCTGCAGGACCTCCAGAGCGCGCGCAACGGTGGACTTGCCGCTGCCGTTCTTCCCGATGAGCAGGGAGGAAGGATGATGTCCCACCGGCAGTTCGAAATTCACGAGGCAACCGAAGTTGTGGATGTAGAGGCGCTTGATCATGGCCGGTAGTGGTGGTGGGGCTAGAAGGCGTTGAAATGATTGCCGAGGAGGTGTTTGAGGTTCCACTTGGCGGTGGTGGAGAGGGAGCGTTCGAGGCAGATGAAGAAGGGCTTGTCGCCGGTCTCGGACAGCTCGCGGAGGCGGGCGATGGTGGCGTCCTGGATGTTCTCGCTCCAGGCGAGGCAGACCAGCGCGTTGCGGCGGGGATCCTTCACTTTGTAAACCGTGTTCTTCGCGAAGTCCTCGCGGCGCTGGCGGGTGTAGTGGAGCTGGAAGCCGTTCTTGAGCAGCACCTCGTCGAAGATCGCCCGCTCCCCCGCCTCGTCGAGCGTCAGGAAAAACGCCGCCTCCTTCTCCTCGATGTAGCGGCGCAACGATTCGACGTTCTCCTCGTCGGTCGCTTCGGGATAGGGCTTGAACTCGCAGCGGGGGAAGTTCGATTTGGCGAGACGATAGACCTTGAAGCCGGCGTCGGGAATGGGCTGCGGGTTGTCGCCGTAGCCTTCGATGACGCGTTTGACGCGCTCGATGGTGAGGTCTGAAATTATTGTGAATCCTGCCCGCGATGCAGCCGCGCCAGCTGCAGTTGTTGTGTCAACTGCCTCCGGAAACTGCACAGCAATGAAAGCCCGAGGCTCGTTGTACTTTGCCCCGAGCTCCAGCACTGCCTCGGCGAAGGCGCCCGAACCGCTGAACAAATCCAACACCAAATCCCCTTGTGCTGAGGTGTAGGAAATCAAGTCTTTAAGGAGATCGACAGGCTTGGGATTAGAGAAAAGATTATCTGCCGTCCCAAAAACCCTCTTCAGGTCATACGAACCTAGTCGCCCATCCATCACGATAACACTCCTTAGTGAATCCGTGTATTCGTGGAGATATTTTTTAATCTTTACGATGCGATTTTCGTCCTCGCCATAGAGAATCTTATCCTTCTTCTCCAGGTCCCGGAAAGTTTCTTCGGGAAATCGGTATCCGCAAGCAGGCGTCCGCATCGGGCGTCTTGTAATCGGATGAAGAACCTCAAATTCATATCCACCCGGCCGCGGGTTGTGAACGCTTTCAGATCCAGTATAAACTCCGTCTTCATCTACCCACTTGTAACGGGTAACTCCCGATAGAACGGCTGAATTATCTGAGATAAATGTTTGAAGATGATCTTGAATTTCTTCTGGAGAGCAACCCAGCTTTTCCAGTCGGTCATACTCGGCAAGTAGAATTTCTTTCCCTTGGTGGCGAAAGCTTTTCCAAGAGTCGGGCAATGACGCCTTATCCCGCCCGTAAACCACGAGAAACTCGTTGTCCTTATTGACCAAAGTTGGGTTGTTGTCCGTGACGTTCTTCCAAGAAATGATCGCTACACGATTTTCCTGCCCAAAGGCGAGGTCCAATACCCGGAGCAGGTTCTCAACCTCTTTGTCGTCTATACTTACAATGACTACGCCGGATTCAGCTAGGAGCTGACGACAAAGAGTCAGCCGGGACTGCATCATCGAGAGCCAGTCAGAATGATACCGACCTGAAGACTCGGGGTTTGATTCGAGCTGGACACCGTCTTCCACAGCACCCGTGTCGGACCAGTAGTCAGATCTATCCTTCTTGTAGTTATCCCGATAAATAAAGTCCTTCCCGGTATTGTAAGGCGGATCGACGTAAATGCACTTCACCTGCTCCCGGTAGGCATTCAACAGCAGCTTGAGCGTCTCGAGGTTCTCCCCTTCGATGATCATGTTCCCATCCGCTTCGTCGGGATTCACGGAGCGCTCCTCATCGTAGACCAGGGTCGCGGTAGTCGGGGTGAACGCTTCGCGCTTGGAGGCGGCCTTGCCGTACCACTTGAACTCGTAGCGCTCCGTCTCGTGGACCTCGTTGGGCTCGACGAGGCGTTTCAGTTCGTCGGGATCGAGCCGGCCCTCGTTGGTGAAGAGGTCGGGAAAGAGGCGCTTGAGTTCCGCCAGCCGCTCGGCGCGGAGGTCGGGCGTGGTCGGCAGCAGGTCGTCCAGCGTGACGGAGTCGGTGGTGTCGTCGCTCATGGGTCGGAAGGGGTGGCGGTGGCGGTCTGCAGGGTGGCCCCGAAGTTCTGGCGTGGTGCGAAGAAGCCGGCGGGCTGCTTCGCACCGTATTCGACCTCGTCCTCCCGCAGCTTCGCATCGAAGCGGGTGACGGGCGCCTTGTAGAGAAGGGTGGTGTTGGCGGTGATGCCGAGGGCGGCGAAGTGCTTGATGGCGCACTTGATCTTCACCTGTTCCTCGGGCGTGAGCTGGTCGATGTTGTCGGTCGATTTGGTCTCGACCACGAGGTGGAGTTCGATTTCCTGGTCATCCCGCAGCGCCTTGTGGGAGACGACAACGCCGAAGTCGGGCGTGTAGGTGCTGGTGCCGCCCTTCAGCGAGGGCACGGGGATCTTGTAGAAATCCGGGAGCTTGAGCAGGGCGAGGACGCGCGGATGGGCATCGGCCTCTTTAGCGAAGCGGATCTCCGGGCCGGAGTCGGAATCGATGATGACCTGGTCGTAGATGCCGCGGTTCGGGGTGGCCTCGGTGGCTCGGTAGGTTTCAATGACTTCCTCGAACTCCTCCCGCTCCCACTTCTCGCCGGTGGGCGTGTAGCTGATCGTGCGGACCATCTCATCGACGGCGAGGCGGTTGATGTGCTCGGTGGCGAGGTGGAGGTAGCGTGGCGGGTTGCGGACGAGCTGGTCGAGGTTTTCGATTTCCTTCACGATCCGGATCACGGTGCCGTAGGCGAGCGCGGTGTTTTCGGACAGCTCCTCGATCAGGTCGATGGCGGCAAAGTCGGCGGCGAGTGCCACCGTTTCCCGTCCCAGGTCGGCGGAGCGGGCGCCCTCATCGGCGGAAAGCGCGTCGATGCGGGTGAGCGAAACCTCGGCCTCGTAGCGCTGGAGATCGATGGCGTTGAGCTTTTCGGCGCACTTCGCCACCAGGTCGGCCTCGTCGAAGGTCACGGCGTAGTCGGTGCGGCGGGAGAGCCGGTCCCAGAAGCGGCGGAAGGGAGCGCTGTCGAAGAGGTCGCGATTCAGGCGGACCTTCTTCCTTCCCTTCCGCTTGCCCTTCGGGCTGTGACGGACCGGCACCCGCTGGTGCAGCTCGTCTTGGTACTGGGTGACGAAGGTTTCGTAGGTCTCGTTGGGGATGACGGTGAGGAGGTTGATTTCCTCGCCCTCGGGCGTGGTGTCCTCGTCATAGACCCGCTGGCCTGCCTGGTTGCGGCAGATGCGGAGGCCGCGGCCGATCTCCTGGCGCTTCTTGATGTCCGAGTAGGTCTCGTTGAGCGTGGCGATGGTGAAGACGTTCGGATTGTCCCAGCCGACGCCGAGGGCGGAGTGGGAGAAAATGAACTGCCGGGGGTTGTCGAAGGCGAGCAAGGCCTCCTTGTCGCGCAGGATCTCGTCGTAGATCTCCCGCTGCTTGGCCATCGAGTTCTCGTTGTCGGTGAACTCCCCGGCGTTGGTCTTCGCGAAATAATAGGCCTGGACCTCGTGAACCATGCCGTCGGGCGGATCCTCCTTGTAGTGGTCGCGGTAGGCTTTCGGGAACTCCTCGACGAAGAGCGTCTTGATGATGCCGTCGTCGGCAATGTAGTTGGCGACCCGGTCAATGAAGACGAGGGCGAGCGGCTTGATGCCGAGGGGCTTGAGCTTCTCGACCTTCTCGAAGTGCCGGTAGCAGAGCCAGTAGAGTTGCTGGCGGAAGATGCCCTTCACGTCGCCGGTGGCGGTGTTCGGAGTCAGCTCGATGCCGTTGCTGAATTTCACCATGGCCCCGCCGCCACGCAGTCCCTGGGCGCGGATGTGCTCGATGCGGAAGCCGCGGTAGGAAAGGTTCTTGGTGGCATCCTCCAAGGAGTCGCCATCCTTGAGCCACTTCGTGGGTGCGGACTTGAATCCATTCGCCATCTGTCGCCAGGCCTTGAACTTGGCCTTGGGCCCCCCCTTCCCGGTCTGGATTTCGAGGAGTTCGAGCTTGAGCGTGGCCTCGTCGTTGATTTCCGCGACGGAAAGCACCTCGATCTTCTTCACGAGCCGCTGGTTATAGGCATCGAAGGGCGAGAGCCGGTAGAGGAGGTTGCGGACGACCTTGTGGGTGGCGGAGTAGCGCAGGCGGGCGACGGGATTCAGCTCGAGGAGCCGGGGGCGCAGATTGTCGGTGTCCATGCCCTCCTGCGGCTCGTCCATGATGACAACAGGGCGGACCTTGGCGAGGGCCTGCCAGTAGGTGCCGCCGTCGGGGGCGTCCTCCAGCTTCTCGCCGCCGCGGTTGATGATGTTGTCGTCCGCGCTGAAGGAGTGGGTGGTCATGATCATGACCTGGAGGTCGGTGCCCTCGATGAAGCGCTTCACCTTGGTGAGGCGCTTGCTGTTGTATTCGAAGGCGTGGAGCGGGATGTTGTAGAGACGCTCGAGCTGGGGGCGAAAGGACTCGATGGTGTCGAGCACACCCTCGCGGATGGGCACGGAGGGGACGAGGATGATGAACTTGGTGAAGCCGTATTCGCGGCAGAGTTCGTAGATGGTCCGGAGGTAAACGAGCGTCTTGCCCGTTCCTGTCTCCATCTCGATGCAGTAGTCGGGCTCGATATTGAAATTCGCCTCGCCCGGGCCGATGCCGTTGTCGGCGGCGATCGCCTCGACGTTGCGGACGATTTCCCGCGGGGTGAGGTCGAGGCGGTTCGGGTAGCAGTCGCCCTCGAATTCGAGGCTGAAGTAGCTCCGCTGCTGGCCTTCGAAGATGCGCACGGCGGCTTCGATGGCCTGGCGCTGGTAAGGGAGATCTTCGAGTTTGAAGGACATCGGTGACAAGAATGGGGACGTTGATACGAGATGACGCGCGCCCCTTGATCCACGATCGAACGGAGTCGCGAACGCTTTGCAATTTCTAGGCGAAGGTTAAGAAGTACAAGGAATTCCTTCCCGGTCAATGGAACTTCTCCGGTTCAGTCCGGACGGAAATTCATCGCGACTCCTGAACTTCCCTGGCAAACTGCCCGGGATCGAACGTGGCTGCCTCCCCCTCGTGGATCAGCACCCGGTAGCGAAGCTGGAAGCGCTCGCCTCTTTTCACCGTCGTGGTCACATAGGGTTCTCGGCGCTCTCTGGGTTGTTTCGGAAACGGATTGGAAACGAGGGCGCCGTAGTCGCGGCTGTGGGACCAGCAGGGGCGCGGATTGTCGGGATGGGGAACGATCAGCACGCCGACGCGCTGACCGTCGATGGTGCCCGAGTAGTCGATCCATTCGAACGACTTGCCCCAGGTGCCGGGGCCGTTGGTCTCGCCGCGATCGTTCGTGATGGTGCCATTGCCACCCTGGACCCGTAACGGACTGGCGATGCGGAGAGCGAGACCGCTCTCCTCCTGGTCGCCGAAGGTGAAGTCGCGTTCGTCATGGTAGAATTCGGCATCCCAGTCGAGGAGAATGCCCTCCTCGAACCGGCGAAAGGTGTAGCGCGTATCCTGGAAGCAGATCGTTTCATTGCCCTCGCGGTCCAGGTAGCGATCGCGGGTGGCGAAGCTGGCCTCGTCGCCGTTCGCCTCGGGCTCCACGAGAAATTTCTCGAACTTCACCGGTGACTGGAGCCGCCAGTAGTCGTTCCCGTCGATCCAGCCGAAACTCATCCAGAGACCGGCGTGCAGCACCGGGTGGATGATGCCGTCCTCGGCGGTGTATCCGGGATCGATGTCCTCGGGTTTCCGCGGCGGGAAGTTGCGCGTCACCGGGAAGCCGGAAGGGGTTCGCACGTTGACGAAGGCGCGCCGGGTGAGTTTCTCGTGGTCGAGCAGGTAGGTGGCGATGCGTTTCCCGTCGAGGCGGAGATCGAGACTGGTTTCTTTCTGCCGGAAAGAAAAACCGCGCTTCTGGTCCAGCAGCCAGGAGGTCAGGTCCGCGATCTGCCGGGCGTCCATCGCGGCCCCGTAGCCGGCGGGCATCGCCGAAAGGTGCGGGGATTCCCGCTTCGCGATCTCGTCGACGGCGAGGGTCTGCTCGATCCCTCCCATCATGCCGAGCTTCACCCGTTGGCCACTTTCCTCCAGCACGATGCCGGAAAAGACGGCGCCGTTCTTCATCGTGAAGACCTGCATGGCAAAGCCCTCGGTGATGGTCGCGCTCGGTTCGAGGATGGACTCGATGATGGTCCGGGCATCGGCACGTGACCCGATGTCGGAAAGGTCGGGTGCAAAGACATTTCCCCTGCCTTCCATCCGGTGGCAGAGGTAGCAGCCCGCACCCCTGGCGTGGAGAAAAAGATCGCGGCCCCGGGCGGGATCGGCGTCGGGCAGGGCCGCGAGCACGGTCTCGATCGTGACCGGTTCGGTCGGGGGACGGAGGAGACTGTCGCGCTCGAAGGCGACGAGGTAATTTCCTTTTCCCCCGCCCTTCCCGTCGTCGGTATTTCCACCAAGCACGATCTCGCCGGCGGGAAAAGATTTTCGGTAGACCGCGAAGGATTTCGGATCGTCGGCGCCGAGTATGAACTCCGTCGCCTGGAATCCAGCCTCCTCACCCACTCTCATCCAGGAAGGCGGTTCCGGCAGGCGGGTGTCGAGCGCGACGAGTATGCTCACCGGTTCGTCGCTCCTGAGCCTCAACCAATCCGCTCCACTCGATCCGTCATCGGCATTCGCGGTGCGGAGGAAGGGCAAGCCCTTCAACGCCTCGGGGACGTCATGCAGTCGATAGTCTCGATCCGAGTAGATCGGCGCTCCGGCGCGTAGACCGACCCAGTCCATCGAGTAATCGCGTCCGCTTTTCGCCTCGATCCCGGTCAGGAACGGCCTCGGCCGGTAGGGTTCGCTCCGGTCACGGGTCCAGCTCCCCTCGAAGGTGCGGCCGACCTGGACGCGTTGCCGCAGCACGACAGCGCGAAGGATCTGTCCCTCGCGAACGGCAACGGGACCGGTGTATTTCTGGGAATTCTCCACCGGCGGATTGCCGTCGAGGGTGTAGTGGATCGTCCCGCCCTCGATCGAAGTCGACAGTCCCACGGTGACGGCTTCGCCATTGTAGCTCGTGCCCGGCGCGGGCGTCATCGTCAGGAGCGGTTCCGCCCCGAGCCCGGCCTTCTCGAGCCAGGCCTCGGCGAGGCGCGACACCCGGGAGTCGGAGTCGGTGGTGAGTGGGCGGACGGCATCTCCGCTGAGCAGGCCGTCCTCCAGCAAACCGAGCAGCGCGGCGAGGCGCACGGCGGGACGTTCATCAGTGAGGAGAGCGCGACGGTCCGTTTCTGTAAGCAGGTCGCGGAGGGCGTTCCATTGCCCGTAAAAGGCGAGTCGATCAGACTCGTGCGCGGCCGCGCCGACAACGGCTTCCGCAAAGCGCTCGGCGCCCGACTCGTGAACCGCGACCGCGGCGGTGAAACGGATGCGTGGCGCCGGATCAGCGAGCATCTTACCCAAGTCATCCGGCAACGCATCCCGATTGGCGAGGATGCGGATCGCGGCGAGGCGATCCTCAAGTGGACGGGAAGCGTCGAGTTGATCCGCGAAGAAGGCGTTCACCGCATTCCCATCGGATTCGGAACGCGACCCCGCCCAGGCGAGCCAAGTGCGCTGGCGAGCACTGAGGGAATTATTCTTTCCCAGGAGATCGAGCAGCCTGCCGGAGATCTCACGGCGCACCAACTCGTCTTGCGCCACGACCCGCCGGGCGTCGAGCGGACTGTCGAGCGCGGCCACGAGCGCGTCGAGATCCAACCCTGTCAGGTCTTCGACCCAACCCTCTTGTGTGGGCGCGGCAGGCGAGTCTTTCCCGGCGATCCGAAACACGCGTCCGGCATTGGCCTGCGCGCCCCGCTCGTCGAGGACGAGCCCGTATTCCCGGCCCCAGCTCGCGACGTAGACCGCGCCGTCCGGTCCGATCGCCATGTCGGTCGGGTCGAACAGGATGCCGCTGCTCATGGCCATGGCCCGACCGCCGCCGGCATCGGCGAGGAGTTCGAAATCGTCGAGCGTCTCCACACCCGCCGGCGCGAGGTTTGACCCTTTCCAGTCCGGTCGATAGACATAGATCACCCGTCGCAACCAGTCGGCCACGAGGAAGGTCCCGCGGAATCGTTCCGGGAGACTCGGCTCGTCGAACCAGACCACGCCCGCGCCGGAGCCCTCGAAGAGCGGCCCGTTCGCCGGAACCGTCGGCAGGTGCCCCTTCCCCTCCCAGTCGTAGCTCCACTCGTGCCCCCAACCGTAGTGAGCTCCGAAAAAGGGCGCGATGAATTTGTCGCCCTGAGTCTGGTCGTTGTCGGTGCCGAGCCACTGGAAGCGATCATCGAAGGCGATGTCCCACGGATTACGCATCCCACGCGCCACGATCTCCAGGTTTGCTCCGTCGGGATCGCAGCGCAGGATGCCGCCCTGTCGGCCCCAGTCGTCCTGCGGCTCCTTGTAATTGCGTTGATAGGTTTCGGCGGTGAAGACGACCGGCTCGGGGAAATCCGGGGCTCCTTCCGGCGAGGGCAGCTCCCACAGATCGCGGAAAGCCTTCGGCGCGAGTTGTTCGAGGGTATTGCGTCCCTTGGTGTTGCCTTTGGAGAGGTAGAGCTTGCCATCGGGCGCGAAGTTCAGGCCATGCAGTCCGTGCTCGAGACTACCGAGACCGGTGATGAGGCGCACGTATTCATCGGCCACGTCGTCCCCGTCGAGATCGCGGACGATGGTGAGATCGGGCGCGTTGGCGACGTAGAGGTCCCCGCCGCGCCAGGCGAGTCCCTGGATGCTGTTGAAGCCCTTCGCGAAGGTGTGGGCGCGATCAGCTTTTCCATCACCGTTATCATCGAGAAGAAAATCGATGCGGTCGCCCTCGGTCTCCGGGGTCGGCCCGCGATACTGCGGTCCGTGGCCGACGGTCATTCGACCTCGCGCGTCGAAGGTGAGCGCGGAGGGATTGCGGACGAGCGGTTCCTTCGCGAACAGCGAGACGACGACATCGTCGGGAACCTTGGGCAGATCATCCGCCGCGTGGAGGGAGGAGCAGGAAACGGCGAGGAGGAGAAGAACCGCTGATCCGCGCTGATCCACGCTGATTTTTTTCTTGGTCATGGCTGGAGAGGTGGCACTTCGAGAGAGGCGGCTTCGTTTCCTTCGGCATCAAGAGATTTTACCTCGATCCCGACTCCCGGCGCGATCCCGAGTCGGGAAATGCGGTCTTTTCCGCCATCGCCGCGATGCACGGTGAGGGTGAAACCCTTCTCCGCTTCCTCCCACTCCCAGCGATCAACCTGCCAGTTCACCGGCAAGTTCGTGGCTTCGAGAATCCACGCGCGGGTCGTGGGACCAGCGGCCTTCCACTCGTATTCGGCGGTGTGCATGGGAGCATGGTTCGGACCGACCACGTGCCAGCCCTGGAGGTAGGGCTCGGTCTGGCCGATGGCATCGCGGACGGTCAGCCCTTCGACACTGGCGGGCAGGATGCGAAAACCGGCGCCACGATCGACGCAGGTGAAGGCCTTGGTGCTTTCCTCGATCTCGGCGAGGTCGCGTCGCGAGTGGAAGAGGGCCTGGTATTCGTGTTCCTCGTCATCCGCGGGTTCGACCGTGTCGATCACCACCCAGTAGCCGGTGGCGGGCGGCGCTTCGCCTTTCAGGAAGAGAACCTGCCGCGTGTGCACACCCTGCACGTTCTTCTCCGAACCGTACCAGCCGCTGCGGTAGAAGCCCTCCCCGAAATCAAACCGCGCGTTGGTCACCCAACGCCGTTCTTCCGGTACGTGACCGGTGTGGGTGAGCGGCAGGTGGACTCGCTGCTGCGGCAGATCGTCCACGAGGATCGTGTTGTAGGCGTAGGTCGAGCCGGTGTAGGCGCTGTAAGGATTCGCATCGTAGCTGCCGCGGCCCCCGCTGCTGAGCAGTTGGTGCGACCCGAGGGCGAGGTAGAGATTGAGCTTGTCGTTCTTTCCGTGGCTGGCGCCGAGCGGACCGACATCGAGGAAGAGGTACTTGTGTTCCTCGCCCCACCCGGTGCGTTGGACGATGTGTCCCGAGTTCGGCAGGTAGATCGAGGTGTGGGCGGGCGGTGTGCCCATTGCTCCCTTCGTCGCCATCCAGGTGAAGACCGGGTGATCGGGAAAGACCTTCTCCACCACGACCCGGTAGTGATTGTCCACCATGCTCCAGCCACCGTCGTTCAGGTCGATCTGCCCCTGGTCGGGACGGGACAGGTCGATGGGTTGCCGCAGGGCGCGCTCCAGCGTTTCCGGGAAACGCGACGGGATCTCCGCGCCCGTCCGCGTCATGAGCGAAAGGAAATTCTGGATCGCATAGAGCGAGGCCCAGTTGTAGCCAGTGCTGCCGCTGACGTGACCGCCGTCGGGATAGAACTGCACCTTCAGCACCTCGTCCCAGCGCCGCAAGGCCTCGGCTTTCCATGCCGCGCTTTCGCGAAACTCCGGCAGCATGAGCCCATTCTGCAGCAGGGCCATGGAGCCGTGGGCGCCCCCGTCGTCGTGCGCCGCGAAGCTGGAGGGATTCATAAGCAGCCGGGATTGGCGGAGAAAGCCGAGAAGCATGGCGAAGTGCGCCTCGTCGGTGAAGTCGGGCGATTTCCGGAACACCTCCCAGGTCGGCCACCAGGTCAGTTCGCAACGGCGGCCGATGTTGCTGGTGTTCATGTAGCCCTCGCGAAAGACAGTTCCGTCCATGCAATGAACGCCGCCGACCTGGGGACAGTTCTCCCAGAAGAAGGGCTCGCGGGTGACCCAGTCGAACACCTCGCGGGAAAAGTGCTTCGCGTATTTCGGATCGCCGGTCTCCTCCCAGGTCTTGGCCAGGGCGACCCAATGAAAATGACGGTTGAGGTGCCCGTTCTCACGCGCCCAGTTGATCGAACCATCCGGCAGGACACGGGAGTGCGTCTCTCCGTTGGCATCGGTCCACTCCGCGGCGAATTGGCTGAACCAGCCCGCGTTTCCGTAGCGACCGGAGAGATTCTCGTTGGCGATAGTGAGGTAGTCGGGATGGAGGACGACGTCGGCAACTTCCTCCCAGCTCGGTCCGCGTGGCTGAGAACGCGTTTGGAAGTGCCGCAGAAGCCGACGGCCGGCCTCGTCGCGATCCCCTTTTTGCAGCGCGGAGTCGACCGGCTCCATCTCGGGTCGGGAAAGATCGAGCGCCTCGATGACGATCTCTAGCGGGGACGGTTCGGAATTGGCTTCCTCGGCGGAAACCTCGCGCACCCCTAACGAGAAACGGGAAGCACTCGCTTCAGTGCCGTTCCCACCGAGAGTGGCGAGAATATGAACCGGAGCACCAGAGAGGCGACGATTCACACGATGCTCGGCAACCGGACGATCAAAGTGGAGAAAGTAGAAACGCAAGAGCGTCCCGCCGTCTGCCCGCGGGATGCCGGTGATGCGCACGGGATAGGCGCCATCCCGTTGGAGAAACTGATCGGGGCGCTGGTAGGGAGAGGCCTCATACCAGCCCGCGGGTTCGGGATCAGGCTTGCGGGAGGTCTCATTGGTCCCGTCGATCCAGATTTGCCAACTGCCGATGCTGTTCCCCTCCCGCATCTCGAAGCCGATGGCGGGATCTTCGGTGCTCCGCGAGCTTGGCTCACCGGTGCCACCCCATCCGAGGAGGATCGTGGCGACAGCCTGGAGATCACCTCCCTCGACGAGCGCGGGATCGACTTCCCCCTCGATGACGAAGGCGCCGGGCGGCAAGGTGGCGATGGCGACATGCCGGGTCTGGCCCGGGCTTGTCTCCACGTGGACGGGCTCGGCGGCAACGAGGGCGCCACCGCACAAGAAAATGATCGCTCGGGAGAGGTGAAGCGGAAATTTCATGAAGACGAAAGCTGGCGGACGGATTCTCCCGGGAACAGGGTCGGGGCGAGACGGATTTCGCGGGTGGCGGATTGCCCGCCGTCGTCTTTGTCCTCGAAGAGCCGCGCCAGGGCGGCCACGGCTTCCCGGCCGACCTGTTCGGCGTGGACATCGATGGTGGTCAGGTTGGGGAAAAGGCCGGCGATGAGGGCTTCCTCACGGTTGGCGGAAATCACGCCGATGTCCTCGGGAACGCGCAGCCCGCGTTCGGCGAGCGCGCGATAGAGAAGCACCGCGATGCTGTCGGCGGGCACGAAGATCGCGGTGGGAAAATCGTTTCTCCGACTTTCGAGAAGTTCCCCCAGTAGCGAATCAACGGCCGCGAGGCTCTTCGGTCGCTCCAGTGGAAAACTCCAGGCTTGATGATTCCGGGCCACGACGCGACACGACAGCCCCAGTTCCTCACAGGTGGCCACGAAGCCCTGCTGGCGCCGCTTCAGCAGAAGGTGGTTGGACTTGGGGGAGAGGAATCCGACAGTGCGATGACCACGCTCGTGGAGATAGGCGGCAGCGACGGCGCCGACCTCCCAGTCATCAACGCCCGCGCTCCCACCCGGCGCACCGGGAGGACGACCGTGAAACCACACGCAGGGCCGCCCCTCGATTCGTTCCCAGAGCGCCGGGTGCGCCGATTTCCAGGCGTTGCCCTGCATGGCGCCCTTGATCAGCCAACCGGCGCACCTGGCCCGCTTGCACCACGCGGGATCGGCGGAAGGATCCGGCGCGTCGAACCACTGGAGCGTGGCGCCCGCCTCTCCGAGTGCTTCCCGGATTCCGTCGATGGCCGCCGTCACCACCGGAAGTTTCGACAAGGATCGATCCATCCCGAGTGTCAGCAGTCCGATGGTTCGACCCGACAGACCCGCCTCGCGTTCCGCCCTCCGACGTCGGAGCGGAGTGTAGCCGAGTTCCTCGATGCTGCGACGAACCCGCTCGGTGAGATCGACGCTGACCGAGGGATCTCGATTGATGACACGGCTCACGGTGCCCAGTGAAACCCGGGCGCGATCCGCCACCGCCTGGACCGTCACTTTCATCCCCCACCTTTCACCCGGTCTTTATTTCATGGAAATAACTTTTCTTTCCGTGAAGACGTGCCCCCCGAAAACGCCGGGGCCCTACGCAGATACGGCCATTCGGAAGTGGGAATTCCAGTCCGTTTCATGCAGGATATCCGGGTCGTCTTCATGCTGTTCTCCTATCCAGAAAGCTCGCCGATTTTTGGCCGCATTTCGCCATTCCTGCTGGTGGCGGGGATGGTTGCCGTGACCTCGCCGATGCCCGCCTCGCCCGTGTTCGAGGACGCGGTGGCGCCCCTGCTGGAGGCGCGCTGCGTGGAATGTCACAACGCCGACACGCGGAAGGGCGAACTCGATCTTTCCTCCGCCGCCGGACTGGTACGCGGAGGCGAAAGCGGGCCGGTATTCCAAGCGGGCGATCCCGGGCACAGCCACCTCTACGAAATGGTGGTCCGCGGCGAGATGCCCAAGAAGGGAGACCCGCTCAGCGAAAGCGAACGCCAAGTGATTCACGACTGGATCGCGGCCGGCGGCGCGTTTCGAAACGCTCCCACACCCGCGAAGGACACCCCGCACCAGCACGACATCCTACCCGTGATGCTCCTCCGCTGCACCGCCTGCCACGGCGCGCAGAAGCGGGATGGCGGGCTCGACCTGCGAACGGTGGCCTCGATGAGGAAAGGCGGCCACAGCGGCCCGGCTCTCGTGCCTGGCGCGCCCGACGCAAGTCGCATGATTCAGCGGATCGAGAGCGAAGCCTGTCCCCCGCAGGCGCTCCTGCTCAAGGCTTTCGTCAAGCGCCCACCGGAGAGCGAGGTGCGGATCCTGCGCGACTGGATCGCCGCCGGCGCACCGGTCGAGGACATCGCGCCCGATGTCGCCACCGGCGAGCCCGACCCGCTGGTGACCGACGAAGACCGGAACCATTGGGCCTTTCAGCCGCCGAAGGCAAAGCCGGGCGCGGGATCGGTCGACGAGTTCATTGGGGCACGTCTCAGTGAGATGGGACTCGCTTTTTCCCCCGAAGCCGATCGCGATACGCTCATCCGGCGCGCCTACCTCGATCTCCTCGGCATGCCTCCCGACGTGAAGGAATGGCGTTATTGGCGCGAGAGCGCGGATCCCGACTGGTTCGCCACCATGGTCGATCATCTCCTTGCCTCCCCCCACTACGGGGAGCGCTGGGGACGCTACTGGCTCGACCTAGCCGGTTACGCGGACTCGGAAGGCGGCACCTCCGAAGATCCACTGCGCGAGGTGGCGTGGAAATATCGCGATTATGTCATCCACGCCTTCAACGCCGACAAGCCCTACGACGAGTTTCTCCTCGAGCAGATTGCCGGCGACGAGCTGATCGATGTAGATAACGCGGAAGAGATCACCGACGAGATGGTGGAAAACCTGGTGGCGACCGGCTTTCTCCGCATGGGCATCGACGAGACCGGGTCGCGCACCATGAACTTCATCGACAACCGCGTCGGCGTGATCTCGGACGTCATCGATGTCGTGGGCTCCAGCGTCATGGGACTGACCATGGAATGCGTCCGCTGCCACAGCCACAAGTACGACCCGATTCCGCAGCGCGACTACTACCGGCTCAAGGCCGTCTTCCAGGGCGCGCTCGACGAGCACGACTGGCTCAGCTTCAAGACCCGCTCCCTCGAACTCGGCACCCCGGAGCAGGTCGCCCGCGTCCAGAAAGTGAATCCGCCGCTCGCGAAGGAACTCGCGAATCTCGAAAGCTTACTCAAGAAGAAGACCGTGCAATGGCAGCGGGAAATGCTCAGGGCACACTACCCCGAGCAGTCCGAGGAAGATCGGGAGGCCACCTTCATCGCCCTGAAACGCGCCGACAACACCCGCAGCCTGGAGCAGCGGCGCCTGGTGGAAAAACTCCAGACCGCGCTGGTGATTCCGAATCACCAACAGCCGGACACCGTGCAAGCCGCCCGGGCCGAGGTTGATGCCCTCCAGAAAAAAATCGAGGAGGTGAAGCGCCGGATGGAACCCTCCCTCGCCATCCGCGCGCTCTGGGATCGCGGCGAGCCCTCGCCCACCTACATCTACCGGCGCGGCGTGGAAACCAGCCCCGGCCGCCTCGTCGGCCCCGGCGTCCCCTCCGTCCTGACCGATGGACGAACTCCTTTCATCGTCGAGCCTCCCTTCCCCGACGGCACGCCGAAAACCGGTCGGCGTCTCGCTTTCGCCAAGTGGCTCACCCGGCCCGATCATCCCCTCACCTCCCGCGTCCTCGTGAACCGTCTCTGGTATCACCACTTCGGGCGCGGTCTCCACGAGTCGTTGGAAAATTTCGGCCGCCAGGCCGAGTCGCCGACGCACCCCGAACTCCTCGATTGGCTCGCCGTCACCCTCGTCGAACGCGGCTGGAGCCTGAAGGAAATGCACCGGGTGATGATGAACTCCCGGACCTGGAAGCAATCCAGCCGCGTCACCGACGCACACCTCGCCCGGGATCCCGACAACGACCTCTTCTCCCGAATGCCGCTCCGCCGCATGGACGCGGAGGCCCTGCGCGACTCGCTGCTCTTCGTTGCCGGCCGGCTCGATCCCACCGCCGGCGGCCCGCCCGACGGGGTGACGACCAACCGCGAAGGCTTCGTTCACGCCCAGGCCACCCCCGGTGGCAACTGGCGACGCAGCGTCTACCTCCAGTATCGTCGCACCGAGATCCCGACTATGCTGGAAACCTTCGACTATCCCGAGATGGGACCGAACTGCGTCAGCCGTAGCATTTCCACCGTCTCCCCGCAGAGCCTGATGCTGCTAAACAACGAACGCGTCCGGGAACTGTCCGCCTCCCTCGCCACGCGGATCAAAGCCGACGACGCCCCCGGCCGGGTCGAGGCAGCCTACGCCCTCGCCCTCAGTCGCGAGCCCACCGCGGAGGAGCGCGACATCGGCCTCGCTGCTCTCACCGAACTCGAGAAACGCTGGCCCGGCAATCCCGGCGGCGCCCTTGAAGCCTGGTGCCACGCCCTGCTGAACTCGGCCGCCTTCGTGTATGTCGATTGACCTGTGGGCGAAGGCATCCTAAACGGATAGCAGAGAGGCCTCGGCGCTTGATTTCGTAGCCTTGCATTGCCAATGGGCGCGGGGCGATGACGCTTCGGCTCTTGTCTCCTCCGGCTCCCACGCTTACGGTCCCCGCCTTTCGCCCTCCGGGCGCGCTGGCCATTGTCCATGACCGATCCCACCCGCCATTCCCCCCTCCTATTCCCCGGCCTCGACGAGGATCGGCTGAATCGTCTTGCCTGGCGCTGGGTGTGGCTGGGTTCCCTGATGCGGCTGCTCTACGCGGCGCTCCACCCGATGAATCTGGCCGGGGACGAGGCCTACTATTGGGAATGGAGCCGCCACCTGGACTGGGGCTATTTTTCCAAGCCTCCGGGCATCGCCTGGCTCATCGCGGCGGCCACGGCTCTGGGGGGAGTTCACACGGTCACTTTCCGGATCACCTCGGCGCTGCTGGGGGTGGGCTCACTGGCGCTGATCCGCGCGCTGGCGGGCCGCCTGTTCGGCGCGCGTGCGGCGGTGCTGGCGGTGCTGCTGGCGCTGGCCACCCCGGCGAATGTGTTGCTGAACTTCATGCTCACCATCGACGCCCCGCTGGTGCTGTGCTGGTCGGCGGCGCTCTACTGTCTCTGGCGGTGGCTGGGGTCCGATCCCCCCGGCGCAGGCTGGTTGGCGGGCCTGGCACTGGCACTGGCGGCCGGGTATCTGGCCAAACAGATGATGCTGGTGTTCCCCCTCCTGGCGATACTCTACCTGGCCACTTCGCGCGCCCATCGCGACCGGCTGAGATCGCCGGGATTCTGGCTCGCGATCAGCCTTTCCCTGCTCGCCCTGCTGCCTCCGCTGTGGTGGAACGCCCGGCACGACTGGGTGACCTTCCACCACACGGGCGGGCAGATCGCGGGGGACACGGATGATCGCCCCTTCGGTCTCACCTTTGTCGAGTTCCTCCTGACCCAGGCCGGGGTGCTGTCGCCCATCCTGTGGTTTTTCGTGATGGCAACCGCCGTCGCGGGCCTGCGTCATTTCCGGCGGCTCGGGGAGGCTGAGCGGTTCCTGGTGGTGTTTTCCGCCCCGGCGTTGGTGGTGATGACGCTGATGGCGCTGCGCCAGACGATGCTGCCAAACTGGGCGGCGGTCTATTACCTGGCCGCCGTGATGCTGGTGGCGGGCTGGCTGGCGGGCCACGGACGGGGCCTGGGTCTGCCGGACGGCTGGCGCCGGGCGACCAAGCCGGCGCTGATCCTGGGACTCCTGATGGTGGTGGCGGGTTATCTCTGGTCTCCGGCCCTCCAGATTTTCGACCGCGCCGGCGATCCGCGGCTGGATCCGATGCGCCGACTGATCGGTCACCAAGCGGTGGCCGAAGCCGCCGCGCCACTGCTGGCCGAGGTTCCCCGGCCCGAGCAAACGATCGTGATCGCGCTGGATCATCGCTATCACGCCAGCCATTTCGCCTTTTACCTGCCCGGCCAGCCGCGTGTCTATCGCTGGGAGCGCTACGATCATGTCGCCTCCCAGTATGAGTTGTGGCCAAACCCGATCGAGGATGGCAAGACCGGCTGGGACGCGATCATTTTCGTTCCCGGTCGGGAAAAGACGGTGACCCGGCGTTTTCAGGGGGCCTTTGAGTCCTTCGAACCGATGGGAACACTTGAAGTCGAGATCAGTCCGCGTTACGAACGCGAATACCGGGTGTTTCTGGGACGCTCCCTCCGCGAATGGCCCGAGGGTCTCCCACTGGAAAAGCCGGAATCCGAAGCCAACCCGGCCCCCCCCTCTCCTGAACAGTGAGCGCTCCGAGCTATCAGACCCCGTTTCCCCTCACCAGCGGCCTGCGGTCGGCGGAACACGATCCCGCCGCCGCGCCGGACGCGCCCGAGGTGAGCATCGTGGTCCCTTTCTACAACGAGGCCGACTGCGTGGCGTTCGTGTTGTCCGAGATCCGCGCCTGCCAGCCCGACGCCGAACTGATCGCCGTGGACGATGGCAGCGCCGACGGCACCTGGGAGAAAATGCGGGACATTCCCGGGGTCACCCCTCTGCGCCTGAGCGAAAACCGGGGCCAGAGCGCGGCCATCTACGCCGGTCTGCGCGTCGCCCGGGGCGGCGTCTGCGTGCTGCTGGACGGTGACGGCCAGAACGACCCGGCCGACATCGAAAAACTCGTCGCGGCGGTAAGATCCGGCACCTGCGACGTCGCCTGCGGTCGCCGGGCCAAGCGCAAGGACACCTGGAGTCGCCGCGCGGCCTCGCGCATCGCCAACACCGTGCGCCGCACCTTCATCCGGGATGGAATCAGCGACACCGGTTGTTCGCTGAAAGCCTTTCGCAAAGAGTGTATCGACCTGCTGGTGCCCTTCAATGGGCTCCACCGCTTCCTCCCCGCCATCTTCACCCATGCCGGCCTCAGACTGGAGGAGATCGACGTCAATCACCGAGAGCGGACCGCCGGCGTGAGCAAGTACACCAATTTCGACCGCGCCCTACGCGGCGTCTACGATCTGGTCGGGGTCTGCTGGTTGCTGAAACGGAAGGTGATCTTTCCCCGGATCGAAGATTGAAGGCGGTGGAACGGGTCTGGAGACCCGTTCTACTTTCTCAGCCCCAGGAAAATCCCCGCCCCCGATGCGGCGCCCGACGGGAGGTAACTTTTCACCAGGGTGGCCAAGGTCTCCGTCTGCACGGCGAGCCAATGGCCGACATCTTTGACGAGATCGAAATTTTCTCCCCAGAAAGGCTCAATGACCCCGTGATGCACCAGGAATGCCGCGGCCCCGGCCACCAAGGCCGCGACAGTGAGAGCGGTCTTGATGAACCAGCGTATCGCCAGGGCGACGAGGAATCCGATCGCGAAACTCAACCCCAGGCGCGTGGTGGCTCCTCCCCAAGTGAATTGGGGAAACCACTCGTGGAATTTCTCCGATCCCCGCGTGATCGCCCCGGAGGCCGCCTCGCGACTCGCCGCCGGCAAATCGGCGAATCCGCTCGCCATCGATGCTCTCGGCACGGCCTCTGCCTCCGGTGCGGCGGGCGACTCCCCGGTGAGCATCTCATAATTATCCGTGGCCAGCCCGAAAATCCCGACACTGGCGGCCAGATATAGCAGCTTGCGTTTCCAGCCCGCCACGCTGTTCCAACGCGGCTTCAAGCCCTTCAATTTCCCGGAAATGTCGTTGTCATCGCTCACGCGACACAATCTCCCCGAGCCTTCCCAAATCGCAATCCCGCTTTTCGCTCACTGGAAGCCATAGAATTACGATACTCAGCAAAGCCGAAATAAAGAAGGATAGACACTCAAAAAGATTCCGGGCAACATCCCCGTTTTCCCCATGAAAGCCCGCCCGCTCTCCCACACCGCCCGAAGTCTGGCTCTCGCGAGTCTGCTCAGCGGGATGAGTATTCCCGTCCAGGCGGAGGATACTCCCGAGACATCGCTGAACGCGCTAAAGACCACGCGTGTCCCCGTCAAATTGGCCACTTCCCCGGCGCTCTCACCCGACGGCAAGCGGCTGGCCTTCGGCTGGGCGGGCGATGTGTGGATCGCCCCCGCCACCGGGGGGCCTGCCCGGCAGCTCTCGGCCCACCCGGCCCACGAGAACGGTCCGGCGTTCTCCCCCGACGGGCAACGGATCGCCTTCACCAGTAATCGCACGGGCAAAGACCAGGTCTTCGTGATGCCGATTCGCGGCGGCATTCCCACCCAGGTGACTTTCCACTCCGAAGGCTCGAAAGTGGTGGCCTGGTATCCGGATGGCAAATCGCTGCTCATCGAGGGCACACGCGATTTCGGCACTCGCGGCGCCAGCCGATTCTTTCGCGTCAGTCTCGAAAAACGCGAGGCCGAGAGGCTGCTGTTCGACACCGAGGGGCACTCGGGAGCGCTGTCGCCCGACGGCAAGCGACTGCTTTTCTGCCGCGAGGGCGATGATCTGTATCGCAAAGGCTACCGCGGCACCCGCTCGTCCCAGATCTGGCTGGCGGAGGATCTCGAGAGTCCGCGGCCAAAGTTCACCCGCCTGATCGCCCGCGCCACCGGTGCCCGGTCGCCCCTGTGGAAGCCGGACGGCTCGGGATTCTATTACCTGGGGGATCACGGACCCGGGGCGAGATTCGACGTGTGGGAGCGTGATCTGACCACCCGGAAAGAGAAACGGCTGACCGATTTCCGGGACGATCCCGCCATCCTGCCCGGCATCGCCGCCGACGGCTCGGCGATGGTCTTCCGGAAAGGCTTCGACTTTTTCCGGCTCGACCTGAACGACTCAGCACTGTCCCCCGTGCGCCTGATGGCGGCCACCGACACCCTGCCGGACGCGGAATCGCGACGAACGCTGAGCCAGGCGACGAATCTCGCCTTCTCCGCCGACGGGCTGGAGATCGCCTTCATTGCCGGGGGCGATCTCTGGGTCATGGACACGGAACTGCGCGAGCCGGTCGCGATCACCCGAACGGCGGCCGAGGAACGGGAGCCGGTCTTTTCACCGGATGGCGGGACGATTTTCTTCCTCCGCGACCGGGGCCACGAGGCGGATGTCTGGTCGGTGAAACGGGCCGAGGCCAAGGCTTACTGGTGGCGGAACCGGGATTTCGTCGAGAGCCGCCTGACGAAGGACGGCGCCGCCAAGAACGATCTGCGCGCCGTGCCCGGCGGCGGCGACCGCATTTCCTGGATCTCGGGCCTGGGCGATCTCTGGATGGCGAAGGCCGACGGCACCGAGGCGCGGCGACTGCTGGAGTCGTGGAATCAGCCCGACTACGACTGGGCGCCCGATGGCAAATGGATCGCCTGGTCGGTGAGCGACAACGATTTCAACAGCGATGTGTGGATCGCCCCGGTCGACGGCGCTCGCGAGCCCTACAATCTCTCGCGTCACCCCGACTCCGACCGCGGCCCGCGCTGGTCGCCGGACGGGAAGATCCTCGCCTTCACCGGACGCCGAAACGAGGACGAGACCGACATTCACTACGTCTACCTGAGCCGCGCCGACGAGGAGAAAGACTCGCGTGATCGCAAACTTTCCGCCGCCTTGGAGAAAATGGGCAAGGCCCGACCCAAGCCCGCCCCGCCCGAGCCGGTAAAGGATGAAGCAAAAGAACCCTCCCAACCCCCAGCCAACCCACCGAGCGCAGACAAACCGGAAACCGAAAAACCGGAAACCGAAAAACCCGAGTCCAAATCCCCGGCGGTGACCATCGACTTCGACGGACTCTACGAGCGCCTGCGCTCCATCACCATCAAGGACTCGGCCGAGAGCGGCCTCTTCTGGGCGCACGACTCCAAGCGGCTCGCCTTTTCCGCCGAGATCAACGGGGCGAAAGGCACCCACACGGTGACGTTTCCCGACAAGCTCACCCCCGTCCGTCTGACCACTCAACAGGGCAGCCTTGCGCGCTGGATCGCGAAGGATGATACCCTGCTCTGGATGGTCGGCGGTGTGCCCGCCTCGCTGTCCAAGGGCAAAGCGACCAGTTACCCGTTCTCCGCGCTCCAGACCGTGGACCGGCGCGAGCATTGGCGCACCGGATTTCGCCAGATCTGGCGAACGATGCGGGACAACTGGTACGACGCCCGCCTCAACCATCTCGACTGGGACGCGATCGGAAAAAAATACGAGTCCGCCGCCGTCAACGCCGCCGACGCCCAGGCCTTTGACCGCGTGGTGGCGATGATGCTGGGCGAGCTGAACGGCTCCCACCTCGGCTACCGCTCCCACGCCGCGACCGCCACCCACCGCCCCTCCGGCGGCTGGCAGGAGGAGACCGCGCACCTCGGCGTCACCTTCGACCGCGCCCATCGCGGGCCCGGCTGGAAGATCGCCACCGTGATCCCGGACGGCCCAGCCGACCGGGCCGACAGCCGACTCGACGCGGGCCGGGTGATTCTCAGGATCGACGGCACGCCGGTCGATGCCGACACTGACCCGACCCTGATTCTCAACGGCCCCCTGGACCGTGACATCCACCTGGCCCTGGCTCCGGAGCCGACAACGGAGGTCATACTCCGCCCCATCAGCCAGTCCCGCGCCAGGGAGCTGGCGCAGCGCGCGCGCGTCGACGCCAACCGGGCCCTGGTGGAAAAGCTGAGCCGGGGACGGCTTGGCTACGTGTTCGTCCCCCGCATGGCGTGGGACGAGTTCATCAAATTCGAGGAGGAAATCTTCGCGCGCGGCGCCGGCAGAGACGGGCTCGTCATCGACGTGCGCGACAACGGTGGCGGCTTCACCGCGGACCACCTGCTCACCGTGCTGACTCCCGCCGAACACGCCGTCACCGTGCCCCGCGGAGGCGGCCCCGGCTACCCACAGGACCGTCGGGTCTACGCCACCTGGAGCAAGCCCATCATCGTGCTCTGCAATCAGAACAGCTTCTCCAATGCCGAGATTTTCAGCCACGCCATCAAGGAACTCGGACGCGGAAAACTCGTCGGTGTCGCCACCGCCGGCGGGGTAATCTCCACCGGCGCCACCGGCATCATGGATCTCGGCACCCTGCGACTGCCCTTCCGTGGCTGGTATCGAAAAAGTGACGGCGCCGATCTGGAACTCAACGGCGCGGTGCCGGACATCGTGGTCCGGGATCATCCGGGCGATGCCGCCGCCGGACGCGACCGCCAGATCACCCGCGCGGTGAGGGAGTTGATTCAGGAGGTCGAGGCGGAGAACGCCCGACCACGCCCTCCCCTCGTTCCCGCCAGCGAGCGGCGGCAGGCGACCGATTGAACACGGGGCGACGTTTGCAATGCAGGCCGACCAGTGATTGGGTGAAAGCGTCGTGCCCCCAATCAGCCACCCCCGCCGCTCGTTCCTCCGGGCAGCCCTCCTCGCGGTCGGCGCCCGCCCGCCGTGGGCATTCTCCCAAAACACCGGGACTCCCCCGGCGCGACTGGGCATTCTCCTCGATGTCTCGCCGGAAATGGGATTCCTCGTGCCCCAGGCTCGCAAGGAAATCCGGGAACTCAACGCCGCCCTGATCCAGAGACAACTACCCACGGTCGTGGCCCGTGAATTCGCCGGCGCCTCCGTGGACGTCGAGGGATCCTTCTCGGTCCCGGCCCGCAAGAACCTCCTCTACGCCCTCAAGGCGCTCTATGAGGAGGAGAAAGTCGACGGCGTCTATTGGATCACCGCCCTCGGCGGCATCCAGAGCGGCGACGGTCTGCACCTGCTGGAGGAAATGCTCGCCGCTCCCGGGCTCGGCGCGACCGGGAAACGCCGACTCATCATCCGCAACCTCTGGCAGGAGCAGGCCACCGCCGGCCGCCGCTGGGCCGATCGCCCGCCCGGCCCGGCCATCGATCCGCTGGACGAGAAAAGCCTGCCCTCGGACTGGTTCAAGGTGGTCAAGGCCGGCGATGGCTACCTCGTCCGATCCTGGCAATTGCCGCCGCGCGAGTACCTCGACTACTTCGGGCCGCCAAGCATCATCGAACATCACAGCCTGCTGAAGCGCCTCGGCATGACCGAGCGGCGCGCCAACATGGATACCACTTGGCGGACTCGTCTCAGCCAACGCTTTGCCCTGCATTTCGCCCGACCCGACGACCGCTGGCCCGTCGCGGTCGCCGGTCGCCAGTGGATCGAGCAGTCGGTGCTGCTCCCCTACCTCAACGAGGAGACCCTGGCCATCCGCTCCGCATCCGTGTTCCAGTCCATGACCGCGCGCGAGACCATCGCCGAAGACCTCGCCCGTATTCCGAACACGGAAAAGCTCGGCGTACTCTTCGGCTTCGGCCACGTGCAGCGCGATCTGGAGCGATACCGCACCCTGATGAATCGCGAAACCCGCGACCCCAGGATGCGCCAGATCGCCGATCTCACCCGCATCGTGGCCGAGGCTCGCGAGCAGGCCGCGGCCGACGCGGATCACCCGGGCAGGGTCTACGCCAGCGAGTTCGTGGAACTGGCCCACTCCCGCGAGCGCGATGCCCAACCGGATCGCTACGCCCGTCGCATGGCCCGGCTGGTTCGCGAGGAGGGTGTCGACGCGATCTACTTTTTCACCAACGGCTACAGCGGAGGCGGCGAATACGGTCATTTCGAAACCGCCAACCACCTCATCGCGGCGGCCATTCGCGAAGCCGGCGTGCGGCTCTATCTCCGGGTACCCTTTGAGTTCGGCGTGGTGCCGATGGAGTTGCAGCGACTCGCCCTCGCCAGCGGCGGCGGGGTCTTTTTCGGCACCGCCGACGACACAGACTGGGAGGTGGCCCCGCCCACCCCCGCGTGGCCGAAGCCTCCGGCGGAGTGAACAGGGTCGGGTCGCGGACCCAACCCTGTTGAATGGAAATCCACTTTCCCCGGCGCCGGATTTCCGCTACTCCTGACGGCATGAATCGCACCCTGACCGCTCTGCTGCTCGCCCCCCTGTTCGCCTTTCCGCTTCAGGCGGAAGATCACGGCGAACTCATTTTCTCCGACGACTTCGAGCGCTCGGAGTCGCAAGAAGTCAAAGACGAGCCCGGCAACGGCTGGGGCACCAACAGCCGCACCCGCGCGCAGGGCAACAAGCAGGTGGATCTGAAAGACGGCACCCTCCGCATCTACCTGCACGAGGCGGCCGATCACGCGGTGTCCGTGACCCACCCTTTCGCCTTCACCGACGGGTCGGTGGGCCTGAAATTCCTGCTTGAGGATGAAAAGGACAGCCTCGGGCTGAATTTCGCCGATCTGGATGAGAAATCCGTCCACGCCGGCCATCTCTTCGTCGCCAAGGTGAAACCCGGCCAACTCCAGATCCAGGATCTGAAGCACGGCAACATGAACCTGGCGACCCGGGAGGCGCGGCTGAATCAAACGCTGTCGCCGGAGCAGAAAACGCTCGTCGCGGGAAAGACAAAGGATTTCCCCGCCTCCGTCGAGACGGGAAAATGGCACGATTTGCTGGTGACGATCAGCGGCGACAGCCTGTCGGTGAAAATCGACGGCAATGAAGCGGGGCAATTCCGTTCCGAAGGCTTCGCCCACCCCACCAAGCGCCTGCTGCGTCTGGCGGTGCCGCGCAACGCGGTGGTGGACGAGGTGCGGATCTGGCGGAAAAACTGAGCCGCCTCGTCAGGCCTCGACCGCCGGGGGCGGCGACTCCACGGGGGCGGCGGGCTCGGTCTTCCGTTCGGCGGCGGGCTTTGGCACGATGATGAGCTGGCCCTCCTCGATGCGGATGGACTCCAGAGTCTCCGTCAGTTTGCGGAACTCCGGATCGTGCTGGGCCTCCCGGAGCAGGTTTTCTTTTTGCAATTCCGTGATGATCTCCGGCGGCGCGGCTTGGTTGGCGACTTCGATGCTGTCGATGTAGGCCTCGACTCCGGACTCCGACAGTTGCAGCCGGATGGTGGCCTTGCCGTTCACGTAACGCCCCTTGAGCATGGGAAGCACCTCGTCGAGCGGGAGGCTGATCTGGGCGCTGAGCTGGTTGCCCTCGATCTCGACGGCGGTATGTCCGGCCATTTCATTCCAGTCGGGATGATGATAGATGAGTAGATTGATCTCCTCGCCGGTGAGCCGCAGGGCTTCGGTGTCCGTGCCCTCCTCCATCGCGGTGCGGAAGGCGTCGAATCGCGCCACCAACGCGTCGATGGTGGCCTGTTCCGCCTCCGGCGCCTCGAATACGATGGGCGTCTCGGAGGTGTATTGATCGACCACCGCGACGGCCAATTCTTTGACTTTGAAATAAGTGAACAGGGCGATTCCGCCAAAGATCAGCAAGAGGGTGAGACAGCCGATGCCGCAACCGATGCCCCACTTCGCCCCGCTGCTCATGCCCTGCGGGGGCTGCGGTGGTCGGTAGTCGATGTCTGGCGGGAGTTGTGGCGCGGGGTTCATGGCGGGCGGAGTTCAGTGGGGTTCGTCGGTGTATTCGTCCCCCGGATCGAATTTCGGGACCGGGATGTTGAGAATTTTCAGGCCTTCCCCCACCGCGCGATGGCGGCAACCGGGCTGGATCATCACCGCCACGCCGGGCCGCAGCGGATGAGACTCGCCATCCAGCTCGATATGCCCCTCGCCCTCGAGTACGTAGTAGATCTCGGTCATGCGCCGATGGTAATGGGTCTCGCTGTCGCGTTTGATCTCCACCAGGTGCATGGAGGCGACCTCGTTGCGATCATTCATGAAAGCCCGCCGCGCCTGGCCGCAGGGGCAGGGCGTGGGATCGATCTCCGCCAGCCGGGCGATTTGAAAACGGTCGCCGATGATTTCTTCGCTCATTTTGCGGTAAGCTTCCTTGATTCGAGGGCGTCGGCAAGAGCGGGCACGCCACTTTTTTGGAGACAGGCGAGTCCCGCCCATCAAAATCGCGGTCCGCGAAGACGCTCCCGTTTGGAGAGCCCGCGGTCCGATGCTACACTGGCCCGGTTTCCCATGCCCGACCATTCCCATCCCCCATTCACATTCAGCCCGGTGGAAGATCTCATCGCCGATATCGCCTCCGGCAAGATGGTGATCGTGGTGGACGACGCCGACCGCGAAAACGAGGGCGATCTCATCGCCGCCGCCGCCTCGGTGAAGGCCGAGACCATCAATTTCATGATCACCCACGGACGGGGTCTCATCTGTTGTCCCATCTCCCAGGACGCGGCCTCCCGCCTCGGCCTGCGCTCCATGGTCCGGAGGAACACGGAAAGTTTCGGGACCGATTTCACCGTGGCGGTCGACGCCTCCGCCGGCATCACCACCGGCATCAGCGCCTCCGACCGCGCCAAGACCATCCGGGTGCTGGCGGATCCCCTCTCCGAGCCGCTGGATCTGGTGCAACCGGGCCACATTTTCCCCATCCAGGCGAAGCCCGGAGGTGTGCTCCGCAGGGCGGGACACACCGAAGCGGCGGTCGATCTCGCGAGACTCGCGGGACTGGAGCCCGCCGGCGTCATCTGCGAGATCCTCGATGAGGAGGGCGAATCCGCCCGGCTGCCGCGCCTGATCGAGTTCGGCGCCCGACACGGTTTGAAGATCGGCACCATCGCCGACCTCATCCAGTATCGACGCAACCGGGAGCGACTGGTCGAACGGGTCGAGGAGATCGAATTGCCGACCGACTACGGCGTCTTTTCCCTGAATCTCTATCGCAGCACCATCCATCCCGCCGAGGAGCACCTGGCACTGGTGAAAGGCGAGATCGATCCCGACCAACCCATCCTGGTGCGCGTGCACAGCGAATGCCTCACTGGCGATGTCTTCGGCTCGCGCCGTTGCGACTGCGGATCCCAACTCCACACCGCCCTGGCCCAGATCGACGCCGCCGGCAGCGGAGTGCTCGTCTACATGCGGCAGGAAGGGCGCGGCATCGGCCTGGCGAACAAGATTCGTGCCTACAAACTCCAGGAGGAGGGACTCGACACCGTCGAGGCGAACGAACGCCTCGGCTTTCCCTCCGACCTCCGTGACTACGGCATGGGCGCGCAGATCCTGCACGATCTCGGGGTCAGAAAAATCCGCCTCATGACCAACAATCCCCGCAAGGTCGTGGGTCTGGAAGGACATGATCTGGAGATCACCGAGCAAGTGCCGCTCCGCGCCGACCCCAATCCTCACAACGAGCGTTATCTGCGTACGAAACGCGACAAACTGGGACACTCACTTTGAGTAATTCCTTTATTTTCGTAGGTTTATGTATTTTTTTACTCTTTTCTAATACTGACGAAATGGAAACGGAAATTCCCGATGCTCCCGCCATTGATACCGATCCCCATCCGGTCGTGATCGTTGCCAGCCGCTACAATCCCGAGTTCACCGACGGACTCCTCGCCGGCGCCCAGCGCGAGTTGGAGCAGCTGTTGCCGCGGGCGGAGATCGATGTCTATCGCGTGCCGGGAGCGTTCGAAATCCCGGTTACCGTCGAGGCGCTCTGTCGTCGATCCGAGAAAAAGCCCGGCGCCGTGATCGCCCTCGGCGTCATTATTCGCGGAAATACCGCCCACGCCGATCTCATCGCCTCCAGCATCACCGAATCGCTGGCCGCCAGCGCCCGCACCCATCTGGTGCCGGTGATCCACGAAGTGCTGTTGGTCGATACCCCGGAACATGCCGCCGAGCGCGCCTCTCTCGATTCTCCCATCAACCGGGGCGCGGAAGCCGGACGCGCCGCCGCGAGCATGATCGGACTCTTCAAAGCGATGCGGATCGGCGCGTGATCCCCTCTCGGGGGACGCGGCCTTTTCCGATCACTTCCAGCTGATCGTCGCCTCGGGCAGCGCCTTCTGGAGATCCTTTACCCCTTTCTCCGTGACCTTCGACTGCCACAGGTAGAGGTGCTGAAGGCTTTTCAGGGTGGCCAACTGCTTCAATCCCGCGTCGCTCACCTGGGTGCCGTAGAGATTGAGGTAGTCGAGATTTTCCAACTCCTTGAGTGACGCGAGGCCGGCATCGGAGATAGCGGTCTGGCTGAGATTCAGTCGCACCAGCCGTTTCAAGCTTCCGACCGGGGCCAACCCGGCATCCGTAACCGCCGTCTTGGAAAGATCCAGTTGCGCAACATGATCAGCCACCGCCGAGATGGTGGCGATCTTGGCGTCGTCTGCCTCCTCGCGCACGAGACGAAAATCGATGGAAAGCAGCGGGCTGTCGGCGGCCAGGGGCATGACCCGTCCTCCCGCCGCGGCGACATCCTTCCAGGCGTCCTCCTTCGGCTGGGGCAGACCTTCGCTCAAAGCCGCGTAGACTTCCTGAATCTCGGATACTGGCAGCTTGTCGCCGGTGTTGGACATCTCCTTGGGTTTGCCCTCGAGATTTCCCGCCCAACCGCCGAAATCAGCACCCTGGTCGATCCACTTTTTGAACAAGGCTTTCTCCTCCGCCGAGAGCGGATCCGCCTTTCCGGTGGGCGGCATGAAATCGTCGTCATCCTCGGGCAGATCCGTCCGCAGCCAGAGTTCGCTTTCCTCCGCCTTGCCCGCGACCAGCACCGCGCCGTTCTCGCTCCCGGCCTTGAACGCCCAGGCTCCGTCCATCCGCAGGCCCGCCTTTGGTTTCACGGTGCGACCGTTCTCCTCGTAGGGAGCCTTGTGGCATTTCACGCAACTCCGCTCCAGGATGGGCCAGATCTGTTTCTCGAACTCTACCTTCTCATCCTGAGCCAGACCGGTCGCCAGCCCGGAGGCAAAAAACAGGGCGGACACGGCGAGTGACGACGACAGGGAAAGCTTGGGGGTCATGGCCGCATAATAGGAGACGGCGCGCGCGCCGCAATGCCTTTCCCACGGCGAGATCACGTCCGCGCGAAAAAAAAGAGCCGGACTCCTCGCGAAGTCCGGCTCAAAAACTGGCCGACCTGTCGGTCGGCGGGAGGATGGCTCACTCCGATTTCACATCGACCTCGGGATCACGCTCCCAGGCACCGAAATCGGCCCCGGCTTTGACCCAGGCCTCGAAAAGCTTTTTCTGCTCGTCGGTCCACTGATCGGCCTTGCCTTCCGGCGGCATGTGATCGTCGTGATCCAGCGGGAGCATCGTGCGCTGCAGGAATGAACTGTCCTCGGGCTTTCCGGCCACGATCACCTCTCCGCCTTCGCCACCTTTGAGAAAGGCTTCCTTGTTGGTGATGACCAAGTCGCCCTTGGGACGACGGGTACGGCCACGCTCGTCCTTGTGCTCCGGCTGGTGGCACTGGACACAGCTGTTTTTGACCATGGGCCAGATTTCCTTTTCAAAATCGGGGCCTTCAGCCTGGGCTGAGGCGGCGATCCCGAATCCTGCGATAGCAATCAGAGAGGTGGTAGTACGCATCGTTGTTCTGGGGTGTTGTAGAAAGGGTGGAAGGGCAGTTTAGGGGAAATGACGGACAGGTCAAAGGACGAATTCAGGCCAAGCGGGCAAAAAAAGGCGTGCGCCCGTTCAGGCGATCAGTTCCTCGATCACCTTTCCGCCAAACTGGGACAGCTGCTTGAAGCGACCGGCGTGGAAGTAGGTCAGCCGGTTGTCGTCCAGGCCGAGCAGGCGCAGCAGGGTGATGTGGAAATCCCGGATGTGGTGGACGTTTTCCACCGCCTTCTCGCCGATCTCGTCGGTGGCGCCGATGGTGTGGCCCGCCTTGACCCCTCCCCCCGCCATCCAGACAGTCATGGCATCGGGATTGTGATCCCGCCCGTAGGCCTTGCCTCCCCCGCGCACGCCGTTGTCCGGCGTCCTGCCGAATTCCCCCATCCACACCACCAGTGTATCTTCGAGCAAACCCCGCTCCTTGAGGTCCTGGATCAGCGCCGCGATGGGCCGGTCCACCCGCGGTATCAGCGATCCATGCGCTTTGGCGATGTAGTCGTGCGAGTCCCAACTGCTGACGTAGAGTTGCACAAAGCGCACCCCCTTCTCCACCAGCTTGCGGGCCAGCAGACAACGGCGGCCAAACTCGTCGGTGGGCTCGGAGCCGATCCCGTAGAGCGCCTTGGTCTTCTCCGATTCTCCGTCGATGTTTACGATCTCCGGCACCTGGGTCTGCATGCGAAATGCCAGCTCGTAGTTCCGCATCCGCGCCGCGAGATCGTCGTGATAGGGATGCTCCTCCGCGTGGCGCTGGTTCAGCTTCGCGAGCAGGTCGAGATTTTTCCGCTGATGCTCCCGGCTGACGCCATCCGGCGGTCGGATGTCGAGGATGGGCGAGCCTTTCGGCCGTAGTGGTGTGCCCTGGTAGGCCGCCGGCAGATAGCCGTTGGACCAGTTGGCGGCGCCCCCCTGGGGATGGGCCAGCTCCGGGAGGACGATGAAGCCCGGCAGATCCTCGTTCTCCGTGCCGAGCCCGTAATTCACCCAGGAGCCGACCGCGGGATCGCCACCGAACTGATTCCCTGTGTTCGCCTGGTAGTTCGCTGTGGGATGGTTCACTGAGTCCACCTGGAGACCACGGTAAAAGCACAGGTCGTCGGCGACACCTTTCAGATTCTCCCAAAGCGCGCACATGTCCGCGCCGCTCTCCCCCGCCTTGATGAAGTCGAAGGGACTCTCCACATAGTAGCGTTTTCCGCTCGACATGGCCGACTGCTCCGCGCCCTCGCGGGTGAACTCTTTGAGGTGGAGTTTCGAGAGCGCGGGCTTGGGATCGAAGGTGTCGATGTGCGAGGGGCCGCCCTCCATGTAGAGAAAGATGCAGTGCTTGGCCTTGGCCTGGGGAAAGTGCACCGCCCGCGCCCCCGGTCCCGGCGTGCCGAGAGCCTGGCGCGCCAGCATCGAGGAGAAAGCCACGCTGCCGAGACTGGACGTCAGCCCGTAAAGAAAATCGCGTCGGGTATTCATAACGAAATCAATGACGAAAAATCAATACACATGCACAAACTCGTTCGAGTTCAGGATCACCAGGCACAGATCGGCAAAGGCGCGGGTGCGGGCGTCCGCTTCGCCGGGTTGGAGGTCGTGAATGTAGTCCTCGAAAATGAAGAGTTTTTCCGTAAAGGTGAAAATCTCGCCGGTGTTCTCCTCGTTCGCCTGTCGCGACACCTCGGTTGGGTAGACTCGGGGCGGAAACTCCAGCCCGGCCTGGACTTGTTCCATCTCCCGCCAATGCGCCAGCGCCGCCGCCATTTCGGCCTCTTCCGGATCCCGACCATAGGCCAGTTGGAACAGCCGCGAGACCGGGAACTCGTCAGACCGCCCCGCGCTCTCGCCCAACACCCGAGTCGCCAATGCCAGGGCCCGGTCCATAGACTCCTCGCTGTTGAACAAGGCGAACACCTGCGGGGTCACATTCGAGGCTTCCCGCAATTCGCAGGAAAGATCCGGCCCCGGCTGATTGAACACCTCCAGAAACGGATCGCGCTGTCCCCGGGTCTTGTGGGCATAGATGGTGCGGCGGTTGCGCTGCTCGGGCCGCGGGCTGGGCACGTAGGAGGGGGCGAACGTGCCCATGATCATCCGCGGCTGCAGCGCCGCCTCCAGATTCATGTCGGGCCGGATGGGGATGCCGCCCATCTCCCGGTTCAACTCGCCGGACACCGCCAGCGAGACGTCGCGCAGCTCCTCGGCCGCCAAGCGACGCGGAAAGAACACCGCGAGACTCGCCCCCTCGGGATCTCTCTCCGCCAACGCGGCGGGATCTGGATGGCTGGTGGATCTCCGATAGGTCTCGGACCCCATGATCAGCCGATGCATCTCCTTGATCGACCAGCCCCGGGCGATGAACTCCGTCGCCAGCCAATCGAGCAACTCCGGATGGGTAGGCTTCTTGCCGGTGGCGCCGAAGTTGTTCGGGTTGCCGACGATGGCCTTGCCGAAATGCCATCCCCAGAGGCGATTCACCATCACCCGTGCGGTGAGCGTGTTTTCCGGGTCGGCGATCCAGTTCGCCAGCGCGGTGCGTCGTCCCTCCGGAGTCTCGGGCACGGGGAAATCGAGACTGCCGGGCACCGCGCTCAGCACCCCGGGTTTCACCGGCTCGGTCGGGGAAAACGGATCGCCGCCCCCGAGTATGGCGGTCTTTTCCCACTCCCCCTCCCTGCTCGGGTCCTCCGGCATTTGGATGCGACCGTAGAATGCCTTGGGACTCCTCGTCTTGCCATTGTAGACGGTATAGGCCACCGGCTTATAGCGGTCCATCTCCCAGGAAAACCGGTTCTGCCACTTGCGGGCGATGCGTTCCCGGCCAAACTCGTTCGCCTCCTTGAATGTCCGGGTCGGCAACTGATCGTCCGTGGCGCCCGCCTTCTTCGCCTCGGCCTTCGTCTTCCACGGCAGGCCCCGCTCAGCGAACCACTCGGCCTCGTAACGCTGCTGCTTCGCGACCAACTCCGCCAGCAAGGCGTTGTTCGCGGCGACACGCCGCTCGTGGTAACCCCTGTCCTCATCCATTCCCGCGAGGTTTTCCTCCTCCAGCCACTCGGTGTCCACCTCGGCGAACTGGGTGGTGGCGAAGATCGCCTGCATCGAATAGAAATCTCGCGTCGGCACGGGATCGAACTTGTGATCGTGGCACTTCGCGCATTGCAGGGCGTGCGCCAGAAACACCTGCCCCACCGCGTCGGTGATGTCGTCGAGAAATAGCTGCCGCGTCACCCGGGCCACGCTCATCCCGGTGTGCTCCCACGCTCCCATGCGGAGAAAACCGGTGGCGACGAGTTTTTCCACATCTTCGCGCCCCCCGATCTCGTCTCCGGCGATCTGTTCGCGAATGAATTCGTCGTAGGGCTTGTCCTCATTGAAGGCGCGAATCACGTAGTCCCGATAGCGCCAGGTGTTGGGGCGTTCGTAGTCGTTGGCGTAGCCGGAACTGTCCGCGTAGCGCACAACGTCGAGCCAATGCCGCGCCCATTGCTCGCCGTAGTGGGGGCTCCGCAACAGGCGATCAATGAGTCCGCTCCAAGCCGATTCGGCGTCGTCCCGCCAGGCGGCGAGGAAGGCCGCGATCTCCTCGGGAGTCGGTGGCAGACCAGTGAGATCCAGGGTGGCCCGACGGATGAGGTCGCGGGGAGCCGCCATCGGCGCCGGCTCCAGCCCGCGCTCGGCCAGCCGGGCGCCGACGAAGGAGTCAACAGGGTTGAGTCCCCGACCATACTCTGTCGAGGCCGGTGGCTCGGGACGAGTGAGCGGCTGGTAGGCCCAGAGATCCTCTTTCCGGTATCGGCGCTGTTCCCAATCCTCGGACAGGCCGCCCGATGTTTTCACGATGATCCCCTCGGCGAATTTCGCCTGGATCTCCGCCACCCGATCATCGTCCGGCCAGGGCGCCCCGGCGCTGATCCAGTCCCGTATCCACCACTGCTGCTCCTCGGTGAGGGCGTCCGCGGCCTTCGGCGGCATCTCGTAGTCCTCCACCTCGCGGGTGGTCACGAGGTAGAGGTAGCTTTGCTCCCCCTTGCCCGGCATTGTCACTTCCTCCCCAAAATATTCGCCACCTTTCAACGCGCCTTCGCGGGTCCGCATGTCGAGGTCGCCCTTGATTTTCTCCGGATCGTCCCCGTGACAGGCGTTGCATTTCTCGGCGAATAGCGGCTTGACCTTGAGGGCGAACAGTTTCTCGCCTTCGGAGATCTCGGCGGCGCCCGCGAGGGCGGGCAGCGCGACCGCGCAGCTCCATACGGCAAGGCTAGGCAGGGGTCGTGTCATGGGATTCATTGGGGGTTGCCCGCGTGAAACATTTCAGAAATTTCCGCATCACTCAAGGCCGCGGAAAAAATGGCGAACTCGTCAATGGCGCCGTTGAGATTGCGGATGGCGAAACGAGCATCCTCCGGGCGCGTCGGGAGGCCCCAGTTGCCGATCTCCCCCGGCCCGAACCGGGTCTGGTGAATCTCGAAGTCGCGCGGAACGGGATCGGTGAACACGCGCACGCCGTTGACATAGTGGCGGATCTCCTGAGCGCCCTCGTCGAAGACCGCCGCCAGGTGCATCCAGCGACCGCTCCGCGAGATGTCCCAGACGGGTGGCGACCACGACATCAGGTTTCGCTGTTTACCCTCCTCTCTCACTTTGATGGAAAACAGGATCCTCCCGTCCTCATGGATCTGCCAATGAGGCTCGCCCACCTGATAGTTGTCGGTGAGGAAAAGAGCGTTGTACTGCCGGTCGAGAGAATCGATCCGCGCCCAGCAGGCGAAGGTCAAGGAGCTGTGCTCGCCCGGTATCACCAACCGCACCCGGCTACCGGTGGGGGTGAACTGGAGAGCGCTTTTCTCCGGCAGCGACCAGCGACCGGACGCTCGGCGCGCCCCCACGATGGCGCCGTCGATCTCGGGTCCGGTGGGAGCGGCATTGACCAGTCGGCGTTCCCAGTTGCCGGGCTGGTCCATGGGAAAATACGCCAGCAGACGCGCGTCCTCGCGCAGGTTCCGGCTATGGGCCATCCAGCGAGCATAACGGACATCCTCCGCCGCGCTCGCCTGTCCTTCCAGATCCGCCGCGCTCAGGAATCCGGAGCCCTCGGCGTCCATCCGTAATCCCCCGCGCCAAGCCTCGCCGCCCAGCAGTTCCTCGACCGCGTCGGTGGCGCCGGGGTGCCACTCCACTTTACCGTCGAACACGTGCACGGAAGCGGCTCCGTCGCCCCCAATCTCGACTCCGAACTCGGTGCCGAGATCCACAATGCGGCCATCCGGGGTGCCCACGATGAATCCCCGGGCCGCCGGCGGCACCGAGGCACGGAGTTTTCCCGATTCGCAAAAGGCCTCGGTCGCGGAACGGATCTCCAGAGCTCCCGGGCCCTCGAACACCACAGTGGCACCGCAGAAAAATTCGATCTGGGCGATGCCGGATCGCAACCGCAAGGTGCGCCCAGCCAGCACATCCCCCGGCAGCGGGACCGGGTCGTCGGGCGCCCAGTCCGCGTCGATGCTCCGCGTGAGTATCGCATAGCCCTCGCCCATCACCTCCGGCGGATGGGCTGTCAGAGAGTTCACAACGATCCATCCGAGGCCGACCAACATCAACGTCAAACCAGCGGCCAGTGCGGCGAGGGGGACGACTCGTCGGCGCGGGGAATGCCGGACGATGGTGGCGGAGGATGCTTCCCACGCGGCCGCTGAGTAGTCGGCGGTCGCGAGATCGCGCAACGCGGCGTCGAGATGGGCAAAACTGAGGTAGCGGGCGCGCGCCTCGGGCGACTCCCTGAGCGCCGTCTGCAAAGCGCGAAAATCCGCCTCGGTGAGGGTGCCGTTGGCCCACTCGTCGAGCAGGTTCTGGAGAGTATCCTTCGCGCTCATGACTTCAGGGCGCCGCCACCATCCGGGGTTTGGATCTCCGACTTCACGCAGTCGAGCAGCGCCGCGCGGATGCGGTTGAGCAGTTTGTAAAAGGCGGTGGCCGTTTTGCCCGCGAGGGCGGCGACTTCATGGATCTTCACCCCGGGCTCGTAGGACGCGATGACCAGCCGTCTCCGGCTCTCCGGCAGTCGGGCGAGACAGCGCTCGAGCGCCCGGCGCTCGCGAGAGAGCGCTTCCCAATTGTCCTCGGCCTCCGCCGCCAACAGATCCACCAGGTCCGGGTCGAACACGTGCCGATCCCTGGCTTTGTCCCGCCGCCAGGCCAGCACCTCGAAACGCGCCACCACGCAGGCCCAACGCATGAACTCGGTGTCGGGATCGAAATCATGGAATTTGCGCCAGAGTACCAGCCCGGTGTTCTGCATCACCTCATCGACATCGTCCCAGCCAGGGAGGAGACTCCTGACGAAGGCCCGCAAGCCGGCTTCGTGCCGGGTGAACAGAGTCACGAACAGCTCATAGCGGGAGGCCTGATCATCGGGCGGCTCGGGCGTGTGGCGGTCCTGACTTTTCATGATTTCGGTGCTCGGGATCGCGATCCCTCACTGAAATCACTCCGCCCCCCGGGGAAATTGCCCGAAAAAAATCTCCCCCGGGTCGGAGACCGCGTCGGGGGATCAATCCACCGGCAGCGTCTCGGTGACGGCGCCATCGGCCGGCTTGATGTCGAGCAGTTTGCAGACGGTGGCGTGAAATTTCTGAAAATTGATCTCCCCAAGATCTCCCGTGGCGGGAGACTCCGGATAACCCCAGATGATGGCCTGGCCGGACATGCGGACGGAAGTCTCCACCGGGTAGCCAAAGCCGCCGAAAAGACCGGGACCTTCGCCGGGGTCGAAGACCGGCTCGCTGGCGGTCGCGTCGGTGAAGGCGTAGCCGTTTTTCAGCACCAGGATGCGATCCCCGATGCGCCCCTCGGCGGCGTAGGCCCAGTCCGCGGGCAGTTCTTCCCGGGTCAGGGTGCGGAAATAGATCCGTTTCCTCAGTTCGCCGTCGAGATTGTCGGTGACAATCTTGGCTTGGCCGGCGTTCTCGGGCAGGTCCTTGAAGTAGAGATGAGCCACGGCATCGTGGGCGACGATATCGATGTTCTTCGTCAGATCATCTCCCAGAAGTTGGGGAAGGTTGATGTTCTTGTCGAGATCGACGAGTCCGTGGTCGGTGGTCAGGACCACGGCAAGCCCGCCCTTCTCGGGCGCGAGGGTGGCCCAGTTTTCCTCGACTTTCTTGAAAAAATCGCTGAGCAGGGTGTCGAGTTCCGTGACAGCCTTGTAGGTGCCTGCCTCGCGGGGACCGTTCTTCATTCCTGCCTCGAGGAGCCCGTTGAGTCGGACCATCAGAAGCCGGAGTTTGGAGTCGGCCTTGTCATTGCTCCATGCCTCCCAGAGGGCGTCGAGCCGCTGTTGATCGGTGAGAGCGGGATCGTAGCTGGCGAGGGAGATCGCGGCGGGGTGTTCCGCGCCCTGCTTCTGCGAGAGCGGCCAGTCGTGGACCAGCGTCCGGATGCCTTGGCGCGTGGCGGTGGTCCAGATGGGTTCGGTGCGCAGGAGGGACTGGTCCAGGGGATGATCCACCGTCTCGCCGGATTCGATCCGGAATTTGTTCAGCGGGATGCCATGTTTGTCCACCAGGGTGCCGGTGGCCAAGCTGGCGTGGGCGGGAAAGGTGAGACAGGGAAAGTTGGGACGCAGCTTGTTGGTGCCCGCGCCCTCGGAGATCATGCGGTCAAAGAAGGGGGTGTCGGCATTCTCGATGTAGTCTCCGCGAAAGCCGGGAATGCTGAGCCACAGCACCACCTTGGGGCCGTCTCCGGCGACCGGGGCGGGTGTGTCATCGTCCTCCGGCTCGTTCATGACGACCTCGGTCGCCTCGGGCGGGCGATTCGCGGCCATGTATTCGTTCAGCACCACCGTCGTGGCCCGATCTCCCTCCATCGCGACGCGTTTGAAGCTGAGGTCGGCGCTGCCTTTGGTGACAAAGAGCAGGAGTATCCCCGAGAGGATGACGATGATCAGGGTAATCAGCGAACTGGCAAGCGAGCGAAACATGGCGAGGTGACCCGGTCTTGGGTGGGCCAAATCTATCGACATACGGAGGGATTGGCAAAGGGCAATTGCCCCCGTCTATCCCGCTCCACCCAACAGGCGCGAAAGCCGGGCCGGTCGTTTTCCGAATCGGGCACGATATTCATCCAGCGTCGGCCGTAGTCTCACGGCGATCTTGGCCTCGTGGTTGAGGGCGATGGAGCCGAGGCGATGCTTCAGAAATGGATTGCGAAAGCGATCCAGCACCTCGCTGGCGAATGCGGCGGGATCGTGACAACGGTCCTCGAGAGTCGGCGCGATCTCCTCGAAAAGGAGTTCCTCCAACCATGGCCCGATTTCCGGATGCTCGACGCACTCACGCACGGTCTCGACCCCGGAATTCATCGCCCGACAAACCAACGCCGAGTGGGCACCATTCAACAGCCGCACCTTGCGCAGGGTGTGGGGGGAAATATCCGGAGCGATTTCCAAGGCGGGATGCCGCAGGGGAAAACGCTCCCTTTCACCGGCGGTCAACTCGATCGCCCAGAGCGCGTAGGGTTCGGCACTGACCAGAAGCGGGTCCACTCCGAGCAGCGGATGGGAGGTGGGTGGACCGGGAACGATGCGATCCACCAGCGAGTTGACCCAGCGACACTCGCCCCGCAGCCATGCGAGGAACGCCCCCGGCATCGCCCAGCGAGCGGCCTGTTCCGTCACGAGCGCAAGCAAGCGGTCGCCGTTGGACTCGATCAACTCGCAGGGAAGTATCCAAAGTCCCGGCAATCTCGCCAACCATCGCTCCCGAAGTACGAGCAGGAGCTTGGCGGGAAACGCGCGCGGCGCGGCGCCCCTGTCGGGTGGCGTCCGGTCCGCCTCATAGAGGGCCAGACCCGCCTCGGTGGTGTTGGAAAGGATGGCGATCAGAGCGGGTTCTCGCGAGATTCCGAGGACGGCGTCCCATTCCGAATCCGCGTGCAGCGCGTGGCGGATGGAGTCGGACTTCTCAGTTTCTTCCACCACCTCGCCCCGCCGATAGCCCTGGATGGCCACATGATAGCGCCCTCCCGCGCGATTGAGCGCCTCGGCGCGCTCGCGCCCAGTGGACTGCACCACGATCACCGGCCCGACGGCAGTGGCGGGATCGCGGTTCGCCTGGGAGATGAAGAGATCGGCGAATGCCCGCAGGAAATTGCCCGCGCCAAATTGGAGGATCATGACATCCCCTCCAAAGCCCCGAACCCCGCGCTCCGCAAGCGCCAAACACGCGTCAGCGAAGCTCCCGAGCGAGTTTCACCACTGCTCCGACCAGCCTCTCCTCTATGCTCGCATCCCAGGGCGCGGGATGCACGGTAGAGCGCACGTAGCGCATCGCTCCCCCACCCTCGTATCCTCCTTCCTCCAGCACGCGTCGGCTCGGGATGTAAGTCATGACATCGTTTGAATAGCCGGCCACCCAGACGGGCGCGCCGTGGGTCAAATCCCCCAGTTCGCGTTTCAGGCGCAGCGAATAATCCACCACCACCTCGCCACCGATCGCCGCCACGGTGAGGTCGTCGCCAAAGCCCACCACCTGCACCGGCACGGGATAGCTGTCGGGAAACGCGCCGGCGGTGTCCAACACATCGAGCAGGAATCTCCCATGCCGGGCGTCGTAGGCGTCTTTCGAGGCGGCTTTCTCCTCCAGTTCCGCGCGGGTGGGAGGCGTCTGGTAGGGGATGTCCTCCCAGGTCAGCGCGCTCCGGATCGGCCCCGCCAGCGGTCGCTCGGGCGCCTCCAACGCCGCCTCGATGGCGGTGGCCATGGCGCGCCCGTGGCGTTCGGCGTAATGCAACAGACGCCGGGGATAGGGATTCTGATCGCCGGAACAACCGTTGAGAAAAAGGGCCACAGTGCCCGGATGATCCTCTTCGAAATACCGCTGTGCGTAACCCGGCCAATCGCCGCTGATTTCCATCAGCGACAACACCGTGGCGTGACACGCGTAGCCGAACATGACCGCCATCAGGGTCCGTTTCTCATCGATGGCGCGTACCTGAAGCACCGGCACTTCGTGATCCACCGGGGCATCGGGGTTGGGGGAATTTTTCCAGTCCCCCGGCACGGGCCCGGGCGACCGACGATTCATGGCGAAGCCGCATCGGGAGTGCGACCAACCCAGGGTGGCGGGCTCCAGAGTCGCGACCGCTTCCGCGAACAAGCGATCCACCGTTGTCAGCAGACGGGCGTTGTATTCACGGGTCTGGGCAACCCGAAGCGGCTGCTCCTCGTCGGGAATGCTGGCGTAGGGCGCCCGCTCCTCGCCGCCGCCCTTGGGTGGCTGGTAGAGACGTATCATGGGGCCGCTGTGGGTGTGGGAGGCGTTGATGAGGATGGCTTCGGGTGCGAGGCCGTGCTTTTCCGCCAGCTTCTCCACCGCGTCGCGAAAGGGGCGCGGCACCCCGATGAGATCCATCGTCAGAAACGCGAAACGTCCCCCCTCCGCGTCCTCGATCATGAGGACTTTCGCGTGGATCGGTTGCGACACCTTCTCCGCCGGCCCTTTCCTCGCCGCGTATCCCGCCATCCAGATCCCCGGCTCGGGGGTGATGTCGGCCTTGGCCACCGCCGCTCTCCAGGCATAGGGGCGCGGCGTGTTATCCTGGGCGAAAAGCCAGGCGCTCAGGGTGATAACGGAGCCAATGAGCAGGCCGATAGCGAAACGAGCGGTCATGGGTAACAAGGGCGGGATGAAATGCCGCCAAGGCTATCAGCCGACGCGTCGATCAGTCTCTCCCGCGATCACGTTCATTCACCCGACACGCGCCCGGGCCGCTTCCCAACAAGTCAAGAAACCGGGCGTGAAATCTCCGGGCCGCGCCGCAATCCACTCATCCAGCACAGGAATGGGGAAAAAGCCCCCACTCTCGACCTCGTTCCCGTGATAGCGGAGTCCCTTCCCATTCGTGTCCACCCGAAAGATCTCCACAAACTCGCCCTCGGTGCCCTCGCAGGCGGCCAATTTCCCCAGACTGATCAGTCGTCCCGGCGCGGTGAGATGGAGTTCCTCCTCCAGTTCCCGCTCGGCCGCCCCCGCATAATCCTCCCCGCTGTCGACATGTCCCGAGGCACTGCTGCCCCACTTGCCGGGATGGGTATCCTTCAACGACGAGCGTTTCTGCAGATAGATCTCCCCCGCCCCGTTGAACACGAAAAGATGCACCGCCCGATGGAGCAGTCCCCGGGCGTGCACCACCGCGCGGCGTTCCTGCCCAATGACCTCGTCCTGGTCGTTCACCACATCGAAGATCTCGTCGCCCGACTGCGCGTGCTTCCCCGCCGGATGCGGTTCGACGAGGTTCGACAGCCCGACCCACTGCGCGGGCGCCAGCTCCTCCGCCCGCGCCGTTTCGGCGAAGCCCAGTGACGCGGCCATCGGGGCCCAGCATTCCGGGGAGATGCCGAGATTTTTCCTCAACTGCTTGCGGCGCTGGCCAAAGCCACGACGCACGATGGAAGCGTAGCTCTGGTGGCAATGCGTCGGCAGATCGCCCGGCGGACGGGACGTGAGACGCACGATGGAAGAGTCGATCTCGGGACGCGGAAAGAATGGCTGGGGACCGATGGTCTTCAAGAATTCCGGCACCCAGCGCTCCTGCATCATCAGGCCGAGGACGCCGTAGTCCTTGGTCCGGGGGCGCGCGCAGATCCGCTCCGCCACCTCCTTCTGCACCATCACCACCGCCAATTCGACCGGGCTGGGAGGATCGAGGAAATTCCGCAGAATCTCGTTGCCCACCGAGTAGGGCAGATTTCCGATGAGCTTCACGCGCCCCTCCACGAAAAGCGGGCGCGGATCATACTCCACCGCGTCGCCATGGATCACCTCCACGGAATCGAGGGCCGCGAAGCGCTCGGTCAACACGGCCGCCAATTTCGCGTCCTTCTCCACCAACACCAGTCGCCGCACCCGCCCGGCCAGATGGCGGGTGAGGGCGCCCGCCCCGGGGCCGACCTCGACAACGACGTCATCGGGTCCGACATCGGCCTGATCCACGATCCATCGCGCGATATTGTCGTCGATGAGAAAGCACTGGCCGAGCTTCTTGTTCGGTCGGATCTCGTGCTCGGCGAAGAGCTTCTGGAGATCGGTGAGGCGCATGTTCGTTCAGCCGAGCACCGCCAGCAGCTTCTCGACATGCTCGGCGGGCTTCACCTTGGAAAACACCGCGAGAATCAATCCCTCCTCGTCGATCACGAAAGTGGTTCGTTCCGTTCCCCAGTATTTCTTGCCATACATCGACTTCTCCACCCACACTCCGTAGGCCTCGACGATGGAGAGGTCGGCGTCGCTGATCAAGGGAAAGGGCAGCGCGTGCTTGTCGATGAAACGCCGGTGCTTCTTGAGGGGATCGATGCTGACGCCAAAAATCGCAGCTTTCCCCCCGATCTCGGCCCACGCGTCGCGCAGCCCGCAAGCCTGGGTGGTGCAGCCGGGGGTGTCGTCCTTGGGATAGAAATACAGCACCACTTTTCTCCCCCGCAGATCCGCGAGGGAGACCGTGTCGCCGTCCGTGTAATCGCCGCCCGCGACGGCGGCCTGAAATTCCGGGGCCTTGTCGCCCGCTTGAGGTTGGTCTGCCATGACGCGACACCGATACGCCTGTCCGATTGCTTTCGCCACCCGTCATGCTACTGATTTTTCATCGCCGTAGAGATCCGGGGATTCTGTCACCGTGACCACCGCCAACAAGATCACCGTCACCCGCCTGCTGCTGATCCCGGTGTTCATTACCCTGGCTGCCTACTACTCGAAGAGCCTGGCCGATGGCGCCGAAATCATCGGATACCGCATCGCGGCGCTAGCGGTCTTCGCGCTGGCCTCCCTCAGCGACGCCATCGACGGCTACATCGCGCGGAATTTCAACCAGCAGACCCCCTTTGGTCAGGCGCTTGACCCTGTCGCGGACAAGCTGCTGCTGCTCTCCGGAGTCATCATTCTCAGCGTGACCCAGTGGCATGTCGGACTCCCGATCTGGTTCGCCGCGCTGGTGATCGCCCGCGATGTCATCATTGTCACCGGCGTTCTCATCATCAAACACGTCGTCGGCCGCGTGGAGATGGGTCCGCTCTGGACGAGCAAAGTCTGCACCTTTCTCCAACTGAGCTGCGTCGTCTGGATCCTGCTCGATTTCTGGTCCAAGGGGGAAAGCCCGCTCGGTCTCGACCTGCTGATCTATGCCGCCGCCACCTTTACGATGGTATCCGGCGCGCAATACGTCCTCGAGGGCATCCGCCAGCTCAAGGAAAGCGGCCACACCCACCCGCCGCAAAGCCCCACCCCAGGCAAGTGATTCGCGGGGAGAATACCTCCGTTGGTTTTTTGAGATTTCCCGGCAAATCGGCTCTATGATCGGGGCTCCCGTTTCCGCGCCCACACCGCATTCGACGTTTGCTTTCATGGATTCAACCGCATCCAGCGCACCGACCACCGCGCCCCCCCTGCCACGAGTAGCCATCGTGGGGAGGCCCAACGTGGGCAAATCGGCCATTTTCAATCGGCTCGTCGGCAGGCCCATCGCCATCGTTCACGATCAGCCGGGTGTGACCCGCGACCGCATCGCCGCCGAGTGTCTGCGCAAAGGACGCCCCGCCTTCGAACTCACCGACACCGGAGGTATCGGCGCCACCCTGGACGATGGCTTCGCGGTGCAGGTCCGGGCGGAGGCCGACATCGCCATCGCCACCGCCGATGTGATCCTGTTCGTGGTCGATGCCCGGGACGGACTCACCCCCATCGACCAGGATCTCGGGCAAGTCCTCCGCCAAGTCGGCAGCCGGGTGCTGCTGGTGGCCAACAAAGTGGACACCGCCCGCTCCGATCCCCTCGCGGCCGAATTTTCGGCGCTCGGCTTCGGCGACCCCATCGCCACCAGCGCCGCCCATGGACGGAATTTCGACGCGCTGGAGGACAGGCTCGACTCGCTGCTCGTCGAATGTGACGCCCCCACCAGCGCGGGTCGTCGCTCGCGGGACGACGAGGACGATCTTTCCGCCTGCAGCATCGCCATCGTCGGCCGCCCCAATGTCGGCAAGTCATCGCTGATCAACGCCATCCTCAACGACGAACGCACCATCGTCAGCGACGTGGCCGGTACCACGCGCGACGCGGTGGACATCCCCTACACCCGCGACGGTCGCGACTATATCCTCATCGACACCGCCGGACTGCGCCGCCGACAGCAGATGGACACCTCCGTGGAAGTGTTCAGCGCCATGAGGACCGAACGCAGCATTCGCCGGGCCGACATCTGCCTGCTTGTCATCGACGCCACCACCGGCGTGGTATCGGGCGACCGACGCATCGCCCGCACCATCCTCGACGCGAACAAGCCGTGCATCCTGCTGCTCAACAAGTTCGACCTCTACCATCCGGAGGCGCGCTACAGCGACCGCATCGAGCAATTCCGCGAGGAGATGGGCGACGACCTGTTCTTCCTCCCCTACGCCCCGCGGGTGGCGGTCTCGGCGAAGGATAGACAACATCTCGGAAAGATTTTCAAATCCATCGAAACCGTGAGAGCCGGCGCCCAATCCCCGATCCCGACCGGGGTGCTGAATCGCCTGCTCCGGGAGGCTATCGAGCGAAATCCCCCGCCGATGAAGGGTGGCAAGCGCCTGAAACTGCTCTACGGAACCCAGAAGCGCGAGGACAGGCAGCGGGTGGTGCCGGTGCCGGAGTATCTCCTGTTCGTGAATTACGCCAATCTGCTGACACGCACCTACGAACGTTTCCTGGAAAATCAGATTCGGGACCAGTTCCCGATGACCGGGCTGCCCTTCGTGTTCACGGTGAAATCTCGTCGCAAGCCCGAGGATCGCGGCAAGAAGTAAGCGCCCCCTCCCCGGACATGAACGTGCCCGATGTCATCACCTGCGTCGATTGCGGCGAGTCGGCCCACCGGATCACCCCGCCGCCCGAGGACGGCTGGGAAGTGGGTGATTTCGTCGCCTACCGCTGCTCGGGTTGCCGGGACCGCTGGGACTTGGTGGTGGCTGATCCCGACGAGGCCGCCAGTGATAGCGGCTTCGACTTCCGCCAATGGCTGAAGGATCGGGAGCGGGGCAATTCGTCGTGATTCGCCCCGGCTCACGCTCTCCGGCGCGCCCTCAGATGCCCTTGTAGCGGACTTTCTCCCCGCGGGAATTCGTGGGCCGGTCGTCCCGCCGTTCGGTAGGCAACTCCATGGGATCGTCGAAAGCCTCCTGACGCGACGGTGCCCGACGGCGATCCTCGGCCTCGTTCACCCGCAGCCGACGGCCGCCGAGTTCCTTGCCATCCATCGCCTCCAGAGCGGCCTCGCCGGTCTCGCGGTCCGAGAACGTGACAAAGGCGAAGCCCCGCGGCTTCCCCGTGTCCCGATCCAGAGGGAAAAACACATCGACGATGGGCTCGAACTCGGACATGGCCTCGCGCAGGTCGGCCTCGTTCATTTCGTAAGACAGGTTTCCGATGTATAGCTTCATTCTTCTTCTTTCTCCTTTGACTGGCTTGGTGATGGGTTCTCTGCCCTCCGGCCATCGCGCTTCAGCCGGAAACCTCAACCAGGAGAAAAAACCTTCCAACAAACGACCAATGTCCGCGGTGGACAGCTACAGATTGCTCACTCATCCTTGCCGCTTTCGGGGAAATAGCGAGAAGTTTCTCTGAAAATCGCCGGTTCCGTCATGGCCGATTTCACCAGAGTCTTTGACCTGCGCGGGAGGCGGGACGATGATCAACGCCGTGTCCGCCAACCGTCACCACCTCGTCCTCTTCGACAGCGACTGTCCGCTGTGCACCTTTCAGATGAAGTCGCTCACCTGGCTCGATTGGCTGGACAGGGTCCGTTTCATCCCCATCAACAGCGAGCGCGCCGCCGAGATCGCACCCGGCCTGACTCGCGAGGACCTGATGGAAGCGATCCATTGCGTGACCCCGGAGGGCACCATCCATCGCGGGGCCCGGGCCATCCGTTTTCTCGGCCTGCGAATGCCGCTGCTGGTTCCCCTGGGTCTGATCCTCTGGCTGCCGGGAGTGATCTGGGTCGCCGAGAAAGCCTACCAGTTCATCAGTCGCAATCGCCTGTTCTTCAGCCGAGTTTTCGGTTGCCAGGGCGCCTGCGCCATCATGCCGCAGAAAGAACGCGATCAGGAAAGCCAATGACGGAAGTTCACGAGCAACTGGGCGAGCCCGGTATCGCCGCTTTTGTCGCCGCCTTCTATCGTCGGGTGAAAACCGACGACCTCATCGGCCCGATGTATCCTCCTGATGACTGGGAGGGCTCCGAAGAGCGCCTGCGGGATTTCCTCATCTACCGCTGCGGAGGCTCGCCCCGTTACCTGGAGGAGCGCGGACATCCCCGCCTCCGGATGCGGCATTTTCCCTTCGCGATCGGAGAAGCAGAGCGTGATCGCTGGCTCCTGCTCATGAACGCGGCTCTGGACGAATGTGAAGTCCCCGAGCCGTCACGACATCTGCTGCATCTCTTCTTCGCTCAAACGGCGGATTTCATGCGGAACAGGTGAACGAGTAATGAGTGAGCAGTCGGGAAGCTACGAACAAACCGCTCACTCCTCACGCATCACTTCTTCTCCGCCATCCCCGGCCACCGGTACTCGATCTCCTGCGCCGCGGGCTGGGTCAGGTCGGCTTCACTCGGGAGAGCGACGTGTTCCATCTTGTCCTTGGGATCGAGATTCTCGTTCAGTTGCGCCTCGGTGATCCGCTCGCTCTTCACGCCCCCCTCGGGCACCTCCATTCCGGCCACCCAGATCATGCCGTTGAGCACCAGACGACGGAAATCATCGATGGCCCAGTTGCGGTGCCAGTGACCACCGGTGAAACCGATGCCGCGTCCGCCATCCGGACGCTCCACCGCCCACATCATCGCCTGTTTCCGGCCCAGGCCCGACTCGCCCGCCGGCGTCCAGTGGACGTAGCGATTGATCTTTTCGCGCGTCGGCACGTCACCGTAGATTTCCACCGCCGTGCTCGGTTGGGCGAAACGCATGTTGTAATACCACTCGTCGTTGGCCCGCACCCGCGGCACCCCCCGGCTGACGGGATGGCCCGCCTTCGGCTCGGCGTCGGAGGTCCAATGGGGATTCACCGAGTATCCGCTTTCGTAGTGGCCCCCGATCCATCGCTTGAAGCGCTCGCCCTGCTCGCCCGGCGGCACCTCCACCCCGTAGTGCATGAACATGAAGCCCACTCCCGCCTTCGCCATCGCTTCCATCTTCGCCTCGTTGCCGTTCACCGGATGTTTGGCGTTGCCGTCGGAGTAGATCACCACCGCGCTGGCTCCGTCAAACGCGGACTCATCCTCGGGCCAGCCATCGTGGATCACCTTCACCTCCACGGGCAGGCCGCTCTGCTCGTTCAGCGCCCGCGCCAGCAGGATGGCGCCCGCGTTGAACTCGTGCTGACCGGAGGGATGGCTCTTCACTCCGGCGATGAGAACGATGCGTTTCTTGGTGTCCTGGGCGCCAGTCGTGTCCCGCGGAGACAGCACCAGGAGGGAGAAAACCAGCGCCGCGAACGCGGCCAGGGCGAGCGGAAACAGGGAACGGAGATCTTTCGAATTCATGGATGTCAGGCGGGTTGTTTAGCCGATACTCCCCGATTTCTCAATAGAAAGCGACCCGCGAATCACGCCACTTCCCGTGTTGGACAGTCGACCGGTTTCGTGATGGAATGCGGTGTCGCTCCCTACTCATGAGATCCCTACCGGCATTTCTCCCGCTCGCCATCGCCCTCCTCGCCACGCCATCCGTGAGCCCCGCTCAGGACGCGACGCGCCATCCCAACATCCTCATTCTCTACGCCGACGACCTCGGCTTCGGCGATCTCGGCTGCTACCATCCGGAATCGAAGATTCCCACCCCCCATCTGGATCGCCTCGCCGCCGAGGGCATGCGATTCACCGACGGGCACTCGTCCTCGGGTATCTGCACCCCGAGCCGCTACGCGCTACTAACGGGGCGGCACCACTGGCGCGACTTTCACGGCATCGTCAACGCGTTTGGCAAATCCGTCTTCACCCCGGAACGGATCACCCTCCCGGAAATGCTGAAAGAAAAAGGCTACCACACCGCCGCCATCGGCAAATGGCATCTCGGCTGGGACTGGGACGCCATCCGCAAACCCGACGCCCAACCCATCGGCGAGGGCAGACAGAAAGCCTGGGGACCCGAGGCCTTCGACTGGTCAAAACCGATTCCCGATGGTCCCCTGGCCCATGGATTCGACCGCTATTTCGGCGACACCGTCATCAATTTCCCGCCCTACTGCTGGATCGAGGACGACCGGGTGGTGCGAGCGCCCGACACTCTCATGGACACCGCCAAGTGGAAGCCCATCAAGGAGGGCAATTGGGAATGCCGCCCCGGCCCCATGATCTCCGACTGGGACCCTTACGAGAACATTCCCACCACCACACGACGCGGCGTCGATTTCATCAGAGCCAGCGCCGAACGCGACCAACCATTCTTCCTCTATTTCGCTTTTCCTTCTCCCCACGCCCCGATCATTCCCAACGACGCCTTCGACGGCAAATCGGGCGCCGGTCCCTACGGAGACTTCGTGGTCGAGACCGACGACGCCTGCGGCCAACTGCTCCGCGCCCTCGAGGAAAGCGGCCAGGCGGATCATACCATCGTCGTCTTCAGCGCCGACAACGGTCCGGAGCACTACGCCTACGCCCGCGATGAAAAATACGGCCACTGGTCCGCCCATCCCCTCCGGGGATTGAAACGCGATCTCTACGAGGGCGGCCATCACGTGCCTTTTCTCATCAAATGGCCCGGCGTCACCGAGGCCGGTCGCGTCAGCGACGCGCTGGTGTCGCAGATCGATCTCATGGCCACCTTCGCCGCCGCCCTCGGCTATCCCCTGCCCCGCGGATGCGCGGAGGATTCCCACGACCTGCTTCCGCTGCTGCGTGGCGACACCGACCGGGCGCGCGACACTCACATTCACAACACTTTCGAAAACGCCTGGGCCATCCGTCATGGCGATTGGCTGCTCATCGAGGCGAAAAACGGCTACCACTCCCGGCGCGACGCCGATTGGGAGAAACGTCACGGCTACCCCGCGGACAACGACGCCCCCGTGGAACTCTATCAGCTGAAGAACGACCCCGGACAGCGAAACGACCAGTCCGCCGATCATCCCGGGAAGGTCGGCGAGTTGAGGGAACTGCTGCGCGCCATCCGCGAAAAGGGCTATCCCGGGCTGAATCGGGGCGCTTGAGTTTTTCCCCGCCACCGTTAGACTCATAGCGTCCCTCCAGTCATTATTCCACCATGGCAGAGTCGATCTTCACCCCCGAAGGCCACATCCGTCCCGCCCTGCTCCTGGCGGCCTATCGGGGCGGGCTCTTCCCCATGTCCCTGGATCATCGGGGCGAGATCGGATGGTTCTCCCCCGATCCCCGCGGCGTCATCCCCCTGGACGAGTTTCACATTCCCAAAAGCCTCGCCCGCACCCTGAAAAAACCGCCCTTCGAGATCCGCGTCAACACCGCCTTCGGCGAGACCATCCGGGGCTGCTCCCTGCGCGACACCACCTGGATCAGCGGTCGCATCCGCACCAGCTACGAGAAACTCCACGAACTCGGCTATGCCCACTCCGTCGAAACCTGGCGCGAGGGGCGGCTCGTCGGCGGGCTCTATGGCGTCGCCATCGGGGGCGCGTTTTTCGGCGAATCGATGTTCAGCCGCGAGACCGACGCCTCGAAAATAGCCCTCGTGGCGTTGGTCGAGCGCCTCCGGGACCGCGGCTTCACTCTCCTCGACACCCAATGGTCCACCTCCCACCTCGCGCGTTTCGGTTGCCGGGAGATCCCCCGCGAAGACTACCTCGCGCTGCTGGAGCGCGCCCTCGCCGTGGACACCAGCTTCTGATCATGCCGCTCTCCCTGGTCATCACCGTCATCGGTCCGGATCGCCCCGGCCTGGTGGAATCCCTCTCCCGGGTCATCAACGAACACGGCGGCAACTGGACCCACAGCCGCATGGCCCACCTCGGCGGTCAGTTCGCCGGCATGCTGCTGGTGACGCTGGATGAGGATCTCGCCCCGGCGCTGCGCTCGGCTCTCGATCAACTGACCGGGGAGGCCCTGCATATCACCGTCGCCGAGGATCGCCCCCCGACCGGAGACAATTCCGGCGATGCGCCCCTGACCTTGAAGCTGGACCTGGTGGGACAGGATCGCCCCGGCATCGTGAGGGAAATTTCCCGCATCCTCGCCGCCCACGGCCTCAACGTGGAGGAGTTGGCCACCGAATGCGAGAGCGCGCCCTGGTCCGGGGAATTGCTCTTCAAGACCCGCGCCACCCTGAGCGCGTCGCCCACGGCCGACCTCGACGCGCTGCGCCGCGATCTCGAGTCCATCGCCCACGATCTCATGGTCGAGATCACCCTCGACTGATCGCGATCAACGCTTCAGGTTGGATTCGATCGCCGAAAGGATGCGGCGCGACGCGCCCTCATTTCCGCCCGCGCCGACCCGGATTTTCACCTGGGTGACCTTGGTGTTGAGATCGTCGGGCGTCAGCCTGATGCGCACTTTTCGCTCCTCCTGATCCAGAGCGATCATCAACGCCTCGCTGGCATCACCCGTGCGGCTGACCGGGCGCAACCCCAGTTGCTGGGCGGCGAGATTGGTGGCGTCCACGCAGGTGGTGATGTCGGCGGGAAGGTGGGATTCCAGTTCGCCCTCCAGATACACCGCCGTGCCCACCGCCGCGCCGATGAGCAACACCGCGCAGTTGGAGAGAGTGAGCGTGCCGAGGACGGAAAGCGCCAGAGCGACGACTACGTTCGAGAACTTTTTCATGACAGAGAACGGGTAAACTCTCGATTGGTTAAGAGAACTTGACAAACTCACTCATCTCTCCCTTTCCGTCAAACCCTGTTCAGTCGCCGCCCCTACCCTCTTGGGTCACCCCCCGCCCTTGAGGAAACGCCGCTTCAGTTGATCCAGCAGGACCGCGATGAGGATGATGGCGCCGAGCACGTATTTCTGCGCCCCGTATTCGATGCCGGTGAGGTTCATGCCATTTTGGATCACCGCGATGATGAGCGCGCCCACGAAGGTGCCGAAGACTCGACCGCTCCCGCCCATCAGGGACGTGCCACCCACTACGACGGCGGCGATGACGGTGAGTTCGTAAGTCATCCCGTAAGTTGGCGCGCCGCTTTTCAGTTGGGAGGCCATCAGCACACCGCCCACGCCCGCCAACAGAGCACAGGCGGCATACGCGAAAACCAGCACCCGCGCCACCGGCACTCCGGAAAGCCGGGCCGCCTCCGGACTGCCGCCGATGGCGTAGATGTGGCGTCCCAGCACGGTGCGGGTCATGAAAAAATGCGCTCCCACGTAGAGTCCCAGCATCAGCAGCACCTGAAAGGGCAGACGTATGCCCAGTCCGGGGATGATGACACCGGCCCGGCCCAGCCAGGTGAAACGCGCCGGTAATCGATGGATGGACTCGCTGTTGGACCAATCGAAAGCGATCCCGCTGGCGATGAGCATCACCGCGAGAGTCACGATGAAGGGCGGAATGGCGAAGCTGGTCACCATGACGCCGCTGAACAGCCCCACCAACCCGCAGATGAGGATGGCCCCCAGGGACGCCGCGATCATGACTCCGGCCGAGGCCTCCTCGGCGCCGTTCCGGTCGATGAACCACGCCACGGCCACCGCCGCCAGGGCCAGGAGACTGCCGACAGACAGATCGATGCCCCGGGTGATGATGACCATGGTCATCCCGATGGCCAGTATCGCGATGACCACGATCTGATCGGCGATGTTGATCAGATTCGACCGTTTCAGGAAGTCCGGCCAGAGCCGTTCCACCGGCAGGCTGCGGGGGATCTCGTCAAATTCTCCAAAAATCTGCCAGCCACCGGTCGAGGCGCTGCACAGCAGGCGCTCCGGGGCAGCGGGGTCCGCAGCCAGCGCCTCCACCAGCGCTTTTCTCACCACCGGTGGCGCGCCGCGAAACACCTCCGCCCGATGGCCCGCCCGCTCCAATACTTCGCCAGCAGCCCCGGCGAAAGCGGCGTCGTCGGGAGTGGTGCCCGCGATCACCCACACCCGCGATCCCGGCGCCAGATCGCCCACGATATCCGCGGCCAGAGCGCGACCGCCGTCCGCGCCGACGGCGGGCTGCTTTTTCAAGGTCACCAGAGAGTACCAGCCACAGATCAACGCGAGCACGAGGATCATGCCATGATCGATGAGCAGGGAATGGAGGCGCTTCTTCACGGGGCCGGGAATCACGGAAAACCATTCAATTGAGAGGAAAGTCGGCCTCTTGGCGAGAGCGAAAACCCGACTCTCGCGACCGGTCTGCAATCCCGACGTGGAAAGTCCGTGATTCCCGGCTAGGGTGGCGGTTCGCCAGCCATCAATGAATCCCACCGAAGGCAACGCCCCCCTGCCCGATATCAAGGACATCGCCGGACCGGACTCGCTCCCGAATGTCTGGGAGACCGTCGCCTGGATCGGCGGCATCCTCCTCGGTCTGATTCTGCTCACGGCTCTGGTGGTGTTTCTCTACCGCACCCTCGCCCGGCCACAGGCTTCGCCGCCCTCGCCGCTGTCTGTCGCCCGTAGGAGATTGCGCGAAATCGGCGGCCAAATCGACGAGATGCATGCCAACGCCTACAGTCTCGCCCTGTCCCGGATGCTGGAGGAGTACCTCGGCGCGCGTTTTGGCGACCCTTTCCGCTACGAGACCACCGAGGAATTTCTCCAGCGTCTCTCCCGAGCGGAGGCCAACGCCCTCCCGGTGAGCGTGCGCGAAAAAGTGGCGGCTTTCCTGACGGTCGCCGACGAGATGAAGTACGGTCGCCCCGCCGACGCGGAATCCCGCAAACGGCCACTCCATGATCAGGCGGAGGCGGTACTCGGGGCGGAGCCGGAGCCCCCGAAGCTGTCGAAATGACCATGACTTTCTCCCCGCTCATCGGCAACGTGCTCTACGAGGGATTCCGTCTCGGAAACCCCTGGGCGTTGCTGTGGCTGCTGCTCATCCCCCTGCTCGCGGTACTCAGGGGGCGCAAAGGTCAGCAGAGCGCGGTGATGTTTTCCTCCCTCCACATCCTCCATCGCATGGGACCGAAAACCCGCTCCCGCGCGGGAGGTTTCCGACTCGCGCTGCTCTTCCTCACCATCGCGGCCATCGCCGTGGCCCTGAGCCGCCCGCAGACGGTGCGCACCACGGAGACCATCTCGGAGAGCGGCATTGAGATGATCGTCGCCATCGACGTGTCCCGCTCGATGCAGGTGGATCAGGACGGCTTCACCATCGGCGGTCGTCAGGTGAACCGCCTCCAGGCGGCGAAGAAGGTGACGCGGGATTTCATCGCGGGTCGGGAGACGGACCGCATCGGCATCATCGCCTTTGCCGGGCGCCCCTATCTCGTGAGCCCCATCACCCTGGATCACGAATGGCTCGAGGACAGCATGCAGCGCATCCAGATCGGCCTGGTGGAGGACGGCACCGCCATCGGATCCGCCATCGCCGCCGCCGCCAAGCGTCTCGACAAGCGCCCCGCCAAGAGCAAGATCATCGTGCTGCTCACCGATGGGGCGAACAACTCGGGGCAACTGAGCCCGGTCATCGCCGCCAAGATGGCCAAGACTCTGGGCTTGAAGATCTATACCATCGCGGTGGGCAGCTACGGCGACTTCATCATCCAGACGCCCCGCGGGCCGCAGCGGCTGGTGCAGGAATTCGACGAGGAGACACTCAAGGAGATCGCCCGGCTCGGGGAGGGCGCCTATTTCCGCGCCCAGGACACGGACAGCCTGGAGAGGATCTTCGGCATGATCGACGAGATGGAGAAGACCGAAGTGAAACGCAGGATCACCACCCAAGCCCGCGAGTGGTATCAGTATCCGGCCGCCGGGGCGCTGGTTTTGGGGTTGCTATCGCTGATCGGGAGCGAGACATTCTGGCGCAGATTTCCGTGATGTTTCCGACCTTCGCCAACCCGGAATGGCTCTGGTGCCTCCTGCTCGCGCTGCCCTTGGCGGGTCTGCGAGTGTGGTCCCACTGGCGTGCGCGCGACGGCGCCAATGGACTGGTGTCGCCGCGATTGACCCGCGAACTGGTAGTCGGCGCGCGCCAATGGACCCGCTGGGTGACTTTTTCGCTGCAACTCATCGCCCTGTCCCTGGTCGTCGTGGCCCTGGCTCGGCCGCAGTGGGGATTCGAAATCACCGAAGAGGAAAGCGAGAGCCGCAATGTCATCATCGCCATCGACACCTCGCGCAGCATGCTGGCCAACGACCTCAGCCCGGACCGCATGACGCGGGCCAAGCTGGCTGCCCAGGATATTGTCAAAGCACTCCCCGATGATCGGATCGGTTTGATCGCCTTCGCCGGAAAACCTTTTCTCCAGGCGCCCCTGACCCTGGATCACGACGCGGTCATCGAATCAATCGACCAGTTCGACACCGAGCTGATACCCCGCGGCGGCAGCAATCTCACCGAAGCCGCCAAACTGGCGGTCGAGATTTTCGACAAGGCCGGCAGTCAGGAAAGCGCGCTGATCCTGTTCAGCGACGGCGAGGCGCTGGAGGGGCGAGACGAACTCGAGTCCATCATGGACGACGCGAAAAAAGTCGGGCTCATGGTCATCGCCATCGGCGTCGGCACCGCCGGCGGCTCCATCATCCCCGAACCCGACGACACGGGCCGCCCCCAGCCCGGCGCCTTCGTGAAAGACGAGTCGGGCAACGTGGTCCGTTCGCGTCTCGATCCCGCGGCCCTGCAGGAGCTCAGCGGAGCCATCGGCGGCGGCGTCTACCTCGATCTCGCCTCCACCTCATCGATCATGAAAGCCGTGCCCGAGGCGCTCCGCCGCATCGAGACCTCCCGCGGGGCCAGCGAATCCCGTCGTCGTCCCATTGATCGCTTCATCTGGCCGCTGCTGGGAGCCATGCTGCTGTTCGTCACCGCCTGGCTGTTACCGGGCACCTCGCGCCTGTTGCGACGGTTATTCGAGCGCAATCAAGCGCCCGCTCCGGTCGGCAACGATGCCCCGCTCGTCGCCAGCGTGCAGCGCAACGCCCGAAAAGCGAAGGCCGCCGGCCATACCGCCGCGATCGTCCTCGCGGCGTGGGGCATTTTGCCTCCCTCCCCCGCCGATGCCGGGATCGGCGAAGTGGAATCCCCCGCCTTCGAAACCTATCAGAAAAAGAACTATCAAGCCGCCATCGAGAGCTATCGCGCGGAGATCGAGCGGGCGGAGTCGAGCAAACAACGCGCCTGGCTGAATCTGGGGCTCGGCGCCGCCGCCTACAAAGCCGGAGATCTCGCCCTCGCCAAAGAGGCGTTCAGCCGGACCCTGACCGAGGCGGATGAGCAAATCTCGCGCCGCGCCCACTACAATCTGGGTAACGCCCTGTTCCGCCAGGGCCAGCAACTGCTCGAACAAAATGCCCACCCGAAGAATCCGTCCATCGCCAAGGATGACACCACCAAGAAAGCCATCGCCGATCAGTGGCAAGCCGCTCTGGAGCACTACCAATCCGCTCTCGCTCTGAATCCGGGAGACGAGGACGCGCAGTTCAATTCCCGAGTCGTGGGCCAGCGACTTCAATTGCTGGACCAGCCCCCGCCACCCGAAGAGGAGGAGGAAGAGCAGGAACAGGATCAGCAGCAGCAATCTCAAGATCAGTCGCAACCCCAGCCCCAGGATGGTCAGCCGGACCAGCCACCGCCGGGTGATCAGCCGCCCGATCCCCAGCAGCCGAAGCCGGAGCCCGAGCCGGGGGACAATCAATCGCCACCACAAAATCCCGACTCGCCCCCGGATCCCGGCGAAGAACCGGCGAAACCGGAACCCGGCAACCAACCGCCGCCACCTCCCGAACCAGAGACCCCCGACGGAGAATTGGAGGGCACTCCCCCGCCACCCACCGAGGGCGAGCCTACGGAAATGCAGCCTCAGGAGGGCCAGGTGAATCCCGAGACCGGTTTCTCCCCCGAGGAAGCCCGCCAGATGCTGCGCGCCCTATCCGACGAAGACTCTGATGTCAGACCACCCATCCGTCTACCCATGAGCGCGGAGAAATACAAAAACTGGTGATGTCCCGGACTATTTCGCCCCTTTGACCGCCGCCATGTCGTTCCCCCCCCAACTTCTCCCCCCGCCATGGATCGCCGCCGCTTGCCTCGCGCTACTCGCGACCTCCGCCGCGGGCCAGTCCAACACCACCGTGGATGCCTCCCTGATCAGTGAGCGCATCCCCCTCGGCGAGCAGAGCGCCCTGGTCATCCGGGTCATCAATGGCAAGCCGGAAACCCTGCCCGACTCCATCCCGGTGGAGGGACTCACCATCGCGCGATCGAACCGGATGGAGCAGAAACACAGCTTCGGCACCGACGGCAATCGCAGCGAATACCAGTTCTACTACTACCTGTCCGGCTCCCGCGCCGGGGTCTTCACCATCCCCTCCATCACCGTGCGGGTGAACGGCGCCGATTATCAGACCGCCCCCAAGACTCTGACCGTCTATGAGCGCGATCCCAACGATCCCGCACTCGACGCCTCGCGCCCCTACTTCGCGAATCTCACCACCCCGGCCGCCGAAGTCTACGCCGGACAGATGGCCCCCTTCGATCTCGACGTCTATGTCCGGGGTGCCCGCAGCATCAATGACATGGGGCCTCCCATGATGCGCCATGAATCCATCGTGACAGCCTTCGAGCGGAATTTCGATCTCGATATCGTCGAGCTCGACGGCATCCCCTTCACCATCGCCCGCCGCCCCGGCTCGTTTTTCGGCCTCACCCCCGGCACCTACACCCTGGGACCCGCCGAGGTGCAGGTGGCGATGATCGACGAATCGTCACCGCTACCCGGCTTTTTCCAAAGCGTGACCGCCAAGACGCTGCAGAGCAATCCACTCGAGGTGGTCGTAAAACCCCTGCCGGAGTCGGGCAGGCCGCCCCAGTTCCGCGGAGCGGTCGGCAGCTTCAATGTCTCCCTGAAAGCCTCTCCGCTCAAACTGACGGTCGGCGACCCCATCTCCCTGGAGTTTGTGGTCAGCGGCCCGGGGAACTACGAAACCGTTCAGTCGCCCGCTCTGGACTCGGCGAATCTCGCCGACTGGCGCACCTATGATGCCCGGAAAATCATCGATCCCAACGACGTCTCCGACGGCGTGACCCCCGGTCGGGCGTCCTTTTCACAGATCGTCATGCCGCAGACACAAGTCACCGAAATTCCACCCTTCGAGCTGGCATTCTTCAATCCCGAAACCGGCTCCTACGAAACCCGTCGCACCGATCCCATCCCCATTCAGGTGGCCCCCGACACCCGGGCCGCCAGCGGTGCCGCCGGAGTCGCCATCCCCGCCGCCGGACAGGATGCCGCCGCCGCCAACGGCGGAAATGTCCCTTATCAGCCCGAAGCCGCCCCCACTCCCGCGCCCGCCTACAACGACATCGTCCACATCCGCACCATGGATCCCGTCTGGCGACCCGCTCCGGCCACCGTGACGGGCAAACCGATCTTCTGGATTGGCCAGATCATCCCCTCCATCACCTTCCTCACCCTGCTGGGATTCGGAATCGCCCGCCGGGTGAACAGGAAAGCCAAAAGCCGGGAAAGCCGGAAATTCCTCACCTACCGCGCCGCCCGCGCGTCGGTAGATTCCGCCCCGTCCCGCGCGGACTACTACCGCGCCATCCTCACCGCGCTCGACAGTTGGGAGCGGGAGGCGGGTCCCGGCGCGGAGCGACGACTGCCCGACTCCCTTGCCGCGGCCATTCCGGCGCTGCGAGCCCGCGCCCAATGGCTCATCTACGGTTCCGGCGGCGATGACGGCCCCGGCAGCCCACCGGACCCGGCGGATAAAAACGAGTGCGCCCGCATCCTCGACGCCCTGGGCCAGCAACTGGACTGAGAGTCCCCGGCTCGCCTCCCCTCGCGCCCATTCCTTTTCCCCTCCATGATTTTGCGACTCCGCCTTGCCTTCACCCTTCTCGTCCTCGCGACCGCCACCTCCGTCGCGTTCGCGGATGATCCCGACGTAGCCTTCATGGGGGGCAATCGCGCCTACGAAGACGGTCGCTTCGCCGACGCGGAAAAAGTCTATCGTTCCCTCACCGAGGCGGGACAAGTCTCCGAGGACCTCTTTCTCAACCTCGGCAACGCCCTCTACCGACTGGACCGTCCCGGAGAAGCCGCGCTCTGGTATCGTCGCGCCCTGGAGATCGCCCCCCGCTATCCCGAAGCGAGGCAAAATCTCCGGGTGATCAAGAACCGGGCCGGTTTTCACGAATTCGATCACAAAGGAATCGACGCCTGGCTGGCGCGTCTCTCGCCCGGCGAGATCATCGCCATCATTTCCCTCGGCGCCTGGGTCGCCTTGCTGGCCGTGAGCGGCGCCCTGATCATTCGTCGACTCCGCGATTGGCGCCCCTTGCTATACATCACCGCCGGATTCGCCGCCGCGCTCGCCATCGCCGCCGCCTGGGGGCTGCGTCGCCAGGCCACGGTGGTGGATCGCGACGACCTCGCCGTGGTCATCGCCGACAACGCATCCGCTCTTGCCGGTCCCCTGCCCGACGCCGAAAAAGTCGTGGACCTGCCACCGGGATCCGAAGTGCAGATCCTCCAGCAACGCGGCCCCTGGACCTACATCGGCATTCCCCAGGATCTTCGTGGCTGGGTCCGCAGCGACGCCGTCGATGTGGTCCGCTGGTTCGGCCCACTTGCCCGGTCCGCCAACGCGGCCCGGGAATGATCCCCTCCCTTTCATGGCCCACCACGCACAGACCAAGGGCATCTTCTGTCTCGAGGGTGATTGGGACCAGGATCTGCGTACCACCATCACCACACTGCCCTTCCTGGAACTGCTGGCTCAGGTAAATCGCCCACCCATCCCCTCCATCCGCCGCGACATCGGCACCCCCACCGAGTTCGAATACTACCTCAACAAGTGGTGCCAGAAGCGCTACGGCCGCTACCCCATCCTCTACCTGGGATTTCATGGCGACCCCGGCATCCTCTATCTCGGAGGGCAACGCCATTGCCAGGTGGATCTCGATTGGCTCGAGGAAAGACTGGCGGGCCGCTGCAAAGGGCGCCTCATCCATTTCGGTTCCTGCGGCACCCTCGCGGCCCACGGCAGACGCTTGAATCGATTCCTCACCCGCACCGGCGCCCTGGCGGTATGCGGTTACAAAGTCGACGTGGACTGGCTCCTCGCCGCCGCATTCGAGATCATTCTGCTCGGCGTGCTGCAGCAGTACACCCTCACCCGTCAGGGGATGAAAGCCGTCCAGCGACAGGTGAAAATGAAAGCCGGCGGTCTCGCCGACGACCTCGCCTTTCGCATGGTCATCTCCCCGCCCTTGCGGAGCAGACAGGGTTAGGTCGGCGACCCTACCCTCTTATCTGTTCCCCCCAAGAACGCGAAACGCCGCGACCACCCTTTCGGACGGCCGCGGCGTCGCGGAATTTTCCTGTCAACGGGCGGGGATCAACCCTCGTCGTCGGAGCCGGCCAGCTCCTTGGAGGCGTCCTCGCCGCGCTCGGCCATGGCGGCCTTGCGGCTCATCTTGACGCGTCCGCGCTCGTCGACCCCGATGCACTTGGCCCAGACGACGTCGCCGACTTTCACCACGTCCTCGACCCTGCCGACCCGGAAGTCGGCCAGTTCGGAGATGTGGATCATGCCGTCCTTGCCGGGAAGCACTTCCATGAAGGCGCCGAAGTTGGTGGTCGAGACCACCTTGCCCTGGTAGAGCTTGCCCACCTCGATCTCGGCGAAGATGCGGCTGATCATTTCCACGGCGCGCTCCAGACCCTCGGTCTTGGCGGCGTAGATGTTGACGGTACCGTCGTCGTTGATGCTGATCTCCGCGCCGGACTCGGCCTGGATGCCCTTGATGACTTTGCCACCGGGTCCGATGAGTTCGCCGATGCGGTTCGGGTCGATCCGGATGGTCTCGATACGCGGAGCATGCTGGCTGATGGGAGCCGCCTCGGCGATGACACTGTTCATCACGTCGAGCACGGCGCCGCGGCCGTTGGCGGCCTTGTCGATGCCCTCGAACAGGATGCTCAGCGGAATGCCGGGCAATTTCAGGTCAAGCTGGTAGCCGGTCACCCCTTCGGAAGTCCCGCAAAGCTTGAAGTCCATGTCGCCGAAGAAATCCTCGCTGCCGATGATGTCGATCATCGTTTTGTGCGCCTTCAGGTTGCCGTCGTCATCGAAGTCGGTGACCAGACCGCAGGAGATGCCCGCCACGGGGCGACGCAACGGCACCCCGGCGGCCAGCAGAGCCATGCTGCCGGAGCAGACGGAAGCCATGGAGGTGGAACCGTTGGACTCCATCACCTCGCTGGTGACACGGAGCGCGTAGGGGAATTCATCTTCCGGGGGCAGCACGGGCTCGATGGAGCGCTCCGCGAGGGCGCCGTGACCGATCTCCCGGCGGTTCATTCCGCCCATCCGGCCCGTCTCACCCACCGAGAACGGCGGGAAGTGGTAGTGGAGGAGGAAACGCTTGGTATCCTCGCCGCCGGCGTAGTTGTCGACAAACTGCTTCTCATCGAGCGGCGCCAATGTGGCCAGCGCCAACGCCTGGGTCTCACCACGGGCGAACAGCGCCGAACCATGGGTACGGGGCATCAGATCGATCTCGCCGGAAAGCGGGCGGATGGTATCGATGTCGCGCCCGTCGCAGCGTTGACCTTTTTCAAGGATGCTGACGCGGAAGGCCTTTTTCTGGAGGTAATCGAAAGCCTGGGCGATCGCGAAATCGCCGGCGTCGGGATAGGCCTCCTTGATCTTGGCGGCGACCTCGTCCTTGAGCGCCTTCACGGCCAGGCCGCGCTCGACTTTGCTCGGTTTGTAGATGGCGGACTCGATCCGGTCGCCAGCCACCTGGTAGGCGATTTCGAGCATCTCCTGGCGCACTTCCATGAGTTCGGGGTTGCGCTTCGGCTTGCCCGCGAGACGCGCCAGTTCTTCCTGGGCATCGAGCATGGGCTGGATCGCCTGCTGGGCGAACTCAAGCGCCGCCTTGAATTTCTCTTCCGAGATTTCGTTGGCCGCGCCCTCGATCATGATGACCTTGTCTCGGAGACCGGCGTAGACCAGATCCAGTTCGCTCTCGGCACGCTCGTCGAAGGTGGGATTGGCGATGAACTCGCCGTTCACCAATCCCACGCGAACCGCCCCGATGGGGCCGGCAAAGGGAATATCGGAAATCAACAGTGCGGCGGAGGCGCCGTTCATGCTGAGAATGTCCGCATCGTGAACCCCGTCGGCACTGAGCAGCAGGGACACGACCTGGGTATCGTAGAAATACCCCTTCGGGAACAACGGTCGCAAAGGGCGGTCCGTCATCCGACAGGTGAGAATCTCTTTCTCGGTGGGACGCCCCTCGCGCTTGAAATAGCCCCCGGGGAATCGACCCGCGGCGGCAGCTTTCTCTTTGTACTCGACGGAAAGCGGGAACCAGTCCTGCCCTTCGCGAACGGTGGTCTGGGAGACCGCCGTCACCATGACGATGGTTTCTCCGACCTGAAGCGTCACCGCGCCGTCAGCCAGCTTGCCCATTTTGCCGGTCTGGAGGGTGATCTCGTGTGAGCCGACCTGGCTCTTTACAGTTTCTATACTCATTTTGTTTTTTCCTTTCTTGTGAAATTATTCGGACGGGAAGAGTTGTTCCGCGTCTTTCGGGCGAGTCACGCCCGCTCGGCATCGTCTCCGGTAGCCTTCCGGGCTAGCCCCGCCGAGTCGGCTTAGGGCATTGGAGCCCTGGTCAGGCCCGGAAACCACTGAGTTTCGGAAACCAGACCGCCAACCGGATCTGGTGGCGATTCAGGTGAACTCGGTTCCGCGGGGGAAGACGAAACGAAAAAGCGCCGGGGAATTACCGGCGCAGTTTCAGTGCCTTGAGAATCTTCAGATAGCGCTCGTTGTCGGTCTTGGCCAGATAATCGAGCAGCTTCCGCCGCTGGGCTACCAGCATGAGCAGGCCGCGGCGGGAAGAAAAATCTTTCTTGTGGGAGGCGAGGTGCTCGGTCAGTTCGCTGATGCGCCACGTAAGACGCGCGATCTGAACATCGGCGCTGCCGGTGTCACCTTCGTGGAGTTGGAACTCCTTGATATCTGTTGCTACTTCACTCATTGCCAGACGATTGACATCACCTTGATGCCGGGTGTTGGGGTGCTTGTTTTATTCTTGTTTGTGATTTCGGCGTGACAAAATCACAGGAATCCGATCATGCAATGAAAACCTGATCCGAATTCTGATGATTTTTCGCGTGATCGCTCCGCTCCGGCCTTTGTGACGTAACCTCGTTCATCCCGTCCCGGCCGCGGATTCGCTTGCGGCCCGGGCCCCCAGTTTCAAAGCTTTCCCTCCCTCTCTCCCCCTCCGGCATGCACGAGCCTCCCACCACCGATCTGCCGCATACGATGCCGGTGATGGTGCTTCCGTGTACGCTGTTTCCCCACGCACTGCTGCCGCTTTTCATCTTCGAACCCCGCTACCGGGCCATGTTGAAAACCGCTCTGGAGTCGGATCGCTTTTTCTGCGTGGGCACGGCCGATCCCGCCGATGATCCCGATGACGACAACCGCCGCCTATCTCCCATCTCCACCGCCGGCATCGTGAGGGCCTGCGTCACGCACGATGACGGCACCTCGCACCTGCTCCTGCTGGGAACCCGGCGCATTCGTTTCGTGGACTGGGTGCAGCACACCCCGTTTCGCATTGCCCGGATCGAGCCGGCCCTCACCGAGACCGAATCTCCCTCTCTCGCGGAGCAATTGGCGAGCGAGGTCATCGACATCATCGGGCCGCTCACAGGCCCGGGGCGCCCCATGTCCCGCGAGGTGCACGAGCATCTGAAGACGCTCGACGAGCCGGAAACGGTGGCGGACCTCGTCGCCCACGCTTTTGTCACCGACCCGCTCCAGCGCCAGAGCCTGCTGGAGACCCTGGAGACCGGAGAGCGGCTCCATCGCCTGGCCCGGCATCTGCACGCCCTGCTCGCGGATCAATCCTGATCTCCCCGAGTCTCCGCCGCCTCCCTACGCGCCAATTCGGCCTCCTCCGCCAGCCGGCGCTCGAGATCACGCGCCTGTTTTCGGTGTTCCTTTCTCACCGCCAGCAAATCATAGAGCGCCAGCATCAGCACCAGCCCCACCAGCAGGAAGCAGATGCCCCAGAACAGCAGGAAAGCCGCGGGATTCCTCATGAGACCATCCCCCAGAATCACCGTCCCGCCGAAAACCAGCAACAAGGTCAGGAGCGTCAGTCCGAACAACATGTTGCGCCTCAGCCCCCGATCCTTCAGCACCACGGCGCCAAAAGCCATCCCAATGGCCAACCCGCGCGAGGGTTTCGCCGCCTTCTGATCCTGTCGCGATCTTTTCACCCTCTTATCCAATCAGAAAATTCCGCCGCGGAAAAGTTCGCGTCGCCAAAACCCCGATTTTGCTTTCGCCTCGCGACGTTTTTCGCCTTTACTGCACTCCATGCCAGCGACAAAGCGCCTAGCGGTGCTGAAAACCTACAAACTCTACATCGGCGGGAAATTCCCCCGCACCGAGAGCGGACGCACCATGATCGCCACCGACGCGAAAACCGGCGAACACCTCGCCCACTACTGTCACGCCTCCCGCAAAGATCTGCGCGACGCCGTGCGCGCCGCCCGGGCGGCTCAACCGGGATGGGCCGCTACCAACGCCTACCTCCGGGGGCAGATCCTCTACCGCATGGCCGAGATGATGGAGAGTCGACGGGACACCCTTGTCACCGAACTCCGCCAAGGCGGCGGCCTCACCGAATCCCGCGCCATCGAGGAGGTGCACGCCGCCATCGACCGACTCGTCTGGTTCGCTGGATGGACGGACAAAATCTCACAAGTCTTTGGTTCCGTGAATCCCGTGTCGGGTTCTTACTTTAATTTCACCACCCCGGAACCGACCGGCGTGGTGGGTGTTTGCGCCCCCGATAGCCCCGCCCTGCTTGGCCTGGTCAGCACCATGGCCTCCGTGATTCTCACCGGAAACAGTTGCGTCCTGCTCGCCTCCGAGACCTGCCCCCTCCCCGCCATCAGCCTCGCCGAGATCCTGGCCACCAGCGATCTGCCCGGCGGCGTGGTGAATCTACTCACCGGAAAACGCGCCGAACTGGCCTCCTGGCTTGCCGGTCACCTGGACGTCAACGCCGTCATCGACGCCAGTGGCGACGAAGCGGTAACAAAAACCCTCCACTCCGGGAGCGCCATCAACGTGAAACGCTTCGCCAGCCATGCCTGCGAAAAAACCCGCGATTGGTTCGGGCAGCCCGGCCGCGATCCCTACCGCATCCTGGATACCGTCGAATTCAAGACCGCTTGGCATCCCATCGGAGTCTGAACATCTCAGAATCCCTTTTCCCGCGCCACTCGCTGGAGCTCGCGCTGGAAATCAAGCATGTCGGTCTCGCTCGGCCGGTATTCCACATCATCGGATTTCATTCCCAGCCGCCCCATCTGGTCCATCCACCACTCCGCCCCTTTGCCGTTGGCAAAAGTGACCCGACCACTCACGATCATCCCCGGACGCTGCAATTCACTGATCGTCACTCTCACACCGGCCTGGGCCTCTTCGTCATCGACCCATTCCGCGTCAGCCTCGACGCCATCCTCCCCGACCACCTCGGGCTCGGGTTCGGGTTCCGGCTCGGGAGCCTTGACGGTCTTCAGCTCGATCTTCAGATCATCAACGAGAAACCGCACCTCCATGTAGGTGACTTTCACCCCGAACTCCGCATCCAGTCGCCGCTGGATTTCCGACAGACCCGCGCCCTCATCGGCCCAATTCTGGATCTGGGCCACCTGTGATTCGTTCAACGATTTCGCTACGCTCATGGATCAAACGATTCGCCCGCCTTGCCACCGGAGTCCAGCCCGAATCAACATGTTCCCTTCCTCACCAATACCCGACAAATTGCTCCGAATACTATCGGATAGAAACATCGGACTATTTTCCCCTGATCTCCGGCACTTCGGATGATTTGATCGGAGACTTAACCCTGTCAGGTCGCGGACCCAACCCTGTTGCATCGCCCCGCCATGATCAGGGCTCGTTGAGGATTCCCGACTCCCGCATTTGGCGCAGCATCTCCTGCAGTCCGTTCATGAGCCCGCGAGTCACCTCGGGATCGCTGAACAACTCCCGCCACAGATTCGGCGCGCTATCGCCAGGTTTCGGATCGACGATGTCCCATGCCGTCAGCCAGACACCGGTCTGACGCCGGAACCCGGACTCAAGCAGCCGTCTTTCCAGATCGGGAAAATGACCGGCCCCGTAGAAAATGGCGATTTCCCGGCGCCCCCGGTTCAGCTCCCGCTCCAGAAAGGTCATCACCACCTTGTTGCGCTCGGTGACCAGCACGGTGCCGTCTTCGCCCTCGATTTCGTTGATGAGCGTCTCGGCCTCGCCCAACATCGGGGCGAGGGAGCGCTTCAACTGGGCGGCGTTGCCCGAGGCCAAACCGGAGAGCAATCCCGAGAGCATTCGGTTTCCCGCCTCCTCGTCCGTGAGGATGGCGGGGCCCTCGCCGCTCTGGGCAAGGGTCATGGCCCGTTGAAACAGAGTGGCCAGAGTCTGGTTACGAGCCGTCATCAGCGCCTGATACTGGTCCCAGTCGATGTCGGCGTGGACGAAGTTCGGTCGATCATAGTCGATGCCCTCGGTCTGGTATTCCATGCCGAGCACGCGGTGAACGATGCTGTGGGCCAACTGAATCTGGGCCAGATCGGGATCTGCCTCGTCGGCGCGCTCCTCGCGGGCGGCGAATTCCCCGCCCACCATCTCGTAGAGTACCACCTCATATTGCCCCAGCTGGGCATTGAGCGCGTCGAAGTAGGCGGCGTCGGCGAGATGCACGGCCCCCACCAGATCGACGATGCGTCCGTCTTTGACATAACGGACCACCCCGGTCTGGAGCTGCCGGGTCTCGGCATCCTCCACGTAGCGGACAAACTCGCCATCGCCGGGCGGGTGGTCGGCGGAGTCCTCAGCGTGGAGAACGCCGCAGGTGATCGCGACGAGACAAAGCGGTCGCAAGAATATCGGGAGCAGATCGGTAGCCATGGCTACCGGGCATCTTACCCGGAACGCGATGAGGCGGCAAGGCGCTAAGTGAAGAACGGAGCGCATCAGTCATTCAGAAGCGCCGTCCCCCGGCTCAATCCAAGGATCTGATGCGCAGGTTGCGGAACCAGGCCTCACCGCCGTGATCCTGGAGATGGATGGGACCCTCAAAGGTGCCGAACCCCTCACGGCTCTTGAATTTGCTGGCGGCTTTACGCTCTTTCCATTCCTCGGTACCGATCTCGATCTCCACGACTTTGACACCGTTGAGCCAATGCTCGATGTGGTTGCCCCGGGCGACGATTCTGGCTTGGTTCCACTCGCCGTGGGGATTGAGTTTTTTCCCGGTGGCTTCCTTGATGACGTAGAGAGCGGCGGCCTGGCCCAGGGGCTTGGTCTCGTGGGTGGCGTTGGCGTCGTCGAGCACTTGATACTCGGGCCCCACGCCGTCGTGGAACCGATACTTCAGGCCACTGTTCACGCCTTTGGCCACTTTCCACTCGAACTCGAGCTCGAAGTTGAGAAAGGTTTTCTCGGTGTGCAGATTGCCACCTTTTTCGGCGCGGTGGATGGCTCCATCCTGAACGTCCCAGCCTTTGGGGGGGCCGCCATTCTGATCGGTCCAGCCGGTGAGATCCTTGCCGTTGAACAGGTCGATCCAGTCGGATGCGGCGGCCCCCATCGGGAGCAGCCCCAGACAGGCCAGAATTGTGGCGAATGCGTGTGCTGTCTTCTTCATGGGCGCCATGATAGCGTTGGCGCCACGCTTGGCGAGCTGAATCTATAGCGCGATCAGTCGCCGGATCACGCGGCACGCGCCTCTTTGTCCAGCACCCGCCGGATCGTGTCCGACATGTCGTCGAAGCGGTAGGGTTTCTGCACAAAACCGTTGGGGCAGGCCCCGCACTCCTCGGTGAATTCGTTGAGATCGACAAGGTAGCCACTACAGATCAATACCGGCACCCCGCTGTCGCGCTCGCGCAGGCGGCGGAAGGTCTCTCTGCCCGACAGGTTGGGCATGGATAGGTCTAGGAGGACAAGGTCGATGGCTTCACCATGCTCCTCGTGGGCGGCCAGTCCCTCGATGCCGTCCCGGGCCTCGATCACCTGGTATCCCAGACGCATCAGCAGGGTGCGGGCGACGTGCCTGACGACGTCTTCATCGTCGATGATGAGAATGGTCTCGTTACACCCGGAGACCGGAGCGATACCCGCGCCGTTGATGACCGCGCGTTCGGCCAATTCAGGCTGGGCTTCCGCGGCGGCACTCCTGGGCAGATAGATGTCGAAGCGCGTCCCCGTGCCGGGCCGGGAATCCATCTCGATCCATCCGCCGAGCTGCTTCACGATCCCGAACGAAGTCGCCAAGCCCAGTCCCGTGCCTTTTCCGGGGCCCTTGGTGGTGAAGAAGGGCTCGAAGATGCGCTTCTGGACTTCCAAGGGGATCCCCTCGCCATTGTCCTCGACCGTGAGGCAGACGTAGTCGCCGGGCGCGGCATCGGCATGGTAGCGCGAATCATCGACGCTGATGTGGCGGTTGCTCGACCGGAGGTGGAGCGATCCTCCATGGGGCATGGCGTCCTTGGCGTTGACGCCCATGTTCATGATGACTTGGCTGAGCAGCCCCAGGTCGGCCATCACCTTCCATGGCGACGGCTCAAGATCGAGTTCAATCTGCACGGTGCGGTCGATGGTGGCCAGGAGGAGATCCCGGACTTCGCCAAGCACGATATTGGAATCGCACGCTTTCAGATCCATCTTGCTGCGACGGGAAAAACCGAGGAGTTGCCTGACCAGTTCGGCGGCGCGCTCGCCGGCCTTGATGGCGAGAGCCAGATTCTGTTTGGAATCCACACCATGCCCCTCGCGTTCCATCTCGGTGGAGAGCAGGGAAAGGTTTCCCAGGATGCCGGTGAGCAGATTGTTGAAGTCATGGGCGACGCCGCCGGCCAGTTGCCCGATCGCCTCCATTTTCTGGGATTGGCGGAGACTGTCCTCCAATTCCCGTTGTTCAGTGAGATCCTGGGTGTTCCAGACGCGCCCCACGAGTTTTCCCCTGCGATCATGAATGGGGGAGGAATAAACATGCAGCACCCGGTTGGTCGGTTCCGAGAGTGTCACTTCACAATCGATGGTCTTGCCCTGACGTCTCGACTGGCTCCACTCATCGAATCCCCCGCCCGGGATCTCTCCATTGCGGTCAAAAATCCGGAGAAGACCATCTGCCGATACCGGAGCGTGGAGATCGAGAGACACGCCGATGAGATCAAGGAAAAGCTGATTCACCAGCGCTACATCACCCTCGAGATTCTCCACGAGGAATCCATTGTTGGTGCTGTCGATCGCCGCCTGAAGCCGAGCACTGGTGCGCTCGAGTTCCGACTGACTCCGCCGAAGGCTTTCGGTGCGTGATAGGACGAGTTTTTCGAGACCATCGCGGTGTTCGGCCAATTCCTCCACCATGAGGTTGAAAGAGGTGGCGAGTTGATTCATTTCCTCCGATCCACCGCTCTCCGCGCGAATGCTCAGGTTGCCGCCGGCAACCAGACGCGCGGTATGGCCCAGTCGTTCCAGTGGCTGCGAAAAACGACGAGACAGGACCAATCCCGAGAACGCCGCCACACCCATCATGCCCAGTGCCGCCACAGCCAGAGTGAACTGGGCTTGGACGAGAACAGCCCTGACTTCCCGCATCGGCTTCATCACCAGGAGGACCCATGGTGAATCAACGTGAGTGGCGGAACTGGGGAGGATGCGGGAGGAATAGAGAAACTCGTTGCCGCCTCTATCCTCATACTTTCCCACAGGACCAGATGCCCAGAAATCGAGAGAGTAGCGGTCATCGAACTTCTGGCTGCCGTCGGAGGTGCCTGGACCGCTGATCAAATTTCCCCAGGCATCGAGCAGCGCCACGGCGCCATCGTCCCCCACCTTCACCCCATCAAGGAGACTCATGACTCGGCTGAAGGAGAGTCGCGCCTTGATCACTTCCTGGATATCACCACTTGTCAGTACCGGCATGTAAACCGTCAGAAAAAGGCCATCCTCACCGATGCGACGCCTCGGGTGGGAAATCACGGTCTCCCCGCCTAATGCCTGTTGAAACCAGGTGCTGTATTCCTTGAATGATGGCTGATTCTCCTCGGTGGTGGTTTCCAGCAGGAAACCGTCCGCGTCGTAGAGACTTATATCAGTGAAAATTTCATGAACCCCCACCAATCGATGCATCTCGCGCATCTTGGCATCCCGCGATTCCCCGTGGTTGGAGAGAAACGGATTGGTTTTCAGGGACTCCAGGTCACGCGCGGCGCGGTCCATCACCTCACCGATGTGAAGCGACAGCTGTCTGGAAATATCCGAGACCTTCTCCTCCTCGGACTTCATGATGCTACGATTCAACACGGTCCGGGTGGTGACCAACATGATCACCAACGGCACCAAGCCCGTCACCACCATGGTTAGCAGAAGCCGGTAACGGATCGTATTGAGGCGCCCATTCATGAAAGAAACCGCTTCCAGTCAATTCTGATTGAGATCAGTTGTGGAACAAGAAATGGATGTGCTGTAGCCCCCCGGGTGCTCTAATGATGCCGAACAAAAAGGTCCGACACCCGCACGACGGGCCTCATCGAACAATTTGACGATATTGCGCGCCACAATGCTTTCGATCTCCTGGGGGAACCGGACATCGCGACATTGACTCACAACTTGTGACGAGGGATACAAAACAGGACAATTCAGAAGCTCGGGATCGATGAATTCCAGGGAAGCCCGATTGGGCGTGGCATGCCTCAGTTCGTTTGCGGATACCGCCCCCGATTCAGCGGAGAGCATGAAATCGAGAAATGCATGCGCTCCCTCTTTCTGAAGTGACTCCTTGCCAATGGCGAAGCTGTCCAGCCAGAAAGGTCCTCCCTCGACGGGTATCACCGTGCCAATCCGGGGATTATCCTGCGCTCTCCTGATGCCATCCCCATTGTACGCGACCGTCACAGCGAGTTCGCCCGACTCAAGACGATCCAACGTTGATTCAAAATCACCAATCTTTCCACCCATATGATCGAAACATTCGAAGATGCGCCTCCTGGCCAAATCCAACTGCGGCTCACCCGCCGTGAGCGGATTGATATTTTGAGAAACCATCGAAATCAGAAATAGATCCTCCGGCTCATCAAGCAGCCCCACCCGCCCGCGGACACGAGAGTCCCACAAAAGATTCCAACTGGGCTCACTCACATCGATCAAATCCTTCCGGTAGCACAAGACAACAAGCCCCCAGAGATACGGCACGGAATACTTGTTACCCGGATCAAAAGGCAAACCCATGAAATCATCGGACAGATTGGAAATATTTCCTATTTTTGCTGCATCAATCTCCGAAAGCAGACCAAGCCTGATGAGCCTGCTTATTGATTTTTCATCCGCAATCGCGATATCAAATCCCGAAGGATCCGTTTCCAAGTATTGCCTCAACTGATCAGAATTATCTGTAAGCGTCTCATACGCAGCATCTATCGAAGCGATGGGTGATCGCTACACTTCG
>CAYTNL010000020.1:0-40570 GCA_964439145.1 uncultured Verrucomicrobiales bacterium
TATGAAATCCTCCAATCAAATCTCATTGGCCTGTCTTAGGTTTACACGAATGGGGGCCATCCTGCTAACCGCGCACATGGGCAACTACGACGTGGCCGCGCCGCTGTTCGCCAAAAAACTAAGCCGCCCCCTCAACGCCGTGCGCGCGCCCGAGCGCCTCGCCGAGACGCAGGAGTGGATGGAGCGCGAACTGGCCTCGCAGAAAAGCGACCACTACCGCATCCGCTACAACAAGAGCGACCGGCTCCTCGGGCTCGAGCTGGCCCAAGCCATCGGGCGCGGGGAGATCGTGGCCATCCAGGGCGACCGGGTGTTGTTCGATGTGGCCCCGCTCGCGATGACGGTTTATCCCGCCGGGGGGGAATCCGGCCACGCTCACCGTTTTCAAGTGCCGAAGGGTCCCTTCGTGCTCGCCCAGGTGACCGGCGCGCCGATCTATCCGGTGTTCATCCTGCGCACCGGCTGGCGTCGTTACCGTATCCTCGCGCTGCCGGCATTCCACTGCCAGGCCGAATCCCGCGATCGCGACGCGGCCATAGATCGGGCCGCCCGCCATTGGGTCGATGAAATTCTGCTGCCCGTGGTGCGACGGCATTGGGCGCAGTGGTTCGTCTTCGAGCCCGCGTTTGAACCCCTCGCCAAATCCCCACCGAGATGAGCGCGCCTTTTCAAGAACTCGATCCCGAGCCGCGGCCCGCCTGCCGCCCCATCACCGCGCTCGGTGTCCTGCTGGCTCCCCTCGTCGCGCGATTCGCCGCCCCGGCCCCGCCCGAACGTCTCCACTACTGGTCGAATCGACCGGGACAACATCGTGAGGAGACCCACGCCGTGATGTGGCTGGTGACCCTCTCGGTGGCGGGCCTAGTCTCGGGTGTGCTGCTCGACACCGTGCCACCGTTCGCCGCCGTCCTCCTGCTGGTGCCGGGCTTTTTCGTCGCCATTCACCTGCTCATTTTCGCCGCCTCGGGCCTGGAGGCGCTGCTGCACTTGGTCGGGATCGATCCCCGCCAAGCTCCCGGCCATTTCTGCGGACGCCTGTTCCTGCTGCTGCTCACCGCCGCCTCCGTCCTCGCGGTTATGCCCGCCCGCGGTCCGGTGACCCGTCTCTCCGGCGGGTTCTGGCTGCTGGTGACGGCACTGAATTTCCTCGCCTGGCTCCTCCTCGTCCTGCGCTCGCTCCGGGACGCCCTCCGCGACTGACTTTTTTCTCACGTGTCACCCCGTCTCATCCGTGTCCTTCTCGCGACCGCCGTCCTGTTGGCTGCGGCCCTGATCATCGTCGGCGTGCCGGTCTGGATCGCGATACCCGCCGCCATCCTGCCGCCGCACCTCGCCATCCTCTGGGCCCAACTGTCCCCCTACTCCCAATGGCTGGGACCGACGGTGACGCGTTTTCACAGCACGCCGGGAATCCGGGAAATCTGGCTGACCATCGACGACGGTCCCGATCCCGCGGAAACGCCATCCGTGCTCGACGTGCTCGATCGTCACGGTCAGAAGGCGACCTTTTTCCTCATCGGTGAAAAGGCCGCCGCCCATCCCGAATTGGTCCGCGAGATCCGGCGGCGCGGACACCAGGTCGCCAACCACAGCTGGAGCCATCGGCAATGGCTGTTCTGGGCCTTGCCGAAACGAAAAGTGCGCGAGGAGATTGATCGCGGGGCCGACGCCCTGATCGACTGCCTCGACGGCGAGGCGCCGCCCACCCTGTTCCGCTCACCCGTCGGAATGCGCGCGCTCTCGCTTCCGCCCCTGCTCGCGGAACGGGGCCTGAGCCTGGTCGCCTGGACCACCCGGGGCCGCGACGGCGCCTCCCGGCCCGATCTCGACCGGGCGCTGGAGAGACTCGCGGGAGGTATCGCGCCCGGCGCCATCCTGGTGCTGCACGAGGGCCGCGGCCACGCGCCCGAGCTGCTGGACCGGCTGCTGGCGCGGGTTCAGGCTGACGGATTCACCTGTGTCATCCCCTCGACCGACAGGTTGCTTTGCGGAGGTCGTCGATAGACGATTAGCCAGTTGTTGAAAGGGGTGCGGCCCCAGAGAGGTCGGAAATCGCCCTCGAGTCCCTCGGTTTCCAGAACCGCGCGGACGCGCCGCTCGGTCGGGTAGCAGGTGCTGTCGGACTTCATCCATCGCACCAGAAAGGCGAAGGCGTCGCAGAGTCGGGTGGCTTTGAACCGCCAACTGCGGTCGGCGAGACAGTTCCGGATCACCAGCAGTCCGCCGGGCGCCACGGATCGCGCCGCCGCCCTCAGCACGGCTTCCTGTTGCTCGGGGGTGAAAAACTGAAGGATGTCGAGTATGGCCACGTGCCCGCGGAATTCCGGCACCCCCTGCCGGGCGTCGCCCTCGCGGAATTCCAGATCCTCGTAATGCCCCCGCGTCAACCGGGCCGCGGCGGCGATCTTTCGCGAGTCGTAGTCGATGCCGAGGATGGGCGCCTTCCATCCGCGCTCGCGCAGGTAGGAGGCCGCCACACCCATGCCGCAGCCGATATCCAGCAGAGGCAGCTCCGGCGAACCCGAGCGGTCGAACGCGTCGAAGACCGCCTCATAAAGCGGATCGGTCTTCAATTTCGACTCCACATAGTGCCGCAGCCAAGGCCACTCAAAGCGGCGCGAGACCCGCTCTCGCACCCGCCGCAGCGATGCCTCGGAATCGGGATCCGCCAGCGCGTCCTCGATACGGTGGCGCCGCTTCTGAGCGATCAGACCCGGCAGACGCCAGAGATACTGGGGGAAAAGCCGATGATACATCCAGGTCAGCAGCACATTGTCCCGCAGGTAATGGAAATGGGAAACACCCCCCTCCTCCTTGGTCAGGTAACGCACCGGAGTGTCCACATTCCGCGTCCGCACCCCCTCCCAGCACAGGCGCATGGTGACTTCGGGATCAAAGTCGAAACGACGCCCCCAGTTGGTCCGCTTCATCACCCTGACGAAAGGCTCGATGGGATAAACCCGCATCCCGAACAAACAATCGCCCACCCCCTCGAAGAGCGTGAACACGTTCACCCAGAAATTCGCCAGCTTGCGACCGTGCACGCGCGCGCTCGGCGCGTTGGCGGGAAAGACCGGCTTGCCGAGAATCATCCGCGCCGGCTGGGCAAGCGAGGCGGTCATGTAATCCGGGATCATGTCCGCGGGATGCTGGCCGTCCGCGTCCATGGTCAGCATGTGGGTGTAGGCTTCCGCCGCCGCTTCCCTCGCGCCGTGATATACGGCCGCCCCCTTGCCCTGATTTTTCGCTAGACGAAGCACCCGCAGGTGCGGCTCGGTCGCGGCGAGCGCCTCCAGTTTCTCCGCACTGCCGTCGTTGCTGCCGTCCACCACCACCCACACCGGCGCCCATCGGGCGAGGGCGCATCTCACCGTTTCCACCACCAGATCACCGGTGTTGTAGGTGGGGATGAGCACGAGGTGGGTACGTGAAGGCTCGGGTGACATGGCCGTGGACTGTCAGGGATCGGGGGTGAGCGAGCCCTCTCCGTCAGCATCGCAGAGCGCCCGGTAGTAGCCGCCGGCGGCGTAGAGCGAATCATGGGTGCCGGATTCCTCGATCCGGCCGTCGCGCAGCACCACGATGCGGTCCGCCTCGCGCACCGTGCGGAGACGGTGCGCGATGACCAGCGTGGTGCGACTGCGCGTCAGATCCTCCAGCGCCTCCCGCACCAGGCGCTCGCTCTCGGAGTCGAGCGAACTGGTCGCCTCGTCGAGCACGAGGATGGCGGGATCTTTCAAAATCGCCCGGGCGATGGCCACGCGCTGCCGCTGCCCGCCGGAGAGCTGCGTGCCCCGGTCCCCCACCCGCGTCTCCAGCCCCTCCGGCAGTTGGCTGATGAACTCCCAGGCGTTCGCCCGTCGGGCCGCCTCCTCGATTTCACCGAGACTCGCGCCCGGTCTTCCATAACCAATATTCTCCGCCAAGGTGCCGCCGAAAAGGATCACCTCCTGCGGCACCATCGCCATCTGCCCGCGCAGCCAGCCCAGCGGGTAGTCGCGCGAGGGACGATCATCGATGAAAATCTCGCCACACTCCGGATCGTGCAGGCGGAACAGCAGGGAGGTGACGGTGGATTTTCCCGCCCCGCTAGGCCCCACCAGTGCCACCCGTTCCCCCGGCGCCACCGAGAGATCGAAATCATCCAACACCACCGCCTCCGGTCGCGTGGGATAGCGAAATCGCACGCCGCGAAACACCACCGCTCCCCGCGCCCGCTCCCCCGCCGCGGGCAGGATCGCACCGCCCGCCAGATCCTCCCGCCGCTGCTCCAGCAGCTCCAACACCCTCCGCGTGGCTCCTCCCATCCGCTGGAATCTCCCCACCAGCTCCGCCAGGAGACCGCCCGCCGTCGCCGCCAGCACCAGGGCCGACATGAAGGCGGTGAAATCCCCCACCGACAGATGCTGGGCCGCGATCTCCCGGGAGCCGAACCACATCAGCAGAATGATGCAGGAAAACAGCACCAGCAGGATGAGGCACACGTAGGCCGCCCGCAACCGCGCCACCTTCACCGCCGGACGGAGGAAATCCTCGATCGCCGCGTGAAAGCGTCCCGCCTCGTGCGCCTCGTTGGCGAAAGTCTTCACGCTGCGGATGGCCGTGAGCACCTCGTCGATGATCACCGAGGTGCGTGACAGCCTTTCCTGCACCGAGGCCGAGCCTTTGCGGATGCGTGAGCCCGACCAGACGGACACCAACACGATGGGCAACACCGTAAGCAACACCACCCCGCCCAGGCGCGGGGACAACACGAAGAGCAGGATCACCGCGCCGACGAGCATCATCACATTCTTCGCGTAGGTGCGGAGATCGTTGGTCCAGGTCTCCTGCAGCAACGCCACATCCGCCAGGAGCCGACTGCTGAGATCACCCGTCCGCGTGGACTCGAAAAACGCCATCGGCAGCTCGATCAGGTGCGCGAACAAGCGATCCCGCAGTCGGGCCGCCGCCCGTTCGCCCGAGGCGATGAAGCCGCTCATGTCCACATAGGTGCAGAACAGCGTGACCACCATGACGAAAAACAGGGTGATGCCCACCTTGTCGATACCAGCGGGATCGGTGACACCCTCCACCGCGGCTTTCAGACCGAGCGCGTCGAGAGTGCTGTCCACCAGCCAGCCAGCCCCGAGCACGAACACGAGATGACCGAGTATGCCCACCGCGAGATGGAACACCGCCACCGCCAGGCGCAACCGATGCCCGCGGCACAGATCGAGGTAGAGACGCAGCACCTCGCCCGGCGAAGCCGCCCGCGCGTCGTCCTCTTCCCCCCGGATGAGCGGGAGGGTGTCGGCGGTGTCGGCGGGTGCAGCGGCGGCCATTCGGCAAAGAGGGTCGGGTCCGCGACCCAACAGGGTTGGATCGCCCCACGATCATGACCGAGCCCACCCGCTTTGCAAGCGCCGGGTGCGCGCGCCCCTGGCCAACGGCGTCAACCCGACACCGCCACTCGCGGGATGTGGAATCACATACAGCGTCAATCACCCGCGACGGTTCCGTCGGGCCGATTCCTCACAGATTCGCAGCGAACTCCTCGATGGATTGGCAGCGAATGGCGGCGCGAAGCAGTTCTCGGAGCTTCACCTCGTCGGCAATGGCCAATACGGATTCCCGAAGCCCCTCCGGAACCTGAGTGAATCGGATCGCCAGCGCTTCCAACACATCTTCCTGTCGACCTTCCTGTCGACCTTCCTGATGGTAACGTTGGGCGAGGGTCATGGCTGCGCTGCGGGTTTCAGGATCGTCAATTCCCATCACCCTAGTTTCGAACGCCTCTTTGTCAATGTCGGCGCCCAGGATGTAGCGCAGCACCATCTGAAGGATCTCCCGGGGCACCCGGACGATCAATTGCTCGTCCCACACCGCCTCATCGAGCAGTCGACCGAGGCGCTCGGCCTTCATCACCCGCAACACGAGGACGCCGGACGCGGTGCCGGGGATCGCCTCAAATTCCATCCCGGCCAGTTGAAGATCGTGATAGGTGAAATCCGGAAGGTAAGGCCGAAGCTCATCGCGGACCTCTCCGGGAAGGTCCAACAGATCGGATAGGCGGGTCGGCAAATCCCAGGTTTCGGCGTTCTGGGAGAGTACCACGGGCAGGATCGGCGGCAGCAATCGGTCTGCGCCGGGACGCGCCTCGGCGTGGCTCTCCCAGATACGGACGAGGTAACGGAGCAGCCGAAGCGACAAGCGGCGATCCGGCGTGCTCTGGTGTTCGAATAGCACATAGATGAGGCCGTCGTGTCCGGCGATGGGCGCGGAGAACAACAGGTCGGCGTGCGAACGCCGATACTGGGAATCGACAAAGGACCCCGGCAAGGGGCGGAGACCCGACCAATCAACCAGGGCGGCCACCGTGGGCGGTAACTTGGCACGGAGAAGGGCGGCGGCATTGTCCGGCACCCGGAAGGTGGCGGAGAAAAGCTTGTCGTTGGGCTGGTGAATGTCGTCGTCGGACATGATGCCCATCATCCTCGCCACCCGAACCGGGTAGTCAACCCGATGCTATTGGGTGGATGCCGGACACGCGCGCCTATGCTAGGCTGCGTCTTCCGCCCACACCGATGCCTTCATCGATCTCCATCATTCTGACTGTCACGCTCGCGCTCTTCGCCCCGCTGGTCCGCGCCGACGAGCCGGATCGGGAACCGCTGGAAATGTGGCTCGCCTTTCAGCGGGGCGTCCGAACCATCGAGGCGGACTTTGTGCAGATCCGCGAACTGCGCACCCTGCGCGGCGGACTCCGGAGCGAGGGCAAGGTGTGGATAGACCGGAAGCGGGGGCGTTTCCGCTGGCAGACCGGCGACGAGGCGGCCCCGAAAGCGGTCGCCATCAAGGTGGGCGACACACTGACTCTGATGCAACCGGATCGCCGACGCGCTCAGCAAGTGGCCCTGGATGACACGGCGACGCGTGATGGCGGGGCGGCGGCATTCGATTTTGCCACCGGTGGCATGCCGGACTCGCTGGCGGAGTTGGAGGAGGCGTTTATGATCGAGGACATCACGCGCGACGAGTCCGCGACCTGGCGGGTGCGACTGAGGCCGCGTTCGGGTAAAGCGCGCGAGACGCTGGATGAGGCCGTACTCCTCATCGACGCCGGGCGCTATTTTCTCCACGGCTTCGAGATGACTTTTCGGGATCGATCGGTGGTGAAAACCACTTTCACACGCCAGGAGTTCAATGTCGCTCTCCCGGACTCGCTTTTCTCCCCGGATCTGAGCGGCTACACCATCAAAGAGTGACGGATTTCTTTTCTCTGCCCCATGTCCGAAGATCCACTGCATCACGCTCTCATCGCCCTGCCCCACGGTCCGGAGTTCCGCTTCATCGACCGGCTCATCGCCATGGATGACGGCAAATCCGCCACAGCGGGCTATCGTATCCGGGGGGATGAAAGCTTTCTCGCCGGTCACTTTCCCGAGCACCCCATCATGCCCGGGGTGATCCTCATCGAAGCGGTGGCTCAGCTGGCGGGTATCGTGGCCCAGAGCGATCCCGGGCACGCCCCGCTCGCCGACCTGCGGCTCACGGCGGTGCGTCAGGCGAAGATCCTCGGCACCGCCAGCCCGGGCGAGACGCTCATCATTCAGGCCTGTGTCGTCGGTCGCATGGGACATCTGGTGCAGGCGGAGGGCGGCATCGTCTGTGAGGGACGCGAGGAGACGCCCCTGCTAAGCACCGCCATCGTGCTGAGCGGCATACCGGGCGAGGGCGTGGATCAGTAATCGCCCAGCATCGCCCGGACCTCGCGCGTGTGGGCGGTGATGTCGGGCGCTTGAAGGATGCCGGAGACGATGACGACGCGCCCGGCCCCGGCGGCGAGTACCCGGGGCAGGTTGTCTTTCTTGATGCCTCCGATGCAGAAAATCGGCAGCCCGGGATGGTCGGCATGGACGCGGACGATGTCCTCCATGCCGATGGGTGTGTAATCGGGCTTGGTGGGGGTGGCGAACAGCGGGCCGAACCCGATGTAGTCCGCGCCCTCGGCGGCTCCTCCGGCGGCCTGGGCGAGGCTGTGGGTCGAGCGCCCCACCATGAGGTCTCCTCCGACGATGGCGCGCACGGCCTCCATGGAGAGATCGTCCTGCCCGACATGCACGCCATCGGCACCGAGATCGGCCGCGACTTCGGGATGATCGTTGATGATGAAAGGCACCCCGGCGTCGCGGGTCAGGGGGAGTATTTCCCGGCCCATCGCCAGGATATCCCCGGGCGGAAATCCCTTGGCGCGGAGTTGGACGATATCGATCCCCCCGGCCAGCATCCGAGACGCGACGCTGGCAAGAGCCGCCCGATCCGTGTAGCCGAGATCGAGAATGCCGTAGAGCCGGCAGTCGGTAATGACTTTCATCAGCGCTCCAGCGAGGAGGGCTTCGGCGGGTCCGGTTGCGAGGCGAGGTATTCCTCCACCCAGCGGATGTTGTAGTTGCCGGACTTGAAGGCGCCGTGCTTGAGGATGGCCGCCTGGAAAGGGATGGTGGTCTTGATGCCGCTGATGAGGAATTCGTTCAGCGCGCGCGTCATGCGGGCGATGGCGATTTCGCGATTGGCGCCGGTGACGATGAGTTTGGCGATCATCGAGTCGTAATACGGCGGGACCTCGTAGCCGCTGTAGACGTGAGTGTCTACTCGCACACCGCGTCCGCCGGAGGCGTAGTAGAGATTGATCTTGCCGGGGCTGGGCGCGAAATTGTTGTAGGGATCCTCGGCATTGATGCGGCACTCGATGGCGTGTCCGCGCGGCTCGCTCTTCAGGACATGCTCGGAGAGCGGCATGCCGCAGGCGATGCGGATCTGCTCCTTGATGAGGTCGCATCCGCGGACTTCCTCGGTGATGGGATGCTCCACCTGGATGCGGGTGTTCATCTCCATGAAGTAGAAATTTCCGTCGTCATCGACCAGATACTCGATGGTCCCGCAGTTCTCGTAGCCGATCTCGCGGGTCAGGGTCACGGAGGCCTCCGCCATTTCCTTGCGCAGCTTATCGGTCAGCAGCGGGGAGGGAGTCTCCTCGATGATCTTCTGGTTGCGGCGCTGCATGGAGCAATCGCGCTCGCCCAACTCCATCACGTTGCCGTGGCGATCCGCCACCACCTGGAATTCGATGTGGTGGGGATTCTCGATGAGCTTCTCGATGTAAACGTCGCGGGAGCCGAAGCAGGCCTCCGCCTCGGCACGGGCGGCATGGAATCCCGATGAGAGGCTCGCCTGATTCAAGGCCGGTCTCATGCCGCGTCCCCCGCCACCGGCCGACGCCTTGATCATCACGGGAAAGCCGATCTGCTCCGCGAGCCTCATGGCCTCCTCCTCGTCCTTGACGATGCCCTCGCTGCCGGGCGTGACGGGGATGCCGTATTTTTTCGCCGTGGCCCGCGCCATGTTCTTATCGCCCATCAGCGCGATGACCTCGGCCGAGGGACCGATGAACTTCACCTTGCAGCTCTCGCAAATCTCGGCGAAGCGCGGATTTTCCGACAAAAAGCCGTAGCCGGGATGGATCGCGTCGACATTCGCGATCTCGGCGGCGCTCATGATGTTCTCGATCTTCAGGTAGCTGCCCGCGCTGGGGCCGGGGCCGATGCAGATCGCCTCATCGGCCAGTTGCACGTGCATGGAGTCGGCGTCGGCCTCCGAATAGACGGCCACCGTGCGGACGTTCAACTCTTTGCAGGCACGGATGACCCGCACGGCGATTTCACCGCGATTCGCGACGAGGACATTTCGGAACATGATGGGATGAGGAGGGAAAAAGGGTGTCCGGGAGGAAAACGCGGCGGCGCTTGATCACGCGGAGGCGACGGACATGGTGCAATACCGACGCGCGACCGGGGGCGCCCCGTTCAGGCGGGCTTCACGTAGAAGAGCGGATCGCCGTACTGCACCGGGGTGCCGTTTTCGACAAGGCATTTGGTGATCTTTCCGGCGACGCCAGCCTGGATCTGGTTCATCACTTTCATCGCTTCCACGATGCAGACCACCGTGTCCGGGGTGACATCGCTGCCCTCCTTCACAAACACATCGGAATCCGGGGATGGCGAACGATAGAAAGTGCCGACCAACTCGGACTTGATCTCCACCTCACCGGCCGCCGGGCCATCCGTCGAGGGTTCCACCCCCACGAGAGAGGAGGGAGACGGCACCGCCGGCCCGGGCGCGGGGGCGGCCATCGGGGCGGGAGCCTGGTGCAGATACTGGGGCGGCGCGAAACTCATCAGCTTCTGCACGGCGTCCATGTCAATGCCCGCTCCCTTGCTGAGTTCCAGCTTGGAATCTTCGAGTTCCAATTTGAAATGAGTCAGCCCATGGTCGTCCATGAGCTCCACAATGCGTTTGATGTCCTTGAATTCCACCGTTTTACGCAGCTAGCCTCCGGTTGGTTGATTCTGATAGATGAGTGACAATTCTCGCGACTTTCCACGCAGATGCGAGAGAAATCAACAAGTGGCCCGATACTAGACGCAAGGCCCTGTGAGTCAACAGGGCAGTGCGGGCAAAAATGGCGAATGTCGCGGCGCGGAATTCCCCCCGCTCCTCACCGCCCCGGAGAATCGGTCTGGATCTTCCCGGTTTCATCAACACGCGGCGACCTCCCAGGCCAGTCCGATTCCAAGCCCTCTCTCCCCCCTCGTGGTGGCGGACCCTCCGGCGTTTGGACTTGCCCCGCGTCGCTCCAGACCCAAAGATATGAAGCCTTAGCATGAAAAAACTCCTCGGACTCCTGCTGGCGATCAGCCTGCTCGCCGGGTCCCTCTATTGGCAGCGCGACACCCCCTGGATGCGAAAGCTCCTGGCCCTCGCCAACCCACAGTCGGCTCCCCTCACCCTGCCGCACCAGCACGATCTCACCGACGCCCGCGGACGAGAGATCGCCGCCGAGATTCTTGGTTTCAACCGGGAGGAACTCGCCTTTCGTCGTCGTGACAACGGCGCGGAGTTCGTGATTTCCCTCTCGTCCCTGAGTCCAGAGGATCGTGAATTTTTCAGCCAACGGCCACCCCAGGAGGAGGCCACCATCGCCCGCGTTCGCTCCGACTCGGTCGCCTCCGGGCAGGTCTCGCATGCCTCGTGGTTTCAGGACATCGAGATGGCCAAGCGCGAGGCCGGGAAAACCGGACGACCCATCCTGTTGGCGTTCGTACAATCCGAGGGGCCGGGTGCCCAACTTGATCGCGACATCCTTCGGGCGGAAGCCTTCCGCGCCTGGGCGAATCAAACCGTGGTCCTCTGCCTCTACCACAACGAGACCCGCGACACCGGCCTGCAGACCGCGTCCCGGGACGAAGCTCGGGATCTGGCCAAGCGTCACGGCATCGGGATGGGCAAACCCGGCCTGGTGTTCCTGACCGCCGACGGCAAGCCCCTGACCAAAGCCCTCAAGTATCAGGGCGAATCGCTGGAGATCATGCTCGAAAAGCTGCGCCGCGGTGTTTCGGGCGGGTAAGAGTGGCAGAGTCGTCCGGAAAACGGAGCCGCTCACAACCGCTGCGCGTTCTCTCCTTCCTCAATCAGTTTCCAGAACTGCTTGGATTCGCTGAGCGCCTCGTCTTCGCTCAGGGGGAGATTGGCGCGGTAGAGGAAATCCTGAAAGGTGTTCTTGGTCAGCACCCGATGCACCAGGACGGAATGGTCGTCGGTGACCTCGAAATAGATCCGCACATCCTTGGCCCGGTATCGATAGAGTGTCTTCCCCTCACGCTCCAGCGAACCAAAGCGATCCCCATCGAGATTCTCGAGATCCTCGGGCGTTACCTGGAATTCGCTGAGAACCTCCATCTGCATCATGGTCGGCAGTTGGGAGATTTCCGCCGCGCTGATTTCGTTGAAGATGATCTGGAACACGTCTCAACCTTGCTGTCACCGGGTATTTGCGCCAGAGAAAAATCTGAGCGTCATGTACTTCCCTATTTACCCCAACTCGCGGCTTGGCTCTTCGGCAAGTCCGCGACGAGGACCCCGTACCGCCTTTGCAACCAGCGGATCACGAGTCCCTCGGACGGGCTGAAAAGCCAGGCGATCCCGAACAGGAGCCCGGTCATCGCGGCCATCATGCCGGACGAGGTGGTCGTGTCGAAACCGAACCAGCGGGGAACGGTGAGCGCGGAGACATGGCCCAACGCCGCGGCGAGCAGCGCCACCCCGCAGGCGATGGCGATCATGGGCACCAGTCGCCGGGTCAGCAGCAGCGCCGTGGCCGGCGGCACGATCAGCATTGCGATGACGATGATGCTGCCGACCGCTTCGAAGGACGCCACCGTCGTCACCGCGACCATGGTCATGAGCAGGTAGTGGAAGAACCGGGACGAGAATCCCAGCGTATCCGCCAAGGCCGGATCGAAAGCGCTGAGGCGGAATTCTTTGAAGAGCGCCGCGATCACTCCGAGATTGACCAACAGGACGGCCCCGAGGACGGCGGCGGCCCGTGGAACCTCGAAGCCCCCGACGCGCACCGTGTCCAGCGGCGTCAGCTCGATGGCGCCGTAGAGCACGCAACCGGGATCGAGATCGACGTGATCGGCCGCCCGCACGATCAGCAGCAGCCCGATGGCGAACAGGGTGGTGAAGACGATTCCCATGGCCGCCCCGCGATCGACGTTGCCCACCTTGCTGATCCACTGGGTGAAGATGGCGGTGAGGATTCCCACCACCGCCGCGCCGATGAACATCACCGAACTGGCCCGCGTCCCGGTGATCAGGAAAGCCACCGCCAGCCCCGGCAGGACCGCGTGGCTGATGGCGTCGCCCATCATGCTCATCTTCCGCAGCACCAGGAAACAACCCGGCAGCGCGCAGGCCACCGCGCAGAGAGCGGCGGTGACGACGATCCAGGTGTCAAAGGAGGTCCACATTTTGGTGATGAGTTGGAAGTGATTAGTGGTTAGTCGAAGACTTACGGTCAAGGGAGGTATCGGGCATTTTCACTTTTTACCCCTCACTACTCACTCATCACTGAATCGAGTGCGGGCTCGGTATCCAGGCGTCGCGGTCGCGAAGTTCGTCCTCGAGGCGGCGCACGAGATCGGCCTCGAGAACGTGCTCGACCATGTCGGCGTCGCGGTCGACGTGACTCGGGGCGATGTCGGCGTGCTTCACCAGGTAGACTTCCCAGAGCCGGTGGTTGCGGGTGATGCGGGCGGCTTCACCGAAGCCTTCCTCGGAAAGCCGCAGGCTCCCCTCTCCCGCTTCCTCGATGTGTCCCATGGCGATCTCGGACCGGATGATGCGCGCCAGCTCGCGCGGGCGCCAGGTGCGCTTGGCTTGCAGATCGGCCCGATCGAAGGGCTCGTTGAGGATGGCGGTCGCGCGCCTGCCGTTTCCGCTCTCGCGGGCATGAGCTTCGAGGAGCTCGTAGGCGGCCCTGAGAAGGTGCTGGCGATGCACTTTCTTCCGCAACTTCCGGTGACGGAGCCAACGCCCGAGCACCCCGCGCGCCGGAGCAAAGAACAGGCTGAGAACGAAGAGCGACGCCGCCACCAGCACGATCACCGCGCCCGCCGGCAGGCGCGGCAGCAAGGCGCTGAGCGAGGCCCCCAGCCAGCCGCTGAGCCCGCCGATGACCGCCGAGAGACCCATCATCCGGGGCAGTCGCTCCGTCCAGAAACGCGCCGCGGTCGGTGGAGTGATGAGAAAGGCGATCACCAGGATCAAGCCCACCGCCTGCAGACCGATCACCGTCACCGCCGTCACCAGGCCCAGCAGCAGCAGGTCGAGCCCGAAAGACGGCCAGCCCTGGGAGGCGGCAAAGTCATCGTCGAAGCAGAGCAGCGTGAATTCCTTGAACAGCAGCACCGCGGTCAGCGCGGACACCGCGGCCACACCGGCGATGAAGAAGAAGTCGCTCTTCACCATCGATGCCGTCTTGCCATAGATGAACGACTCCAGTCCGGCGGCGCTTGCCTGGGGCATCGCCTGCACCATTCCGAGAATAGCCACCCCGATCCCAAAAAAGACGCTCAGGACCAATCCCATGGCAACGTCGTCCCGGAGTCGGGTGGTGTTGCGGATCGCCAGCATGACGAGCACACCGAGCACCCCCGAGACGGTGGCGCCCGCCAACAGCAGCGGCAGCGATTTTCCCGATCCTCCCAGCGCCACCCCGACGGCAAAGGCGATCCCGATTCCCGGCAAAGTCGCGTGCGAAAGCGCGTCGCCCATCAGGGAACGTTTCCGCAGTAGGAGAAAGGATCCCACCAGCCCCGAGGCCACGCCGAGAAGCGCGGTCGAGAGCACCACGAGGCGAGTGTTGTAATTCGCCAGCGTCACCACCTCCCGGATTTCGCCCGGGGTCGGCCACACCACCTCGGTCCGGGCCAAGCTTGAGAGCTGGGCGGGTTCCGCCGCTTCCCCGGCGAACATACCGGCGAACCACAGGAGAAACGCGAAGAACGGAACGCGCTTCGATGACCTAACGCGTGGCATGGCTGAGCGCCTTGGCGGCGTCGTTGAGGAGGTTCAGCTGGCCGCCGTAGGTCTTTTCCAGGTTTTCCTCCGTGAACAACTCACCGGTCGGGCCGGCGGCCACGACCCGCATGTTGAGCAGCACCAGCCAGTCGAAATAACGACTCACCGTGGCCAGGTCGTGATGGACCACCAGGCAGGTCTTGCCCTGTTCGTTGAGCGAGCGCAGCAGCTTCACGATGGCCTCCTCGGTGGCGGCATCGACGGCGGCGAACGGCTCGTCCATGAAGTAGATCTTCGCGTCCTGGGCGAGCGCTCGCGCCAGGAAGACCCGCTGCTGCTGGCCTCCCGAAAGCTGGCTGATCTGGCGCTGGGCGAGATGACCGATCCCGACCTGCTCCAAGGCGTTCATGGCCGCCTCGCGTTCCTTCTTTCCCACCCGGCGAAACCAGCCGAGCCGGCGATAGGTGCCCATGGCGACCACGTCGAGGGCGCTGACCGGGAAATCCCAATCCACGCTCTCGCGCTGCGGCACGTAGCCGACGAGGTGGCGCTGATCCTTGTAGGGCTTGCCGTAGATGCCGACTTCGCCCGATGTCTTGGGTATCAGGTCGAGGCAGGCCTTGATCAGCGTGCTCTTCCCGGCGCCATTGGGACCGACGATGCCGACCAGCTTGCCTTCGGGAATGTCGAGATCGACATCCCACAGGACCGGCTTCCGGTGGTAGGCGACGGTCAGGTCGTGAATCGCCAGCGGCACATTCGGAGGATGAAACGACAAATCCTCGCCCGCGGCATCCCCGGCGGGAGACATCGATTTCAGCAGCTCACTCATTTCTCTTTCTGGAAAACCGGAACCCCCATGCCCTCATGCTCACGAAAGCGCGGGCCTGGGGGTTTGGCAAATGATCGCCCGGGCCGTGATCAGAATCGTTTCGTGAATCCACCGAACACGCCGAGATCCTCGGAATGGTCGTTCAGCCCGACCTGAGTGCCGCAGTCGAGCACGAAGTCCTCATGGATACCCCAGGTGAATCCGCCGGCAAAATAGGCCTGGTAGGGAGCCGGACCGGCGATGCCGATGTATTCGGTAAACATGCCGATCCGATCCGTCAGGTCGAACCCAAGCACGGCGGAATGGAGAAACTCGGTTTCGTAGCCCCCATCGTCGCCATGGACCCAGTCGATCTCCGCCATCAGACCAAGACCGATTCCGTCGGCCAGATCGGTGCCAAAGGGCAGGATCAGTCCGCCCTCGACTTCGCCGTTGCTCAGTTCGGTCCCGGTCGGGATCTTGATGAAGGGAAAAATCGCGAACGCCGAGTTTCCGCCGTCATTTCCCCAGACGTTGTATTTCAGGCGCAACTGCACGTCGGAGAAACCTTCGGCACCTTTGCCGGTTTCCGGATCTTCCCGGGTGTAGGCGTCGAAGACGGTTTGCAAGTCGATGTCATTGGTCAGGCCGACCTTGAAATTTGTCGCCATGACCGTGTAGCTGTCATCACCCTTGTCATGGCGCCAGTCGAAGTAGCTGGTTTCGATCACGTAGGCGCCGGCATCGACGGTGAGCGGGCTCTCGGTGGTGTCCGGCCTGTCGGGAGAAAGCTCGCGCCACAGTTCGCGCGGCGTCGGGTGGAACAAGTGATACCGCGACTTGTCCGGCGCCGCGGTTTCCACCGAGGCGATGGGTTCACCAGCCAGGGTGAACCCGGTCGCCAAGGCGAAAACAACGGTTCCGAGACTCACAATGCACAAAGGGGAAGATTCAGTTTTCATCGTTCGAAAGAGATATACGAGGTCTGGACTTGGGAGAAAAATAGCCGGCTCAGGGCGACAGTTTGCCGTTGAGACCATTCTCGGGAGCCTCGCCGCCCAGGGCGCGGGCGATGGTGGTGACGTTGTGATCGATCATGCCGATGTAGGTCCCCTCGTAGGTGCCCGCCGGCCCCATGGCGTCGGAATACAACGAGCCTCCGATGACCACCTCGTGCCCCTGGCTGAGGGCTCCCTCAATGATGGCGCGGACGTTCTTGTCGGAAACCGACGTTTCCACGAACACGGCCGGAATTTTCCTCTCCACCAGAAACTCCACCAGGTCCTCGACATCCTTCACCCCCGCTTCCGACTCGGTGCTGATGCCCTGGATGCCCCGGACCTCGATGCCGTAGGACCTTCCGAAATAGTTGAAAGCGTCGTGCGCGGTCACCAGCACGCGCTGGGATTCCGGGATCGAGGCAAGCACCTTGACGGTGTAGCGGTCCAGCCTCTCCAGATCCGCCAGGAGAACCTTCGCATTCTCCCTATAGTAAGCCTCATTCTCCGGATCGAACGCGGACAGGGCGTCGGCGATCACCCCCGCGGCGCGGCTCCAGCCTTTCACGTCCATCCAGACGTGGGGATCGTAGTGCTCCCGCTCGTCGGTCAGCACATAATCTCCCTGATCAAGGATGGTCTCGGTCACGGCGTGAACCGGCTTGCCGTTGCGGGCCACCCTGAGCAGAGCATCGGTCATCTTGCCCTCCAGCATGAGCCCGTTGTAGAAGATCACGTCGGCCGCTTGCAGTGTTTTGACATCCGCGCTGGTCGGTTTGTAGAGATGCGGATCGACCCCTTCACCGATGAGCCCCATCACTTCCGCTCGATCACCGGCCACCTGACGGACGAGATCGGCGATCATGCCGACCGTCGCGGCCACCCGGTAGGCGCCCTTTTCGACCGCTTCCCGGGGGGGAGACTCCGGAGAGGGACCACACGACACGAGGAGAATCAAGGCGGACAACAGGATGGCCCCGCCGATCCGGGGCGACAAGAATCCGAGTGGACATTCATTCATGATCAGCAATCAAGAACATTATCTTGAGTATTCAAGATAAATTTTTTGGATGATCTCCCGGTTGGATTGGGGCAATCTGCCAGCAACCGGCTTCGCCGGACCCGCCCCTCGCGATTTCATCGATCCCCCGCCTCCCTTCCGCGCATGCCCAGCAGCACCGTCGAAGACTACCTGAAGTCGATGCTGCGGCTCGATGAGGATGCCGGACGTGAGATCACCGTGGGTGGCATCGCCGAGGACCTCGGGGTGACACCGGGGACGGTTTCCTCGATGATGCGACATCTCAGCGAAGCAGGCCTGGTGGACTACGTACCGCGGCGCAGCGTCACCCTGCGGGACAAGGGACGCGCCGAAGCTCTGCGCGTGGTGCGTCGGCACCGGCTGGTGGAGACTTTTCTCGTTACCGTGATGCAACTCGACTGGTCCGAGGTCCACGCCGAGGCTGAGGTGCTGGAGCACGTCATTTCCGACCGTCTCCTGGAGCGGATGGACGAGATGCTCGGTCACCCCTCACACGATCCCCACGGCGATCCCATTCCCGATCCCCTGGGAAATGTCGCCTCGCACGAGTCGCTCCACCCCCTTTCCGAAGCCGCCCCGGGCCAACTCCGCATCGTGCGGGTGGGCGATTCCGACTCCGCCTTTCTCGATTGGCTTAGTGAAAACGGGCTGCTTCCCGGCCGGGAGATCGGTCTGGTTGGTCACAATCGCGCTGCCGGCATCGTCGAAATCCGGCTGGAGCCCTCGGGTTCCATCACCAGCCTGGGAGAGAAAGTCGCCGCCCGCATTCTCGTCGAGGCCATCTCCTGATCCGCGTCGGCACCCGATGGCCCCAAAAAGCACAGCCCCGCGACGCCGAGGCGAAGCGGAGCTGTTATTCCCCCCCCAAATTTGAATGGCGACCAGACCTGTCGAGATTGATCAGATCCGCCGAACCGATCAAGCCAAACCACGCCACACCACCTTCACGCGATCGCGTCGATGCCCCGCGTTCACACTTTGCGCAAGAGCATGTAGACGCCGATCGCCACCATCACCCCGCCGAAGATCCTGGTCAGGGATTCGTTGCTCATGGTTTTCACCCAATCCGTCGCGAAATAGGCGAAGAGACAGGCGCCGATGGCGGTGGGAACGAACAGTCTCCAATCGACCAGATTGTTTCCGGTATTCTTGAAAATCGCCACCGCGGCGGTCGGGGCGATGACGGCCAACGAAGTGGCGATCGCCGTTTTCTGCTCGACCCCGAGCAGCATGACAAAGGCCGGCACCATGACGACCCCGCCGCCGACTCCGCAGAGCGCGGCGACAAGACCGCCGAGCGATCCGATGAGCACGGGGATTAGCAGGGAGGTCATCATGATTCGTTAACGGAAAAATCGTCTCAGGCGGCGCGCGTTCTCCCGCCGGCGCCTCGCGGACGGGCGGCCCCACGCGGGGACGGAGAAAGCAGACGCGCCAGCAGTTGGCTCAGGACCAGCTTGGGGTCCAGCCCCGTGGTGACCAGTCGCAGGTTGGCCTCGAGGCAGGCTTCCAGCCCCAGGCGGAGTTCATGCGCCGTGAATTTCCGACATTCCTGCGCCGCCATGAATATGCCGTACACATTGGCCGTCCCGTCCTTCTTGCGCGGCAGATGGGCGGTCTCACTTTTCGGCAGACGCCCCACCGCGCCGGAGAAGGAATTGAAGCTGCCCGTGGGTTGAATCCCGTGCCGCTCGATGAGATCGCGAGCGTAGAGCAGATTCCTCACTTTCGGAACGATGGCCGCCAGCAGCAGTCCCACCGCTTGCTCGCCTTTCTTCAACTGTTGCTCGACCAGGGACATCGCCAAGGGCAGATTCCGATCCGCGATCGCGTTGCTGATCTCGAAAATCACCCCGGTGTGCGTGGAAACCACGATGGAGCGCACATCGTCGGCCGTGACGCGTTTCCGCTCCGCCAGATACAGCGCCAGTTTCTCCAACTCGCTCCGCAGTTGCCGGGTATCGGCCCCCACCATGAGGACAAAACGCCTCACCGCGTCGGGTTCGAACTCCAGCCCTATCTCCCGCGCCCATTCCCGCACCGGACCCACCAACTGGTTCTCCCAGCCATCCTTGGATATATCGACCCGGTCATGGATCTCCACCCGTGCCAGCTTCGAGAGCTTCTTGTAGAAAGAACGCCGCTTGTCGATTTCCGAGGCGCTGAGGATGAAGACCACATCGGGCGGTAGTCCCGCCTCCAGTTCCTTCTGCAGGGCCTCCACCGCCGAGAGCGTCGTCTGCGAGCGGCCTGTGACGGTGTCGCCAAAAAAATTCGCCCCCTGTAGCCAGACCACCTTGCCCCCGCCGAAAAAAGGAAGCGTCTGCAAGGCCTGCAATGTCTGCCCCACGATCTGTGACGCGTGATCGGAGTTATCCGCCTGGCCACTGATGATTTCCAGGCCGAACTCGTCGTCCGGTGGGGCATGCTTCGCGGCCAAGCCCATCGCCACCTCTTTCACCCGCCCCTCGTCGTTTCCGAGGATGGCGTGGACATTCTGTCTGCTGGCGGCGGGCATGACGGGCGGGTGGGAATACTGTGAAACAGTCGCCACCCTAGGGACTGATCCCCGGCCTTGCAAAGAAATCCGATTCGCGGGAGAGGATTACCCTCACTCCAGCGAAATAGGCGGGATGCCGGTGGCGAGTTGAGACTCCGGCATCGTCACCGGCGGACCCGGGACATCGCTGACGCCGGCTCCAGTGGCCGACACCGGGGACGTGATGCGGGCGCTGCCCGTCGCGGCATTGGTCGCCAGCGTTCCCGTGGTCGGCGTCTCCGAGGCAAAGCCGCCGCCACCGCTGGAAGGCTTCAGATCTTTGTTTTTCACGATGCCGACGGAGCCGTTGGAAAGCTGCACGGAACTCCATTCATCGCCGACTTTCGTCATCCGTACCTGGGTCCCCGCGCTCAGAGATTGGGCCTCGGACCCGAGCGGTCCACCCGCGAAGCGCATGAACTGAGCCCCGTCGGTCTGCACCACGTAGACCGCGTTGCCACCCGAATGGACCGGGCTGCGCTCCTTCTTCGGCATCGGCGTGTCGGGAGTCGGCTTCTCCGGTTGCGCCGTGGGGATGGAGATGTCCGGGAGTTCGGGCATCTTGAAAAGTTTGCGCTTCGTCGAGGAAGTATCCGCCATCAACTCATCCGGATCGCCCTCCTGCGGGAAAAGGCTCGCGTCGATATTGCCGGATCCCGCCGCCATGCCACCCGAGTCGCGTCCGCCGTTTCCGGGAATGACTTTGCCCACCAGATTCTTGAAACCCCCGCCAATGCCGGACTTTTCCTCCGCCACCGGAGGCATGGTGTCCGCCGTGTTAGGACCAAAAGCGCCGGTCGGCACCTCCTCGGTCTTTCTCGATCCCACCAGGGGCAGTTTGCTGAAAAAGCCCCCCGATTCCTCCTCGGCCGCACCCACAGCCATGGATCCACTCTCAGTGTCGCCGGCAGCCACCATCGGCGCGGGTGCCGCGGTCGGCGGCGGGCCGAACGACATCGCTTCAGAACCCGTCGGCGGCGCGGGCGCGTTGGCGGGCGCGTCACTGATCAGGGCCATCTCCGACGGCTCGTCCCTCCCGCCGACCAGCGGGAGATTGGAAGTGATGCCGCGGAAAAATCCTTTCTTTTCAGCCGGATCACTCGCCTCCACCTGGGTCGGCGATGGTTCCTCCGCCTTGCTATCGCGATTCATCATGCCGCCCACCAGGGGGATGCGGCTCAGCATGCCACCACCCTCGGCCTGGGAATCGTCGGCATAGGACTCCGCTTCCTGAGTACGCGGTTGAGCGGTGATTCCCGTCTCCGGCTCGTCATTCTTCCCGAGACCCGGAATCCAGGAGACACCCTTTTTCATCGCTCCCATGGCCGCGCCCGCCGCGCCTCCGGCGGCGTTGGCCGCGCCTTTGGCCGCTCGCTTCGGCATTTTCAGGGGATTGAATCCACCCTCGTCCTCATCGACCTCCGTCGATTCCTCCTCCGGCGGCAACGCCGCCAACACTTCCGGCGGCACCCCGCGCTCCACCTTGACCCGACCCGAATCATCCGCCCAGGCATTCATCTCCCGCGCGCTCACTCCCTGATAGGCGTTGGCCGCGCGCTGATACTGCAATTGCCGTGCCGCCTCCTCTTTCATCCGCTTGGTCTCGCGCACCTCGTCGAGGAGCTGATCCTCACTCTTCTGCGCCAGCGCGTCCTCGGCCGATCGCTCCATCGCCGCCCGCTGCGCGTCCGGTCGCGCCGCCTGCGCCCTCGCCCGGATCTGCATCATCTCCGCCTGCCGCTGGGTTGAGACACCGGGCAAGCCCGTCGTCATCCCGGAGGCCGCCGCCGGATCGGCACTCACGCCCGATTCCTGCGCCGTCGTCGGCCAGACCGACCACCCCACAGCCAGCACGGTCATGCCGATGCCCCACCAGTTCCCGCTCCCGAAGGAAGCCCATTGCCGCGAATGTTTATCAATCATGCGATTCCAATCTGCCGGAAATTTTGCAATAATTACCCCATTATGCCCCCGAGGTCCAATAAAACGGCGATTATTTAAGAAAGCCTGAATTCTCAATTTTGAATTGAATTCGCCGCCTCATCGCCGGACATCTCTCTCCCAACGATTATTACCTGCCTTCCCTTAGATCGGGACAAGCCGATTTCGTTCAGTATCATTCCGGAAAAATTTCCCCTTTCGAACTCACATGAACCGTTCCCCACGCGACGCCGAACTCATCGAGCGGATGGAGCGCCTCCGCATTTACGAGGACGACCTCGAGGAGCGATTCATCGGCGGTTCCGGCCCTGGAGGGCAGAAAATCAACAAAACCGCCTCCTGCGTCTCGCTCACCCACCTGCCCAGCGGGATCGAGATCCAGTGCCAGGAGTCCCGCTCCCAGTCCGCCAATCGTCACCTCGCCCGCGTGCGCCTCTGCGACCGCGTCGAAGCCAACCAGCTCGCGAAAAAAGCCGAGCAAGCCCGGCTCCGAGCCAAGAAACGCTATCAGAAACGCCGCCGCTCCAAAGGCGAGAAAGAGGCGATGCTCCGGCAAAAACGACAGCAGTCGGAAAAAAAACGCCTCCGGGGACAGGTCCGGCGCGACGACTGAGCCGACGCGCGTCCGCCGCATTCCCCCCGTCTCGCCAAGGTGCCGGTGGCGTAACCCCGTGATCCGGTTCGTCTGGCCCGCGCCAAGCCTTCGGGGTAATTTTTCGCCACTTTCCCATCGCTCCCGTCATGAAACTCCCCCTCTCCACCCTCCTCCTCTCACTGGCCCTCACCGGAATCTCCCAGGCCGACACCGGCGGCTGGCCCGCCTGGCGCGGCGATCTCCTCGGATCGGGCAGAACCACCGCCAACGACCTGCCAACCGAGTGGGGAAAGGAAAAAAACATCCGCTGGCGAATCGACCTGCCCGAGGCCGGCAACTCCACCCCCGTCGTCCATGGCGACCGAGTCTTCGTCACCCAGCCCGTCACTGAAACCAAATGGCGCGGCCTCATGTGCTTCAGCCGCGAGGACGGCTCCCTGCTGTGGAAAAACGGCGTCACCCACGAAAAAGACGAGCCCACCCACCGGTCCAATCCCTACTGCTCCGCCTCACCCGCCACCGACGGCGAACTGGTCATCGCCTACTACGGCTCGGCCGGCATCGCGGCCTATGATTTCGCGGGCAAGCAACTCTGGCACCGCGACCTCGGCGCCATCTCCCACACCTGGGGCAACTCCACCTCGCCACTCATCCACGGCGATCTCGTCATCCAATACCACGGCCCCGCGAAGAACGCCGTCCTCCACGCCCTCGACAAACGCACCGGCGCGACCGTCTGGGAATGGGCCGAGCCCGTCTGGAAACCCGGCAAGCGCACCGACGGATTCGGCGACCGCGAGGGCGAGGGCGTCATCGGCTCCTTCAGCACCCCCATCCTCGTCGATACCGGCGAACGCGAGGAACTCATCATGAGCTTTCCCATGGAAATGAAAGCCTTCGATCCCAAGACCGGCGAAGTCCTCTGGACCTGCGGCGGGCTCAACCCACTGGTCTACACCTCCCCCGTTTACAGCGAGACCGAAAAAATCGTCGTCGCCATGGGAGGCTACTACGGCAACTCCATCGGAGTGAAAGTCGGCGGCAACGGCGACGTCACCGACAGCCATCGACTCTGGCACCTCGTCCGGCACAACGGCGGCATCGGCACCGGAGTCGTCGTCGGCCACCACTACTACTACCAGGATTCCGGCGGCGTCGCCTACTGCGACGACATGAAAACCGGCGAGACACTCTGGAAAGCCCGACTCCCCGGTGCCGGAAAATCCTGGGGTTCCTTCGTCCTCACCGCCGACCGGCACATCTACACCCTCAGCCAGGCCGGCGATACCGTGGTCTTCAAAGCCAACCCCGAGAAAATGGAAGTCATCGCCCAGAGCGACCTCGGCGAGGAGACCAACTCCTCCCTCGCCATCGCCGGCGGCGAACTATTCGTCCGCACCCACGAGTCCCTCTGGTGCGTGGGCCGACCCTGAGCCGCGTTTGCGGGAGATCCAAGAACGGCTCAACAGGGTAAGGTCGACCACCCAACCCTGTTCAGTCAGACCGAGAAAACCGGGAACCGGCAACCAGGAACCCAGAAACCTCTCTCCCCATGCGCCGCCTCGCCGTCATCTCCGCCGCCACCTACGGTTACCTCGACAAGCCCCGCACCCCGGGCTCCCACCACGGCACCGCCTTCACCACCACCTTCAACGGCTGGGACGAGGAAAAAGCCAAAACCCTCGAGGGCACCTTCGTCAAATCCGGACGCCAGCTCGAGGGCGCGCGCGTGGTCAAGCTCTGGGACCCCGACCAGGCCGCCGCGAAAAGACTCGCCGACGTCTGCGGCGTGGACGACGTCGCCGCCACTCCCGAGGAAGCCTGCGAGGGAGTCGATGCCGTGCTCATCATCGACGATGGCAGCGGAGCCCAGTGGAAATACGCCACCCATCCGCTGAAAAAAGGCGTCCCCGTCTTTTGCGACAAACCCCTCGCCATGACTGCCCGCGAGGCCCAAGCCGTCGCCAAGCTCGTCCGGGAAACGAAGACGCCCTTCATGTCCGCCAGCAGCCTGCGCTTCGTCCCCGACATCGTGAAGCTGCGCGACGAGACCCTACCCACTCTGGGAAAAGTCCACCTCGCCAGCGCCGCCTGCGGCAACGAGCTGGTCTACTACGGCATCCACGCCCTCTCCATGATCTACGCCGTCCTCGGCGGCGGCGCCGTCAGCGCCATCAACGTCGGCCAACCCGGCGCCAACCTCGTCCGCCTGCGTTTCGCCGACCACCGCGACGTCATGCTCGTGGTGGCCGAGCGCGAGTGGATGCGCGCCGGCTACCAGATCACCCTCTACGGGGAGAAAGGCTGGAGCACGGTGCAGCCTGATCTGAAAAACCTCTATTCCTACCTGCTCGACGCCTTTCTCACCATGCTGGACACCGGAGAGGAGATCGTCCCCGTCGAGGAGGAAGTCGAGCTCATCGCCGCCCTTGAAGCCGGGAAAAAATCGCTCACCCTCGGGCGCGAGGTCATGCTCGATGAGGTCCTCTAGCCGGGGGCACCGACCCCGGTCTTCATCTCCCCGCTCAATACCCGCGCACGCGTGCGGGTTGGCGCTTGTGCCGACGCCCTTTTCCGAATAGAGACACAGGCATGTCTCAACCCGTCAAAATTCTCGTCGTCGGCTGCGGCCACATGGGCATCTCCCACGCCAAGGCCTACCACGCCATGGAGGGATTCGAAATCGTGGGCGTCGTCTCCCGCGGCGAAGCCTCGCGGCGCAAGCTGCTCGACACTCTCGGCGCCGACTATCCCCAGTTCTCCAGCTACGAGGAAGCCCTCGCCGCCACCCAACCGGACGCGGTGTCCATCAACACCTACCCCGACACCCACGCCGATTTCACGAAGAAAGCCTTCGCCGCCGGTTGCCACGTCTTTCTGGAAAAACCCATCGCCGAGACCGTCGCCGAGGCGCGTGAAATCGTCGATGCCGCCAAAGCCGCCAATCGCAAGCTCGTCATCGGCTACATCCTCCGCGTCCACCCCACCTGGGCGCGCTTCATCGAGGTGGCCAACGACCTCGGACGTCCGCTCGTCATGCGGATGAACCTCAACCAGCAGTCCTCAGGCGAGATGTGGCACACCCACCGCATGCTCATGAACTCGATGTCGCCCATCGTCGATTGCGGCGTTCACTACGTCGATGTCATGTGCCAGATGACGCGCTCGAAACCCGTCCGCGTCAGCGCCATCGGTGCGCGCCTGACCGACGAACTGGTCGAGAACATGTACAACTACGGCCAGCTCCAGGTCACCTTCGAGGATGGCTCCGTCGGCTGGTACGAGGCCGGCTGGGGTCCGATGATGAGCGAGACCGCCTTCTTCGTGAAGGATGTCGTCGGCCCGAAAGGCTGCGTCAGCATTGCCGGGGTGAAAGAGGGCGAGACCGAGAGTGACGACATCGACTCGCATTCCAAGGCCGCCTCGCTCAAGCTGCACCACGCCGAACTCGGCCCCGACGGGAAATTCGCCAAGCCCGACGAGATCATCGACTGCGCCGACGAGCCCGATCACGACGGCCTCTGCGCCCGCGAACAAGAGGTGTTCCTGAACGCCATCACCAACGACGTAGATCTCACCGATCACATGGAAGACGCCGTCAACAGCCTCCGCATCGTGCTGGCAGCCGACGAGGCCTTCAAGACGGGGAAGACGGTGGAGCTGTGAATGGAAACGCGGATTTCAGGCTCGGACTTGCCTACTGCGTAGCACAGGCATTCCTGCCTGTGTGATTTCGCAATGAACACAGGCAGGAATGCCTGTGCTACGGCTCATCTCCATCCCTCCGAAATCGGAAGCCCGCCTCACTCCAGTCCTCGCGAACCCACACGGGACACTTTCCCGCCAGGCCGGCTTTTTGGGGATTATCGCCAATGTATCGAATGACCCGATAGAGATGCTCGGCATCCCGGATAATCGTATCGTAACTCTCCTCCTGCCACAAAGTCCCCCGGCGGCTGACAGCTTCGTTGATCTCTCGAGCCGTGTATCCTTTCCAGCTTTTCGTGATCGCATCGAGTTCATGGCCCGGCAACGGTCGCACGATGACGTGCACATGGTTGGGCATCACCGCACAGGCGCCGAGATGGAGGCGCTGGCCGTCGAATTTCGTCAGGGCGCTCACGATCCGACCGGCGTGCTCCGGTTGTGCGAGCCAGCATTTCCCGTGACCCCGATCCAGCCATTGTTCCTCTCGCCGGGTGATCAGTTGGGCATACTCGCGCCAGTCCTCATCGGATCTGGGTTCTGGATGTTCCCGTTCCCAGGCGGCTTTGGCTCGGGCGATTTCACGGAGGCACATCGTGGGCAGGGCGTCAGCCAACCGAAAGGTCACAAAATACGTCGCTCCGTCCTGACGCCAGTGAGGCAGATTCCGGCGATAAATTCGGACTGGCCGCCAGGGATCGAACCCCTGAAATCCCGGAGGCGGATCGAGCAAAAACTGGCCGAGAGCCATGACAAGTCGTGTCGTAGCACAGGCATTCCTGCCTGTGGAGGAAAAAGGAAAAATATCGGATCACAGATCACAGGCAAGAATGCCTGTGCTACACCTCGCCCGACGCCGCTTCGCATTCGGCGAGGGTGGCTTGGGCACCTCGATTTCAGGTTGCCGGCGCGCCGGATGTCATGGGTCACCGCTTTCCGCGTCTACCGCCCCCCGTTGCCATAGTCGGCGCCGGTGAGGCTGTGGAGCACCGATGCCTGCCAGTCCCGCAGCCGGGTCTCCATCTCTCCCGCGGTCTCCGGCTCCCGGGCGGATAGATCCCGCTCCTCGGCGGGATCGGCGATGATGTCGAACAACTCGCGCTTCACGGCGCCGGCCTTGCCATCGTGTAACACCAGCTTGAAGCGGTTGCCCAACATCACCCGCGACCCTCGGTAATCCGCCTCGCTGATCTCGGGATGTCGATGGTTCTGAAAGTTGCGGGTCGCGATGTCGCCCATCAGCTTGACCAGCGGCGTGGTGCCCTCCTGGAGTCGGGGATCGATCCATGGCTCCGTAGGCTTGTCTTTCAGGTTAGTGGTATCGTAGGTCCAGAAAAAGACCGGTTCCGGGCGCTCCGACAGGTAGCCGTCAAACAGCGGCGCGAGGCTGATGCCATCCAGCGGGCGCCCTTTCGGCAGCGGGGTGCGGGTGATCGCGCAGAGCGTGGGCAGCATGTCGCTGGTCACCGCGTTGACTTGGCTGACGCGCGGTTCCGGGAGGCGGGCGGGCCACTCGATGAGGCCGGGTACCCGGATGCCGCCATCGTAGTTCTGCCCTTTCACTCCGCGGTAGGGCGAGGCCAACGAGGCGTCGCGCGAGGTGCCGTTGTCGCCGCAATACCAGAGCAGGGTGTCGTCGCGCAGACCCGACTCCCGGAGATGACTCCGCAACTGGCCGATGGCCCGGTCCATGGCGGTGATCTCGGCGTAACGCTCGCGCAAGACTTCGCCCTGGGGACGCTCCACCTGGCGTCCGGTCTCGTTGGAGGTGAGCTTCACCCGGGGCCGGTCCGCGTATTTCTCCGGTAGATGATCGTAGAGAGCCAGGTCCTCGGGCAGGCCGCTGTAGGGCTCGTGCGGCGAGCCGAACCAGACGACGGCGAAAAAGGGTTTTCCCTCGCCCCGGGCCCGGTCGATGAAGCGCCTGGTCTCCTCGATGAGAATCTCCGAACTCTCGCCGGGAAAGACCTCGGGCGGCCCGCCATCGCGCGACAGCGAGGGATTCAGCTCGAAGAAATTGTCGTGCGACACCCAGGTGTCGAACCCCATCGCGCCGGGATTCAGCGGCGACCCCGCCTTCACCGTCCCCACGTGCCATTTCCCGAAATGCCCGCGCAGGTAGCCGGCATTCCCAAGAAACTGGGCGATGGTGATCTCCTCCGGCCGCATCGAGTAGCCGGCTGAAAAGGTGCCGTAGCGGTTCGGGTGCCGACCGGTCAGCACGCTGCCGCGGGTGGGTGAGCAGACCGAGTGGGCGGAGAAAAAGCGATCCAACCGCAAACCGGTCGCCGCCATCTCGTCGAGCACGGGAGTCTTCACGTCCGGATGCCCGTTGTAGCCGGTCTCCTCCCAGCCATGGTCATCCCCCATGAGCAGGATGATGCTGGGCAGGTCCCCGGCGCGGACCCCGGTCACGAGGCCGCCGATGAGGGTGAGAATGGCGAGGAGGGTTTTCATGACCGGGCAGACGGTGGGCGCGAGCGCGGGGGTTCAGAGCGCCTTCAGTTCCTCCAGCATCTCGAGCAGGGCGGCGGTCAGTTTCACAGAGGCCTCCTTTTCGAAGCGCGAGGTGCCGAGCCAGGTCTCGTAGCCGCCGAGTGCGTGCTGATTCGGCGGGGGCAGGTAACCGTAGCCGCCGTTGGCCAGCTCGATGAGAAACGTGTGGGGGAAAGGGCTCTTCTCCTTGATCTCCAGGCCGATCTCCACCAGCACCTCGAAGGGCATGGAGACGATGGCCTGGTCGCCGATGCGGATGGCCTGGACGATGACATCCTCGGTGCCGGGATTTTCGGCTCCCCCGTAGAGCACGGTGGTGTTGGCGACGGAGGTGGAGCGGCTGTTCATCGCCTCGCGCTCCTTTCGCGGCAGCTCGAGCAGGGCGAGCGCCTTTTCGACCTCGGCGGGTGAGGGCACGCGGTAGTTGAGTGTCACCAGGCGCTGGCGCATGGCGACGACGGGGTTCTCCTCGTAGGACTCGATCTTTTTCACCGCCCGCCAGGCGGTGTCGGCAGCCTTGGTGGCGACCACGCGAATCTGCTCGAACGGGGCGCGCGGCGGGCGGGTGCTGTGGAAGTCGATGTTGTTGATGTCGCCGCTGGAGCCGTTGGTGATCATGGCCACGAAGTTTTCCGGCGGCTTCGATCCCCCGACCCGATAGGGCATGATGCGGGCAAACTCGCCGAAATAGTCCGCCGAGGCCATGCCGACTTCCTTGCCATTTTCCTCGATCATTTTGGGAATGCCGCCGACGTAGTGGAGGGCGTAGTTGGCGATGAGTCCGAGCGGACGACCGCGACGGGTGCGGACATCGACGACGCATAGCTCGGGATCGATGGGACCGGCGGGCTTCACCAGATTCTGCCGGGGGGCGTTGGTACGGACCTGATCGTAGCCGCCGAGGGGATTCGGATCCATGGTCCCCTCTTTCAGAAACCAGCGCCGGTTGTAAACCTCGCTCGGCTCCTCGTCGGAGGCGTAGCCCACCTCGGCGGGTTCCAAGGATTCGATGGCTTTGATGAGAGCCTCGACCAGACCGTCGCGGCGCTTTTTCTCATAGGCGATGCGGCCCGGCGAGGTGTCACCGCCTTTCGGAGTGCTGTGGGAATGGGTGCCGCTGACGAGCATCTCCTCGGGCTTCCAACCGGTCTTCGCGGCGACGACGGCTTTGGCCTCGTCCGTCATCTCGCGCCCGACACCGATGGCGTCCATCAGCGCGATGACCGCCCGTCCCTCGCCGTTCTGGAACGCCACCGCCCTCACGTGGAGCGGATCGTGGACGTAGCTCGAGGGGCCCGATCTGAGCTGCATGGGAAACACGTCGGGGGTGATGTCGACCGCGGCGGTGCCGGCGAGCAGACCGGGCTCGTCAGCGGCGAGGGTCGCGACCGCCCCGCCGGCGAGAGCGAGCAAATAGAGGAGAGAGGGTTTTTTCATGACTGGGGTTAGGTGAGACTCCCACTTACCTACCCCAATAGCGCCCCCGGACACAATGACGCGAACCCGCACGTCCGCCCGCCATCAGCCAGGCTCGGCGGAGGACTCTCTCTCCGCCGCCCGGCGGGCCTTCACCTCGCCCACGAGCACGGCGCCGTACTCGCGGAGTTTCTCAAAACCATAGAGGCAGGCGCCGACCGCGAGCAGGGAGACGATGAGCCCGCCCACCCCCAGAGCCCGCCACTCCTGACTCAGCGTCCAGAGCAGTTGGCCCACGCAGAGGATGGCCACGAAGATCAGCGTGGGTCTGCGGCCGATGAGGTTCACCATGAACACACCTAGAGGCGCGCCCAGGGCCACCACCGGCGCGGCGGCGAGCCAGTTCTCGAACACACCGGGCCGGACACCGGTGAACAGAGCCTTGGTCGCGATGCCGACCACGGAGGTGAAGGCCATGATCGCCACCGAGGTCGGGATCGCGATTTTCAAATCCGCCCGGCACAGCAGCACCAGCACGGTGTAGATGACCATGTCGATGCCCACCCCGGTGACCGACGCCACCAGCGAACCGGCCAGCACTCCGATGGCCAGCCCGACTCGCCAGTCCCATTGCTCATCGAAATCGGTCATGCCATCGTGCGAGGCGATCTCGCCGATGCGCCGCAGGTGCAACAGGCCGAAGCTGCCCCAGACGATGGCGAAGAGGAGCTTGATCCAGAGGGCGGGAATGAGCGGGGCGAAGAACAAGATCCCCAAGGGCGTGCCGACCAGTGCGCCGACCATGGCGCCTTTCAGCATCGCCCACGCCAGCGGCTGACGCCGGGCGAGAATGAATATCGCGGCGCTGGTCATGCCGATGGACTGCACCGCGAAGCTGAAATCGCGCCCCAGTTCCGCCGGCTGATCGAACAGCAGCACCAGAATGGGAAAGCCCACCGTGCCCCCGCCCATCGGGGTCGAGCCCGCCGCGTAACTGCCCAACGCCATCGCCAGCGCGATGGGCCAATGTTCCCTGGCCTGCTCCCAGCGCCCCTGGCCGAACACCAGCCAGGCCCAGACGCCGTAAAACAGGATCAGCCAAAGCAGCCAGATCCAGAGACGCTGCTTTCTGGGGGGGACGATGGACATGGGGTTGAGATATCGAAACGCAGAGAGCAAACCATATCCCGGTTGTAACAAAAATAGATTATTGGTATTGATTCCATAACAATTCGGCATCAATGGAACTTCGTCACCTGCGCTATTTTCAAGCCGTCGCCGAAGAGCTGAGCTTTTCCAAAGCGGCCCACCGACTGCTCATCGCCCAACCAGCACTCAGCCGCGCGGTACAGGAGTTGGAACGCGACATCGGCGTGCGTCTGTTTGATCGCAATCGGCGCGCAGTGCGTCTGACCCCCGGCGGCGTCACGCTACTGCGCGAGGTCGGAGTCATCTTCGAGCGCTTGGACGACACCGCGCGCAAAGTCCGCCGGGCGGCGGCGGGGGAGGATGGCGAACTACGGCTCGGCTACATCGGCCCACCGACACGGCCCTTTCTCGGCGCCTTGCTGAAGACCTACCACGAGAGATTTCCCAACGTCACCATTGTGCTGGAGGAGCGCACTCCGGAAAGAGTCTGGGAAATGGTGTCCAAGGGCAGACTCTCCGTCGGACTCACCCGACCCGTGCTCGCGCACGAGGCTCTCGGCCTGCATTTTTTGCCAATACGTAATGAGAAACTTTGCGCCGCCGTTCCCACTGATCATCCCCTGGCGGGTCGGCGGCGGATTGCCTGGAAGGCGTTGGCGAGTGAACCGATCGTCATCCTTGCCCGCCGCGAGGGTGCCGGATCCTACGACGCCATCATTGCCGCATGCGCCCGGTCGGGATTCGCCCCGAGACTGGCCCACACCCCCAGTGTCATTGGCACTATCCTGCGCTACGTGGAGGCGGGATCGGGCATCGGCATCGTTCCCGAGAGTGTCATCCCCGAGAGCGATGAGGTGAGGCTGATTCCGTTGACTCCGGCCCAGACCATCCCCTTGGTGATGGTCTGGTCGCGCGAAGGCGACGATCCACCGGTGACGGCCTTTCGCGAACTCGTCACCGAGTGGTTGCGTGGGCGGCGCTGACGACGGGACATCACGATCGCCGGATCACCCGGCCGCCGCTTTTCGGGAAGACTACCCGGAGCTTGCCCACCGCTTTGGCGACCGCCTCGACGGCGGCATCGATCTCGGGCTCGGTGGTGAACCGCGACACGGAAAAGCGCACGCTGGAGCGGGCGCGCTCGGTGCTGTGGCCCATCGCTTTGATCACCCGCGAGGGCGTCACCGAGCCGCTGCCGCAGGCGGAACCCGGAGAGCAGCAGACGCCCGCCTCGTCGAGCAGGATGAGCAACCCCTCGCCGTCGACACCGGGAAAGTAGAGGTTGGAGGTGTTGGTCAGGCGGGCCGCCGGATCGCCCGCGTCGCCGTTGACTTCCACGCCATCGATGGCGGCGAGCACGCCCCTCTCGAAGCGGTCGCGCAGTTGACCCAGTTTTTCAGTGACCCCTTCCGCCAAGGCCTGACTCGCCAACTCAGCCGCCCGGCCCAGACCCACGATGCCGGCGACATTCTCCGTGCCGGAGCGGCGCCCGTCCTCCTGGCCTCCGCCGAGGAGCTGGGGCTCGAAGCGGATGTGCCGGCTCACGAAGAGCGCGCCGACGCCCTTGGGCGCGTGGAGCTTGTGCCCGGAGAGAGAGAGCAGCGAAATGCCGGCGTCGCGCACGCTGACGGGATGTTTTCCCACCGCCTGGACGGCATCAGTGTGGAAGAGGGCGCCCGACTCGGCGGCGATGGCGGCGGCCTCGGCGACGGGCGAGAGCATGCCGGTTTCGTTGTTCGCCCAGATGAGGCTGAGGATGGCGGTCTCGCCCGGCGTCACGGACGCGCGCAGGGCGTCGAGATCGAGCCGACCGAGGGAGTCAACAGGGTTGCGTCGGACATCATACCCTGTTGACTCGAAATACGCGCAGGGCTTTTCGATGGCGCTGTGTTCGGCGGTGCTGGTGACGATGATCCGGCGGTCCGGGTGGACGCGCAGCGCGGACATGAGGGCGGTGTTGTTGGACTCGGTGCCGCAACTGGTGAAGACAATCTCCTCCGGAGCGGCGTCGATGAGGGCGGCCACCTGTTCCCTCGCGGTGTCGACGGCGCGGCGGGCGCGTTGCCCAAAGCGGTAACCGGCGGAGGGATTGCCGTAGCCGTCCGCGCCGAGCCAGGGCAGCATGGCTTCGAGGACTTCCGGGTGGACGCGGGTGGTGGCGTTGTTGTCGAGGTAGATCACGGGGGGGAAGTTCTTGGTTCTTGGTTCTTGGTTCTTGGTTCCTTGTTCTTTGTTCTTCCGGTTTCTTCTCACTGCTCGCTGACCTCGAAGGGCGGTCCGTCCTGGAGGGCGGCGAGGGCTTCGCCGGCGAGATAGAGGGAGCCGGTGACGAGGACAGGATCGCCGTGGACGCGGGATTTCTCCAGCGCGTCGGCGGCGTCGGCGGCGCGCTCGGCGGGCACGTCGTCGATCCCGAGCGAGCGCCAGGCGGACTCGAGAGCCTCGTGGTCGAGCCCGCGTTGGGAGGCGACTTTCACAAAGATCCATCGGGATGCGAGCGGGGCGAGCCATCGCATGACGGTCACGGTGTCCTTGGCGGCGACGCCCCCGAAGATGATGGTGGCGCGGGTGGTGTCGCCAATGGTTTCCCGCCAGGTGTGGACGAGGGCCTCGGCGGCGGGGGCGTTGTGGGCGCCGTCGATGATCACTTCCCCGATGCGCTGGAAGCGGGCGGGCCACCGGACTTCGGCGAGTCCGCGTTGGAGAGCGGTCTCGGAGATCCCGGGGTGCACCACGCGCGCGGCGGCGATGGCCAGGGCGGCGTTGGCCCGCTGATGGGTGCCGGACAATGCCGGGGAACGCTCGCCCAGCGAGTCGGCGGCGAGAAACTGCAGCGGCGCCTCCTTGGCTCCGGCCTCGCGGGTGATGGCTTCGACGGCCTCGGCGGGCTGCATGGCGGAGATCACGGGTTTTCCCTCCTTGATGATCCCGGCTTTCTCACCGGCGATGAGCGCGAGGGTGTCGCCGAGCCACTGGGTATGGTCGAAGCCGATGGGGGTGATGACGGCCACGTCGGAGGGCAGCGCGTTGGTGGCGTCGAGCCGACCGCCCATGCCGGTCTCCAGCACGATCACCCGGCAATCGTTTTCACAGAAATGCCTCACGGCGAGGGCGAGGGTGATCTCGAAAAAGGTCGGATGCGGCTCCCAGTCGCGCAGCCGTTCCCGGAGTTCGGTGAGTCCGGCGGCGATGGCGTTCTCGGGCATCATCTCGCCATTCACCCGGATGCGCTCGCGGAAGGTGACGAGGTGCGGGGAGGTGAAAAGGCCGACGCGCTCGCCCGCGGCTCGGAGGATGGCGTCGGCCATCGCGCAGACGGAGCCTTTGCCGTTGGTGCCGGCGACATGGATGATTTTCCGCCCGGCGAGGGCGTCGAAAAGGCCCAACTCGCCGAGGAGACGACGCATGTTGTCCAGCCCCAGCTTGATGCCGAAGAGCTGGGTGCCGTAGAGCCACTCGATGGCGGCCGGGTAGTTCATGGAAGGGCGCTCGCCCCGGTCAGGCGGCGTATTTCCCCCGGGGGAGCATGAATTTCAGCAGACGACCGAGGCGATCCCGCAGGTCGGCGCGGGTGACGATGATATCCACGAGACCGTGCTCCATCATGAACTCGGCGGTCTGGAAACCTTTCGGCAGATCCTGATGGGTGGTCTCCTTGACCACGCGGGGCCCGGCGAATCCGATCATGCACTTGGGCTCGGCGATGATGACATCGCCCAGGGTGGCGAAGCTGGCGGTGACGCCACCGGTGGTCGGATGGGTGAGGATGGGGATGTAGGGCAGCCCGGCTTGGGCGTGGCGGGCGAGGGCGCCGCTGGTCTTGGCCATCTGCATGAGGCTGAGGATGCCCTCGTGCATGCGGGCGCCGCCGGAGGCGCAGACGACGATGGCTCCGCGCCGCTCCTCGGTGGCGAGCTCGATGGCGCGGGTGATTTTTTCCCCGACCACGGAGCCCATGCTGGCACCGAGGAAGCGGAAGTCCATGACGGAGAGGGTCACGGGATTGCCGACGATGGTGGCGCGCCCGCAGACGACGGCGTCCTTGAGACCGGTCTTGTCCTGGTAGCCTTTGACTTTTTTCACGTAGTCGTTGAAGCCGAGGGCGTCGACCGACTCCAGCCGGGCGTCGATCTCCTCGAAGGAACCGGGATCCACGAGCATCTCGATGCGCTCGTCCGAGGTCATGGTGAAGTGGTGGTCGCAGTTGTGGCAGACGCGGAAACGCTGCTTCATGTCCACCTCGTGGATCACGGAAGAGCATTCCGGACATTTGTGCCAGAGTCCCTCGGGCATCTCTTTTTTCTTGTTTCCGAGGGAACTGATGGAGCGTCGTTTGAAAATCGGCATGAGCGTGATCGTGTCTGTCTGTTTGTCCGCAAGCGCGTGACCGCCAACGGGATACTTACCAATACGTGCGTGGAAAACCGGGGAAGTATTCAGCCTCCGCCGAGCGGGGGAAAACGGCGGTGTTCCCGCATTCTATCCACGAACCACGGTAATGACAACGATCTTTGCCGCCCCGCCCTCCGCGCGCAGGACGCGGGCGCACTCGTTGGCGGTGGCGCCGGTGGTGAGGACGTCGTCGATGAGGATGACCGACGCGTCGACGAGTCGTTCCCGCTGACGCCGGTTGTTCGAGAGAGCGAAGGCGCCGCGGAGGTTGGTGAGCCGTCCGGCGCGGTCGAGGTTGGCCTGGCGCCGGGTGTGGCGGGTGCGGCGGAGCAGGTCGGCGACGCGTAGGGAGCGGTCCTGCCCGGCGGCGTGGTGACAGAGCACGCGGGCCAGTTCCGCCGATTGGTTGTATTGCCGCTCGCGGAGGCGCTTCGGGTGCAGGGGCACGGGGACGACGATCCAGGCCCCCCCCTCGGCGAAGGCCGCCTCCAGCCGTTCCTCCTCGAGAGCGTCGCCGAGCAGGCGACCGAGGGGGGCGCAGAGGTGATGCTCGCGCTGGTATTTGAAACGGTGGATCAGCTCGCGGGCGAGCCCCTCGTTGCGATAGGCGCCGATGGCGAAATCGAAGGAGATGTCGAGGTCGTGGCAGTTCCCGCAGCGCAACCCGCTCGGCATCCGCGCCTCGTGGACCTGGCCACAGACTCCGCAATACGGGGCCTGGATGCGATGCAAGCGGCGCTCGCAGGGTTCGCAGAACCAGCGCCGGCCGGAGGCGTCGAGCACGGACTCGCAAGCCACACAATTTCTCGGATAGACCAACCCGAGAAAGCCCTCAAAGAGGTCTCTGGCGCCACGCGGGATCACGGCGCGAGGTTAGCCTTGATCCGGGGAACCCGCCAAGCCGGAAGTATCACGCGTCACCGGCGCGAAGGCGCTCTGCGGGTGGCGTTTTCGCAGCAGCAGCCAGACGAGGAAGCCGCAGAGGCAGACCACGACCACGGAGTTGAAACCCACCCGCAGATTCGGCCCCGCCAGCGGGAGCATCTCCTCCAGGGGCGCGGCCTTGCGGGTGGCGGCGCTGAACAGCTTGATGCCGAACACCCAGCCCGCGTGCAGGCCGATGGGCAACCAGAGCGAGCCGGTCTTCAACCGCGCCCAACCCAGCACCCAGCCGACGCAGAAGAGCAGGATCAGCTCCGCGAGGAGAAAATCCACGTCGCCCAGTTGACCGAAGATTTTCGTCAGCAGCCAGAATCCCGTGTCCCACTCCACCGGCGGGATGACGAGCTTTTCCGGCGGCTTCAGGAAGTGGACCACGGCGAAAAAGGACGACAGGAACACGAGCGCGGGGAGCGGTCGCAGCGTGCGGAGGATGAGCGCGAGCAGTACGCCGCGAAAGAGGAACTCCTCCAGAAACGCCACCGACAACCCCGGCCCGATGGCGGAGAGGAACATGCGAGGGAGCGGCTTGGCGTCATCATTCATCCGATACCAGCCGATGCCCACGTAGAGGGCGCCGAGCAGGAGCAGGGTCACCGCGGCAATGCCGAAACCGATCCCGAAATGGCGCGCGGGATGGGGATTTTTCCGCAACAGCAGCCAGTTGCCGCCGCGCTCCATGCCGATCCAGCGGATGAAAGGCCAGGCCAGCGCGAGGGCGGCTATCATGACCGCGCGATTGAAGTATCGGGTGATCTGGGCGCGCTCGATGGAATCTTTCACCGACTCCAGCGGTCCCGAGTCGAAAATGCCCCTGGTCAGAGCCCACTGTCCGAGGGCGTGCAGTTGGGGCGCCAGCAGGGCGCCGAGCAGGATCACCGACACGACGTAGGCGGTCAGTTTGAACGCGTCGCCGCGAAACAGATTGGGCACGGGCATGGTCGGGAGGGCTCAGGCGGTGAAATCAACGCCCTCATAGATCGCCGAAAGCGGGATCTCCAGATCCAGCGGCGCCAGCACCAGCGAGCCATCCAGGGTATCGACCCGTTCATCGCGGGGTTCCCCGCCGAGGATCAGGCTCTCCACGCGGGCTTGGTCCTGGGCGACGAGGACGTACTGCCTCAGCGAGGCGATGTGCTGGTAGCAGAGACGCTTTTCGCATCGATCAATGCGCTCGGTGGACTCGGACAACACCTCGATGATGACACTGGGCCGCTCGATCTGGTGGCTGTCGTTGTCCTCCGGATCGCGAGTGACCACCACATCGGGATAGTAAAAAACCTCCCCCGTCGCGGGCGAGCGCAGATGCACCCGCACATCCGACAGGTAAGCCCGGCGGGGGCCGTCGCGCAGCGCCTCGCGCAGGGCGATGTAGAGATTTCCCGCGATGCTGTTGTGCTGGCGGCTGGCGCCGGGCATCGCGTAGACCACGCCGGCGAGGTATTCGTGCTTCACCTCGCTGGCGGCTTCGGCGGCGAGGTAGTCCCGCACGCTCAGGAGATCGTATTTCTCGGCGCCCATCAGGGCCGAAAGTGCCCCGTTTTGGACTCAAGATCAATGGCAAAGGTCGGCGCCAGGCACCGTCGGCGTGGCCGGAAAGGGCTCTGATCCCCTACCCCTCCCCCCGCGAACTCGACGACGAACAGCAGCTGCTCGGATACGAACTACTGGTATACGAGATACCGGGGAACGAACTGCTCAGAAACGAGGCACGCGGGCGATGAAATGTCCGAGTCACGGAAAATGCGTCGGAACGTTCCGAAGGCGATTTTCGAAAAATTTTCCCGCCCCGGAACCTTCCGGAGCCCCGCCAGCCATCTGGAGCGCCCGAAAACCGGCCCATTCCACAGGGTATCGTCCCTCATCCAACCCTCTTGAGTCCCCGACCCTACCCTCTTTGGTGCCGTTCACCTCGCCTCCCACGCGCCCCCGGGTCGGCCCGGACGGACGATGATATCCAGCAAGGAATCCCGCCCCCGAAACGCCCGACAAGATCCCCCTGATAGACGCACCCATTTCAGAAAATTCCTTGTCGGGACGGGGCTTTTCGGGGATTCTCGACACTGACCGACTTGCGTGATATCACTTCGGGCGGTCATACGAATAAAGACTGTTAGCCCACGAAACACATCAAGAACATGAGTGAAAAGAAATACGATAGTCTGGAACAGTGCGCCAACGATGTCGCCAGCATCGAAGGCCGATTGAAGGACGCGGAAGACGCACACGACAAGCTTGATCGAGAATATCAGAAGACCGTTCCACCTATGGACAAGACGGTTACCAGTCTCGACACATTGCGCGTGCGGTTTCAGGCGCTTGCGATGCTAGGCGGGGTGCTTGGACTCGGGGGCGCTGCAATTGCAATCTTCGCATATACGTCGCTCGGAAAGTTGAAGGGAGAGTATGACGAGCTCACGAAGAAAGTGGCTGACATGGGAACACAAGTAGATGAGATGCCCTCATTCATTGCCGAAGCGAAGAGCGACTTCGACGCTCACGCGAAGGCAACAATTGAGAAGATTACATCGGAGGGGGAAGCGGAGTTTGCCTTTGTGAGGGATCAGGACGGCAAACGCGTGATGGTTGTAACCGGCGTTACATCGTGGTCGCAATCACGACAACGCGGAATGCAGGACGGAAACAGACGGGAAATCAGATCAGTGCCTGTGAATCTGCCCAACAAGAATCGTATACAATCCGTTCGCTACTTTGCCAGCGTGCAAGGCAGCGAGCACTTTTCAGTATATCAGACTGGAATCGCGGAATCGAACCCGGACGAATTTCTGATTGGGGTCGCGCTTTCAAATCAGGGGGGCGAAGTGTCTCACTTCACACCACATACCCAAGTTCACTGGATCGCACTGTGCACCATGAAATAGCTGGGGCTAACAAGGCGCGTCATGGAAGGGCTTTAAGCCCTCCATGCGCTTGATCGTTCTCTCAAAAAGATGGAGGCGCGAAACCCAGAGCGAATTCCGCGCAGCCTCCGAGCAATCGAAGAGGTTTGGAGTAAGTCGCCGCATCTACGATTGGGGCAGTTGCTCTTGAACGCGATGGAGAATCCGGAATATGCAGGTGAGCTCTACTACATGGAGGACGACAAGCTTCTGAAGCGCCTCGGCGTCAGGAATCCTCCAGCCATTCGACCTGTGGCCAATCCACCTGTGATCGATCTACGAAACGCCAGTGGAGATCGGGATGTCCATTCAGCGTTTGCGGACGTCCTTTGCTTTCCAGACTTCTACGGTATGAATTGGGATGCGTTTTGGGATGTCCTTACAGGATTCGGATGCTTTCCGCCGAAGATCATCATTGCCGGTCGATCGGAACTGCAGGCTTCTTCCCCGAAGACGCTCGAAATGCTGGAGAAGATTTTCAGAGATTACGAAGCTGAAGGTGACGTGCCTCCGCTCGATGTTGAATGGCGTTGATAACCAACCAAGAGAGAACAAGCGGGTGCTGCCAACAGGCTACACGCCGCGAGTTCAAAGCTTCATGACAATCACAACCTCAACCCTGAAATCAAAGGGGCGCTGCCGGTAGCCTGCGGCAGACCCTTGACGTTAGCTCAAGAAAACAATGCCCGAGCAAGGCGATCTAAAGACTGCGTTCTGCAACAAGTGCGCTCAGGAGACGACTCATCACATCGTGACCTCCAACGAGGACGACTGGTCTGAAGTCATCGGATGGGACGAGATCGCAGGCGACATCACAATCGATGGATCGGAGATCAGGGAAGTGTTGAAGTGCTGTGGCTGTAGTGAGATCGCATATTTTCACACGAGCTATTTCAGCGAGAACACCGATCACGAAGGACGCCCTATTCCAACGATCCGACGATTTCCTCCGAAACAGGCGAGGAAGTTCCCTGATTGGACCTGCCGGAACGGGTCAGTCGGTGAATGTTGATTTTTTCACCTGATTTCTGAAAGTTTTTTGCAGTTTCATCGAGCCGCAAGGAAGAGAAAATCAACAATCACCAACTGACACCTAGCGGAGCTCCCGCCGCCGAGCAACAGCTGATGCCGTTCTGAATTCGGAGGGATTCGGAGGGATTCGGAAGGCATTCTCGTGGCGGGAGTCGGGCTGCGAATGGATTCAGAGGGCATTTCCGTGGCGGAAATGGGCCGCGAACGGATTC
>CAYTNL010000020.1:40670-82016 GCA_964439145.1 uncultured Verrucomicrobiales bacterium
GGAAGGCATTTCCGTGGCGGAAATGGGCCGCGAACGGATTCGGAAGGCATTTCCGTGGCGGAAATGGGCCGCGAACGGATTCGGAAGGCATTTCCGGACCTGCCGGAACGGGTCAGTCGGTGAATGTTGATTTTTTCACCTGATTTCTGAAAGTTTTTTGCAGTTTCATCGAGCCGCAAGGAAGAGAAAATCAACAATCACCGGCTGACACCTAGCGGAGCTCCCGCTTTTTTCACTCGAAGCTGACCGTCCAAACGGCCTGGAAGGGGTTCCAAATTCTGCGGAGTGGCATCCAAACGGTTGGGAAGTGGTTCCAAATCCTACGGAATGGCTTCCAATCGGTTGGGAAAGGGTTCCAAATCCCGCGGAATGGCTTCCAATCGGTTGGGAAGGCGTTCCAAATCCCGCGGAATGGCTTCCAATCGGTTGAGAAGGCGTTCCAAATCCTGCGGAATGGCTTCCCATCGGTTGGGAAGGCGTTCCAAATCCTGCGGAATGGCTTCCAATCGGTTGGGAAGGCGTTCCAAATCCTGCGGAATGGCTTCCAACCGGTTTGGATAGTGCTCTGTGTGATGCGGAAGCATTCCGGTCCGTACAGGGTAGGCTCTCAGGCTGGCCATGTGGCCCGGCTACATGCTCATCGCGCCTCGCCAGCGACCAGGATGTCTCGCGGTATTTCATTCCATGGTTTTTCTACGGCCTCTTAGAGGCTATCTTCCCCGCCTCATGCACAAACACGAATGGCACGAGCCCGCCGGGGACGGCGATATCCGCTATGTCCGCGCGATGTTTCACGCGGGCCGATGGACTTTTGAGGACACGCTGAAGTCGGAGGACGACTGGCACGCGCACGAGCGGCTCCCGCTGCGGGACCTGGAGAAACTGCGCGAACTGCTCTGGAACAAATACCAGCGCGGCCGGGTGCCGCACGGGCATGTGAAGTTCGTGGACAAACTGATCGAGGAGGCGCGGAAGGACGGGGAAAGCCAGGAGACTGTTGATAAACTCTGAAACGAAACATCCATGGTGAAAAGTACGGGGATGTTTGCGGCTTTGCCGAGAGTGGTTTTCGAAGACCCTTCGGGCCGCGGCCCTTTTGCCCGCCGGGTTCGTTGCGATTCAGTCAGGTGGCACGCCACCTTCCTGCATCACGCCTCGCCACCGACCAAAATGTCTCGCGGTTTTTCATTCCAGCCTTTTTCAACAGTCTCCCAGGCGTCCCCCGCCGCATTTCACGGCACCCGCCCGGCGGCGATGGCCTCGACGATCTGCCCGGCGATGGCATCCCAGGAAAACTGTCGGGCGCGCGCCAGGGCGTTGTCGCGGAGCCGACGCTTGCGCTCCGGGGCGAGCGCGAGAAAGCGGAGGATGGCGGCGCCGATTTCCGTCTCGCTCTCGGGATCGAAATACAGCACCGCTCCCCGGGAATCGGCGTCGTCCGGTTGGAACTCGTCCCCGCCCACCTCGGGCAGGCTGGCGGCGCGCGACAGCAGCACGGGGCAGCCGCAGGCCATGGCCTCGAGCGGCGGCAGGCCGAATCCCTCGTAAAGACTGGGAAAGAGGAAGGCGTCGGCCCGCTGATAGTGGCGCACCAGTTCCTCGTCGGTGACTCTCCCGTGCCAGTGGATGCTGACGTCCTCGGCGCGTTCGAAGTCGGCGAAATTGCGCGGATTGGCGCCGCCCACCAGATTCAGCACCGCCCGCTCGGGGAGTCGACCGGCGGCCTTCAGGTCGAGCCAGACACGCACGAGTCGGGCGAGATTTTTTCTCGGATCGAGGGAGCCGACACAGAGGAGATCGACGCGGTCGTCGGCGGCGGGTTCGTTCGCCACCGGCCCCGGAGTGAACTGATCGCCGACGGCGTTGCCGAGCACGAGGAGGCGCTCCTCGGGCAATCCCAGCAGCGGGGCGAGTCGTTTCCTGGAATACTCGGACACGGTGCCCACGAGCCGGGCGCGACGGGCCAGTCGCGGGAGCAAGCACTGATACAGCCGACGGAAGGTGGCGCTGAAGCCCTCGGGAAAATCCCACACCGCCGCGTCGTGGATGACCACGAACTGGCGCCCGACGGCGAGCGGTCCGGTGTTGCAGGGGGAGAACAGCAGGGAGTCGCGCGGCACTCCGCGGGGAAGGACCACCTGCTCCCAGGCGTGGCCTTTCAGCCCCGCCAGGGGCTTCTCGGGGGCGATCCTGTCCAGGACGATGTCGCCGGTCCGACCGAGCCGGCGCTCCACCTCGATGGCGAAGCGTTCGACGCCGGTCACGGGACGGTGGAGGTAGCGGGCGTTGACGGTGACGCGGGTCATGGGAGCGCGGGTTGGCCGTAGCCGCCGGGGACGGAGCGCTGACGCACCCGGCCGCTCAGGGTCGCGGCCCAGGCGAGCAACATGAGGATGACGACGGTGGTCGGCAGCACGCGGGTGAGACCGCACCAGTAGGGAATGCGGATGATTTCCATGAGCCCGAGAAAGCTGATGGGAAAGAAGAGACCGAAGAGACGCCCCGCCTTGAAAGCCCGCCAGGCGAGTCCATGCCAGCAGCCGTGCATGAAGAGGACGGGGAGGAACAGCAGACTCCCGGCACGGGTGGCCAGATACCAGAGGCCGGAGACGTTGTTGTATTCGACATCGAGCGCCCCCATGTAGAGTCCCTCGTAGTGTTGATTGTAGGCTTTCAAACCCATCGGCAGGGTGAGTCCGTCGTAGAAGCCGGTGACGCCGAGGGTGGCGGCCCCGGTGTTCATGGCCTCGAAGTAGTAGCTGAACAGACGTCGCCAGCCAAACTCGAGCACGCTGGAATGCTGGCCCGCGTAGTATTGCCACGAGCGGAGCGACTCGAAGGCGGTGAAGACGAACAGCAGCAGCACCGGCACCAGGAAAGGAAACAGCCGGAGACACAAGCGGAGGCGCGGACCGGCGGCGGTGGCCACCCGGGGAAGCGCGCCGAGAAAGAAAGGCACCGCCCCCTCGATCAGGGCGAGGCGCTCGGACCAGAGGATGGCCCGGACAAAGAGGGTCCCGAAAAAGAGCAGGTGAAAGACCGAGATCAGCTTCACCCGCCCCGGCAACACCCCCGCCCAGCGCAGCCCGCGCAAGACGCCGAGCACCAGGGACACCTGGGTCCAGGTGGTGACGCCGGGGATGGTCTTGAAGGTGTGCTTCAACTCGAGATTTCCCCCCAGCACTCCGGTGATGAGGCCGGGATTGAGAAAGAAATTCCGGAAAAAGACGAGGTGCGAAACAAGGAACACCGCCATCAAGAACTGGTCGACACGCTCCGACAGCAGTCCTTCCGCCAGTCGCGGCACCTGGATCCGGCCCGGCGCGAAACGTCCGCCCGAGACCCGCGAGGCGAACCATCCCGACTCTCCCAGCACGGCGCCAAGGAACATCGCGGCCAGGGCGAGGAGTCCTACGAGGAAATCCCGATGACCATAGAAGAGCTGCGCCTTGGAAAGACTATGGGTGGGATCCGAACAGGTGAAGATCACCAGCGCCGGGAGCGAGGCGCCCAACAGCATGCGCGATGGCTGATACCACCACGGCAACCAGAGACGGGGAGCCCCGGGATCCATCATCGGTTGGGTAGGATGGGACTTTCTCACGGGAGGCTCTGTTGGCGGAGTTTGGTGATGACGTAGCCGAGGCCGATCAACTCCTCGACGATGAAGGCCACGCCCATGGCGACGATCATGCCGTTGCCTCCGAAGCGCGGGACCAACAGAAACGACAGCAGGGTGGCGGCGAGGAATTTGCCCACACTCAGCCGCGCCAGAAACGCGGTGTGGCCCGTCATCAGCAGCAGGTGCGGCACCGGCCCCAGGCACAGGGAGATCAGTTGCACGATGAGCTGCAGTCGCAACGCGGTGGCGCCGTTCTGGAACGCCTCGCCGAACACCGACATCACCAACCCCGGAAACATGATCCCCACCATCAGCGGCGCGAAGAGCGCCGCCAGGGCCAGCAGGATGGCTTTGCCATAGACCCGGAGAACGGGCGCGAACGGTTTCGGCAACTCCGCGGAGCGGGAGAGATCGGGAGCGAACACACTGTGAATGGCCGAGGCCAGCACCAGAAAGAGAATACTCAGCCGAAAGGCGGTGGTGATGTGGGAGACCTCCGCCGCCGGACGCGTGATCTCCAGCATCGCCAGCGGCGCGATGAAACTGAAGGCGCCGAACAGGCTGACACAGGTCACGGGGAAACCCTCCCGCAGCAGGTCACGAAACACCTGCCGCTCGGGCAGGCAGACAAATCGATGGCGAAAGTCCGCCACCGGAGCGAAGCGCGCGGCCATGGCTCCGAGGAAATAGGAGGCGGTGTAGAGGGAGAGGATGCCCGCCGAGTTGAGATGGCGCGCGAACAACGCCATCAGCAGGCAGAAAATACTCACCGGCAGCAGATGCCCGAAGACCGTGCCCATCACCGGGCGGCCGAGGCCTTTCAAGGTCTCGCCATTGATCAACGTGGCGGCGATCCCGGCCAACGCGATGGGCGGCAACAGATGCCAGGTATGGAATCCGCCCGGAGCGGGCTCGCTGAACACCGCATAGCCGATCCAACCAAGCCCGAGGAGAAAGGAGACCAGCAGGGAGACCGCTCTCAGCCGGGCCACAAAACGCCCCACCGCCTCCGGCCCCTGCCGATGAATGCGAGGCACATTGCGCAGGGCGATCTGTTCCAGCCCGTAGGTGGCGATGGGACCGGAGGTCATCAGCACCGAGGACCAGAAAAAGAAGCCCGCGCTGTCATCCTCCCCGTGAGTGCGGGCCACGATCACGGTGCTGAGAAACTGAAAGCCCGCTCCCAACATCCGCACCGCGGGAGGGAGCAGAGTCCGGATCACGCGCGCCCACGCGTCCGCCGGCAGGCGGAAGCGCGACGGGAGACGGGCAACTGAGGCGGAGTCGATCTTCACGGGAGAGGCGGCGAATCAGATCAGGCCTGCAGGATCAGGGACACCGGGGTGTTGGTTTTCTGCCTGAATCGGCGTACCGTTTCCTCGATTTCCCGACGGGTGCCCCGGCTCTTTTCCACCAGCAGCAGGTTCGACTCGACGAACGCGGCCACCACCGACGGCACCTGGCTGTCGTGGGAGAACGCGGTCGATTCGATGATGATACGGCTGAAATGCTGCCGATGCGGTCCCAGCAATTGCCAGGCGTCCCGCGGCGCCAGGAGGAAACTGGAGGGCAGCCGGAGAGTGTGCAGATTCTCCGTCCGAGAGGGCTGAGGATTCAAGTTCACCGGCAATCTCGGATCCCCCCCGGGCGTGACGGAGATGAGCAGGGTGGACGATCCGTAGTAGGCGGAGGCGGACGCCAGGCAGGCGGCCACCCGGATACCCGACTCGTTCTCCCAGAGCGAGGAGAGGTGTACCAGTTCGGCGTGGCGTTGCTCGGCCGCCATCAGGACACGCGTCATGGCGTCCATCAGCTGGCCATCGTTGCCCGCCAGCGAGGGCGAGCCGATTTCGGCAATCACGGAAGTTTCCAGACTTTGTTCCACCTGGCGGCGATTCAGGAAAGGCCCGCCCCGGAGCAGATCAAAACCCACCAGGCCCAATCCCAGCAGGAGTCCCGCCGCTCCGCCGGCCAGCAAGGCCACGGGTTTGTTCGGCTTGCTCGGCTTGTGGGCGACGATGGGCTCGGACATCAGGGTGGTGATCTCGGTCGATTTCTCGGTCTCGATGGCCGTCTGCCCGATGCGCTGCTGCAGCGTCTGGTGCACCTGCCATTCGGTCTCCACCCGCTGCTGGATGGCGCGGAACTCCGAACTGGCCGTCTTCACATCGGTGAGCTGGGACTGCAACTCGGAAACCCGCTCCGTCAGCAGACGCTCGTTGGTGACCGCCGATTCGTAGTCCGCCTCCACCGAGGCTTTCAGATCCGAGGCCAACTGTTTGAGCTGGGCGTCAATCTCGATCACTCGGCTTTTCGCCTCGCGATAGCGCGGATGACTCTCGGTGAACTGCTCGCCGACCGATGCCAGCGCGGCGTGTGCCCCGAGACGCTGGTTCAGCAGCTCCGACACATGCTCCAGTCCGGAGAAATTTCCCAGATTGATGACCTTGATCGGATCGCTTTCCGGGTCGACATCCCTGAGCGTCTCCACCCGGCTGCGGAGATCGTAGACCCGGCTGGAGATGCCGTTGAGCTCATTGCCGATCCGGCTGAGCCGCTCCGCGAAAAGCTGGTGATCCTGCTCCACGGTCAAGGCGGGATTCTTGAGCCGGAACTCCTCCAACTGCTTCTCCGCCTCCAGGGCGCGATGATAGGCCTGCTCGGCCTGCTTGCGCAGTTCGTCGCTGGATTGCCCGGCCTCGCGCCGTTTCTGATCACCCAGGAAAGTCTCGAATTCCTCCACGAAGGTGGCGGCGATCAGTTGCGCCCGGATCGGATCCGGATCGTAAACAGACAGCTCCAGCAGACGCGTCGGCCGGATGAGGCTGGCGCTGACCCGCTTGCCGCGAATCTCCTTCAACAGGCGCGAACCCGACACCGGCCGGCCCGCGATCACATCCTGGTGCAGCGACTTCGGGAGAAAGCCGAGATCCTCGCGGAGATTCAGCCGATCCACCACCCGGAGAATCATGGAGTCGGAGGTGATCGCCTTTTCTATCGAGTTCAACGAATCCAGATCCGACACGCCCGGCACGAAGGCCTCCACCTGCAGCGTGCGGTCGAACATCGGATCCACAAACACCATCGCCGTGCTCTTGAAATAGGGAGTGGCGAGGAGAAACGCGTAGACCAGCGACAGCGCCACACACACCGACGGCAGCAGGATGAGCCAGAAGAGCCGTCTCTTCAAAATGCCGAGCAGATCATCGACATCCAGCAACGGCGTCACTTCGATCAAATCCCAGCCCGGCTTGCTGCTTGGCTGGGGCGGCGCTGGCTGAATCGCACTGTGGGCGGAGAGCGTGGTCAGGGACATGGGAACGGAGGCGGTGCGGTTGATATAATTTTCAGAAATGAAATTTTTTTCAAAATTGCTTGAAAAAATATCGAAATCAATCATTTTCTGATAAAAATTGCATTATTAAGATTTATTTCTGATAATCTAAAGATCTCCTCCTTATGATCTCTCATCGCTATCATGGTTCCATCCGTCTTCACTTCCTGCTGAAGCAGATCGGCAGTCTGCTTCTCTTCTGGAGCATCGTCTGGGGACTGCACCTGCTGGTGTATCGTCATGATCTCCTGCCGAAGAATTATTTGTGGGTGTCGCTCCTGGTTCCGGCCGCCGCTGTCCTGGAATATCTCGTCCGTGAGGAGCGGCTACGTTTCCTCGGCGGGCTCTCCCGCTCTCAGGTCTGGAGTCTGACTCAGCGGGAGATCCTGTTCGCCCTCGTGGCCATCTTCGGCGTCATCGTCATGAGCAAGGACGACCGGCTTTCCCGCTTCTTCCTCGCGGCATTCTTCGGAAGCTACGCCCTCTGGATCGCCTGGATGAACCTGGTCGGACACCGCCTGCTTCACCGCGCCCTGTTCAAGCGCTCCCGCAGTCCCCATCACGCCAACACCATCGTCCTCGCGCCCTCGCGCGAGATCGAGCGCGACGGCGCCCTCCACATGACCAGCGCGGTGCCGGGAGCCGAGTTCCTCGGTTATGTGAACTACGGACCGGGAAACGTCATGACGCTCCCCTCCTTTCCCGTGCTGGGAGATTTCGGCAACATCCGGGACATCTGCCGCGACTGTCACGCCCGGCTCCTGCTGGCGCTAGGACTCGATGATCGTCCCGACCTGGCCCCGAAACTCCAGCGCCTCTGCGACTCGCTGGGCATGCGCCTGATCTGGGTCGATGACAAACGCGCCCATTTCCGCGGTAATCTCGACACCCACCGTTCCGGCCAACATCTGCTGCTGACCAACTGGAGAGAGCCGCTCGAGGATCCCATGAATCGGGTCGCCAAGCGCGGCTTCGATCTCGTTTTCTCCGCCATCGTCTGCCTGACCCTCCTCCCCGCGCTGTGCCTGATGGTGAAAGCCCTGCAACTGTTCGTCTCCCGCGGCCCGCTCTTCTACCGACAGCCCCGCACCGGCCAGGATGGCGAAGTCTTCGAGGTCTTCAAGTTTCGCACCATGCACCTCAACGACAGCCCCGGCGTCCAGGCGCGCCGGGGAGACCCCCGCATCTACCCGGGAGGTGATTTCCTGCGCCGATCCAGCCTCGACGAGATCCCGCAGTTCCTCAATGTGCTCCGCGGCGAAATGAGCGTGGTGGGGCCGCGCCCCCATTTCATCGATCACGATGTCCATTTTTCCGGCATCGTCGACGACTACCGGGTGCGCCATTTCGCCAAACCCGGCATCACCGGACTCGCCCAGGTGAAAGGTTGCCGCGGTGAGACCGACACCGCGTTGAAAGTTCGCCACCGCGTCCGGCTCGATCACTTCTACCTCCGGCATTGGTCCCTCCTGCTCGACACCTGCATCGTCGTCGATACCGCCTGCCAGGTTCTCTCCCCCCCGAAAGACGCCCGCTGAACACTCGACCCGGATGAACTCACCAGATCACCCCGCCGAGAGCCCTCTCGACCGACGCCTCTCGCTCGTGCACGACTTTCTCATCCAGATGGGCGGCGCCGAGCGCGTCGTCGAAGTCATGGCCGAGGCCTTTCCCTCCGCCCCCATCTTCACCAGCGCCACTTTCGGCTCCAACCTCTTTCCCGCCTTCCGCTCCGCGCGCGTCCGCAACACCTGGATGCAGCACCTGCCCGGCATGGGCAAGCACCACAAGAAGCTCTTTTTCCTCTACCCCCTCGCCTTTAAATCCCTGCGACTCTTCCAGACCGAAATCGCCTGGATCAGCAGCAGCAGCTTCTCCAAATGGATCCCCAAACCGCCCGGCACCCGCTTCGTGTGCTACTGCCACACCCCGCCGCGCTTCTTCTGGAATCCCGACGACTATCTGGAAAACGAGATCCGCAATCCTCTGCTCCGACAAGCCGTGCGACTGATGATGCCACTCTTCCGCTGGAGCGACCGGCGCCAGAGCCGCAAGGTGGACCTCTTCATCGCCAATTCGCGCAACGTTCAACAACGCATCCGCGAATGCTACGGACGGGACAGCATCGTCGTCTACCCGCCGGTCGATGTGGACCGCTTTCAGGTCGGTGAACGGAGCGGGGATTTCTACCTCATCGTCTCCCGGCTCGTCGCCTACAAACGCATCGATCTCGCCGTCAAAGCCTTCACCGCTTCGGGAAAAAAACTCGTCATCGTCGGCGACGGTCCTGATCGCGACCGACTCGAGGCCATGGCCGGTCCGAGCGTGTCCTTCCTCGGCCGCGCCCCCGACGAGACGGTCACGGAGATGATGGCCACCTGCCGCGGCTACGTCTTTCCCGGCAGTGAAGATTTCGGCATCACTCCGGTCGAGGCCCAGGCCTGCGGCAAACCCATCATCGCCTACCGCGATGGAGGCGCCCTGGAGACCGTGATCGAAAATGAGACCGGCGTCTTCTTCGATCAGCCCAAGCCTGAATCACTCATCGAGGCCGTCGACCGCTTCGAGGCGATCGCCTGGGACAAACGCCGCATCCGGGAAAACGCCGAGCGATTCTCCGAGCAACGCTTCATCGCCGAGACTCGTCAGATTCTCGGAGACCTCGCCCGGAGCGGAGTCCAGACCGAACAGGGTCAGGTCCGGCACTCAACCCTCTTTGATGACCGCAATGCCGAGACCATCGGCGCCGCCTGAGTAATCGCCCGTCGAAGAAATGCCCGATCCGTGTGTCAACATCCCCGGACGCTGCGACGTGCTCGAACGCGTGCTGGATCTCTGGCGGACCGAGTTCGCGGATGATTCCATCGGACCGGATGACGATTACTTCGCCCTCGGCGGCGACTCGCTCCTCGCGTTGGAAATTCTCCAGCAGATGAGGGACCACTTTCCCGTCAGCCTTTCCACCTCGGTCCTCATCAAGTCCCCCACCCCGCGGACACTGGCCCGCGAGATCCGCCAGGTGCTCGGCGCCCCGCCCACCACCGATCCCCTCGCGGAGCGGCCCGCCCACCTCATCCCCCTGCGGGTGGTGCCCGGGGCCACCCGACCGCCGATCTTCTGTTTCCACGCGGCGGACGGTGGGGTGATGTTTTACCGCACCTTCATCGAGCAACTTCCCCCCGACGCTACCGCCCACGCCATCGAGTCGCGGCTTTTCCACGGGGACGCACCCGGTGTCGACGACAGCATCGAGTCACTGGCCCGACGTTACCTGGACGATCTTCGCGCCGTCTGTCCGCGCGGTCCCTACGTGCTGGCGGGTTACTCCTTTGGCGCACTGGTGGCCCAGGAAGCGGCACGACTCGCCACCGAGGAGGGCGACGAGGTGGCCGGGCTGGTGATCTACGACATGCTCAATCCCGCCGCCGCCCGGATGCGCCGCATTCCCGAGCGACTCCTCGTCTACTGGCGCCAACAGGCCGATCTGCCGCCACCGCGACGACTCGTCCGCATGATCCGGCGCGTCGGCTCGCTCGCGGCGTGGATGTTGCGTCACACCTCGGAGCGGATCGGTCTGCACCGGGGACATTTCGACAGCGAATACCGCCGTCATCTGCTCGCGCGCCGCCATCACGAGGAACTCATCAAGCCTTTCAAACCCCGCCGCTACTCCGGGAGAACCCTGCTGGTGATGACGGAAGACGCCGGGGACAAATACGATTGCGGAGAATGGATGGGCTGGAAGGATCTCCTCACCGGCGAGGTGAGCGTGCGTCAGGTGGGGGGCAATCACCTCCAACTCTTCGACGCCCCCCAGATCGATGAACTGGTGGCGCACACCCGCGCCTTTCTCGACGATCTCCCGTGAAATTTTCCCGGACACTTCTGGCGATGTCCGTCGCGGCCCTGCTCCCGGGAGCCGCCGCGGAGGAATCCATGCCCATGCGCGTGGGCGCCTATTACTACCCTTGGTACGGGGAAAGCGGTCGTCACTGGCAGTTGGGCTACGACGGGAAGAAAGACCGTCACGGACCGGCGCTCGGAGAATACGACTCGCGATCCGCCACCGTCATCCGCCAGCAGATCGCCTCGTCGCGCGAGATCGGGATCGACCACTGGATCTGCTCCTGGTGGGGGCCCGGCAGTTGGGAGGACGAGACGCTGCTGCGTCACGTGCTACCCGAGTTGGATGATCCGGCGCTGAAGTTCTGCCTCTTTTACGAAGCCGAGGGCCTGCTGGGGCTCGATCCCGAGCGCGGCATCGAGTTCGACGCGGAGAAGGTGGAGACTTTCACCCGGCATTTTCGCTGGATGGCCGAGCGCTACTTCGCCCATCCCGCCTATCTCAGGATCGAGGGCAGGCCGGTGGTCTACCTCTACCTGAGCCGGGTCTACTCCGGTGACCACGCCCGCGCCCTGGCGAAGGCGCGGGTCGCCTGCGCCGCTCGCGGCCACGAGATCTACCTGGTCGGTGACGAGGTGTTCTGGCACCAGCCGGATCCGGAGCGGCTCCGCCTGCTCGACGCGGTCACCGCCTACAATCTCCATGGACCACCGGAATTCGCCGCGCTGCGGGACTGGGGTTCCTTCATCGAGGCCTGCGACGGGGTTTACCAACGCTGGCGCGCCTCGTGCGAGACCGCCGGCGTGGACTTCATACCCGGGATCATGCCCGGCTTCGACAGTCGCGGCACCGGGGGCGGCGACCGCCACTACGTCATACCCCGCGTCCTCAGCCCCGGACAGGCGCCCGATTCCTTCTTCGCCGCGATGGCGAAAATGGCCCGCCGTCACGTCGATCCCCGTCGCCCCCGGATCGCGGTCACCTCCTTCAACGAATGGCACGAGGGCACCCAGATCGAGCCCTCCCGCGACGCCTCGCGCAACACCGCCTCCCGCGTCGTCGGCGGCTTGCTCAAGACTCCCTGACCACGAGCGCCGCCGAGCCACCGAGGCGACTCTCGCAAGCGGGCAACGGATGGAGCCGATAGGCGCGGGAGATCTCCGGTCTGTCCAACCATTCTACCTCACCCGCGCCCGCGTCGCCTCCCAGCGTCGATATCGGGACGCGCAGACGAGACGGCTCGATCTGGAGTCCGGTGCCGAGCGCCTTGAGAAACGCCTCCTTTGCCGTCCACAGGCGCAACAGACCCAGCGCGCGGTCTTCCACCGAATCGAGTCCTACGCGCTCATCCGGGTACGCGATGGACGCCTCGACGTCCGCGACCCGGTCCCGGTGGGCGAGAACCTCGAAATCGACGCCCACCTCGGCGCTGGTTGAAAAAGCGTAAAGGGCCCACTCGCCGCTATGGGCGACATTGAAGTGAAGCTCGGTCTCACCCTCGAGGTAAGGTTTCCCGTTCGCGTCGGCCTTGATCTCCACTCGCCGCGGGTCACCGGCGCCGAGTCGTTCCGCCAGGAGGACACGCAGCGTCGCCCGGGCCACGGTGAAGCGCCTCCGGTCCCGATCAAAATGAAAGCGGTCGGCGCGCGCCCGTTCCTCCGCAATCAGCCATCCACGGTGACATTCGAGCGCGGCGTCATCGACCAGCAACGATCCCGCCCTCAGCTCGACCCCCGGGGGAGCCAGGCTGGACAGGTCGTCGGCGGCCGGCGCGGCATTCACAGGGCCATCAAGGGTTGCTCCGCGGAGACCGGGGCGCCGAGCGCTTTTCGGAACGCGGTCGCCACTCCTTCGATGTTGCGCTTGTCGAAGATGGTCACGTGATTGCCCGGCACGTCGATGATTTCCATTTCATCGACCATGCCATCCCAGCCGTAATGTTCGCCGATATCGAACTTGTCGTTGCCCACCATGGCGCGGAACAGCGTCAGGCGCCCATCGAAATGTCGCGGCACAAAGGCGTCCATCGCCCGCTCATGGGCGTTGCGCAACTGGACCTGTCTCAGCCAACTGGCGCTCTTGGCGGCCGGCAGGGTGCGGGCCATGGCGCCCTCGGCTTCGAAGTAGAGTCGGTAGGCCAGTCCCGAGCCAACGCGTTTGCCGAGCTTGCCCACCCGCTCCAGCACCCCGGCATTGGGAGAATTCCTCTGGGTCCAGTTCACCGCGACCCGCTCCGAGAGGCTCAGTTTGCGGGCCTCGGCCGCCGGATTGGAGGTGTCGACCAGGCCGAGGAATTCGACCTCCTCACCCGACTCGCGCAACAGGCAGGCCATCTCGTAGGCGACCACGCCGCCGAAGGAATAACCACAGAGATGATACGGCCCCTCGGCCTGGACCTTGCGCATCTCCTCGAGGTAGCGCGCCGCCGTTTCCTCGACCGGTTCCTCCGGAATGGGGCCGTCCGCGGTGAGCGCGGGAGCTTCGAAAGCGTAGAAGGGCTGCCGCTCCCCGAGACGCTCGGCGAGATTTCCGTAGAAAAGAATGCCACCATCACCGCCATGCACGGCGAACAGCGGCGGCAGATCGCCCTTGGGCTGAATGGCCACGGTGGTCTCGGCGATCTCTTCCATGGGGACGTCCTTGGCCCCGACCAGGTGTATCCCCCCGGAGCGGCGGCTAGCCTCCCGCGCGGGTGATTGCTCCTGGGACATGGGCGCGTGATGCGCCGCCAGGCGGCTGTCGATGACACGCGACAACTGGCGGATGGTCGGCGCCTTGAAAAGCGTGGCCAGAGGAAGCGAAACCTCGAAGGTCCGCTGCAGGCGCGCAAACAGCCGCATCCCGAGCAGGGAATGCCCTCCCATGCGGAAGAAGTCATCATCGAGCCCAACCTCACGCACCCGGAGAATGTCTCGCCACATGCCGGTGATGGCTTCCTCGGTCGGGGTCGGGGTGTCGATGGCGTCCCTCTCTCCAGCGACCTCCGGATCCGTCGCCTCGTCGGGATTCGGGAGCGCGGCGCGGTCGATCTTTCCGTTCCGGTTGATCGGCAACTCATCCAGAATCACGAACGCCGAGGGCACCATGTGGGCGGGCATCTTCGAGCGCAGGAAATCCCCCAACTCGGCCACCTCCACGGTCTGTCGCGGCACCGGTGACACGTAGGCCACCAGTCGCCTGCCCAGCGCGTCCTCACCGGGCGCCAGTACCCTGGCCTGGCGCACTTTGGGATGCTCCAGCAGACGCGCCTCCACCTCCCCGAGCTCGACCCGGAATCCCCGGATCTTGATCTGGTGATCCATCCGGCCCAGGAATTCGATCACCCCGTCGGCCCGGTGGCGGCAGAGATCCCCCGTCCGATACAGACGGGCTCCCGGCTCGCGGCTGAACGGATCGGGTATGAAACGCTCCGCCGTCAACTCCGGGTGGTTCAGATACTCGAGAGCCAGCCCGTCACCTCCACAGCACAGCTCTCCGGGAATGCCTGGCGCCAGCGGTCGACCGGCCTCGTCGAGTATCCACACGGTATTGTTGGGCAGGGGGCGGCCAACCGGGAGGGGACGACCGTCGAGATCGTCGCGGGTGATGTGATGACAGGTGGTGAAGGTGGTGTTCTCCGTGGGGCCGTAGCCGTTGATGAGACGGAGACCCGGGTGAATCTCCAGCGCCCTCGCCGCGTGGGTAGGCGACACCACATCACCGCCGGTGAGCAAATGTCTCAATCCCCCCAGTGCGGCGAGATTTTCCTCCACCATGAGTTGAAACAGTCCGCTGGTCAGCCACAGGGTGGTCACTCCCTGCTCCTGGAGACATTGCCGGATCGTGTCCAGTCCCGCGGGTCCGCCGCGCGGGGGCAGGACCACGGTGCCGCCGTTCAGCAGAGCCGCGTAGATCTCGAAGACCGCCGCGTCGAAACAGACGCTGGCCACATGCAGTGTCACCACATCGGGTCCCAGTTCGCAGAGGGTGCTGTCTTTCACGAGCCTGACCACCGCGCGATGCGGGATGACGGCGCCTTTCGGCCGCCCGGTCGAGCCCGAAGTGTAGAAGACACAAGCCGGAGACTCGGCTCCATAACTCGACGCCCCGGCGGTGGCCCCGGAAGAGTTTGTCTCCAGCAGGGCTCCGATATCCAGCACGTCAACGCGGCGAGGCAGACGATCCGCCAGCCCGGAATCGCTCACCACGGCCCGCACTCCACTGTCGTGGATCAGATACTCGATACGCTCAGCCGGATACTCGGGATCGATGGGCACGTAGGCCGCTCCCCGCTTCAACACCGCCAAAATCGCGGCGATCATCTCGGGCGAGCGATCCATGAACAGCCCCACTCGGGCCATCGGGTCCGCCGCGGAAGCGCCGAGGCCGGCCGCGACGCGATCCGACATCTCCGCCAATTCGCGATAGCTGATCTCGCGTCCCTCGGATCGAATCGCCGTGGCCTCGGGACGCGTGGATGCCATCTCGTCGAAAAGACCGGAAATCGTCTGCTGCCGGGGATAATCGTTGGCGGTGGCGTTCCACGAGTCGAGCAGATCCCGTTGCCAGCCCGCCATGGACGCGCCCAGCTCCGCCAGGGACGCGGAGGGAGTCGCGATCACGGCTTCCAGGATCGCCCTCAGACTGGCCAACCAGTGACGCACCGTCTCGGCGGAGTATCGTGATGTCTGGAAATCAAAGCGCAACTCCAGCCCGTCCTTGCTCTCGACCACTTTCAAAAACAGCGGGTTACCCGAATACCTGCGATCCACCTCGGCAACCGCGGTTTCCAACCCGGGAAACTCCCCGAAGCCGTCCATGCGCTCCAGATTGAACACCGCCTCCACCAGCGGCGAGCCTCCCCCATCGCGGGAGAGATCCAGCTTCCGGATCAGCCTTCCGTAAGTGTAGTCCTGATGCTCCAGGGCGTCGAGCAGACGACCCTGCACATCCGCCACGAAGCCGGAGAAAGGTTGAGCCGGATCGAGATCGGATACGAAGGGCAGGAAGTTCACGCAATGCCCCACCATGCCCCGCAGACCGTCCCGATTCTGACCCGCGACGGGAAACGCCACCGCCAGACGCCGCTGGCGGCTCAGTCGATGCAGCAGGGTCTGGTAGGCACCCATCAGCAGGGCGAAGAGCGTGGCGCCCGACTCGCCGGCCACGCGCTTCAATGCGCGGGTGGTCTCGGCATCGAGCCGCTCGGCCAGGGTGTCGCAGCGAAAATCGGGCTCCTCAAGCGGTGGACGATCCACCGGCAGCGCCAGAGGCGGCACCGGATCGGCAAACCGGGAGAGCCAAAAGGACTCCCCTTTTCCCGCATCGTTCCGCGACTCGCCCCACGCGGTCTCGGCGGCATAACGGCCGAACTGCGCCTCCGGCTCGCCCAATCCGTTCCCGCCGCCCGCTACGCGGGTCGCGTAGAGACGGCTGAGTTCATCCGTGACGACATTGAAGGACCAGCCATCGCAGGCGAGATGGTGGGCGTTGAGTATCAGCGTGTGCTCCTTATCCCCCTCCCGAACCAGCAGGGCGCGGAACAGGGGGCCACGCTCAAGATCGAAGCGGGTACTCTGCTCGGTCGCCAGCATCTCCTCCAGCGCGAGGCGGCGATCCTCCGCACTCATCTCGCGATGATCGCGGACTTCGATCCCGATTTCGAGTGACGGACGGACCCGGAAACCCTCCCCGTCGGGAAGGAAAACCGTGCGCAAACCCTCGTGCCGGTTCACCAGCTCCTGGATGGCGCCGCGGAGGGCTCCCTCGTCGAGTTGACCGCGAAACGTGAGCGTATTCACCTCGTTGAAGCACAGCGAGGCATTCTCATTCACCTGGGAAGCGAGCCACACTTCCCGAAGCGGCTCGGTCATGGGATACACCCTTGATTCCCGCTCCTCCACCTCGTCCCCGACCGGGGGTGTCGTCTGTTCTTCCGCCAACTGTCTCGGAGGACCCATGAGACGGGAGCCGTTGAGCCGAGTCTCGCCCATGCCCGCCGGACGGGTGAAAAATCCGCCCTCCTGCAGTTCCGCGACCGATTCACTGAAGGCGTCGATGACGTAGTCGACATCCTCGTCGCTGTGGGCCGCTGTCATGTAGGTCGGGAAACCCTCGAGCAGGAAGACGCCTTTCTGACGGAGATGAAAGAAGAGCAGGTTGGCGTACTTGTGACCCTCCTCCGCTCGCACGAACATCTGCGATCCGAAGTTCGGCATCCGAAAAGGCGCCTCGTTTTCCTGGAACATGCGATCGACCGAACCCGCGAGTCGGTTCGCCCGCTCGCGCACCGTGCTCCAGAACTCGGGCGTCTGGTCGCGGAGGAAAAGCAGTACCTGCTTGGTGGCCGCCATCGCCAGCGGGTGACGGACAAACGTGCCGGCGAAGAAGGTGACACCTTTCTCGGGGAAGGAATCGTCGCCATACTGCCACATGCCGCCGTCGAAAGTGTCCATGTATTCGGCCTTGCCGGCGACCACGCCGATGGGCATGCCTCCGCCGATCACCTTGCCGTAGGTGGCGATGTCGGCCTTTACGCCGTAGAATTCCTGGGCGCCGTGGGGACCGGTGCGGAAGCCGGTGATGACCTCGTCGAAGACGAACACGGTGCCGGATTTCTCGGTGATGGAGCGGACTTCGCGGATGAACTCCTTCGGTTGAAATTCCGGGCGCCGACTTTGGATCGGTTCGACAATGACGGCGGCCAATTCGTGGGCGCGGTCGCGAATGACTTCGAGAGCCTCGTCGGTGCCGTAGGGGAGCACGATGACATCCTCCACCGCGCGGAAGGGAATGCCGGGAGCGATGGGCAGGGAGCGGCGACGGTCGCCCTCCCCGACGGAGCGTACCAGCATCTCGTCGAAGTTGCCGTGATAGTCCTTGGTGAAAACCACGATCTTGTCGCGCCCGGTCACGGTCCGCGCGAGCCGCATGGCGGCCTGGACGGCTTCCGATCCGGTGTTCACGAAGCTGGCACGCTCGTTGCCGGTGATCTCGCAGAACAGCTTGGCGGCCTCCATCGCGGTGACCGACTGCGGGCCGACCTCGACACCGCGATCAAGTTGTTCGTGGAGCGCCTTGGTGACGAAGTCCGGCGAATGCCCGAGAAAGTTCGGCCCGAAGCCGTTGAGCAGATCGATGTACTCGTTGCCGTCGATGTCGAGCAGGCGCGATCCTTTCGATTTCTTCACCGCGATCTGGTAGATCATCTCCTTCCAATTGCGGTTGAAACCGGACACCGTCCGCGGATCGGCATACCACTGACGATACTTCGCGGTCAGCTCCTTCGAGGTGCGGGTCTTCCCGATGTATTTGGCGATCAACTCGTCGAGATGACGCTGCTGTTGGTCAGTCAACGTCTCGGCGTCGCGACTGATGGTGGTCGATGGGGCGGAAACGTCAGACGCGGGCGCGGGAGCCGAGGCGGGCGTTGACACCGGTTTCGGAGCCGGAGCGGGAGACGGTACCGGAGCGGGAGTCGTGACGGGCGCGGGCAATGATGCGGGCACGGTCGCGGGCGCTCCCTGAAGCAGGGCGATCTGCTGGCGCATCAACTCGAGCTGCTGCGAGACGAGCGCTTCCATCGCGCCCCCGGAGGTCGGTATCGTCATCGCCACGGGTGAGGCAGCCGGGGAAACCGGAGCGGGCGCCGCCGCCGGAATCGGGGTAGAAACGGGCGCCGCGACCGGAGCCGGAGCCGCCTCGGGACGGAACCGCTCGGCGGGCAACACCGCGTCGAGATGTGTCACCATGGCGTCGATGCTCGCCAGATCGGACATCAGTTGTCGCAGCGTGATCTCGGTCTGGAACTCATCCTGCAGCGCCTTGCTGGCCTGGGTGAGCAACAGGGAATCAAACCCAAGCTCGAGAAAGGTCGACGACCCGGGCATCTCGTCCCCGGGAATGCCGGACAACTCCGTGAGTATGCCGCGAACGGCGTTGCCCAGATTGTCGGCGCGGGAGGGGGTGTCGGGGATGCTCATGACTGCTTGAGAAGGCATTGGTGGTTCCACTACAAATGTTGAGATGCTCTGTTCCGCCAACGCCGGGACGGGTACGCCCGGAGTGCCGACGGCGTTCAGGGGTGTGGGATCGACCCAGTGGCGTTTTCTTTCGAACGGATAGCCCGGCAGTACCACGCGCTTGCGGGCCTCGTGGCTGTAGAAATTTTCCCAATTGATCCCGACTCCCTCGACCCAGAGTCGCCCCAGAGACTCGAGCGCGTTGGCGTGATCCGACCCCGGCTCCTTGACATGGCGACAGGTGGCGACGGTCACGTGACCGGCCTTGCGGTCCAGGGACTGACGCGCCAGCCCGGCGAGTGTCTGGCCGGGTCCCACCTCAAGGAAGATCTGTTCGGGTTGGTCATTTCCGATACTGACGACCGCGTCGTGGAAACGCACCGTCTCCCGCAGATGCTTCGCCCAATAGCGGGGGTCGGTGGCCTCCGCCTCGGTCAGCCACTCACCCGTCACCGTGGACAGGATGGGCAGTGACGGAGCCCGCAGTTCGATGCCCGCGAAACAGTCGGCGAAACGATCAATCACCGCATCCATCATCCGCGAATGGAAGGCGTGCGAGGTGTGCAATTCTTTCGCGATCACCCCGTCAGCCTCCAACTCCGCCGCGAAAGCCGTCAACCGCTCACGCGGCCCCGCCACCACGCAGAGCGATGGGCCGTTGACCGCCGCCAGATCGAGGGTGTCCGGCATGCGACGGATCAGCTCGGCCGCGGGGAGCCGCACCGACAGCATGCCACCTCCGGGCAGTTCGCCCATGAGGCGACCGCGTTCCGCCAGCAATCTCAGACCATCCTCCAGCCCGAAGACTCCCGCCTGACAAGCCGCGACGAACTCGCCCACGCTGTGCCCGATCATCGCGGTCGGCTCCACGCCCCAATGGCGCCAGAGATCGGCCATCGCGTATTCCACCACGAATATCGCCGGCTGGGCCAGCACGGTGTGCTTGAGCCGATCCGCCGCCGCTTCCGCGTCAACCCCCTCGGGCGGGAACAACACATCGGTCAGGTCGAGCCCGAGATGGGGACGCAACAGCGCCGAACAGTGATCCACCAACACGCGGAACCTCGGCTCGGCCTCGTAGAAATCCCGCGCCATCCCGACATGCTGGGCTCCCTGGCCGGGAAAGAGGAAATTCACCGGCGGGTTGCTGCGATCCGCCACTCCGGTCACTCCCGCGCCGGACGCGAGCCTGGACGCGAGATCCGCGAAATTCTCCGCCACCACCGCGCGCCGACAGCGGAAAGGCTTGCGCCCCACGCTCAGGGTCCAGGCGACATCGGCGGGCGTCAGCGTGCCGGGGGCATTGCCGGTGTGCTCAGCCAACCGTCCGCCCGCCTTCTCCAGCGCGGTATCGGTGCGGGCCGACAGGAGAAAAAGCTGGGCCGACCTGGTCGAAGGCCCCGATTCGATCACGGGAGCCTCCTCCACCACCACGTGCGCGTTGGTTCCGCCCACCCCAAAGGAACTGACTCCCGCGCGGCGCGGTTGTCCCTCCGCACCCGGTTTCCAGGGTGTCAGGGCGGTGTTCACATAGAAAGGGCTGTTGGCGAAATCGATCTTCGGATTCGGTTTCTGAAAATGCGGCAAGGGCGGCAGCATCGCCCGCTCCAGGGACAGTGCCGTCTTGATGACGCCGCACACGCCCGATGCGACGTCGAGATGACCGATGTTCGGCTTGAGCGACCCGATGGCGCAAGTCTGGCGCTCCTCCATGCCCGACGCGCGGAACGCCTTGGTCAGCGCCGTGACCTCGATGGGATCGCCCAGCGGCGTGCCGGTGCCGTGCGCCTCGATGTAGGTGACGGTCCGGGGATCGATGCCGGCATCGCGATGCGCCATGCGAATGACATCCGCCTGTCCCTCCACACTGGGCGCGGTGTAGCTGTGTTTCACCCCCCCGTCATTGTTCAATCCGGAGCCGCGAATCACCGCGTGGATGTGGTCGCGGTCGCGAATCGCGTCGCTGAGCCGCTTCAGCACCACCACCCCCGCGCCATTGCCGAAGACCGTGCCCGAGGCCTTTTCATCAAACGCGCGACAGTCCCCGTCTCCCGACAACATGCCCTGCTCGGTGTAGTGATACCCACGCCTCAGCGGCAAGGTCACCGTGACCCCGCCGGCCAGCGCCATGTCGCAGAGTCCTGACCGGATCGCCCGGCACGCCTCCACGATCGCCACCATCGATGTCGAGCACGCGGTCTGCAGCGTCATGGCTGGACCACGCAGGTTCAGTTTGAACGCCACCCGGGTCGCCAGATAATCCTTGTCATTGCCAAGCTCGGTCTGGAGCGAGCCCACCTGGATCGAGGGAATGAGGTCGGCGAGAAACTCGCGGTCGGTGCACAGGTTGGCGAGCAGGTAGGAGTCGAAATAGGCGCCCGCGTACACCCCCACCCGGTCCCGCGTGGTGTCGGGCGCGTAACCGGCACGCTCCATCGCCTCCCAGGCCAGTTCCAGAAAGATCCGCTGCTGGGGATCCATGATCTTCGCGTCCTTCGGTAGAATGCCGAAAAACGACGCGTCGAATTGATCCACCCCATCAATGATGCCTTTCACCGGCACGAAATCCGGCTTGTCGAAATCCTCCGGGTTGTCGATCTCATCCCGCTCGAAACGGGAGAGCGACACCACCCCCGCCGCGAGATTATCCCAGAACGTCTCGGGATTGTCGGCGCCCGGCACTCGCAACGCCAATCCGACGATGGCCACGGCGTCGGACACCTCCGACAGCCCCACCTCCGCAGCCTGCCCGGTGACCTGTTCCCTCCCGCCCTCCAGGCGACGGGCGATCGCCGTGATCGTCGGGAGCTCGAATAGCTCTGCCAGGGCGATCGGCGCGTCGAATTCCCGCCTCAACGCCGCGTGCAGCCGCACCATTTGCAACGAGGTGCCACCGAGCGCGGCGAACGGATCCTCCACTCCCACGGTTTCCAGTTTGAGAATCTCCCGCCAGATATCGGCGATCCGTTTTTCGATTTCCCGCCCCGGTCGGACATAGGCCTGGGAAATTTCCGGACGCGGACGCGACCCCGCAGCCCTGAGTCGCGCCACCAGATTCCCGGGGGATCGCAGATCTCCCGCGATCATTTCGGCGAGTTGGCTGGTCAGCCCCGGTCGTTTTCCCGACTCACCGACGCCGGCCGCGCCGACAGCGCCGCTCGGAGCCGCCTCGATGGGGATCAACGGCAGGTCCGCCGCCAAGCGCGCCTCGAGCTCAAAATCTCCGCCGTCGGAGACGCGCTCCGCGCCGATCATTTCGAAGAATCTGCGACAGGGCTCGTTCCGGTCCGTGTCCGCAAAAGCGAATCGCAGACGTCCGGCCCCCAAATCCAACGCCTTCGCCGCCAGGCTCTGGACCATCGCGCGCTCCACCCCCTTGCCCATCGCGCGACAGCTGAGCAGAAAGCCGTCCACCGCCAGCACGCCACCCCCGGCGGCGATCCCGGGGAACATCGCCCCGACCAATCCATAGTCACCGAAACGATCCGTCACCCGCACCGCGTAGCCACGCCGCCCCGTCGCCAACCAATCCCGTAGTTCGCTCTCGGACAGGCGCAGACTGTTCGCGTTGAACTGATTGGTCCTCAGGGTCAACTGCGACACCCGCGCCAAATCGCCCTCCGAAATCTCCTCGATGTCGATGCGCAGCCGCAAGCCCGCGAGAAAGTCCGCGAAACTCGGGGCCGATTCGCCCAAGCGGCGACGCTCGGATTCCTGACGATAGAATTCAGCCCTCGCCGCGTCCTCCGTTGTCATCCGCGCCCGGTCCAGGCTCCAGAGATGCTGGAGAAATGCCGGAATCTCCCCGGTATCGGCCGGCAGGGTCAGGGCGGTGATTCCCGGGCAATTCGCGGTCACCTCCGCGACCTCCGCCGGATTGTCATCGAGAAACACGAAGCTCCCGATGCCCAGATTCAACTCTCGCGCGAGCGACGCGAGATTCTCCGATTTCGGCAGCCAGTTGACCCGCCATCCCGTGAAGTCTTCCCTCGTTAGCCCAAGATCCTCTGATCGTCGGGCGAATACGCGGTCGACATCCGCCTCGCTGTTTTTCGAACACAGGCACAGCAGCACTCCGCGCTCCCGGCACGAGCGGGCAAACTCGCGCACCGCCCGCCACGGTCCGTCCATGCCCAGCGCCTCCGGGCCGTCCTCGCCGCATACGCCTCGCCACAGGGTGTGGTCGGCATCGAGAGCCAGCACCTTGGCCGGGGGACGGAGATGCGCCCCGATCCGCCTGGCCAACATGGTGGCCAGGGCCGCGAACTGGGTTTCGGTGTAGGGTATGCCCGCCGACCGCTCCGACTCGGCGTCATGGGGATCCGCCACCGGATAGAGCGATGTCCACTCTTCCGTGGTCAGGGCGTCAATGTTCGAGACGGCTCCCAGTCGTCGCACCGACTCCGACTCGCGCCCGGTCGTCTCCGCCACACGGTCCCGATGCGGAGCGTAGAGCACCAACTGCGTCGCGGGATTGCGCCCCGCCAGACCGATCAACGCCTCCTCCACCTCACCAAAGACCTCGGACACCTGCCCGCCGTTCGCCAGGTCCTCCGGCCGGATCAGAAACACATTGAAACCGCCCCGGTTCATCGCGCTCTCGCTCGCGGGATCCAGCGCCTGCTGCAGGACCTGTTGGTATCCAGAAAATCGAATCTCCGCCTCGATGCCCAACTCGCCTAGCCAGAATGCCAACCCCTCCCCCACCGGCTCGGCGGTGAAGGTGGCGCTGATCTGTATCACTGGTCTTTCGGTGCTCATCATTTCAGAAACTTCCCGGCTCAAGCCGCGATCCATTCCGCCAAGGCAGGAAAACGGACCCGCCACTCATCGATCACGCCTCTGTCCAATCCGACACGCAGGACTTCCGGCCCCGATCCCGCCCGCGCCAGGATCTCCCCGGTCGGCCCCACGATCAGACTGGCTCCCGAGTAGGCGAGGGCGGGGTCGGAGCCGCAACGATTCACCCCCACCACATAAGCCTGATTCTCGATCGCCCGCGCCCGCAGCAGGGTGACCCAGTGCTCCTCCCGCGGCGCCGGCCAGTTCGCGATCACCACGAACACATCCACCCCCACCCGGGCCGATGAGCGGAACAACTCGGGAAAACGCAGGTCGTAGCAGATCAGCGGCGCCACTTTCCATCCATCGCAATCGACGATCACTCCCGACAGGCCCGCCTCGTAGTGGCGGCCCTCCTCCACGAGCGGGAACAGCCGGTTCTTCCGGTAACGCGCTTTCTCATCACCCTGGGGAGAAAAACACACCGCCTCGTTGCGTCCGCGTCCACTCGACCGGTCGCGGCCGGGTATGCCGGCGATGACATGACTTCCCAAACGGCTCGCCAAATTCGAGAAATACACCGAGGAGGGACCGTTCGCCGGCTCCGCGATCGCCTCCACGTTCATGGAGAAGCCCGCCGTGCAGAGTTCCGGGAACACCAGCAAGGAACCCGGCGCGATCTCGATGTCTCTCAGGAGCGCGTCAATCCTCGCGAAGTTCTCTTCTCGATCCTCCCAAGCGATGTCAGTCTGGCAACCTATGATTTCCATTCAAAGTTGATTCGTTTCCCGGAGGGATTCTCAATTCTCAAAAACAAGACTATAGTTACTGTGAATTTAATAAAATTTTGAGCCAAAATCAACTTAGAAAATACTTATTATTATAAAAAATCGAATTGCGATTGTATTTATAATATTACTTGATTATCAAGGCTTCTGAAGCAGCAGCGGTGTCGCCACCTTTTTGTCATTGAAAACCAATGACTTGAGCTCGCCCCCGCCTCCCCGGGGGGAATGCTTAGAATGGAAGCTTTTCGCCTTCCAACGCCGTCTTGGCCCCGTAAATGTCACGGAGCCTCCGGGTCGTCGGGCCACAGCCGCCCTTTTCCCCAATCATGCGGCCATCCACCTCCACCACCGGGCTGAGTTCGCCCATGGTTCCGGTGGTGAAGCATTCATCGGCGGTGTGCACTTCCGCGAGGGAGAGATTTCGCTCGACCAGGGGGATCTCGTGCTCACGGCAAATACCCATCACCACCCCGCGCGTGATCCCCGGCAGACAGGAGTCGGCCGTGGGCGTCAGCACCGTCCCATTTCTGACCACGAACAGGTTGGTCGCGTTGGTCTCCGAGACGAATCCGCGATCATCCAGCATGATGGCGTCATCCACCCCCGCGAGATTGGCCTGGATTTTGGCGAGGATGTTGTTGAGCAGATTGTTGTGGTGAATCTTGGAATCGAGAAACTGCGGACTGTTGCGCCGGATCGCCGAAGTGATGAGGCGGATGCCCTTGTCGTTGTCGTATACCGGCGCCTTCCACTCCGCCAGCACGATGAGGGTGCAGCCATACTGATTGTTGGTGGGCGACATCCCGGAGGTCACCTTTTTCCCCCGCGTCAGGGTGAGACGTAGATGCGCCCCGACCCGCATGCCGTTGGCCTCCAGCGTCTGAAAGATCGCCGACCTGACGTAGTCGCGCGTCGGCACATTCTCAAACGCGAGCGCCTTGGCCGAGGCGAACAGTCGGTCGAGATGGGCGTCGAGTTGAAACACGCGCCCGGCGTAGATGCGGAGTCCCTCCCAGACGGCGTCCCCTCCCTGGACCACGGAATCGAACACCGACACCCGCGCCTCGTCCCGGGGCCAGAGCCGGTCGCCGACCCAGATCCGGATGTGTTCGTTGCGCGGATCCGGCAGGATGGGCCGGGGGACAAAATCGGGAGCGGGTGTCGATGGCATGGGAAAGGGAGTTTTCAGATTTCAGGATTCAGTTTTCAGACGTGGCGGCTGACCCTGTTGGGTCGGCGACCCAACCCTCTTGAATGGCGCGCCCGAGCAGGAATTGGTAGTGGGGCAGGCATGCTTCGAGCAGGGGTCGGAGCCGGTCGGGGAAGGGTTCGGATTTCACGGTATACGGACCGAAACCGGTGGAACGGTGAAGGTTGTGATACCAGTACTTCGCCCAGGGACCATCCTCGGGGCGAGGGCCGGCTTCCCAGGCGAGCATGAAGGGATCGAAATCGATTCCGACGCGACGGCACAGCTCGGTGAGCACTCCCTCGGGATCGAGCAACAATGCCCTGGCGTCGAGCACCTGCGGCTCCAAACCCGCGGCGTCCAACTCGCGAAACCAACGCGCCTGGCTCTCGTAGGCGGCGTCACGCATGGTTGGCTCGGCAATCTGGTTGATGAGCGAGGGCAGCATCTGGGCGGGATCCCGAATCAGAAACACATTCACCACCCGAGGATCGGACAACCAGGTCACGTCCAGATCGATGAGATGATGGGCCATGTTCTTGATGAACCAGACGGCCTTTCCCGGTGGCGGGGACAGGATGACTTCACGGACGATTTTCTCCCCGTCGGTCTCCAGTATTTCCAGCATCTCCTCCCAATGGGGCTGAGGCGCATGGGTCAGGCGCAGGTAATGGCCGTAGAGCGGCTCGTCCACCACGGCGGTGTCCGACCGCTGGGCGAATGAATACATGAGCGCCGTGGAGACATTCCGCGGCCCCGAGAGGAGATTGACGATGGTGACCCTATCATCGGACATCGGCGCAGTTTGTAACCACTGCCTCGTCCGATGACAAGCCCGATACCCGTCACGCGACGGCCGCGGTCCGACGGCGACCGCGGGAACGCTTTCTCCGCGATGGCGGGCGCGAGGCGGGTCGGAAATCGACAATCCGCCGATCGGTGTCGACTTTCGCGACCTCGACCTCGATGACATCGCCCAGCCGGAAGACTCTGCCCCGGCGTTGACCGACGACGCGGTTGCCGCGCGCCTCGTGTCGGTAGTGATCGTCATCGAGCAATGTCAGCGGGACCAGCCCACCCATCCCGAGAGCGTCGACGTCCACAAAAAAGCCGAAGTCGCTCAAGCGGGTCACCCGTGCCGGGAAACGCTCGCGTTTTCCGACACGAATCTGCTCCAGGAGATGGGCGTGGAGTTTCACCTCCTTGCTGTCCCGCTCGGCGTCGGCGGAATTGCGCTCGGTGGCGGACAGGTGATCCGCCACCCGGCTCAGGGCCCCGTGCCGGTCGCGCTCCCGCGCGCCGAACAGGCTCCGGTGGACGACGAGATCGGCGTAGCGTCGTATCGGGGAGGTAAAATGGGTGTACTTCTTCTTCGCCAGACCATAGTGGCCCAGCGGTTCGGCGGCGTAGCGGGCGCGGTTGAGGGATTTCAGGAAACCGATCTTGAGCGCGGGACCGACGGCGAGTTCGCCGAGCAGGCCGAGGAGTTTCCGCACCTCCTGGGGACGGCTGAGATTGCCGCAGGGGATCTGGTGGCTGAGCACCTCGTCGCGGTAGCCCTGGAGGCGGTCCGGATCCGGCGCCTCGTGGGCTCGATAGAGGGCGGGACGCTTCGTTTTCATCAATCGTTCGGCGACAGCCTCGTTGGCCAGGAGCATGAATTCCTCGATCAACTGGTGGGAGAGGTCGCTCTCCATGCGCTCGATCCGCGCGATCCTGCCGCGATCATCCAACCGAATCTTGGTCTCGGGGAAATCGAGATCCAGGGATCCGGCCCGGAATCTCCGCGCCCGCACCGCCATGGCCAGCCGACCGGCGGCATGGAGCATGGTCTCGATGGCGTCGGCGGGCGGCCTGTCCAGCGCGGCCATGGCCTCGGCGTAGGTATAGCGACGCCGGGAGTGAATGACGGCGGGATAGAAATCGGTTTTCAACACCTTGCCATCGTCGGAAAGGAGAAACTCCACGCACTTGGTCAGTCGATCGACGGAGGGCTTGAGCGAGCAGAGCTCGTTGCTCAGTTCCTCGGGCAGCATGGGCACGACCCGATCCACGAGGTAGGTGGAGTTTCCGCGGCGTTTCGCCTCCTCGTCCAGCGCCGAGCCCGGACGCACGTAGTGGGAGACGTCGGCGATATGCACCCAGAGCCGCCAGCGACCGCGACCGGCGGACTCCAGGCAGATGGCATCGTCAAAATCCTTGGCGTCATCGGGATCGATGGTGATGACGGAATGCTCCCGGCAATCGCGCCGGTCCCGGAGATCCTCGGCTCTGACGCGATTCCCGAAACTCTTCGCCTCCCTGATCACCTCGGCAGGAAATGCCGCGTCGAGCTGGTAATGGCGGAGCACGCCGAGCATGTCGACGCCTTCGGTACCGGGCGCGCCGAGTGTCTCGACGATCCGGCCCTCGGGATTGCCGCGGCCGGGATTCCAGCGCGTCAGTTCGACGATGACTTTTTCTCCGACACGGGGCGGGCGTCCGCGTCCTTTGGTCTGCCGGATCTCGAACACGCGGGAGACGCGGGGATCGTCCGCGCTGACTTGCAGCCTGCCGTCCGCGCGCCGGAGGGTGCCGACGAACCGGGTGCGGCGGCGTTCGAGAATCTCGATGACGCGGGGTGACGAGTCGCCCCCGGTCGAGACGACCACGCGATCGTCGTGAAAGGCGTTCCCGGTATCACGGGCGCTGATGGCGATTTCCGGGAGGGTGGAATCTTCGGGAATCAGGAACCCCCGGCCTCCCCGGGTGATTTGAATGCGGCCGATGGCGTTGGTGGAGCGGCGTCCGCCACGCAGGGCGTTGAGTAGGCGATCTTTCAAGTGGGTGTTATTGACAAGGGTTTTCAGTTTGGCCCGTGACCGGTCGGGCCCGATAGGCGGGCGTCCGACAACACGCAGGCGATAGGCGCCGGGCGCGATGGTCTGACAGAAGGGGCAGACGCAAAAATGAGATCGGGCATGATGCCCGCTCGCCGTGGCGACCAGTGGCCGGTCGCGAGAGTGAAAAGGCAGACCGGCCGCGTTCCCCTTCCATCGGGGAGAGACTTTCCCACCTTAGCTCCCGGATGAGGGGTCTGGCAAATGAAAGTTTCCGCGCCCCACCGTCCTTACCTGACCGCTGTGTAGCCACCCCAGACGCAGAGCAACCCGAGAACCACGCTGACGAGGATATTGGTCAGGGCGAGGGCGGGGTGACCGTGGCGCATGAGATCAAAGCTGTTCCAGCCAAAGGTGGAAAAGGTGGTGAAGCTGCCGAGGAAGCCCACCAGCAAGAGCCAGCGGGTGGCGTCGGTGAGCCAGTCGCGGGTTTCAGCGAGGCCGTAGAGCACGCCGATGGCGAGGCAACCGAGCAGGTTGGCGGTGAGGATGCCCCAGGGGAATTTCGATCCCCCACCGTCCCCGGCGCCACCGACGAGACGATCCACCCCGCCGGCGATGAACCAGCGGAGCAGCGCCCCGCCCGCGCCGCCGGCCGCCACGAGCAGGATCGCTTTCATGATGTGGGCGGGCTCCGAAAAAGCGGCCTTACTTGGAGGCGGCCTCCGTGGGAGCCGGAGCGGGCTTGGCATCGACCACGTCGGCCCGGGGATGGACCTTGCGGAATTTGGCCCGGTAGCTTTCCCAATCGGCCAGGATCTCCGAGGCGCGCTCGCTGTCGGTGCGCTCGAGATGCTGGTAGACGAGTTGCTTCACGGTGTTGATGTCCTCGGGATCATCGAGCGGCGAGACCTGAACCATCTCGGGATTGTAGAGCTTCTCGAAGCGGTCATCGAGGTCGAGGACGAAGGCGAGTCCACCGCTCATGCCGGCGCCGAAGTTTTTCCCGGTAGCGCCGAGGATGACGACGAGGCCGTTGGTCATGTATTCGCAGCCATGGTCGCCGATGCCCTCGACGATGGCGGTACCGCCGGAGTTGCGAACGCAGAACCGCTCGCCGGCGCGTCCATTGATGAAGAGTCTGCCGCCGGTGGCGCCATACATGAGGGTGTTGCCCGCGATGGAGTTTTCGTGGGGCACGAAGCCGCGATGCTCCGGGGCGCGAACGATGATCTCGCCGCCGCACATGCCTTTGCCGACGTAGTCGTTGGCCTCGCCAGTGAGGGTGAGCCGGATGCCGCCGCAGAGGAAGGTACCGAAGCTCTGGCCCGCGCTGCCCTCGAGCGCGATGTCGATGGTGTCGTCGGGCAGGCCGTGGTTGCCATGGTGGTCGGCGACCACGCCGCTGAGTTTGGTGCCGATGTTGCGGTGGGTGTTCTTGATCTTGTAGGACAGCTTGATGGGCTCCTTGTCGCGGATGGAGTTGCGCGCGTCCTGGATGATCTTGTCATCGAGAGGCGCGGCGTGGAGACCGTCGTTGCGATCCTTGAGCCGGATGCGGGCGAGACCCCGGTCGCTTTCCCTACCGACATCGCGGAGGATGCGGCCGAGGTCGATGAGGTTGGCTTTGGGATGGCCGGGCACCTCGCGCTGGCGGAGGAACTCGGGCCGCCCGATGAGATCGTCGAGTTTTTTCACTCCCAGCATGGCGAGGTGCTCGCGCACTTCCTGGGACACGGCGTTGAAGAAGTTCACCACCATGTCGGGAGTGCCTTTGAATTTGGCGATCTTCGCCGGATCCTGGGTGGCGATACCGACCGGGCAGGTGTTGAGATGGCACTGGCGCACGTAGACGCAGCCCATGGCGATGAGGGCGATGGTGCCGAAATTATACTCCTCGGCACCGAGGGCGGCGGCGTGGATGATGTCGACGCCGGTGCGCAGGCCACCATCGGTCCGCAGGGTGACGCGTTCGCGCAGACCGTTGAGCATGAGTACCTGCTGGGTTTCGGCCACGCCGATCTCCCAGGGCAGCCCGGCGTATTTGATGGAGCTGAGCGGAGAGGCACCCGTGCCGCCGTCGTGACCGGAGACGAGGATGACGTCGGCATTGGCCTTGGCGACCCCGGCGGCGATGGTGCCGACGCCGGTTTCGGCCACGAGTTTCACGCAGACTTTGGCGCGGGGATTGATCTCTTTGAGGTCGTGGATGAGCTGGGCGAGATCCTCGATGGAGTAGATATCGTGGTGGGGCGGCGGCGAGATGAGGGTGACGCCCTGCTGGGTGTGGCGGAGTTTGGCGATGATCTCGTTGACCTTGTGGCCGGGCAGTTGTCCGCCCTCGCCGGGCTTGGCGCCCTGGGCCATCTTGATCTCGATCTCCTCGGCGGACATGAGGTATTCGGCGTGGACGCCGAAACGCCCGGACGCGACCTGCTTGATCTTGGAGTTGGCCCAATCGCCGTTGGGATAGGGCTTGAAGCGGCTGGAATCCTCGCCGCCCTCGCCGGAGTCGGATTTGCCGCCGATGCGGTTCATGGCAATGGCGAGGGTCTCGTGGGCCTCGGGACTGAGCGCGCCGAGGGACATGGCCGCGGTGGTGAAGCGGCGGCGGATGTCCTCGACCGGCTCGACTTCATCGATGGAAATGGGTCCGTTGGCCGAGGGCACCAGATCAAAGAGATCGTGGAGGGCGTTCGGCCGGTTCAGTTTCCACTCCTCCAGGTATTTCTGATAGTCCTCGGGGGATCCGGTCTTGACGAAGGTGTGGAAATTTTTGATCACCGGACCACTGACCGCGTGGACCTCACCTCCGCGACGGGGCCGGAAAAAACCGGGATCCTCGAGTTTCAGGGGCTCTTCGCCAGGGACGGCGCCGCCCCAGGCTTCTCCATGACGCTGGAGTGTCTCGGCGGCGATCTCGGCAAAGCCAATACCGCCGATCTGGGACGGGGTGCCCTCGAAGCATTTTTCGACCACTTCGTCGCCGATGCCCACGGCCTCGAAAATCTGCGCCCCTTGGTAGCTGTTGAGCACGGAAATGCCCATTTTCGACATGATCTTGAGCAGGCCTTTTTCCAGCGCCTTGTGGTAGCGAACCTGGGCCTCGGGAACAGAAAGTCCGCCGAAGCTGTCTTTCTTGTCCGTCTCGATCAGCTCGCGCACCGTCTCGTGCGCCAGATGGGGGCACACGGCGGTGGCGCCGAATCCGATGAGACAGGCCATGTGGTGCACGTCGCGCGCCTCGCCGGTCTCGACGATGAGGCTGGTCTTCATCCGCTTCTGCGCGTTGGTGAGGTGGTGGTGGACCGCGCCGACGGCCATCAGCGCGGGGATGGGCGCGCGATCATGGTCGGTGGCCCGGTCGGAGAGCACCAGGATCTGGGCGCCACCGTCGATGGCCTTTTCCGCCTCGGCGCAGAGGCGGTCGATGGCCGGCTTCAGTCCCTGCGCTCCATCAGCCACGGGCCAGGTGATATCGATCCGGGCGCTGGGGAAGGACGGCTCGAGAGTCTCGAGGGCTTGGAGCTGATGCGGAAAGAGGAAGGGTGAGTCGAGGTGAATGACGCGGGCATGATCCGGCGTCTCGGTGAGCAGATTGCGCTCCGGCCCGATGTCGGCCTCGATGGACATGACGAGGTGCTCGCGGATGGGATCGATCGGCGGATTCGTCACCTGGGCGAACAGTTGCTTGAAGTAGGTGAACAGCACCTTGGGCTTCAGGGACAGCACCGAGAGCGCGGCGTCGTCGCCCATGGAGTAGATGGCCTCCATCCCATCCTTCGCCATCGGCGCGATGACCATCTCGAGCTCTTCCTTGTTGTAGCCGTGGGTGACCTGGGTCTGCGACAGGGTGAGAAAATCGAGGTCCCCCTCGGGCGCGGCGGGTTTCGCGGCGACGCGTTCCCTGAAATTGATCCGGTTTTCCGCCAACCACTGGCTGTAGGGTCGCTGGGAGGCGAGCCGACGCTTGATCTCGGCGTCACGCAGGATCTCGCCTTTCTCGGTATCGACCACGATCATCTCTCCCGGGCCGAGTCGCCCTTTTTCGATGACCGTCTCATCGGCCAGGTAGCAGGTGCCGACCTCGGAGCCGAGGCTGAAAATGCCGTCGCTGGTGACCTTGAAACGCGCGGGCCGGAGACCATTGCGATCCAGGCTGGCGGCGACGGTGCGCCCATCGGTGAAGGCCAGAGCCGCCGGTCCATCCCACGGCTCGCAGAAACAGCTGTGATATTTGTAGAAATCGGCCACTTCGGGCGGGGTGAAGGGGTCGATGCGCCAAGCCGGCGGCACCAGCATCGCCATGGCGTGGGGCACGGAGCGCCCCGACAGCACCAGCAGCTCCAGCGCCTGATCGAGACTGGCGGAATCCGAGGCGTCGGGGTCGAACAGCTTGTTGAGCAGGTGCATGTTGTTGCCCCAGACCTCGCTCTTGAACTGCCCGATCCGGCTGTTGAGCCAATTGCGGTTGCCGCGCAGGGTATTGATCTCGCCATTGTGCGCCAGCATCCGGAAGGGCTGCGCCAATGCCCAGGTGGGAAAGGTGTTGGTGGAGAAACGCTGATGATAGAGACAAATGCCGGTCTCGAACTCCGGGCGCTGCAGATCGAGGAAATATTTCTCCAGCGCCGTGGCCACCATGAACCCCTTGTAGCTGATCAGCCGATGGCTCAACGAGGCGACGTAAAAGCCGGCCAGATTCTCCTCCTGCGCCTTGATCTCGATCTCACGCCGCGCCAGAAACAGCGTGCGTTCGAAGTCGTCGCCCTCCATCCCCTCGGGACGCCGCAACAACAGGTGCCGGATCTCCGGCTGGGTCTCGCGCGCCTGATCGCCCAAGGCTCCGTCGTCGGTGGGCACGTCGCGCCAGCCGATGATGCCGACCCCGCGATTCCGGATGACGCCCTCGGCCAGGATGCGGCCCTTGAGATTGTCCCCATTGTCACCGACCGGCAGAAAAAACACCCCCACCGCCAGTTCGTCCGGGCTGTCGAGGTAGACTCCGCGTTTCTCCACTTCGGGGATCAGCACCCCGTAGGGCAGATGAGTCGACACGCCGGCGCCGTCGCCGGTCTTCATGTCCGCGTTCAACGCACCGCGATGGGTGACGTTGCAGACGGAATTCAGGCCGAGATCCAGAATGCGTCGGCTCCGCTCACCCTTGATGTGGGCGACCACTCCGACGCCACAGGCGTCGCGTTCCAGTTCCGGGCGGTGCAGACTGCCCTGGCTTTCCTTGGGGAGTTGGTAGTATCGGCTCATGAAAAAAAATGTCTCGCTGCGGTTATTGCCGACGGATTGATCGCCGGCCCGGCTCTCCGCGGAGAGCCCATTGCATTCCCTTGTCGAAAAGCCGGAACTGTTCCTTTCCGGGGAAAAAATTTCGACCCTGCTCAGGTCACGGAAAGGTTACGCATCCGCGCGGTCCGAGACCTGCCTGGAATATCCAGACATTTTCATAGCGGTCAGAAAGTTTCCCGGGGATCACCTCCGGCGATTCAAGGGGCGGGGATTGTAACCGAAAGGCGCTGGCCGTCAAACCCCAGTGTCGGAACCCGAGGCGCGGCGGGAGATTTGCCACGCGCGTCTCCACCCGGTCAGGACTCGAAACGAGTGCCCGAGGGATAGGAACCGAAATTCCGCATTTTGAGGCAAAACGCCTGAGCGGCCTCAAGAGCGCGTTTCACATCGGAATCGGCGGGGTTGCCCTCCACCTCGATGAAAAAGCGATACTGATTGGGTCGCCCCAGGATCGGCCGGGACTCGATTCGCTTCAGGTTGACCCCGTGATCGGCCAGGGGGCCGAGGAAACGGAACAGGCTGCCGGAGGAGTCGGGCAACTCCACCGCGAGACTGGTGCGGGAATTCTCCGGCGAGTCGGCGTTGGCCTCATGGGCGACCACGAAGAACTGGGTCACATTCGGCACCTCGGCGTCGATGGGATAATGCAACACATCCAGCCCGTAACGCTCGGCACTGTCGCGTGGTCCGATGGCGGCCGAGCCTTTCTCCCGCGACACGGTGATGGCGGCGTGGGCGGTGCTCGGGGTGATGATCTGCTCGGCGCTACCGTAATTGGCCTTGAGCCATTTCCCGCAATGGTAAAAAGGGGCGAAATGGGAATAGATCTTGGTGACGTGATCCCCCTCCCTGCCCAGCAGGGCCAGTTTCACATTCAGGGAAATTTCCTCCCGGATATGGTAGGGAGCGCCCTCCTCCATCATGCGGTCCACCGTGGCAGTGATGATGCCCCCGGAGGAATTTTCGATCGGCACCACGGCGAAACTTTCCGGCGCCGACTGGAGATAATCGAACACCTCGTCCACCGAGCCATGCGGGATGAGTCCCGTCTCGCCGAAGCGTTTGCGCGCGACGAAATGCGAGAAGCTGCCCTCGGGTCCCAGATAGGCGACCGGCGGGTGGGGACGGTCCTCTTCGGCGGTGGCGATCATGAATGAGGGGGAAGGATGACGGAAACGCGAATGTCTCGAATTAGGGCAATCGCTCGCGGCAAATCAAGCAGATTTCCCGCCTCGGCGGTAAGCATCGCACCGATAACTCCCAATTCCACCCCCCATTCCATCCGACGTTGATGTCCTCCGGGGAGGAAGGCTCACTCGGAGGGGCGTGGATAGCTCCCCAGGATGGTGACCACTTTTCCCGTCCGGCGCAGCGCCCCGATGGCCTCGGCCACCGGCCCGTCGTCGGCGTGGCCCACCACCTCCATGCGGATGAGCACTTTCGCCGCCGCGCCCTCGCCGTGCGTCTCGTGACCATCGACGCGGATGGTCTCCACCCCGAGCGACTCCAGCGTCGCCAACACATCCACCAGGCTGCGCCCCATGTCATCGCTGCCCACGGTCATCAGCGTCTGATCATTGCCGGTCGGCGGACTCGACTTTCGACCCACCACGGAAAAACGCGCCACCGTCGACTCGTCCTGAATCTGCCGGGCCACCGGGACCAGCCCGTGCAGCTCCGCCGCCAACAGGCTACCGACCGCGCCGGCGGCGGGATCGGCCAGCGCGCGCTCGGCCGCCTTCGCGGTGCTGGAGGTTTCCACATACTCGAAAGGTCTACCCTGCCGCGCCAGCCAGTGTCGCACCGCCGCGATGATGGAGGGATGCCCGATGACGCGCTCGACCGTGTCCAACTCGCCCGTCGACATGAGACAAATCTCGATGGGCAGCGCCACCTCGGCGCAGATTTTCAGCGGATGAGTGGTGAAGAGCTGGAAAATGTCGCGCACCGCGCCCTCGGTGGAGTTTTCGATCGGCACCACCCCGTAGTCGGCCTCTTTCCGCGTCACCTGATCGAAGACATCCGCCAGATTTGCCTGCGGCAGATACTTCACGCTGTGGCCGAACTTGCTGATCGACGCCTCGTGCGTCCAGGTGCCGGGCGGCCCGAGGTAGGCGATCTTGAGATCCTCCTCCAGCGCCAGGGCCGCCGACATGATCTCCCGGTAGATGGCGCGGATCGACTTCTCGGGCAGTCGGCCCACACTCTTCGCCACCAGGCTTTTCAGGAGGGCGTCCTCACGCTCCGGCGCGTAGATCTCCAGGCCGTCGCGCTTCTTGATCACCCCCACCTCATGCACCACATCGGCCCGCTCGTTCAGCAACCTGAGCAGCTCCGTGTCGATGGCGTCGATCTTCTGGCGGAGTTCCTGCAGCGTCATGACATTGGCTCGACCTCCTCGTTTTCATCTTCCAATCCGGCCTCCTCCTCGTCGGCTTCCGCATCCTCGCTCTCTATCACCTCGCCTTGCTCATCCTCGACAGCTTCCTCATCATCCTCCAGTTCTTCATCCTCCGGTTCTGCTTCACCGAGTATCCTGCCTTTGGCGTCGGCCAGTCTCAGCTGCTCCTCTTTCGGCGTCGAGCCATCCTCGTTCTCCTCCCCGGCTTTGGCGGAGGGTAGCGGCACATTCCGCAATTCCGAGGCGTTCGGCAACTCGTCCAGACTGCGCACTCCGAAATGCTCCAGAAAAAGATCCGTCGTCTCATACAGCAGAGGACGCCCCGGTAGATCGGCGCGCCCGCCTATCTTCACCAGGCCCCGCTCGATGATCTTCTGCAGCACGCCGTCGACCGCCACTCCCCGCACCGCCTCGATATCCGCCTTGGTGATGGGCTGGCGGTAGGCGATGATCGCCAGGGTCTCCAGGGCCGGCGGACTCAGCCGTTCCGGTCTCATGCCCGGCAGCAACGCGCGGACGAAATCGGCGTACTCCGGCCGCGTCACAAATCGCCAACCCGAAGCGCCCTCGATCAATTGCATGGCCCGGCCCGACTCGATGTAGAGTTCCCCCAGTTCATCGATGACCTGCTCCACACGGGTCTGACTCACTTTGCGCCACTCCTCGGCCTCCTCACTCTCGTGATCTTCGGCCGCGCGGCGCACCGCCTTCACGATCTCCGGAGTCGAGATCGGCTCCGGCGCCGCGAAGATGAGCGCTTCCACTATATTGATTAGATGCATGGTGTCGCGTCGCGCCGCCAAACTCGCGGGCGCGGGCTCTGTGCCTCCGCTCCCTTCACGAATTCTCGTTCCGTTGCAACTCGATTTCGCCAAGATTGGATTCCTGCCGCACCCGGAAATGGTTCAGTTTCATCAATTCCAACAGCGCCAGAAAGGTCACGATCACCTCCCCTTTGGTGCTGACGCCCTCGAACAGGGCGGAAAACTTCACGATCGCCCCGGGAGCGATCGTCTTCAGCAGATGATCGATCTTGTCGCTCACCGTCCAGCGCTCATCGATGATCTCATTGAACGCGTCGTCGTCGTTGAAGCGCTGCAGGATTCCCTGAAAAGCCCGGATCAGGTCGAAGATGCTGACCTCGGCCAGGGGACGCTCCTGGTTCTTGTCCGATTCGATTTTCTCCGGCACATGGGCGAACACGCTCTGCTGCTCGCTTTCGCGGCGCTGCAGGAAGGTCGCGGCATCCTTGAACTTCTTGTACTCGATCAGTTGCCGGATCAGGTCCCAGCGCGGATCCTCGTCCTCGGCATCCTCCTCCGGCGGCTGCTGGTGCTTCGGCAACAGGGTGCGGCTCTTGATGTAGCAGAGGTTCGCCGCCATCACCAGGAACTCGCCCGCCAGGCCGATGTTCAGCATGCGGAAGGTCTCGATATAGGCCATGTATTGCTTGGTGATCGTCTCGATGGAGATGTCGTAGATGTCCACCTCGTCGCGCTTGATCAGGTAGAGCAGCAGGTCCAGCGGCCCCTCGAAAATGTCCAGCTGCACCTTGTAATCATAGTCCGCCGGCGCCACCGCGATCTCTCCCGGCTCCTCGAACTCCAGAGTCGCCTCCTCCAAAGCGGCGACCGACGCCGATGCCTCGGAGGCGGCATCGGAGGCCGGGTGGGATTCGCTGGCGTGTTCTGACACGGGGACTGGGGATAAAAAAAGAAGGCCCGACCCGCGGGGAGAAAGACGGGGGAATCGGGCTCCGCTATCAAAGCCCCCGCCCGTCCCATTTGCAACCGGTCTGTCTCGTCGTCACGCCTCCGCCGGTTTCGGCGCCGCCAGCGGTGTCACCGGCCGGTCGTAAACGATTTTGTCTGGCGCGATGGCTCCGCCCGACACGATGAAGGTCATGGCCTCGTCGAGTGTCCACGGCGTGGAGACGATGTTCTCCACCGGCACGATCTCCAGATAGCCCGAGGTCGGGTTGGGCGTCGTCGGCACATACACCGCCGCCAGTTCCCGACCGCTCACCTCATCGACAAAAGTCCGCGTCACCAGCCCCAGAGTCTTCATCTCCGGTGAAGGGAAGCTGATCAGCACCACCCGCTGCACGTCCCCCTTGGGCTTGTCCTGCAGGACCATGAGCAGCTTTTTCACCGATCCGTAGATAGTCTTGACGAAAGGAATCCGGTCGAGCAATCCCTCGAAGAATGCGAACAGGCTGCGCCCGATCACATTGGTGGTGAACCAGCCGAGCAGAAACAGGCTCGCCACCACCAGGGTGAAGGCGACCACCGATTGGGCGGTCTCGCTTTCCAACATTTCGGCAAAAGCCGGATACCTCGGCCCCACCACCCGCGCCAACCACTCCACGATCGGCGTGCCGATGCCCGAGAGTACGCTGAAGAGAAACGACAACACCAGCCAGGTGATCCACAACGGGATGATCGCCACCAAGCCGGTCAGAAAGTAGCGACGCAGCGAGTTGTGGTGGGGCCGGGGCTCTTCGGCGGGCGAGGTACTCATCGGATAGAAGAATTCCGCCGAACCTGCCACCCGCCGGACTCATCCGCAAGGGCTGCCGGGAATGGTCCGTGAAAGTTGTCGGCAATGCTACGCCGCCTCCTTTGGAGGAAAATTGCCGCCTTCACTCTGCGACCAAATGTGGCGATATACCTCACCCGCGATTTCTTCCTTTGCCTCCGGAGTGAACTCGTCGGGCAATTCCTGAAACACGAAGTCCAGGATCGCGGTTTCCACCTCCGCTTGAGTCTGCTGTTTGCGGGTCCATCCGGACATCCTCGACAAAATCGTTCGCAACCTGGCCAACAGTTCTCTGCTGGCTTGCTTGACACGTTCCCTGCTGGCCTTGGTCATCATCCCGTCCTTCGCCAATAGATCGAACAGCGCCAGTTCACCCTCCGTCAGCCCTTCCCGTGCCGAACGCTGGTCCTCTTCGGTCATTTCATCCACCAGGTTCACCAATCGCTCGAAGGTCTGCTCGATCGTCACGCGGTCTTTCTCCCGGTTGTAGTCGGCGATGATTTCCTGATACCGACGATTGAAATCCATTCGTAGGGGGTTCACCTCGAGCATCTTTTCCAGGCGCGCCTCGATCACATCCCGGAGTTCCCGCACCGCGGTCTTCTTCCGGGTCACTTTCTCAAATTCCTCACGGAGGGCTTCGAGATCCAAGCGACTCAGATCATAGATCTTGGAGTCTGGATGCTCTCGCACGCCTTGGACGGATTGGGCGAGGTCGATGGCCCGATTCACCACCCGGTGCAGTTCCCGCAGCGTCGCGTGCACATCGGCCAGATCGCGGGCTTCATCGAGTTTCTTGTAGATGGTCTCGATGTCGTCCCGTCGCCGCGTGTAAGGGCGTGCGGCTGGCTCGGTCAACAGGGCGTTGTAGCGGGAGAACACCTCCCGCGCCATGATTTGAAACCGCCTCCGGTCTTCGTCGCTGGTCAGCAGCGCGTCTTTGGCGTCGCGGATCGCCTCGATGCGGTCAAACCCTGTCGCTCCGTCCAGCCGCGCCACGTCGAAGCCGAGGCCGCCCAGGTGCGTCTCCGCGGCCTCGATCGCCTCGCGGAGCTCTTCCACCAGTTCGATCAAAGGACGCACCAATTCGTCTTCGCCTTCTTCCGTTCCCTCTCCGGAACTGCCGTTTTCTTCCGTGTCATCACCGAGAGCGTAGAGTGCCATGGCTTCCCGCAAGCTTTTCAGCATCCCGTTGTAGTCCACGATCACCCCGCAGGCCTTCCCCGGATACACTCGGTTCGCCCGCGCGATGGCCTGCATCAGGGTGTGGGCCTTCAGCGGCTTGTCCAGATAGAGCGTGGAAAGACATTCCACATCGAAACCCGTCAACCACATCGCGCAGACGATCGCGATGCGAAACGGGTGCTCGGCATCCTTGAAGGCGTCGTCCATCGCCACGGTCTCACCGCCGGGCAGCTCGAAGCCCTTTTTCATCAGCGCCCGGTGGGGTCGCACGTCCATCTTCCATTTTCGGAATTCCGCGACCTCGCCCTGAGCCTCGCTGAAAACGGGCGCGATCAGCGTGGTCTGCATCCACTCGATCTGACGCTTGCGTTGGCGAACGATCTCCAACTTCTGGGCGTCCGTGAACTCGTCACCCGTGTACACGCCCGCCTCGAGATTGGCCAAAGCATCCTCCAGTTCCTCGGTCTTCGCCTTCCAACGCGGGCGGATCAGTTCATACATCCGCCCGCAGGTCACCTTGTCGATGCAGACAAACATCGACTTTCCCGCCTGCCACCGGGCCGCCGCGTGCTCCACGAAATCGTCCGCAATCTGTTCCAGACGCCGGTCTGCGGTGATCACCTCGTAGTCCTGACCGAGCAACTGCTCCAGCCGCATCTCCTCCTCCGGCGTCAGGTCGGCGGTCTCGATCTTTTCCGCCATGCGGTCGTTCAGGTCCGCTCGGGCCAATCCCAGCTTCTCGCCCCGGTTCTCATACATCAGCTTCACCGTGGCGCCATCATCGACGGATCGCTGGAAGTCGTAGCGCGACACGTAGCTGCCGAAAATTCGTCGCGTTTCCTCGTCGCGCTTGAACAGCGGGGTGCCCGTGAATCCCAGGAATCCCGCGTTCGGTAGCGCCAGCCGCATGTTGCGCGCCAGCTTGCCGCTCTGGGTGCGGTGGGCCTCGTCGGAGATCACGATGATGTCGTCGCGCGTCGAGTAGGGCCGCTCCGGATCCACCGGCTGGTTGAACTTGTGGATCAGGCTGAACACATAGCGATGATTTCCCGCCAGCACCTCGCGCATCGCCTTGCCCGACGACACCCGCGGCGCGTTCTCCTTGGCGGCGCCGCACCCGGCGAAGGTTTTGTAGATCTGGTCGTCCAGATCCGTCCGGTCCGTCATCAGGACGAAGGAAAAATCACCCTCCACCTTGCGTCGCACCTTCTCGGTGAAAAACAGCATCGAGTAGGACTTTCCGCTGCCCTGGGTGTGCCAGAAAACGCCAAGCCGGCCCAGATCCGGGTGCGCTCGCTCGGGGAGGCTGATAGTTTCGCCGGTCTCGGACCGGTGCTCCTTCCACACGATTCGCTCCTCCGGCGGATAGCCTTTCTGCAGTTCCCGCTGCTTCTCCACCGAGGCCACCGCCCGGTTCACACCCATGAACTGATGATTCCGGGCCACCACCTTGCGCACGCCGCCGGACCGGCTGTGATCGAAGAGCGTAAGCGTCTCACCCGGACCATTCAGTCCTGGCGCTGGCTCTTGGCCCACTGCT